>CAZDLA010000001.1:0-259201 GCA_964506525.1 uncultured Nitrospiraceae bacterium
TAGCCCCGAGGCGGACGATCCTGTTTGCCGGGACACCGGTGAACTCCTTCCAGAGTTGTTCTGCCTCATCGTCATCTTCATATACCGTGGTCCAAAGACGGTCCTTTGGCAGTTTGTAATATTCAGTCAACAGTTCCCAGGCAAAAAGTATGGCGTCTTTTTTGAAGTAATCGCCAAAAGAGAAATTGCCGAGCATCTCAAAGAACGTATGATGCCTGGCAGTGTGGCCAACATTCTCGAGGTCGTTATGTTTGCCGCCGGCACGCATGCACTTCTGGCTTGTTGTTGCGCGGCTGTACGGCCTCTTCTCCTCACCCTGAAAAACTCCCTTGAACTGCACCATGCCTGCATTCGTGAACAGCAGGGTAGCGTCATTGCCAGGGACAACAGACGAACTCCGCACGATCTCATGTTCTTTTGACCTGAAATATTCAAGAAAGGTCTGTCTTGTCTCTGCACTGTTCATCATTACTTCCCAGACCCCGGTGCATTGCCGATGACTTCGGTAAGTCTGCCGTCCGTGAAGATCAGCCGTGTCTTGAAGAACGTAAACTTCTCATAGGCCCATTCCACGCGCTCCTTACCGCCTTCGCCAGGGGAGAGAATCCTGACCGAGTGCGGCCCGCCCCACGAGTATCTCACCTGGGCCTTGGTCATGCCGGTCGTGATCTCGTTATTCTTGATATGGTCCTGGACAGCAGGGGGGTAGTCTTTGATCTCGTCCTGTGAGTAACGGACGGACTTGGTGCAGCCTGCACCAAGCATGAAACAGATGACAGCCATGCACAACGTGATTTTTTTCATTCTTCGATTCCCTCGTCTCTTATGGTATTTTTCAGGGCCTTTCTGATCAGAGCTGAAGAGTAGCCCTTTCGCATCAGGGTCCCCATAAGTCTTTGTGTTCTCTTTGGTTCAGGATATCTGCTTATACTTCTCTGTTTTTTTTCGATCAACTTCCTGATATTCCGTAACTCATCATCTTCGTGATATTCAAGAGCGCCTTCAATGATCTCTTTTGAGAGGCCTCTTAACTGCATGAATCGCCGTGCTCCCTCAAATCCGAGAAGCTTATTGGTCATTGCCTGACGTTTAAGATTTTCTGCAAGAACCCTGTCATTCAGGAAGCCGGAATCCAGGAGATAGGCAACAGTAATCTCTATCTCATCTGCCTGGTAACCCTTTTTTTTGAGCCGGTCCCGCATCTCCTTTTCGCTTCTTCCGCGATATCTAAGCAGAAGCAGGGCATATCTGCGCGCGTTACCTGCTGAAACGGTCAATCTTCATTTCGTCCTTATTCAACTGCTCCTGGCCTTCAAGTGAAACATCGCTCGTTGACTGAATGCCCTTCACTTTAAGCGCAAAGTCGTCAGGATTTGTGGCACGTCTCAAGGCCTCTTCATAGGAGATCAGTCCTGACTTGAAGAGATTGAAGAGCGATTGGTCAAAGGTCTGCATGCCATAGTGAATCGTGCCCTGAGCTATCACGTCATTGATGGACTTTGTCTTGTCAGCATCGAGGATGCAGTCTTTAATAGTTGCAGTAGCTATCAGCACCTCAACCGCAGGCACTCTGCCCTTGCCGTCTGACTTGGGAACAAGTCTCATCGATATGATGCCCCTGAGCACTGACGCAAGCTGTATTCTGACCTGCTTGTGCTGATAGGGCGGGAACACGGAGATAATACGATTTACTGTTTCCGCTGAATCACTCGTATGGAGGGTGCTGAGAACAAGATGACCGGTTTCTGCTGCGGTCAGGGCTGTCTGGATCGTCTCAAAATCACGCATTTCGCCGACAAGGATAACATCAGGGTCCTGCCTCATCGCAGCCCTCATTGCCTTGCTGAACGATTCAGTATCACTGCCGATTTCCCTCTGGTTGACAATGGACCGTTTGTCCCTGTGCAGGTATTCGATGGGGTCTTCAATGGTCATGATATGATCGGTCTTGTTTGTATTGATATGATCGATCATGGCGGCAAGTGTTGTTGACTTACCGCTGCCCGTGGTTCCGGTAACGAGAATAAGTCCTCTCGACTCCATGGCTATCTTCTTGATGATGTCGGGAAGCAGGAGCTCCTCGGTTGTTGGTATTCTCATCGGAATGACTCTGAAAACAAGGCCGACCGTGCCCCTCTGGATAAAGATGTTGCATCTGAAGCGGCCAAGTCCCGGAACGCTGTATGCGAGGTCGATATCGTTGCGTTTCTTGAATATTTCCCTCTGTCCGGGGCTCATGACAGCAAAGGCCATCTTGAGTGTGTCTTCCTGGCTCAGACGCTTCTCTGTTGCAAGGGGGGCAAGCTCTCCGTTGATCCTGAGGATTGGATATGTTCCGACCTTAAGATGTAGATCAGATGCTCCCTGCCCGTGTGCTTCCCTTAATAAGTCATTGACATCCATCGGTCATCTCCTGTTATTTTTTAAGGTGGACTGCCTCGATGATTTTTGCTTCGATCTCTTTGGCCATTTCAGGATTATTCTTCAGAAATTCTTTTGAATTTTCTCTTCCCTGGCCAATTCTATTGCCTGAGTAGCTGTACCAGGCGCCGGCTTTCTCGATAATATTTCTTTCCACCCCAAGATCAACGATCTCTCCCATGCGCGAGACGCCTTCATTGAAATAGATATCGAATTCAGCCTGCCTGAAGGGAGGAGCCATCTTATTCTTCACGATCTTGACCCTGACCCGTCCACCGATAATTTCCTGGTTATCCTTCAGGCTCTCGATCTTCCTGATATCGAGCCTCATGGATGCGTAGAACTTGAGCGCATTCCCTCCGGTTGTTGTCTCCGGGCTGCCGAACATGACACCGATCTTCATTCTGATCTGGTTGATAAAGACAACGGTTGTGTGTGACTTTGATATGGATGCTGTAAGCTTCCGCAGGGCCTGGCTCATGAGCCGCGCCTGAAGACCGGGCAGGGAGTCTCCCATATCGCCTTCGATCTCTGCCTTCGGAACAAGCGCTGCAACAGAATCAACGACAATGATATCAAGGGCCCCGCTCCGCACGAGTGCTTCAGTGACCTCGAGTGCCTGCTCACCGGTATCAGGCTGGGAAACAAGCAGATCATCGACCTGCACGCCGATCTTCTTTGCATAAGACACATCAAGTGCATGCTCTGCATCAATGAATGCAGCAGAACCTCCTGCAGCCTGTGCCTGAGCGATAGCGTTTAGAGCAAGTGTTGTTTTCCCCGAGGATTCAGGGCCGTAGATCTCCACAACTCTTCCCTTTGGCAGACCGCCGATGCCGGTCGCTATGTCAAGACCGAGCGAACCGGTAGGGATAGACTGTATACCCTCTGGGATTACAACTTCGCCGAGCCGCATGATAGACCCTCTGCCAAAATTCTTTTCGATCTGGGAAATGGCCATCTCGAGGGCCTTCAGCTTCTCTTTATTCGGTTCCTTGTTCGATTCCTTTGACATTATTCCTCCCTGTGCCTATTGGTATTTCGGCAATGCACGTATATTCCGCGCCTGCCGGCTTAAGTTCACTCTTCATGATACGTATACCCTTCACTTCAACTATTCCAAAATCAGCTGTTCTGAATTCTGTGAATCTTCTCATCATCTCAGTAATTCTTTTTTGTGATCTGACCCTCCCGACTGTCAGGTGCGGGGAAAAGGGTCTATCCTCTGCTGCAAACCCAAGTTGTGCAAATTCAGTATCCATATCTTTCTGAATACTGTTCAGGACCGCAGAACCTTCGATGCCAATCCAGAGCACTCGTGGCCGCTTCTCCGAAGGGAAACATCCGGTGCCGACTATTTTAATATAAAAGGCATTGTAATGTGAGAGTTTTTTGCTAATCCGCTCCATTATCTCAGGAATCATTGAATCGACTGTATTGCCAAGAAACTTGAGGGTAAGGTGGATCTTCTCTGCTGGTACCCATGCAACATCAACTCCAGTCTTCCTGAGTTCTGCAATCAGATCAGCGATTGACCTGGTCACGCGATCGGGCAGGTTAATCGCAATAAAAGATCGAATAGTCATGTATCAGCCTTCTGTTTCCCGGTCCCAGAGTATTTCTTTAACCCTTAACCATTACCCATACCTGCAGGATGGCATTTGCATATATCCCGGCAAGGATATCATCCCCCATAACCCCTTTGCCATTTCTTAAAGCTTTTTCTACTTTACGTATCATAAGTGGCTTGAATATATCAAAAAATCTGAATAATAAGAAAGCGGCTATAAGCAAGGGAGGAGTATGGGGAAGAAAAAAAGCAGCGATATAGAAACCAATAAACTCATCAACAATGATCTTCCCGCTGTCCTTCTGGCCGAACTGTTTCTCAGCAGCCGTTGCAGCTATTGATCCGATGATTGAGCCAATAATGATCAATAAAAGATGGCCCTGAAGAGGCAGCGGAAAGAACCAAAGGCATATGAGGCCGGCCAGGCTGCCGAATGTTCCCGGTGCAAAAGGTATGTACCCGATTGGCCCAAGCGTAGCAATATGCTTTAACAATGATTGTAGTAATAACTTCATTTTCATAGATAGAGAGATGATAAAACAGGGATTGCAAAAAATACAAAAGGAGTAAAATTGCCTATAGCATCAAGCGTATTACCTGCCAGCCGTAACCACGTTGTGGCGGGGATATCATTGACGCTAAAAAAGGACGGTTACTTCAATAATATCACCAAGATTATTGATGCTAGCATTGGGAGTGGATTCGGCCAGCCTTCTCATCTTGGCGTTATTGGGTAGAATGTCTGCAAAAAATCCCCTGATGCCCTTTTTCTTTGCATATTCCATCATCCGTTTTTGAAGATGAGAGCCAAGTCCGCTCCCCTGCCATTCCGGATGCACCATAAACGCTGTCTCCGCAAGGTTAGTCGAAGGATTCAGAAAATAGCACGAACTGCCGATAATTCTTCCCTTTCCTCTCTCTCCGGTTACCACCACAAATGCCATTTCGTTTTCATAGTCAACATTACAGAGATGCTGTGCCTCTGAAACAGAAAGTGACTTTAGACAGGTCATGAATCTGGTATAAATATCTTCGGGTGGCAATTCGTAAAAGATATCCTGTAACCCTTCAACATCACTTGCCTTAGACGGTCTAATCAAGATCTTCTTGCCGTTTTTTAGTGTAGCTTCTGACTCTTCTTCCTCCGGATACGCCTGTTTGCTCCGCAGAGACTGGTCTTTTCTGACATAGCCAAGCTGTTTTGCTTCTTCAAGAAGTTGCTCTCGGAATTTCGGATGGGCTATCTCAATGAGAGACAATGCGCGGTCACGTATGGATTTCCCATATAAATATGCCATGCCGTATTCTGTAATGACATAATGCACATCTGACCGCGGAATCGTGACACCTTCACCCTTGAGTAGCAGAGGGCGAATGCGGGATGCGTCGTCATTTTCCGTTGTCGAAGCGAGACAGATAATCGCTTTTCCTCCATAGCACTTCGATACCGAACGAATGAAATCAAGCTGAGTGGATACGCCGCTGTAAAATTCCCCTTCAAACTGGTCTGCGCATATCTGTCCTGTAAGGTCCACTGCAAAGGCCTGGGACACCGATACCATGTTATGGTTCTTTGCTATGATTGCCGGATCGCAGACATATTCCATTGGATGGAATGAAAACATAGGATTCCGATGAATCAGGTCATAGAGACGCCTTGTGCCAAGGCAATAAGAGGCAACAACCTGTCCACGGTGAACAGTTTTGTCCTTTCCTGTAATTACCCCCTGTTGAATAAGATCCACGATTGGCTCAGTAATAACGTCAGAGTGAATTCCGAGATTACGGCGATTCTTGAGAAACTTTAACATTTCATTCGGTATCTGTCCCAAGCCTATCTGAAGAGTTGCTCCATCCTCGACAAGGCGGGCCACATAGCGAGCAATCTGTTCAGCTCTGGCGTCAGCAGGCTTGTGAGTGTATTCAATAACAGGGGTGTCTACGAGGACCATGGCATCGATTTCGTCGATATGAATGAACGTATCACCGAAAGTCACGGGCATCATCGGATTCAGTTCCGCTATAACTCTTTTGGCATGTCTTGCCGCAGTACGCGTAATATCGACCGAAACGCCGAGACTGACGTAGCCATTTTCATCAGGCATTGAAGTCTGTATCAGGGCAAGATCAAAGCCAATACGGCCGGTCTCGATCAGATTCGGCACCTCAGAAATAGATATCGGAATGTAATCGGCCTGACCCTGTTTCATGATTTCTCGTGTGTCACTGCCAACGAAAAATGATTTATGTTTGAAGCGCGTTTTATGCTCACCATCTACTACTGGTACGGCACCGGTAGTTATAAAATGTATCAATTGTACGTCGGAAAGATTTTGTTTGAGATTTTCGAGGGCCTCCACAAGGGTCTTTGGCGTAGCACACGCTGTTCCTATGAAAATTCTTGCGCCGGATACGACTTCTGCGAGGGCTTCCTGGGGTTTCTTAATTTTATTGGATAGATTTGGATGAGTGGCAATTAAATCTGCTGTTACGTCGGAAACCTCCATTTCATCTTCTCCTTATGCGTGAATAAACTATGCTATTTTTTGGGCTGGCGCGAATGTGAACTACTGTTTGCAATTCTATAGATTGTTGGCTGTAACAGTCAATGGCAGTTTGCTCCCCTTTATTGAGGAGTGGGATTGCCTCTGGCCCATGCTGTCTCACCGTACCTTTCTAAGATCATCCATTGAGAAGGTATCATTAAGAGAGTTATTGTAGGCAAAAAATAGTGCTTCATGATTTAAAACACTCCTGCTTTGATGCGACACGATTTTTGGGGCACTATACATATTTTCAAATCTTGGTTAAAGTAGAAACTGAACTATCTCTCTATCAAAGGAGGAAAGTGAACTTATGAGATGGCTATGCTTTATTCTTTTGTTCCCGACGATTGCACTTGCCGGCGAGGACTGCGCAATGCTCAACGGCACATGCAAGGAAGTATGCGCTGTTCATGAGGAGGCTGCGAAAGGCGCATTTCTTGACTGTACAGACAAGCAGGAATGCTGCGTAAAGAAAGAAGAAGTCAGGATCGGAGACAAAAAGATCCTTATTGACAGCAAAGACAATGATCAGAAGCCAAAACAGGGAAGTAACTGAAGATGAAAAGCACGGTCATTTTTATTGTTTTTGTATTTGCCGTGCTGGGGTTCTTATTTGCGATTTCCGGTAAGAAATATTCACAGTTGCCTGCTGATTCGAATCATATTGGTGTGGCCGACACGGCGCTTTGTATGGAATGTCATGGCATTGGGAAACAGTATGCGCTGAAGTCAACGCATCCTCCAAAATTCGAGTGCTTCAAGTGCCACAAGCAGAAAAGGCCGAAGAAACCTTAGCGTAACGCACTATGTATAAACTCCTATGAAGAATAAGGAATTCTGGGTCTTTCTCTTCTTTCTTGGAACACTTCTTTTCAACTGGCCCTTTCTTGATATCTTCAGCTTGGTCCTGCCCTACTATCTCTTCTGCGTCTGGAGTCTTTTTATCCTCGTAGTATGTATTGTCTCAACTTCAAACAAAACAAAGGGCAGGGATACGGATGTTTAAGGGCTGGGAAGTTTCTCTTCTCATCCTTGCATATCTGAGCATTCTTTTTGTAATAGCCTACATCGCAGAGATGCGCGAACGAGCGGGCAAGAGTATCGTATCAAACCCGTATGTGTACTCTCTATCTCTTGCGGTGTACTGTACATCCTGGACATTCTACGGAAGCGTAGGAAAAGCAGCCACATCAGGTTTCTCGTTCCTGACTATCTATCTCGGTCCTACTCTCATGGCTGCGTTATGGATGGTCCTTCTGAAGAAGATCATCCGCATCGCAAAGGAAAACAGGATCACCACTATTGCGGACTTTATCGGCTCGCGCTATGGTAATTCGCTCTTTCTCTCTGCGCTTGTTACGGTTGTGGCAGTCATCGGTATCACGCCATATCTTGGCTTGCAGATCAAGGCTATTATGAGAACGCTTGCGATCCTTTCTGGTCAGACACAGGGCATGGCAGCGGGGGGATGGTACATAGCATTTATTCTCGGAATCTTTGCCATTATGTTCGGCGCCCGCAGACTTGATTCTTCAGAGCGTCATGAAGGACTGATTTTTGCAATCGCCTTTGAGTCCATTATCAAGCTTTTTGCGTTTCTGGTTGTGGGATTTTATGTTACGTATTTTCTTTTTGGTGGGGTCGGAGATATTTTTGAGAAGATAAAAGGGTCTGCATACGGTGACCTCCTTTACCTGGGAGGGGGCACTCAAGTGAGCTATACAGAATGGGCTACACTTCTTTTTCTTTCTATGATGGCTATCATGTTTTTGCCCCGTCAGTTTCATGTCGCTGTTGTAGAAAATTCAGATATGCGGCATCTGTCAAAGGCAATGTGGCTTTTCCCGCTCTATCTGCTGATCATTAACATCTTTGTTATGCCTGTTGCCTTTGGCGGCCTGCTGCTTGGCGGAAAACAGGCTGATGCTGACATGTTTATGCTTACCATACCGATGGGTAAGGGAAATTCGGTAATTGCGCTCCTGACATTTATTGGCGGATTTGCCGCAGCGACGGGAATGATTATAGTCGAGTCTCTTGCATTGAGTACCATGATCATGAACACTCTCGTCATGCCTACCATATACCGTTTTCATGAGATGACCCATTTCCCTACGTTTATTCTCAATACCAAAAGAGTTGTGATTCTCGGCTGTGTTTTCTTGGGATATATCTTTGCCGTTTCTATTGGAGAGTTCTATTCCCTTGTTGATATTGGCCTAAAATCATTTGAAGCAGTAACTATCTTTGCTCCCTCTATTATCCTTGGTATTTACTGGAAGCGTGGAAATAGGATCGGGGCAATCGCTGGAATAGCTGCTGGTTTTGTTATCTGGTTCTATACTCTTCTTATGCCCGCATTGCTCAAAGCCGGTATTATTGATCCGCAGGGATTGCTTTCCACGATGCTCAACTCTTCCCTGTTAAATCCGGATCAACTCTTTGGTCTTCGGGGGCTTGATAGATGGAGCCATTCTCTTTTTTGGGGTCTCTTCTTCAATCTTTTCTTCTTTATCGGTTTATCGATCATCGTCAAACAGAACCCGGAAGAAGAGCGGCAGGCCCTTATATTTGTCGAGTCCTATGATCCACAGGCGCTACCGGGCCGCGCTGATTACACATTGCAGGAGATCGAGGCAGTGCTTGAGCAGTATCTTGGCAGACGAGATGCCGCGGAGATCGTGGACGGTTTTCTTTTCAGGAACCAAGTTCAGAGGGAAAATCTATCCTCGCTTGATCTTGGCAGGCTCAGAGATGAGGCGATGCGCGTTCTTTCAGGCTCCCTCGGTTCTGCGATTGCAACAATCATCTTTGAGGACAAGCTCCTTATTACGGAAAAGGAAAGGGGCGATCTCTCCCTTTCGATCAAGCAGATGACAGCTACGCTCAGGCTTTCACGGCAGGAACTTCAGGAAGCCAATCGAAGTCTTGCATATCTCAAGGAGTTCAGCGAAAATATTATAGAAAGCGCACCTGCCGGCATTGTCACAATCGACGCAGCAAAACGCGTAACCTACTGGAACAGGGAAATGGAGGCGATTACCGGCATCAGAAGAACTGATGCAGCGAACAGAAGAATTACTGCGCTGCTCCCATGGATCAGCATCAATACTTTTGAAATGAGCGAGAAAAGGGAGGTCACCCTCCATACTCCTTCAGAGCAGTATTTTAAGATCGACATCAATCCTTTTACTGATCCGTCGGGCGGTTTTGTTGTTATCTTTGAAGATATAACGGAAAAGAGAAAGATGGAGGAGCAGCTCCTACAGGCTTTGAAACTCGCCAGCATCGGCAAGCTGACTGCCGGCATTTCCCATGAGATCGGCAATCCCCTTGCCTCTATTTCATCACTGGTACAGGAACTGAGATCCATTCCTGCAGAATCCCACAGCGAAACAGTGTTTTTTAGCGATAGTCTCTCTACCATTAACAGTCATATCGAACGGATAGCCAGGATCGTTAGAAGTCTTGGCGATTTCGCCCGCATATCTACCAAAGGAAAAGTACTGTGCAGTATCAGCGAGATCCTGGACAGGACCTTGAACCTCGTGCGATATGACAATCGGTTCAGAGGCATTGATCTGTCTTTGGAGATCGGAGAAACGCCGCTCATGAAGGTCAATCCAGATCAGATCCAGCAGGTGTTTATGAACCTTATCATCAATGCTCTTGATGCCATGCCAGAAGGCGGCAAGCTATGGATTCAGATAAAGATGGAAGGGGAATGTATTGCTATCGTTATCCGTGATTCCGGCCACGGTATTGATGAGGCCGTAATGGAAAAGATATTTGATCCCTTCTTTTCTACAAAGCCGCTGGGCAGAGGCACCGGTCTTGGCCTCAGTATCTGCTATGGTATAATCAAGGAACATAACGGGACGATAAGCGTAAAAAGCAAAAGAGGTGAGGGCACGACTTTCACCATTTCAATTCCTGTTGAACCATAACTTTATACAAAAGACATTGCAGGGAGGGTAATCATGGAGTCTGCTGCAACCATTGAGATGGCAAAGCAGACGCTGCTGTCAATCGGTATTATTCTTGCCGTAGGTTCATTCTGCGGGTTTTTGGCGCAAAAGATCAGAGTGCCGGATATTGTTGTCTTTCTGCTGATCGGAATCGTCCTTGGCCCTGAATTGACCAATGTGATCAACATTAAAGCTGATACTGTGTTGAATCAGATCATCCTTATCTTCGGTTCCTGTTATATTCTTTTTGACGGCGGTGCATCGCTTAAGCTGAAGGTCCTGAAAGAAGTCTGGATCACTATCGTTGTAATCGCAACTTTTGGTGTTGTTATTACCGGCGGCATAACAGCGGTTGCCGCATATTTTGTTTTTGGAATTCCGGTCATTGTTGCCCTGCTACTTGGTGCTACACTGTCATCAACTGACCCGGCGACACTGGTTCCTATCTTCAAACAGGTAAAGATAAAAGACAGGGTGGCGCAGACAGTCATGTCAGAGTCAGCCTTTAATGATGCTATCAGCGCGATCGTAACCTTTGCCGTGCTTGCGGTAGCAATGGGCACATCAGAATTTTCGATCCAGACATCCCTCTTTTCGCTCGTAAAGGAGTCAGTCCTTGGCATTCTGGCTGGCGGAATTCTCGGTTATGCTGCTGCCTGGCTCATTGCTCATGAAAAATATGCGTTTCTTGCAGAGTATGCGCCGGTCGTCACGTTGATGGCGGTTATTGGCTCTTATCTGGGAGCTGACGGGCTTCATGCCAGTGGTTTTATGGCAGTATTTGTCTTTGGTATTGTTCTTGGAAACAAGGATGCCTTTGGTTTCAGAGTAGAAGAGGGCGAGGACGAGAAATTAGAGGAATACATTCTGACAACGGCATTCATCATGAGAATGTTTATCTTTATTCTGCTTGGCAGTCAGGTTAACTTCAGTCTCATGAACAAGTATTTAGCTGGCGGTGCTGTTGTTATTGCTGTATTCATGTTCATAGCAAGACCCGCGACAGTATTCCTCTGTGCTCTACCGGATAGAAGGGCAAAATGGACCCTGAACGAAATGCTCTTCATGTGCTGGACTCGCGAGACAGGCGTCATACCTGCTGCACTTGCCGGCATGCTGGTAGGCATGAAGGCCCCCGGCGCAGAAATGATAGCCTCAGTAACCTTCATTGCTATTATGATGACCATCCTGATACAGGCTTCAACAACCAAGCTTCTGGCAAAAAAACTTGGACTTCTGGTTGAGTCCTGAGGACATGTGACGATTCATGGCTGAACGTCTGCTTATAGTCGAGGATGAGGAAACGCTCCGCGAGTCCCTTAAACGCGTTTTAATTCGCGAAGGCTATGATGTTGAGGCTGCTCCTGATGCAGAATCTGCACTCGGTTTTCTCCTGGACCGCTCGTATGACCTTATTATTACCGACATCATTCTGCCCGGAATCGATGGAATCGAACTGCTGAAGCGTTGCAGGGAGCAGAACCCCGACCAACTGATCATCGTCATGACTGCCTTTGCCTCTCTTGAGACTGCTGTTGAAGCCCTAAGGGGCGGCGCATACGACTACATTATTAAGCCCATTATTCATGAAGAGATAAAACGTATTGCAAAGAATGCCCTGCGGGAGCGCTCGCTCAAGGCTGAAAATGTCATTCTTAAGAAGCAGATCGTGGAGCGGTATGATTTTGAACATATCATAGGCAGGAGCAGTGCTGTCTTATCCCTGATCGAAGAAGTAAAGAAAATTGCCGATTCAAAAAGCAACGTTCTTCTATTAGGGGATACGGGAACCGGCAAGGAGTTGTTTGCCCGGTCGATCCATTACAGCAGTTCCCGGAAGGACAAGCCATTCATCCCTATCAACTGCAGTGCCATTCCTGACAACCTGCTTGAGTCTGAGCTTTTTGGATACATGAAGGGGGCTTTTACCGGAGCTGTATCGAATAAGCGGGGCCTTTTTGAAGAGGCTGACGGCGGTACAATTTTCCTGGATGAGATTGGTGACCTTAGCCAGCAGCTCCAGGCAAAGCTTCTTAGGGTTATCGATGACCGGGAGATTAGGCCGCTTGGGGGTGTACAGAGCAAGAGAGTGGATATAAGACTTATAACAGCAACAAACCGTGATTTGGCGAAGACAGTTGCTGACGGATCGTTTCGTGAGGACCTCTTCTACAGGATCAATGTAATCAGGCTGCAGCTGCCGCCACTCAGGGAGCGAAAAGATGATATTCTTGTCCTGGCCGACCACTTTTTGAAAAAATACGCTGATGAAATCGGCAAAGAGGTTCGCAGGATCGACGACTCTGCTGCAAGGATACTTATTGACTACAACTGGCCCGGAAATGTACGAGAACTTCAGAACATTATCGAAAGGGCTGTGCTTATTTCTGATGGGCAGCACCTTCTCCCTGATCATCTGCCTGCTGGTATCAAGATCTCCAACTTTATTGGAACAGAGTCTTTGGATAAGGCACTGTCAATCGAAGACTATACAAAAGAGTTTATATCTGTGTATCAGGGTAGGTATACTGAACAGCAGCTCTCTGATATGCTCGGCATTACCAGGAAGTCGCTATGGGAAAAGCGAAAGCGATGGAATATTCCGAGAAAGCAGATTTAATCTATTTCAACCCTCTTTACTCTTAACTTCTCCTATCAGTAGTAAAATTTAATTTATTGTTTTACATAAAAGTATGATTATAATGTCGTCTTATTGACCAGATTGAAAATTTACAGTTGAATATTATAACATCTTGAAATTAATGAGTTATTATTTTGTTGATACCTTTCTTTGACCTGTATGCTACATAAAGTAATTTAAGTATTAGTGTTTAACTAATTGAAAATGAATAATAATTAAATTACATTAATATTATGATACAAAATGTAGCAAATATTGTTGTGATTTGTCGAATCATAATAACATTTATTCCTGAAATATTCTTTAATTTCAAGGTAATACAGTCTGTGTAATATGACAGGCATGTAAATTGCCATAGCTTAGGCATGGTTGAGAACACGATAGGTGAGATGATCGGTAATGGTTCTTTAAGCGGCGGGACTGACCGTATTCTTTTTTCGACTCTGCTCGGAGACATTGCGACCAGGGAAGTTGTTTCGGTGCGGCAGGAGGCCTCGATCCAGGAAGCAGCTCAAGCGATGGCAACTAGGCGGATTAGTTCGATTGTTGTCATGGATGACACCAACCATCCGGTGGGTATTCTGACCGACCGTGACCTCAGGGAGAAGGTTGTCGCACGTGGCAGGGCTGTTAAGGAATTGGTTACAAGTGTTATGAGCCCCACGCTCATACGTGCCGATGCCGACGATTACTGCTTTGATGCTGTGCTTAAAATGATTAAGCATAATGCTCAGCACATACTTGTTATTAAGGATGGTGTTTTTCACGCTGTTCTGACCATGGATGACTTTATGGGTCTCCAGGGGAATTCCCCTTTTAGTTTTGCAAGAGATATTGAAATTCAGCAGACAATGGAAGGGATCGTGCAGTTATCGGGGAGATTCGGTTCTATTGTAAGATTTCTCATCATGGAGGGAACCAAAGCGGTTGTAATTGCCAGAATCATGTCAGAACTTTTTGATAGGCTTGTCAGCAAGCTTCTGAAGATGGCAGAAAAACAGTTTGGTGTTCCGCCGGTATCCTACTGTTGGATTGCTTATGGCAGTGAGGGTAGAAAAGAGCAAGTTTTTGGAGTTGGTGCTAATACTGGACTGATTTATTCTGATCCTGCGTCGTCAGACCTGAGGGAAGCTGCCGAAAAGTATTTCGCCTCAGTTACAGCCTATATTGGGGATGCGCTGAAGCAGTGTTCTCTTGGTAACATACAGCAGAAGAAGCTGTCAAATCATCCTGAGTATTGCCAGCCATTAAGTAAATGGAAACAGTATTTTTCAGATTGGATTCTAACTCCCACCAAAGAATACGTTTTGAAATCACTTACATTTCTTGATTTCAGGGCTGTTGCTGGTGATGAAACCTTGGCTGAATTGCTGCGCAAGCATGTTATTTCCCTCATAAAATCACACGATGAATTTCTTTCGCGCATGGCATCCCTGATATCCAGACGCAGACAACCCTTAAGTTTATTTGGATCATTAGGACTTCGGACTCACGAGGCTTTGAAAAAGAATCAGGATATAACATCAAGAGGACTCGAACCGTTGGCAGATGCTGCGCGACTTCTCGCCCTTTCACTTGCTATTCCGGAAAGCTCCACTGCTGACCGCATATCTGAGGTGAGAAGAAAGGATCCGGGAGTTGCCCAACAGTGCGACGAAATGGCTGAAGCCCTTGAGCTCTACTTGCAACTCAAGATTCGTCATCAGGATAGTCTCATGGGGAAGGGTGGGATCCCTGAAAATACAGTCGAGACTGTCCGTCTGAGTGATACAGAGAGACATCACCTGCGCGAAACCTTTCAATCAATTCACAGGATTCTCGACAATATCGCGGATCATTATCGTCTCAGGCTGATTGGAGTATGAGTGGTTAGCAGTATGAAATGGCAAATTAAATATGAAAGGAGGGTGCAAAAGAACAAAGGAGATGTATCAAAATGTTCAGTATCCTTGATTCAATGTTTTCATGACGAAAACATAACATGTTACGGGAGGTACTTATTATGGCAGTAGCAACAGAAGAAGTCGTCGTAAAAGCGCCAATAACACAAGAAGAGAAGATGGTCATCATGGCCTCGTCTGTCGGAACCGTATTTGAATGGTATGACTTTTATCTTTATGCAACCCTTGCGCCATTCTTTGCAGCCCTTTTCTTTCCGAAGGGTAATGAGACCGCAGCCTTGATGTCCGCCTTTGCAACCTACGCAGCGGGCTTCCTGATCCGGCCTTTCGGCGCGATCGTGTTCGGACGTATCGGCGATCTTATAGGACGTAAGTATACGTTCCTCGTGACCATCATTGTTATGGGTCTCGCAACGTTTTCAGTCGGTCTGCTTCCTACGTTTGAGCAGATAGGATGGGTAGCCCCGATTATTCTGGTTACGCTCCGTCTCTGCCAGGGTCTTGCGCTCGGCGGTGAGTATGGTGGTGCAGCAACCTACGTTGCAGAACACTCTGCACATGATCGTCGCGGTTATAACACCAGTTGGATACAGACAACCGCAACTCTCGGCTTTTTCCTTGCTCTACTTGTTATCGGTAGTTGCCGCGTATTTATGGCCAAGGAAGTCTTTACTCAGTGGGGCTGGAGAATTCCTTTCTGGGTCTCTATCATTCTGCTTGGCTTCTCAATTTACATCCGGCTTAAACTGAATGAATCGCCAGTTTTCCTGAAGATGAAATCAGAAGGCAAGGGCTCCAAGGCGCCGCTTACAGACAGTTTCCTTCGCTATCCGAACAATAAATATGTACTGCTTGCTCTTATCGGCGCCACAGCTGGTCAGGGTGTTGTCTGGTACACGGGTCAGTTCTATGCTCTGTTTTTCATGCAGATCACGCTGAAGCTCGACTTCCTAACTACTTACATGCTCGTAGGAGCCTCTCTGCTTCTGGGAACGCCGTTCTTTATACTGTTTGGTTGGTTGTCAGACAAGATCGGCAGGCTCAAGATCATATTGGCGGGCTGCCTTATTGCAGCCTTTACGTATTTCCCGTTGTTCCAGGCCCTTACACACTATGTAAATCCTGGCCTTGAAGAATTCCAGGCCAAGACCAAGATTAGCGTTGCTCACGATCCTGCAGCTGCAACCTTCAACCTTTTTGTTGGTCCGTGGACGAAGTTCACCCCGGTTGACAAAGCAAAAGATTTCCTTACCAAGCAGGGAATCAGTTTCGCGATTCTACCTGCTGTTCCGGGTCAGGTAATACAAATAAAGGTTGACGAACTTGTAATTGATGGCTGGGGCCCTGATCAGGAAAAAGCGTTGAAAGAAGCTCTCAAGGCCAAGAATTTCCCTGAAAAGGCTGATCCAGCGCGAGTTAATTATGGCATGACTCTGCTGATTCTCTTTATCTTCCTTATCTACGTTACGATGGTGTACGGCCCGATCGCTGCCTTCCTGGTTGAGCTCTTCCCGACCCGGATACGCTACACCTCTATGTCATTGCCGTATCATATCGGCAACGGCTGGTTCGGCGGTATGCTGCCCCTTACCGCAACGGCAATCGTTGCACTCAAGGGCGATATCTATTATGGTCTCTGGTATCCGATTATCGTGTCTGTCATAACTGCGGTTGTTGGATTCCTGTTCCTGAAAGAGACCAAGGATCGTGATATTCATAACATCGTGCATGATTAGTATCGCTTTTGGAAACATCTGTATAATTAAGCATTAGAGTGCAAATGCTGCCGGCGGATGGACAGCTCCATCCGCCGGACTTTTGTTGACAAACCACTAATATGAAAACAGGTTTCTTTGCTGACATTCATGCTAATCGTGAAGCCTTTGAGGCCTGTCTCAGTCATGCCGGGGACAGATCTGTGGAGAACTATGTTTTTCTTGGCGATCTTATAGGTTATGGTGCTGATCCATGCTGGGTGATGGAAAAGGTTATGAATTATCATTACAATGGCGCCAGTGTTATTCTTGGAAATCATGATGCTGCTGTGCTAAAGAAACCAGAACTTACCATGGTTGATGATGCGCGTCACGCAGTTGAATGGACCCGCTCACAGATGACAGAAGAAGGTATGAAGTTTCTTTCGGGCCTTCCCCTCATCATTGAAAAAAAAGATTTGCTGTTTGTTCATGGCAGCGCATACAAGCCGGCTGCCTGGAGCTATGTTGCTGATGTTCAGGATGCAAAAAAGAGTTTTGATGTAACATTCTGTCGACTTATTTTTTGTGGACATTTTCATCGGCCGCTTCTGTACCACCAGGGCTCGACAGGTAAAGTGGTGCAGTTTACACCCGTGTCAGGGGTTGATATCCCTCTTGGAAGATACCGGCGCTGGCTTGCTGTTATTGGGGCAGTGGGACAGCCCCGGGATAATAATCCGGCAGCATCGTATGCAGTTCATGATTCCGCGAAAAATATCCTGACGTACTACAGGGTCAATTATGATGTCAGTACTGCTGCACAAAAGATACGAGACAATGGGCTTCCAAGGTGGCTGGGTGACCGTCTGGAGAAGGGAGTATAGCGGTTGAGTAAGCAGGAGTTGGGAAAAGGCAGTATACTCGGAGAATTCAGGCTGGAAGAGAGGATTCATGCCGGAGGTATGGCATCCATCTGGAGAGTTACCAGTCAGTGGGACACGATGCCAATGGCGATGAAGATCCCCCGTCTTACAGAGGGAGATGATTCCTCTTTTATCGTCTGCTTTGAAGTGGAGCAGATGATCATGCCGAAACTGTCAGGCGTGCATGTTCCTAAATTTATTGCATCCGCTGATTTCACTGACCAGCCCTTCCTTGTAATGGAGCATTTGCCAGGAAAATCACTTGACGTTTTGATGAATGAAGGACCTCTCAGTCCGCTTGAAATTGCAGGCATAGGAGCAAAGATCGCAAACGCTTTGCATGATATCCATCGGCAGCATGTTATTCATCTGGACGTTACTCCAGACAATATCTTATTTCGAAAAAGCGGAGAAGCAGTTTTTGTTGATTTTGGTCTATCTCGACATGAACAGCTTCCGGATCTGATGGCTGAGGAGTTCAGTCTCCCTATGGGAACGGCCCCTTTTATATCGCCTGAACAGGTGTTGGGTATCCGCAGTGAACTCAGAAGCGATATCTTTTCGCTTGGAGTAATTTTATACAGATTAACAACCGGTGAATTTCCCTTTGGTGATCCAAAGAGCACGGCAGGACTTAAGAGGCGGCTTTACCTCGCTCCCATCCCACCCTGCGTGTTGAATGATAAATGTCCTCAATGGCTTCAGGAAATTATTCTGACCTGCCTTGAAGTTGATCCTGCCAAGAGGTATGGCAGCGGAGCACAGTTAGCCCTTGCACTCGAAAACCCGAGCCAGGTAATTCTTACTTCACGCTCGAAACGAAGTAAGCGCGACAGTATCTGGAAAGAGTTTATGCGCTGGGTGCGCTATTCTCGATCCGGGACATCACCCCTGCGTTCAGTGGCGCGACAGCTTGATACTGTGCCAATCATTATGGCTGCAGTCGATATTTCGCCTGGAATGGAAGATCTATCAGATGCGATTCGACAGGTAGTAAAGCGCATCTATCAGGGAGAGAGAAATGCCAGAATCACCTGTGTTACGGTCAGGAAAACGCCGCTGGTTGCTATTGATCTCGGTCTCGATGAGTCGGGGAAGAATATTTACGTGCAGTATCTTACTACCCTGAAGCAATGGGCCCAGCCACTTGAGTTGCCTGCAGATAGGATTTCCTTTCACGTGCTTGAGTCGCCTGATCCAGCTGGGACGCTTTTGCATTATGCAACAACAAATCACGTAGAACATATAGTCATAGGAGCACGCGGAAGCTCTATGCTGCGCCAATTTCTTGGAAGTGTATCTTCCCATGTGGTTGCTCAGGCTCCTTGCTCTGTGACCGTGGTCAGGCTGCATGAGAACTGGGATGCCGGCAGCATGAGTGATGGATATTCAGGGCATGGTTAATTCATCGGGCTGCAAACCCGGCACCGATAGAATGATCTTGGATGCATGTTTGTTATACTCTCTATATTGCACATAGGGAAGCAGTAAAAATCATATAAATAATAGGAGGAAACGCGTATGTTGAAATGGATTCTCATTGTTCTTGCAGTAGCACTTTTGGTAGGAGCTTCATATTATATTCTGACACATGGCGGTGCCCTGGAAATGCAGCCGGAACACGCAGTTGAGGCTCCGACAAAAGCTCCGGAAGCGGGAGGCAAAAAGTAACCAGCTACATGGCAAGCCAACAGTGTTAAGGGAACCGGACGGGTAACCATTTCAATGGTGGTTTAATCTATTGATTATTCTTATGAGTAGATTTATAATTGTTATCGTTTCTCTACAGAATATGGACTCAACAGATATCTAATCCTAATAGGAGGTATTACTTATGTCAGATGCCAAACAGATGGAAGTTTTGAGTGATGAGAGAAGAACGTTTCCGCCGTCAAAGGAATTCAGCGCCAAGGCTCATATCAAGAGCATTGCAGAGTATGAGACACTCTACAAGCGCTCGGTGGAAGACCCTGAGGGGTTCTGGGGTGAGATGGCTGAAAAGAACCTTACCTGGTTCAAGAAGTGGGACAAGGTGCTGGATTACGACTTCAATAAGCCTTATATAAAGTGGTTTGCCGGCGGTAAACTTAATGCCAGCTATAACTGTCTTGACCGCTTTATCAACACCTCGACCCGGAACAAGGCAGCTATCATATGGGAAGCAGATGACGGTTCTTATAAGACCTACACATATCAGCAGCTTTTCATGGAAGTCAACCGCTTTGCAAATGTACTCAAGAAGAACAATATCAAGAAGGGTGATCGGGTAACAATCTATCTTCCGATGATTCCCGAACTAGCGATATCAATGCTGGCATGCGCCAGGATCGGTGCTATTCATAGCATCGTTTTTGGCGGCTTTAGTTCAACAGCGCTTCGTGATCGGATTCAGGACTGTCAGTCTTCTCTCGTTATTACATCGGACAAAGGCGTGCGCGGCGGTAAATTTGTTCCACTTAAGACGAACAATGATGCTGCAGTCGAAGAATGCCCGACCGTGCAGAAGGTCATTGTCGTAAAGCGCGGTGACGGTGAAGTGATGATGAAACCGGGCAGAGATATCTGGTGGCATGATGAAATGGCCTCTGCAGAGATCAAAAATTACTGCGAGCCTGAGCAGATGGATGCAGAAGATCCGCTCTTCATTCTCTATACCTCGGGTTCAACCGGAAAACCGAAGGGTGTGCTCCACACCACAGGCGGCTACTGCTTATATACGAATCTCACCTTCCGCTATATCTTCGATTATCACGATGAGGATATTCATTTCTGCACCGCTGACATCGGATGGGTTACCGGCCACAGCTATATTGTGTATGGTCCGCTTTCCAATGGAGCGACCAGCCTTATGTTTGAGGGTGTTCCTACGTATCCTAACCCTGGCAGATTCTGGTCCATCGTAGAGAAGCACAGGGTAAATATTTTCTATACCGCACCGACTGCCATTAGGGCGCTTATGAGAGAGGGTGAGCAGTGGGTCTCAAATCACGACCTTTCATCACTGAGAGTTCTTGGCTCAGTGGGTGAGCCTATCAATCCTGAGGCATGGATGTGGTACCATATCAATGTCGGCAAAGAAAAACTGCCTATTGTGGATACCTGGTGGCAGACAGAGACCGGCGGTATTCTGATCACGCCGCTTCCGGGCGCTATGACCCTGAAGCCCGGTTCTGCAACGAGGCCTTTCTTTGGAGTCGTGCCGAGTGTTTTGAAGGATGATGGTTCTCCTGCCGGTGCAAATGAGGGCGGGAAACTGGTCATCGACAAGCCGTGGCCAGGCATGCTGCGCGGAACATACGGTGATCCTGAGAATAAGAGAATCAAGGAGGTCTATTTTTCGCAGTACGCAGGCAAATACTTTACCGGTGACGGCGCCAGAATTGACGAAGATGGTGATTTCTGGCTAATGGGTCGTATCGATGATGTTATCAATATATCCGGCCATAGACTTGGAACTGCAGAAGTTGAGTCCGCCCTTGTGAGCCATCCTAAGGTCGCTGAAGCAGCTGTCGTCGGCTATCCTCATGATATAAAGGGTGAAGGAATTTACGTTTATGTAACGCTTAATGCAGGTGTTGAACCAACAGACGCACTCAAGAAAGAACTGGTAGGTCATGTAAGGACGATGATCGGACCTATTGCTACACCGGATAAGCTCCAATTTGCACCGGGACTGCCTAAGACACGCTCCGGCAAGATCATGAGAAGGATTCTCCGCAAGATCGCGCACAATCAGGTTGACGAGCTTGGGGATACATCGACACTTGCCGACCCTTCAGTTGTGGAAAATCTGGTCAAGGAAAGGCTGTAGATAATCGATGCTTCAAGAGGGGGCAGGTAAGTCTGCTCCCTCTTGTGTTTGAACATGGGGAAATATATGGATAAATTTAGTTTACTTGCAGAAGACGCTGTATTGGTAATCGTAGATGTTCAGGAACGGCTCGCCGCGGTGATGCAGGAGCGGCAGAAAGTGGTAGATAATTGTCTTCATCTGATAGACATTTGCAAGATGCTTGATATTCCGATTATCCTGAATGAGCAATACCCGAAGGGGCTTGGGCCTTTGGTTCCGGAGATTAGGGATGCGGTCAAGGAATATCTACCTCACGAAAAAGTTACATTTAGTTGCTGCGGCATGGGGACCTTTGCCGGGAGTTTGAAATCCACTGGCAGAAAAAAGGTTATTCTCGTTGGCATGGAAACACATGTCTGCGTGCTCCAGACCTGTGTTGATCTTTTGAAAGAGGACTTTTATGTCCATGCAGTGCGTGATGCAATCTGTTCAAGAACTGAAAATAACTTTGTGACTGCTATAGAATACATGCGCGATGCCGGAGCAGTGATAACCTGCACCGAAACAGTCCTGTTTCAGCTGTTGGTGAAAGCCGGAACAGAGGAATTCAAGGCAATATCAAAGAGGATCAAGTAAAAAGTTCGAACACTGATTTAAGCGACGGCATGAAGAATTCGGCGCGACTGCCGAAATTTCGCAAGCCTTTAAGGAGCTATTAACTATCTTCGCCTTTAATTTGAGTGCGTGCTGCCCACCATGTCAACAGTCCAAAAGCAATTGACACGAAACCAAGAAATACCCAGAACCAGGCAAACCCCTTTGCATCTGCCATTTGCTGCAGATCAGAAATCTCCCCAAGCGAGCTGAACCCCTTGGCTGCATAGCTGAGACAAATAATCGCAAAGGCCACGGCCATAACCATTGCTGCCTGTGCTGAAAATTTCATGTCAATTTCTCCTTAGATGATGATGTTAACCTGCACATATTATTGAACAATCGATTATCGAATGCGGAATCAATTTTTCACGGGTCACTCTAGCGCATTGTCATTTATCGCTTCTCACGAGAGGAACCACGAACGTGTGCAAAAGTGCCATGAGAAGGATACCCACAACTGCCGCAGCAATGCCCCGAAGCATTGATTCTGATCGCATGAGCGTCAGGCCGCCGAGGAATGCCGGAATTGCCGCCAAAATAACAGTCCAGTGTGCCGCGACTTTTTTGCCGCACGATTGACAGTGCACTACACGCCCCGGACCCAGTCCAGACTTGCGCAAAAGCGTCATGGCAGGGCGTTCGCAGTAAGGGCATTTAACCATTTCGTGACTCCTGATCCTACTGTTGAAATTTGCTTTTAAAGCTTGAACCAGGTCTTTCTTTCTTTGAGTGTATTGAGTATGTCTGCAACATCCCTCAGGAGCTCAGAAATCTCCTTCTGCTCACGTCTCAACTCTTTAAATTCCTTCTGGTCCTTTAACTCGGGCTCTTTTGAGGGTTTTTCTCTGGAAAGTGCAATATCATTTCTTATCGTGCCAACTTCGCCTTTGAGGTCAGATACTGTTTTCTGAAGCAGCGCAATGGCATCTGAAATCTTGCTGAGTGTTCCGGAAACCACGGCCAAGTCGTCTGACAGACCATCAATCTTTTCCATGGGGAAGGGCTGCTGGGCAATTACAGGCATCTCTTTTATGACGGGGACTTCTTCTGATATTGGTATCTCCTCAACCACCTCGGTCCATGAAGCAGGTGAGGCAGGTGATGCAGGCTCTTCAATTATCGGTTCAGGCGAAGTCTGGTCTGCCTTGACCTCTTCAGCGCCGATATTCCCCCAGCCGTGCGTGAGCTCAGGTTCATATACAGCCTCCAGAGGCTCGGCTTCAGCTAATACTTCAATAGCACCTGTCTCGTGTTCAGGTGTAATCTCCAGTTCTTCTTCTGCGAATTCAAAGGCATCAATCTCGAAGACCGGCTCTGTTGATAAAACAGGCGCCTTCATTTCTATCTTGTCAGTTTCGGCTTTGATCTCCTGCTTCTTGGGTTCGGGCTTTGTCTCTATTGCCGGTTTGGCAGGGGCAGGCTCATTTTTTTGCTCAATAGGCTGTATCTCGATTTTGTGCTTCCTTGAAATATCTTTGAGCACGAGTTTCGTGATCCTCTTGAATGCCTCTTCGACGCCTCCGCCGTTTATTGCAGTAGCCTCAAGGACTTCATGGCTATTGGTCTGATTCAGGTCCTGATTGAGTTCATCTATGGAGAGTATGTTCTTGAGATCCCTCTTATTGTATTGCAGTATGACCGGTATAGTATCAGGATTAATATTATTCGACACGAGATTTTCCCGCATGTTTTCGAAGCTCTCTATATTCTGGTCCTTCATGTCCTTTTGCGAGTCAGCAACAAAAACAACTGCATCTGCACCTTTCAGCACAACCTTACGGGTCGCATTATATCTGACCTGTCCGGGAACCGTATACAGCTGAAAACGAATAGAGAATTCCCGAATTTTCCCGAGTTCTATCGGAAGAAAATCGAAGAAAAGGGTGCGATCCGACTCGGTCGAGAGAGAGAGTAGTTTGCCCTTTGTCTCAGGGTTAAGGACTGCGTGAAGGTGCTGAAGATTTGTTGTTTTACCGCTTAAACCAGGGCCATAATAGACGATTTTGAGGGTAATTTCCTTGGTTGCGTAATTGAAAAGTGCCATTGCTATACTATAGCATAAACGCCGTTTCTTGTCTGATTCTTCACCCTGTACATGGCGTCATCTGCGAGCTTTAGGAGTTCTTCTTTTGATTTGGCACTTTCAGGATACGAGGCCACACCAAAGCTTGCCGTCATCTTGAATGAATAGCCATCTCTCTTGAGAAATACATTATGTTCTATCGTCCTTCTTATCCGTTCCGCAATCTGGCTCGCATTCCGGGGCGCTGTCTGGGGCAGAACCATGACAAATTCATCTCCTCCATAGCGGGCAACAATATCTACGGTCCTCAGGCATTTCAGGAGCAACTGGCCCATCTCTACGAGGAGCTTGCTGCCGACAAGATGCCCGTAACTGTCATTGATGAGCTTGAAGTGGTCAACATCCATAAATATAAGGGAAAGAGAGGTGTGATGGCGGGTTGCTCTCGAGATCTCAAGATCAAGAGAGCGGTTGAGATACCTTGTATTAAAGAGTTTTGTGAGATCATCTGTTATGGACATCTCTGTCATCTTCTGATATAGTGCTGATCGTTCTATGGCAATGGCTGCATGGTCAACAATGCGCAGCACAAGGTCCAGGTCTTCCTTGGTAAAGGGTTCATTGGTCGTCTTGTTTACCAGTTCCAGAACGCCCAGAATGCTCCCTTTGTTCATTATGGGTACGCACATGATCGATTTTGTTCTGAAATCAATTTCTTTGTCGATTCTGCCGCTGAATCGCGGATCCTTTGAGACGTCGGGTACAACAACCGGTATCTTCTCCTGCGCGACCCAACCGGCAATGCCTTCGCCTTGCTTGAGGCGCTCCTTCTTGATCTTTTTCCTACCCTCTTTTTTTCCTGCTGTCTTCTCAAAGATAAGCTCGCCGGTCTCTTCATCAAGAAGAAGGATCGACCATGCCTCTGCCTTGATCAGGGGTTTTGCCTTCTTCATGATCGTGGCGAGGACTTCATTGAGTTCCACTGCTGAAGTAAGTGTTTTGCTCACCTCTTCGAAGAAATTGAGTTCTTTTCTTGTTGTGTCAAGCTGCAGCCGCAGTATTCTATTCTCTGTCATCAGCTCTTTTTCGAGGATGACCTTCTTGATTGCAAACTCAAGCTGTTTTGCAGTAGGGGCGTATAGTGGACAGATGAGTTCAGATTTCAGCCAAGGAGAGATGCCTGAAAAAGAAGGATTGTCTGACAGAACGATCTTTGGTGTCTCATTGAACTTTTTCAGGAACTCTTTAAATGACGTTTCCCTGCTCTGCGCCTTCTCAATAATCATCAGATCCGGGCTGTCTTCAGCGCGATACCTCACGGCACCGATCGAACGAAAGCGGAAAAGGACTGCGCCTCTGTCAAGTAGCAGTTCTTCAAGCTCCCTGTTGATGCCGACAGAGCCTATATAAAAGATCTTATTCATGAATGCCGCAGCATTTTTTGTATTTTTTCCCGCTGCCGCAGGGGCAGATATCATTGCGGCCGACTTTCTTGCCTTTTGTGATGGTTTGCGCAGAACTGCTCTCGCCCCGGTTGTAATTCAATGCCGATTTTTCGTTGCGGGCTTTTATGCGCTCTTCCTGATTCCGCTGTACCCTCACCTTGAAGAGCCTCATAACAACGTCTGCCGAGATCCTGCCGGAGAGTTCGCCGAACATTGTAAAAGCCTCTTTCTTGTATTCAACGAGAGGATCCCGCTGCGCATAACCTCTTAGGCCGATTCCTTCCTTCAGATGATCCATGGCCAGGAGGTGATCCTTCCACTGTGAGTCAACGACCTGAAGCAGTATCCATTTTTCCATGTACCGCATCATGTCAGTGCCGATCTCTGACTCTTTCCTGTCGTAGAAGCTCCTCGCCTGTGCGGAGAGATTGTCTCTCAGCGCATCAATAGTGTCCGGAATATCCTGGACTGTAAAATCGAGGAGTCCGTATAGGGAGTCCTTTAATCCCTTGATATCCCAATCTTCCTTGTGTTTGTCATCAGGGCAGTGAAGTGCGAGGATCTCGTCAATATTTTCGTCAACCATACTGAAAACCCTCTCCTTGACCTCAGTCTCCTGGAGGAGTTCGCGCCTGAATGTGTAGATCTCTGTTCGCTGTTTGTTCATAACATCATCGTATTCGAGCAGATGTTTCCTGATATCAAAGTTCTGAGATTCTACACGCTTCTGTGCATTCTCAATGGCCTTTGATACCATTGTGTTCTCGATCGGCATGCTGTCATCCATGCCAAGTTTACCCATGAGACCAGAGACGCGGTCTGAATAAAATATCCTCATGAGATCATCTTCGAGCGAGAGATAAAAGCGTGACGCTCCCGGGTCTCCCTGTCTGCCTGAACGTCCTCTGAGCTGGTTGTCTATTCTTCTAGCCTCGTGCCTCTCTGTGCCAAGAATAAAAAGGCCTCCTGCATCAAGGACCTTCTTCTTGTCCACCTCACACCGCTGTTCAGCCTCGGCAAGCGCAGCGTTCCATTCATCGACTGTGTGGTCAGGTTTCTCTCTGAGCATATCCCGGGCTACGGCAACAGGGTTGCCGCCAAGGACAATGTCAGTTCCTCTGCCTGCCATATTGGTGGCAATGGTCACTGCGTGGCTTCTGCCTGCCTGAACAATAATTTCTGCTTCCTTGTCGTGGTATTTGGCATTCAGTACCGAGTGTTTGATGCCGCGTTTCTTAAGCAGGGTGCCGAGCAGTTCTGATCTTTCGATCGAGATCGTTCCAACAAGCACTGGCTGTCCTTTTGTATTGCATTCCTCTATCTGATTGATAACAGCATCAAACTTGCCCTTTTCAGACTTGTAAATCATGTCAGGGTGGTCTTTCCTGATCATGGGCCTGTTCGTGGGGATGACGGTCACATCGAGATTATATATTTTGGCAAACTCCTCAGCCTCGGTTAACGCAGTTCCTGTCATGCCGGAAAGTTTGTTATACATTCTGAAAAAATTCTGGAAAGTGATGGTTGCGAGAGTCTGATTCTCGTTCTCGATCTTTACGCCTTCTTTTGCCTCAACTGCCTGATGGAGTCCGTCAGACCAGCGCCTGCCCGGCATGAGCCTTCCGGTGAACTCATCAACAATGATGACCTCGCCATCCGTGACCACATAATCAACATCACGCTTGAAAAGGTTATGGCCCTTGAGGGCCTGCAGAATATGATGAACCAGATCGATATTGTCAGGGTCATACAGATTGCCAGCTCCGAGCAGCTTCTCTGCCTTGATATTACCTTCCTCTGTCAGAATAACGGTCCGGGCCTTTTCATCGATGGTATAATCAACATCTCTCTGAAGCCTCGGAATGATCTTGTCTATCTTGTAATATTTGTCTGTCGATTCTTCTGAGGGGCCGGATATGATAAGCGGTGTTCGAGCCTCATCAATTAGAATGCTGTCCACTTCGTCAACAATTGCATAGTTAAGAGGCCTCTGAACAAATTGGGCGCTCTCATACTTCATATTATCCCTGAGGTAGTCAAAACCGAACTCGTTGTTTGTGCCATACGTTATGTCTGCACCGTATGATTCCTGTCGCTGTTCATCAGTAAGGCCGTGGACAATTATGCCGGTGCTCAGCCCCAGAAAGTTATACAGGGGATTCATCCACTGAGCATCTCTGCGTGCAAGATAGTCGTTTACCGTAACGACATGGACGCCTTTACCTTCGAGACCATTCAGATACACGGGAAGGGTGGCAACAAGTGTCTTTCCCTCTCCGGTCTTCATCTCAGCTATTGAGCCTTCATGAAGAACAATGCCGCCGAGCAGCTGAACATCAAAATGCCGCATCTTGAGCACGCGTTTTGAAGCTTCTCTGCAGACAGCAAAGGCTTCAGGCAGAAGCGCATCAAGGGTTTCTCCGTTACTGATACGCTCCCTAAACTCCACAGTCTTGGCCTGTAACTCAGTGTCCGAGAGTGGTAATATACTCGCTTCGAGGGCATTTATCCTGGCCACGATCTTATTAATCCTGCTAATCTCGCGGTCATTCTTTGTTCCGAAGATTTTTTTCAATATTCCTATCATGTTACATATTAAATGAACAGGGCCAATATTTCAAGGAGAGAGTATCACTAAGCATTTGAAAATCAAGGAAATTTGATGTAAACGACGATGCCATGGTAAATTTTAAGATGAAGAAATTCGTCTATATCTATACGTACGGCTGCCAGATGAATGTGCATGATTCTGAGAAGATGCTCGGCACCCTCGCGCAGGACGGATATACTGCTACTCAAGTGCCGGAAATGGCTGACTTGATAATTTTCAATACCTGTGCGATTCGGGAAAAGGCTGAGCATAAATTCTACAGTCAGCTTGGCAGGATAAAAGATCTCAAGAAGAGCAATCCCCTGTTAAAAATTGCGGTTGCCGGGTGTGTTGCCCAGGATTCCCGGCAAAAGGTCATAAAAAGGGCCCCGTATGTGGATTATGTTGTTGGTACCCAGAATATTCATCTTCTTGGCAATCTTCACGTTGCGCAGAAAAGACTCTATGCTGATGAAAACCCCGAGATTGCTACACAGGAATACAAGATAAACAGGGAATGCTCAACGCGGGCATGGGTTGCGATTATGTATGGCTGTAATAATTATTGCAGCTACTGCATTGTCCCTTATACGCGGGGCAGGGAAATATCCCGGCCTAGCGCAAGTATTCTCTCTGAAATCAGGGGGCTTAAGGAGATGGGATACAAGGAAGTTACCCTGCTTGGCCAGAACGTAAACTCTTATCAAAGTGACGTTGACTTTGTCGGACTTCTCCGCCAGATCGATAGCGTGGGTGTTAATCGCGTCCGTTTTGTAACATCACACCCGAGAGACCTCTCTTCATCTCTTGTAGAAGCCTTGTCTGAACTGCCGAGTCTCTGTAATAATCTGCATCTCCCGCTGCAGTCGGGGTCTGATACCATCCTGCAGGCGATGAACAGGAAGTATTCCTATGCTGAATATTGCGAAAAGATTGATCTTATTCGCAGCAAGGTTCCTTCTGTCACGATATCAACCGACATTATTGTTGGTTTTCCGGGTGAATCTGAGTGCGACTTTGAGCAAACAGTCAAGGCCATCGAAGAATTGAAATTTGATGGTATGTTCGCATTTAAATACTCAAAGAGAAAAGGTACCAAGGCTTATGACATGCCTGATCAGGTGCCTGACAGTGTTAAGGCAGAAAGACTTGACAGATTGCTCAAGCTCCAGGAGAATATTGCCCTTAAAACAAATAGATTGCTTGAGGGTTCTGTCCAGGAAATACTGATCGAGGGGCCTTCGCAAACAGACCCGTCAATGCTTATGGGACGAACCAGGTCTAACAAGATCGTTACCGTTGCAAATAACGGATCGCCTGAAGGATCCGTCATTTGCGTATGGATTGAGAAAGCCCGCCACCATTCCCTGCACGGGAAGATGATCTTATAGTTTCGGTATGATGGAAAGAATGAAAAGGGTTGCAATTATGACCCTGGGCTGCAGGGTAAACCAATCAGAAAGTTCTGTCATAGAAGGAACCCTCAGGAAACATGGTATCTCGATTGTTACCTTGGAAGAAAACCCCGATCTGTGCATTATTAATACCTGCACAGTAACAGAAAAGAGTGACGCAAGCTGCCGTTACCTGATTCGCAAGGCATCAAGGACTGGCGCACAGGTTATAGTGACTGGATGCTTCTCTCAGCTTGAACCTGCCAAAGTTGCCGAAATTCAGGGTGTCTGCGAAGTGGTTCCTTCCCGTGATAAGGAAAAGATAATATCTCGAGTGCTTGGCTATGATGTTGATACTGTATATTCACTCCATGATCGTGCGCGACCCTATCTCAAAGTGCAAGATGGGTGTAATTTCAACTGCACGTATTGCGCCGTGCCCATGGCAAGGGGAAGGTCAAGAAGTCTGGGTATCGATGAATCTGTCGCGCGAGCGGTTGAAATTGAATTGCAGGGGTACCACGAGATCGTAATGACCGGCATCCATCTTGGCAGTTATGGGCAGGACCTGGCCTGCAGAACAAACCTTGCATTTCTTATTAAGGCTATTTTATCTGCGACATCCTTTCTGAGGATTCGGCTCAGTTCGATCGAGATCAATGAAATTGACGATGAACTTATTGAACTTATTGGGGATCCAAGGATCTGCAAGCATCTTCATCTGCCGCTTCAGAGCGGTAACGATCGGATACTTAAGCTTATGAATAGAAATTACACGGTCAGTGCCTATCAGAAGAAGCTTCTCCGTCTGTCGAACATTTCGAGCGACATAGCCCTTGGTACTGACGTGATCGTTGGGTTCCCTACAGAAGAACACGAGGAGTTTCTTGCAACCTATAAGTTCATCAAAGAGCACTCATTTGCATATGTTCATACTTTTCCCTTTTCAGCAAGAAAGGGTACGATGGCCTCGAACCTAAAGTTACCTATAGCAGGTAATATAATCGCTGATCGCGCTAAGGCCCTGAAAGACCTTAGCAGAGCCAAGAGAACTGCTTTCGCTTCTGCGCAGGCTAACAAGATCCTTGATGCTATTGCAGAAGAGGAAAGTGATCAAGGATATGTAACCGCAACAACAAGCAATTACCTTAAGATAGAGATGAAGGAAAGCAAACTCAAGAGGGGGAGCACTGTATTTGTTAGGTCTCTGCCTGTTAGCGGCAATCGCCTGAAAGGAGTTATGATTACTTAGCTGTAACTCATTGAATTTATATACATAATTCAGTGCCTAATACATAGACAACATAGCTGCAACTCGTATCAATCACGCTAAGGCATCCTTTTCAACAGTGATATTAACAACATATGAACAGAAACTGTTTAAATGCAGTGTCTGATAAGATATATTATGTTAAATAACTATAATATATTCTTGATACCCGACACAAGTAGCGAGGAGATTATTGACCGATTAAGGGACGCTGATCTTCTTATTGGAATCGTGTAGGCAGGAAAAGCTTAAAGTGTAATGTTTAAAGTATTTCATAGAAGTTTACAGTTTACTGATGCATTTCTTTAAGTTATGTATTTAAAGCATTGATATTAAACAATCTTGATGGATATTTACAGAAGCATATATTCATGTGATTAATACTGATCAAGCTGATGATTCGAGATCTATATTATTGTGAACGTTATATGGTCTAAGGGCAGCTTGACAAATGTAACCCTCCTTGACATTTTGCTATATCCTGATTTATAAAAGACGCACGCGGGCGTAACTCAGTGGTAGAGTGTCAGCTTCCCAAGCTGAAGGTCGTGGGTTCGAATCCCATCGCCCGCTCCAGAAACTCCCGTCTGAAAAGAAAGCGAATGTCATATGACTGAAAAAGGACTGATTCATGTCTACACGGGCGAAGGCAAAGGAAAGACAACCTCTGCTCTTGGCCTTGCGCTTAGATCACGAAGCCGCGACAAGCGGATTCTTTTCGCTCAATTCTTCAAGGAAAAAGATGACCGTAGCGAACTTTCGCTCCTGGAGCAGCTCGGAGTTAAAATTGTGGTTTTCGACGCAATTAAGTCCCCATTCTTTCATCCTTCGGTCGATAGAGCTAATCTCAGGAGCGAGGCCGAAAAAGCCCTTAGTGTGTTGCAGGAGCTAATTTCCACACTTCCTCTTGATTTGGTCATACTGGATGAGTTCATTTGTCTGGTCTCTGAGGATGTCATCTCGGAGAGCGAGGCTATCGCTTTTTTGCATCATAAACCAATGGCCCTTGAGCTTGTTCTTACCGGCAGGGGTGCAACGGAAGGAATAATGGCAGAGGCTGACTACGTAACATACATGAATCACATCAAACATCCGTATGACAGGGGAATACAGGCACGAAAGGGTATTGAAATCTAATTCGCCCTTTTGAACTGTTTCCTCGCATAGAGTATTCGCTGCAGAACAGTGAGATGGGTAAGCCCGGCGAGCAGCCAGAGCATCGCAACCATGTAACCGCTCACGGCGCCGATGAAGAGCAAAATCAAACGTTCAGGTCTTTCCATGAGACCGTGAGTGCAAGACACTCCGAGCCCTTCAGCCCTGGCTCTGGCATAACTGATAAGAAGGGAACCAACCAGTGTAATCATTGCGAGAATTACCCCTGTCTTCTGTCCAGTGCCTCCCATGTTCCATGCAATCGCGAGAAGGATGACAGCGTCGGAATATCTGTCGAGCACTGAATCAAGGAATCCGCCGAATGACGAACTTTCCCCCCTGCTTCGCGCAACAATTCCGTCAAGCAGATCAAAAAGCCCAGATGGCAGAAGGCATAAAGCTCCTATTACGAGATTATGAGCCAGTAAGACACTTGATGCAAGGGTAAGGGCAAAGCCGATGATTGTGATTGTATTGGGGTTAAGGGGAATTCTCCTGGCAAATGCTTCCAGCGGCTTGTCCAGGGCATGACCTAATTTCTCGCTCAGCATAGCAGAAGATCAGCTATTGCGTTCCGCCCTGATAAACTCCTCGACCATTTCCCTTGCTGCATCGTCCGAGAACTGCCTGGGTGGGTGTTTCATGAAGTAAGCAGACGGTGATATGAGGGATCCAGAAGCTTTTCTGTCCCGTGCAATACGACAGCACCGGACTGCGTCGATAACAACACCGGAGCTGTTTGGCGAGTCCTCAACGGAAAGTCTCATTTCAAGATGCAGAGGCATATTGCCAAATCCCCGGCCCTCAATCCTTAAGAAGCAGACCTTGTTGTCATTGAGCCAGGGGATATAATCCGAGGGACCTATGTGGATATCTTCATGAGAAAGAGGAGAATGCATCTGAGACTGTACAGCCTCGGTCTTGGATATTTTCTTCATGGCAAGGCGCTGAGGGTTAAGCATATTAAGAAAGTCCGTATTGCCACCCACATTCAGCTGATAAGTATGATCTATGGTTACGCCACGGTCTTCGAAAAGTTTCGTAAGTCCGCGATGTATGATAGTTGCTCCTATCTGACTCTTGACATCATCACCTATAATGGGAATCCCTCGTTCCTCGAACCTGCGTGCCCAAGACTTCTGTGATGCGATAAATACCGGAATGCAATTAATGAAGCTGACGCCTGCCTTCAGGCACGCTTCCGCGTAAAATGCAGTAGCCTTTTCAGACCCGACAGGCAGATAATTCAGCAGGATTTCTGCGCCTGTTGCTTTGAGGACTTTAACGACATCAACTGGCTTTTTATCGGCGGGTATAAATCTCTGCTCGTCCGGGTATTGGCTCATATGGCCGGCAACACCGTCCAGAACATTTCCCATGCTTACAGTTACGCGTGATTTCGAGCTGAGCTTCTGAAATAATTTCGTGCAATTGGGCTTTGAGAAGATTGCCTCATGAAGAGGCTTGCCGACTTTGCGCTTATCAATATCAAATGCAGCCACAACATTGATATCGGAAGGCAGGTACCCGCCGAGATTATAGTGCATCAATCCTGCGGATGAATCGTTCTTTTTGTTTTTCCTGTAAAACTCAATGCCCTGGACAAGTGAACTCGCGCAGTTGCCTACGCCTGCTATCGCAATACGGATTTCTTTCATCTTAATGCGGGTTCCCCTTTAGAGCTATTTTTATTCGTTAACAAAATTTTATATATTAAAGATTCATATGAAGTCAAGGAATTATCAGGCATTAGTTTCTCCTTGCCATTATTATTTTCTTTGGTCTATAATAATTTCCCTATGAAAACAAAGATATCTGTCATTGGCGCAGGCAACGTCGGAGCAACCACCGCAGAGCTTATTGCACGGGACGGACTTGCGGATGTTGTCCTCTTCGACATACATGAAGGCATTGCTCAGGGCAAAGCGCTTGACATAACAGAGGCCTGCCCTGTCTGGGGTTCAGCGTCGATGGTTACCGGTACCAGCAAGTTTGAAGAGACTGCAGGATCGGATATCATTGTCATCACTGCTGGCTTCCCCCGGAAACCGGGTATGAGCAGGGATGATCTGCTTATAGCCAATGCAGACGTCATTAAAGCGGTAACAGAAGGTACCGTTAAATATTCGCCTGACAGTATCATAGTTGTTGTAACCAATCCTATGGATGTTATGGCATATGCTGCGATGAAGGTCTCTGGTTTTTGCCGCGAGCGCGTTATAGGTATGGGTGGCGTGTTGGACTCAGCCCGATTCAGGGCCTTTGTTGCTATGGAGGCAGGTGTCTCTGCGGCAGATGTGGAGGCTCTGGTGATGGGGGGACATGGCGACCAGATGGTCCCCCTGCCCCGTTTTACAACTGTAAAAGGCATACCGATTCCAGAGTTGATGGGAATGGATAAGATCGAGCATCTGATAGAAAGAACGAGAACCGGGGGAGCGGAAATCGTAAGCCTCCTCAAAAGCGGCAGCGCTTTTTATGCTCCTGCAGCATCCACGGTGCAGATGGTTCGGTCAATTCTGTTCGATGAAAAGAGAATTCTTCCATGTTCTGCATATCTTCAGGGCGAATACGGATTTTCTGATCTCTTTGCAGGAGTTCCTGTTGTTCTTGGCAGAAACGGCATCGAAAAGATCGTTGTAGTATCTCTCTCCCAGGAAGAGTTGTCCATGTTCAGCAGATCAGCAGCAGCTGTCAAGGCTATGATTGGTACGCTGAATCTCTCGTAAGATTTATCTGCATGACCATACCTGAATCACGATAATAAATCTCAACGTTTTCTGAATAAATATTCATAACGACAGATTTTTTCTGTCATTTTATTGGAGGATCAGATGGAACAAAAAGAAGAAATGGCCCAGACACTGGTACTTATTAAGCCGGACGCGCTCAAGAATTCATTGACTGGGTACGTGCTTTCCCAGCTTTCAGAATTTCACACAGGTCTGCGCTTTGCAGGGGCGAAGATCGTATATGTGAGCAATCTGCTTGCTGAAGAACATTACGCCGAGCATCGCGGTAAAATATTTTTCCCTTCTCTCCTGGAATATATTAAGGGAGAGCTTCATTACCCGGATGCGCCATGGAAAAGGCGCGTAATTGCACTCGTATACCAGGGTCCTGATGTTGTGCAGAAAATCAGGGACATATGCGGTCCGACTAATCCTCATGTTGCTCGCGAAAAGAGTCCGGGATGCATCAGATCGCTTGGCGCCCTTGTTCCGCTCAAGGATGTTGACGGAACTGTTATTGGAGAGCGCATGGACAATCTTATTCACGCTTCTGCAGTGCCGGCTGATGCAGAACGGGAGATTAAGCTTTGGTTCAGTCCTTCGGACATCCCGCCTTTCATGCGCACTTATCCTGCCGAAGTGAATGAGTCATTCTACTACTTCAAGGACGGCAGGCTTCTTCTGAAGCACGAACCCGGTAGTGTCTGTCTTCTTGCCCCCGGAGATATTGCATGGAAGTCTGATATTGATGCGCTCCGCTCGCTGGAGCAGGGTTTACCATCTGCCACCTCTCTTGGGTCAGTTGCTGCAAAATATCTCATTAATACCGAAAAAATATAGTCGAATCACTTTCCTGCTGACATATTCCTGGCATTTGTTTAATGGCGTGGCGCATCAATGATGCTCACGCCATTTTTCTCGCTTTTTACGGTTTCCTGACTACTGTAGCCTATCTGTCTTTGCCTGATAATAGTTTTTCTATATTTCTATAACTCATTGCAAAAAAAGCATTAATTGACTTTTTACAGAAAAGCGCTGTAAAATTAAACAAGAGTAAATCGGGATCTGTATAAGGAGACCTGAATGTTTGAGAAATTTACTGAACGTGGAAGAAAGGTCATCATCTTTGCCAAGGAAGAAGCAGAGAAAAGGCAGAATGATTACCTCGGAACTGAGCACCTTCTCCTTGCGATATTGCGGGAAGAAGATGGCCTGCCTGTAGCTATACTAAAGAAAATGGGCTTGACCGTTGAGGAATTGCGGATGGAGATCGAACGGAATCTTCCTGCTGGCATGAATCTCCTCAGCTTTGGCGATATCCCCTTCACGCCCAGGGCAAAAAAGGTCCTTGAACTCGCTGTTGAGGAAGCCCGATTGCTCGGCCATAACTATATTGGGAGTGAACACCTGCTTCTTGGTCTCATTCGTGAAGATGAGGGTATTGCAGGGAAAATTCTTCGCAATCTTGGAGCCAATCTTCTTGGCGCGCGCCAGCTAACAATCAATCTCTCAATGAAGTCTTATGTTCAGGCACGGGAGAAGAAAAGCAGCACCCCTGCCCTTGATGAATTCGGCAGGGATCTTACCATGCTTGCAAAGGAAAATCGTCTGGATCCTGTAATCGGCAGGGAGGATGAGATAGAGCGGCTGCTCCAGGTGCTCGGCAGAAGGATCAAGAATAACCCGGTAGTGATAGGCGAACCTGGAGTCGGGAAAACTGCCATAGTAGAAGGACTTTGCCAGCGGATTGTGTCTGGCGATATTCCGGAAACGCTCATCGGCAAAAGGATCATTTCCCTTGATCTTGGTGCACTCATTGCCGGCACAAAATATCGTGGCCAGTTTGAAGAAAGACTCAAGATAGTCATGAAGGAGATCGTTCAGGCGGATAATATTATTCTCTTTATCGATGAACTTCATACGCTTATCGGGGCTGGTGCTGCTGAAGGCTCTATAGATGCGTCCAGCATGCTGAAGCCTGCTCTGTCACGCGGCGAGATTCAGTGCATCGGAGCGACAACGCCTGATGAATACAGAAAGTATATCCAGAAAGACAGAGCACTTGAGAGAAGGTTTCAGCCCATACAGGTTCAGCCACCTGATGTTAATACCACGGTAGACATTCTTGCAGGATTGAAATCACGGTATGAGTCTCATCATAAAGTAAAGATTGCTCCTGAGGCATTGAGTTCGTCTGCCAAACTGTCTGACCGTTATATTCAGGACAGATTCCTGCCGGACAAGGCGATCGACGTTATCGATGAGACAGGATCGCGTATAAAATTGAAACGGTTGACGCCGCCTTTCGAGCTTAAGGATCTTGAATTCAAACTGAACAGGCTCTCGAAGGAAAAGAATCTGTATATCAAACTGCATGACCTGGAAAAGGCGTCTGCTGTTCGCGTTGATGAAGAAAAGCTCAAGAAGGTCTTTGAGCAGATGCAGAACTCATGGAAGGAGCGTCTGAGTAGAGAAATACCGGTCATGAATGAAGATGACGTAGCCTATACCATAGCGAAGATGACAGGCATTCCTATAGTGAAGATAGAAGAACGAGAATCGGACAAACTAATCAGAATGGAAGACCAGCTTCACCATCGCATCATTGCCCAGGAAGAGGCAATCAGAGCGGTCTCGCGTGCCATACGGCGGTCCAGGGCAGGACTAAAGAGCGTCAAGCGTCCGATTGGATCATTCTTCTTTCTTGGACCGACAGGCGTCGGCAAGACCGAACTCGCAAAAGCCCTTGCCGAATTCATGTTCAACGACGAAAGCGCCCTCATAAAAATTGATATGTCCGAGTATATGGAGCGTTTTAATGTTTCGAAGTTGACGGGTGCACCTCCCGGTTATGTCGGGTATGACGAGGGCGGCATGCTCACTGAACAGGTCAGAAAGAAACCCTATGCAGTCATTCTGTTCGATGAGATCGAGAAGGCGCATCCTGACGTCTTTAATATGCTGCTGCAGGTACTTGACGAAGGCGTCCTGACGGACAATTTTGGAAGAAAGGTCGACTTCAGAAATACACTGATTATTATGACCTCAAACCTTGGCGCAAGAATTATAGAAAAGGCTACTCCGCTGGGATTCCAGCGCCATGAATCAGCCGATATTTACGAAAACATCAAAGAAAATGTACTGAGCGAGCTAAAAAAGACGTTTAATCCTGAATTTCTGAATCGGGTTGATGATATCGTAGTGTTCCATCCGTTGGACAAGAATCATCTTCTTTCCGTTATTGATCTGCTAATAGATGAGATGAATAAGGAACTTATCGACCAGGAGCTTGTAGTCGAGTTGTCACATGAAGTCAAGGAATGGCTTCTGGATAAGCATTACAAACCTACTTATGGCGCTCGACCGATGCGGAGAGCTATTCAGAGGGAGATTGAGGATACACTTTCCGAAGAGATTCTTAAGGGTAATTTCAAGAGTGGGCATAAGATTAAAGTGTTGCTTGAGGCAGGAACACCTGTGTTTGTAGTTGCTGACGAAACGCCTGTTCTCTCCGGGATCAATTAGCGATGAAACAGTTTCTCAGTGCTGCAGTTCTGATATGTCTTGCCGGCATGACTGTTTTGTTTACTGCCTGCGCTGAGAAGAAAACGGAAGTGGCTGAGGGAATTCGCGCCCCAAAGCTCGCCGTTGTCGATGTCAGGTCAGGTCAGGCCATTGACATCACTCACCTTAAAGGCAAGGTCATTTTTGTTAATTTCTGGGCTTCGTGGTGCCCGCCTTGCAAAGAGGAAATGCCCTCGATAGAAGCGTTATACAAAGATATAATGAAGAATGACGCATTCCGTATGATCACTATCCTCTACAAAGACGATGTAAAGACTGCATCGGACTACATGCGTGCAAATGGCTATACATTTCCGTTATTTACTGACAATGATGGCATCTCGGCACAGCGATACGGTGTAACGGGTGTGCCGGAAACGTATCTGGTCGACAAAAAAGGAGCCCTGAGAAAACGGGTTATCGGCCCCGCTGACTGGAATTCAACTGAGGCGAAGGCTTTTATCAATGCACTCCTGTCTGAATAATGGGAACTCCCCATCCTCCCGAGAAAGCACTTCTCTTTATAGCACTTCTTTTTTCCTCTAAAGAGATTATCGACGCATCCCTGCCAATCCTTGGAGAGCATTTTGGCGATATTCTCTTTGAAAGCCCTGAAGCCGCCTGGAGTCACTCGCATTATTACGATAAAGAACTCGGGACTCCTGTAATCAGACGGTTCATCTTTTTTAAAAACCTTTTTGACGCTGCAAGACTGCCGGAAATCAAGCTTGAGACCAACAGCCTGGAAGACTCTTTCTCTCGGGAGGGAAAAAGAAGCATTAATATCGATCCTGGATATATTACGTCATCAAAGGTGGTGCTTGCGTCGGCGAAGGACTATTCTCACAGGCTCTATCTCGGAAGGGGCATTTATGGGGAAGTGGCACTATACTTTCAGGGAAACAGATTTCACCCTATGCCCTATACGTATCAGGATTATCGGGAACCCCGCGGGCTGGACATATTCGAAAAGGCACGGAGGGAACTGAAAAAGTTGACGGGAAGTTTCAGACAAGCACCAGGTTATCGCGATGTATTGCCTCGTCAGAATATTTGAACCCCAAAATATCTTCTATGTCACTCGTCTTTCTTCCCATGATTTTTTTTAGATCAGCTGAGGAATAATTGATCAGCCCTTTCGCAATCCTCTTGCCCTTGGCAGAAAGGCAATAGACCGAATCGCCGACTTCAAAGGCTCCCTCAACAGAGACAATGCCTGATGGAAGAAGGCTCTTGCTGCCGTCCCTGACAGCGCTGACAGCTCCTTCATCAAGGATGATGCTCCCTTTCGAACGACTGCTGTACGCAATCCAGCCCTTCCTCTGTGAGATTCTGTCTCCCTTGGGCCTGAAACAGGTGCCGTAATGCTGCCCCTTGACCGCAGGAATGAGCAATCCAGCCTTCTTTCCGTTGATGATATTCACGGCAATTCCGTGTGATGTCGCCTTCTTGGCTGCAAGTATTTTTGAATACATTCCTCCGGTTCCCACACTGCTCCCCGCTTCGCCGGCCAGTTGCTCTATTTCCGGGGTAATCTCTTCGACATACGATATGATTTCAGCGTGCGGATTGGTTCTCGGGTCGTCCTCATACAGGCCGTCAACATCAGAAAGGATAAAGAGATGATCTGCCTCAATCATAATGGCAACAAGTGAGGCGAGATTGTCATTATCTCCAAACTTTATCTCATCCGTTGTAATCGTGTCGTTCTCATTAATTACCGGTATGATGTCATAGGAGAGCAGCGTCATGAGCGTATTTTTAGCGTTGATATATTTTTTTCTTTCTGCAAAGTCCTCCCGCGTAAGGAGTATCTGAGCAACCTTCTTTCCGTTGTCTGCAAAGGCCTTTTCATAGGCCCACATAAGGCTGCTCTGTCCCACGGCAGCTGCCGCCTGCTTGAATCTGATATCAGTCGGCTTTGTCTTCATGCCGAGTTTTTTCATGCCGGCGGCAACAGCGCCTGATGAAACGATAACTACATCGCTGCCTTCAGATGCGATGATCGATATATCGCCCGAGATCCGGTCGATCATGGTTGTGTCCAGACCCTCATGGGCCGATGCAATGATATTGCTTCCTATTTTAACGACTATCCGCTTCAAACGTTTCCCGCTCCCTGATGAGGGTATCACCAAGATATTTTAGCATCTCCTGTATTCCCTTTCTCGTAACAGAAGAGATGGCAAAGAACTCAATATCTTTAGTTTTGCAATATTCCCTGAGCAAGTCAAGTCTGTCAGTATCAGAGGCCGCATCAATTTTAGATGCAACGACTGCGTGTCTCTTTATGATAAGGTCGTGACTGTAAAGATTTAGTTCTTGTCTGATCTTTTCATACTGCTCCACAGGGTTTACTTCAGACATGTCAGAGACGTCAATGAGATGCAGGAATATTCTGGTACGTTCAATATGCCGCAAGAACTGAAATCCAAGCCCTGACCCACTGTGCGCACCTTCAATGAGTCCAGGTATATCAGCAACAACAAAGCTTGTATAATCCCCGAACTTAACAACACCAAGATTAGGAACAAGGGTTGTAAAAGGATAATCTGCTATTTTGGGGCGGGCTGACGAAATGACCGATATAAGTGTCGACTTGCCGGCGTTTGGTAGTCCGACCAGTCCGACATCCGCGAGAAGCTTCAACTCAAGGATAAAAAATTTCTCTTCGCCCTCCTCGCCGGGTTGGGCAAAGCGCGGCACTTGACGCGTCGCAGTTGCGAAATGCTGATTTCCCTGTCCGCCTCTTCCTCCCCTCGCGGAAACAAACTCCTGCGCATCATTAACAAGATCGGCAACAACGTTGCCGGATTCCTTATCTTTGATTATTGTTCCTAAAGGGACAGGAATAATGAGATCTGCTCCATCTCTTCCGTGCATTCTCTGTCCCATGCCATGCTGACCGTTTATTGCCTTATACTCCCGACGATATCGGAAGTCGAGGAGTGTGTTCAGGTTCATTGACGCACGAAAAATAATATGGCCGCCCCTGCCACCGTCACCCCCGTCAGGACCTCCCCGGGGAACGTATTTCTCTCTCCGAAAGCTGACGCATCCGCGCCCTCCTCTGCCGGCCAAGACATATATCTCTGCATAATCAACGAACTTCATCTGAAAATAAAAAAGGCAGATGCAAATCTGCCTTTTCACGCCTCCTGAAAGCTTTACTTATTGCTGAGCTGTTGGATAAACGCTAATCTTGAGCCTGATACTATCTTTTCTCTCAAACTGAACTACTCCATCGATAAGCGCAAATAGAGTATCGTCAGAACCCTTTCCCACATTATTACCCGGGTGAAACTTGGTTCCCCTCTGCCTGACAAGAATATTTCCTGCCCGGACGATCTGCCCTCCAAATCTCTTTACACCAAGTCGTTGAGCCTGACTGTCACGACCGTTTCTTGAACTGCCTACTCCTTTTTTGTGTGCCATGCTATCCTCCGGCTACGATGTCCTGAATTTTTACGAGAGAGTATGGCTGACGGTGCCCTCTCAGTTTCTTGTGGCCCTTGCGGGGCTTTTTCTTGAAAACCATAACCTTCTTTGCCTTATCGTCCTTCAGAATCTCCGCCTTCACAGACGCATTCTTTAAATAAGGACTGCCAATCATGGTTGTTTCATCCTTTGATACCAACAGAACCTTATCAAATATGACATTCATATCACCTGATGTCGTAAGTTTTTGGACCTTTATGGTGTCTCCAGGTGCTACCTTAAGCTGAAACCCTGCTGCATCAATAATTGCGTACATAGTTAACTCACCTCCGATCATATATTAAATACGATAAAGGCAGAAAAAGTCAATATTTTCACTGCAAAATACAGCGGTAAGTGTGTTTGTTAGAGAAGATATTCAGCAAGGTTTATTCTGTATTTACTCGGGTCCATGGTTTTGCTGATCGACCGCAGGAATATATCTTTTTCGTTCTTTTCGGTAAGATCGACCGTTGTTCCCTTGATCCTGATGCCTTTACTGTCAACGATAACCATGACGCGTGGACGAGCCGGAAATATCTGGTTACTCTCGCAGACCAATCCAAGTTCCTTCGTATCGAGCATGACAAGCGTCCCTATAGGATAGACGCCAACCATATTCGTGAAAAATTTGAACAGCAGAGGATCGAGCTGTGTGCCTGCCCGCTCCATCATAATACTTAGCGCCTTGTCAGGAGACATAGGGGTTCGAGAATAGACGCGTGCAGAGGTCATCGCATCATACTGGTCAGAGAGACTGACGATACGGCTGTACAGTTCAAGCTCTATGGGTTTTCGTACCTTCGGATATCCTGTAAGATCGAAATTCATATGATGCTCAAAAGCAACAATCGCAGATTTAATGGTAAGGTCATCAAACTTCTTGAGCTTCAGCACAGCTTTGAGGCCCCAGACAGGATGTTTTCTTATGATCTTCCACTCATCATCAGTGAAGTTGGTGGGCTTGTTGAGAACCTCATTGGGAATTTCCATTTTGCCCAAGTCATGAAACAGCGCCACCATGCCGAGCTCTGTAAGCATTCTGCGATTAAGCCCCAACCTCTGGCCAAGAGCTACAGATAGAATGCTGACGTTAACGGAATGATGATACGTATATTCGTCATAATCCTTTATGGCAGTCATGCCGAGAAGCATCTGCTCTTCCTCGAGGATTTGGTCAACCATGGACTCAACAACTCTCTTGGCCTTCTTTATGTTCACCTTTTCGCCGGCCTTCATCTTGTTCATGACGCCCTGCGTAAAAGAAACCGCATTGAAATACGTCTTCTTTACCATCTTCCTGACATCATAAGAATCCTCTTCAACAACTTTTTGCAGTCTTCCGACGCTGATTGTTCTGACATCAGCCATTTTTTCTTCAAGGGCCGAAAACGGTTCCTGCGAGAAGGTCGCTGCTATACAGGCCCTTATGAAGGCCTTAATATCTTCTGATTTGATCTGATTTCTGAAGATGACACTGCCGAGTTCTCGTTTTTTGAATTCTCTTACCAGAAAGTCAAAGTTGAGCAGGTATTCCAGCGAATAGCGAATGCGGTATTCATTGATGTAAAAGAACTCCCCCCTCAGTTCGAGTGTAACGATATTTTCCTGCTCAACGAAGGTATTGAGCATTGCGACAAGCCGGCTCATAGAGGAAACAAGGGCAACGTTATTTGCTTCATGGATCTGGGATGTGCGCAGCACAATAGAAAGCTGATTGATAAGTTCCTTGGCGTGTTTATGCAGTTCACGATCCTGTTTATTGTCCATGTTCCAGCCTCTTGATGGCAGTGTAGGAAAACTCCCTGATCAGTTTACTGTTCTCGCCCTTAAACTTCTGCAGAAGAGGAATAGCATCCTTATTCCCGAGTAAGCCGAGACCATATGCCGCACATGCCCTGGCCTCATCGCTTTTTGCACTGCCAAAGAAAAAAGATTTCTTCTTCAGAGTCTCTGAAAGAAAAGTAAATACTTCCTTGTCTTTCCAATGAGAGATAACTTCAAAGTATTCCTTCTTCTCATCAAAATCCTTATCCTTAAAGGTCGCGTTACTGATGCGGTCCATGATGATCCTTTTTGCTGCCTCTGACGCTACTGTTCCGAGTGCCCTGAGCGCAGCTGACCGCACCTGGATCTCAGGATCCTCAAGGCATTCCCTAAGGGTTTGAAATACACCCCCGCCGCCAAGCTCACCCAGCGCTCGGATTACTTCCTTCCGCACCCTGATATCCGCATGTCGGACGGTTTTGAGCAGAAATTCCACTGACCGCTTGTCAGATATTTTTCTGAGTATGTAAATAATATTCCTTACAACATACCAGCGGGAATCGTTCAACCCCTTAGACAGGGTCATGATATCCTTGGGGCCAATATAGATGAGTGCATCGATCACTACTTTTCTTGCATGAATACTCTTCAATTCACCCAAAATGTTCATTAAGGGTGTGACCGCACTCTTGTCCAGATGCGCTACAAGGTCCTCAATGATCTTGTCTTCCAGTTCCTGTCCGGCGTCAAGGATCTCGCCGAGAGCTTTAATGATCGAATCGCTTCCCGCAAAGGAGATGATCTTTCTGAAGTAAGTTTTTATCTCCCCGGAAACGTTTGCATCATTTAGGACGTTCTGAAGGCGAGACAAGATGCTGGTTACCATGGGTATGTCGCCCTGTATCATCGAAAACTCAACCGCATTCATGAAATAGACCGAAAGGTCTTCGAAATCATTGCGCGTTTCAGCCAGATACATGAGCTCAAAGAGTATGTCGACAAGCTTCCCTGTCTTGTCCTGCGCATCCTTCTCAAGCTCCTGCATCAGATGCTGCAGATCCTTGTCGCTGAGTGGAACAATGTCCACATCTTTAAGAGGCGCATCCTCCTTGGATGCATCCTGATATGCCTTCATTACACTGTCAGGATCATTGGCAACTTCCTCGATATGATCAACCGCAGTTGTCTCGTAATCGTCATCATCAGCAAGGATAACATCGTCAGCGACATGTTGAATGTTCTGGAAATCCTTTTCCCATAAGAGCGTAACGATGTCGTCGTCCAGAACCTCACGGTCAAAGTCCATTGCCGTGATTTTCAGGAACTCTTCCATTTCATCGGCAGTCAGCCCCTTCTTGAAGGTTAATTCTCGCAGTCCATCCTTGAACAGGAAAAGAGCGAAATTATCCTCTTTATCTGTATTGGCATAAATCTGTTCGTTCTCCCATGTGATATCATTCTGCCGTATCTTTAGAACAAGGTCTTCCCGGTAGTCAAAGTATTCCCGAAAACGAGCATATGTGTCCTCAAGAGTTTTAACGTAAATAGGATTGTTCGATGGATACATTCGTATCATCTTTTTCGATTTAAGCATAGCCTGGATGACATCTTTCGATGCCTTTAGATCGTCTTGTGTTTCCATATTAATTAGTTATCATAGGCTTGCAAAGTTGTCAATGACTGCTATACGATCGGAATCCTGCGCTCGCGTGCAAAGGTTCTGATGACAACCGTTGCAAGATACAATCGCTGGAGTTTAAGATTCCTCAGCCTAATCGCAGCAATATCATTTGCCGGAAATTTTTCCGCACGGAGAAATTTCTGGGTTTTGTCGATTTCATGATAGAACTCTTTCAGGGCCTCTGGAGCAAAAGGCTTCAAAAAAATAGGATTCACCGCAACATACCCTTCTGCCACATCCATGGTAAGCGCCTTATTGCTCTTCCCTCGAACGTTACCCATGAGATTCCTTTCTAAAGATGATTCTTGAAAGAAGTATCCCGATTTCATAGAGAAGAATGATAGGAACTGCCATGAGCGTCTGATTAAAGGCATCAGGGGTCGGTGTAAGCACTGCCGCAATTATAAAAGCAGCAAGAATAGCATACTTTCGGTTTCGTGCAAGCGCTGAAGGCGTCACAATGCCGAATCTGGTAAGAAAAATGATCACAAGAGGCAGTTCGAATATTGCACCAAAGGCAAGAATAAACTTCAGGCAGAAATCAATATAGCTGCCGACTGAAAGCATCGGCGTCATCTGCGCGGTCTTGTATCCAAGCAGAAAGGTCATGGCAAAAGGAAGAATAATGAGAAAACAGAAAACAGCACCGACCGTGAACAATAGAACAGCAAAGAACATGAACGGCAGAAAATATTTCTTTTCTTTAGGCAAAAGCCCAGGTGCAATGAATTTCCAGAATTGAAGAAAAATAACAGGCAGGGAAAGGACAAGTGCTGCCATGAAAGCGACCTTGAAATGCATCCAAAAGGCTTCTGCAGGCGCAAGGAAAACCAGCGGTGTTGGCGGTTTTTCAATAAACTGAAGGTAGGGAGTTGTCACGGACATCTTCATCTCTGCCTTCAGCGGAAGAGTAAGTGCACCGAAGATTTCCCCGGAATAATTAAAGGAGACAAGAAAAATGACAAGAACAGACCCCAGTGAGATAAATATTCTCTTTCTGAGTTCGGTAAGGTGATCTGTGAGAGGCATTTTGTACTCTTCCAAGTTATACCTTATCCTCTTTTATTGGGACTTCAGCTTCAGGAGGAGTTTGATCTGCTTTTTTTTCATCTTTCGGAAGGCTGTTGATAATTTCAGCATCCGGCAACTTATAGTCCACGTTGAGTTCATTCTCAATCTGACTTTTTGCGATATAGACGCCCCTTTTAATCTCTACCATCCACTTGCCCATGGTTTTGGCAAGCTCCGGCAGTTTTTTTGGCCCAAAAACCAAAAGGGCAACGACAAAGATGATTACCAGTTCCTGAAATCCTATATCAAACATAAGCCATCCTTAGATTTCCAGGCTACTCTTCTTCATAAATTTTTTTGACCTTCTTCTTCCCTTTGACATTGGTAAAACTGACTGAGAATAAAAGTCTGTATTCCGGAGACCTGGCCTTGAAATCAGCGCCCACCCCGACCGTCGTGTAAATAAAATCCGAAGTCTTGAGACGATAGCCGAAGCGCGCTTCTAATAGATCATATTCTTTGGCAAAATGCACTTTTCTCGCAAGAAACTCAGCAAGAATATCTGAATCGTGCGTAGCTGAAAACTCAATCCCTGATGCAAACAATATCTCGCCCTGAAGACTGGACTTGCCCGGCTGTTGATAAAATACATTAAAGCTTCCGCGAAATGGTCCAAGCCTTTTACTGAGGATCAAGCCGATGCCTGTGCGGCCACCGCTCGTAAGGCGCTCATTCCCCATAGGAAGAGATGCGGTAAGAATATAGGCAAGAGAAGGTCCATATTTACCCTCATCATAGAAGCGGTGCTTGAACCCCACCGCTATATCTTCGATCCCATCAGTTGATCCGAGATAGTTGTATACATAGGGGACTGTTATTATGGCTTCCAGATTGTCACGAATACCATAGGCAGCTCGAAGCTGAATTCTGGAGAAATCGGGCTCGCTTGAGCGTTCAACTGAAAGTTCAACTGATGCCTTATTTTTTGGAAGACTTTCGGAGGTGAATGTTGAAAAAACACCATCAGGCGCGACGGGTTGCAGACCCGAAATATCAAAGGCGAAAATCTCGCCGGAAGAAAGAAAAAAGGCAATAATAATAAGGAGTTTTTTCACTCCTTGAAACATACCAGATACCAGTAATCACTGTCAATGATGCATGCATCCTCTAATTGCGAAACAAAAGCATCATGGCTCTTCGTTGACAAAAAAAACGTGCTAACCATATAATGATAAATTCTATTTCTGGAGGTAAGTCATGGCTGAAAATGTATTTGAGGCAACATCGGCAGCATGGGATAAAGAAGTATTGGGTCACAGCGGAATCGTTATGGTAGATTTTTGGGCTGTCTGGTGCGGACCCTGCCGCATGATTGCCCCCACCGTAGAAGAGCTTGCAAAGGAATATGGGGATAAAATAAAGGTAATGAAGCTGAATACAGACGAAAACCCTGAGGTGGCAAGCAGATACAAAATTATGGGCATCCCCAGTATAATTTTCTTCAAGAATGGCCAGGAAGCTGACCGCGTCGTCGGTGCTGTTCCTAAACCTCAGCTCAAGGCAAAGATTGACAGCCTTCTCGCCTAAGCTTGCGTTTTGATGCGTTGATAACGCAGAGAATCCTTATGAAGAACATCTATTTCCTTCTTATTTCATTTACGCTTGCTCTCGTTGTGGCAGCGTGCGGTAAAACGGATACCACATCTTCTACGGATACCAGATCCTCTCTTGTATCATCCGGGGAAATCAATGCAACTGCGCCTGATTTTACCCTTAAGGATCTTTCTGGTAGAAATAGTTCGCTTTCCGATTACAGGGGAAAAGTGGTGCTCATTGAATTCTGGGCTACATGGTGTCCGCCCTGCAAGGCATCAGTTCCTTCTCTGGTAGGACTTCAAAAGAAATATGGGCAGAAGGATTTTATTGTATTAGGGTTGTCTATAGATACTGATTCTGACGCTTCAGAAAAGGTTAGGCAGTTCTCGGCCGCGTATAACATTAACTACCCTGTTCTTCTTGCAAATGAAACGATACAGAAGAATTATAACGTGATAAGTATACCAACCAGTTTCCTGCTGGGGAAGGATGGCAAAATAATCGATATTTACCGGGGTTATTCTGACGAGTTCGATACCAAGGTCTCAGCCCAGATCGAGAAACTGCTCTAATGTTTGATAATATCAGCGAAAAACTTGAATCGATTTTCAAAAAGCTTAAAGGCAGAGGCCTTATCAATGAAGAGGATATAGACGCAGCCCTGAAAGAAGTCAGGCTGGCGCTCCTTGAGGCTGATGTTAATTTTAAAGTTGTTAAAGACTTTGTCCGTAACGTAAAAGAGAAAGCACTCGGCAAGGAAGTTCTTGAAAGCCTCACCCCAGGCCAGCAGGTCGTGAAAATCGTTCATGATGAACTCTGTAATCTTCTGGGAAGTGCCAATGTCAAGATCATGCTTTCCCCAAATCCGCCGACAATCATAATGATGGTTGGTCTGCAGGGCTCAGGCAAAACTACATCTGCAGCAAAACTTGCCAAACATTTCAAGAAGGAAGGAAGGCGTCCTCTTCTTGCTGCTTGCGACCTTCAGCGGCCGGCGGCTATTGATCAGCTCTTGGCCCTTGGCGCGCAGATTGGGGTTCCGGTTTTCGCTTCACGCGATACCAAAGATCCGGTCGCGGTTTCCCTTGAAGCACTAAAAAAGGCTCGTACAGAGGCCTATGATATTCTCATAATTGATACTGCAGGCCGACTTCATGTCGATGAATCGCTTATGACGGAACTTAAGAATGTTAAGAGCAGTCTTGAGCCGAGAGAGATTCTGTTCGTTGCTGATGCTATGACAGGACAAGATGCAGTGAACATTGCGAAACAGTTTAACGATCAGATTGGTATAGACGGTATTGTCCTGACCAAAATGGACGGCGATGCCCGTGGCGGAGCAGCCCTTTCTATGCGGGAAATTACGCAGAAACCGATCAAGTTCATCGGTGTAGGCGAAAAGATCGATATGCTCGAGCCATTTCATCCTGACCGTATCGCCTCCCGTATTCTGGGCATGGGTGATGTCCTCAGTCTTATCGAGAATGCGCAACGGTCTTTTGATCAGAAAGAGGCAGAGACTCTTCAGAAACGGATACTTGAAGACTCTTTCACCTTTGACGACCTGAGGGAACAGCTTAAGAAGATACGGAGCATGGGACCACTGGAAAGCATTTTGGGGATGATTCCCGGAATGAATAAGATAAAAAATATGCAGGTCGATGAACGTGAGTTTGTAAAGATCGAAGCGATCATTGGTTCCATGGCAAAAAAAGAGCGTTCAAATCACAACATCCTTAATGGAAGTAGAAGAAAGCGTATTGCCATGGGGAGTGGGACCACTGTGGCCGATGTTAACAGGGTAGTCAAGCAGTATGTCGAACTGAAAAAGATGCTTAAAATGTTCAAGGGCAAGAAAAACATGAAGCTGCCGCGGTTCTTTTGTCTCTGATATCCTTTACTTTACTCAATAATTTATAGTAAAATTTTAGATTAAAACAGGAGGTGTTTTTTTGGTAAAAATCAGACTTACAAGATTAGGGTCGCACAAGAAGCCTTTCTACCGGATGCTCGTAACTGATTCACGTACGCGCAGAAACGGTCCCTTTATCGAAATTTTGGGCACATATGATCCGCTGAAGGAACCATCGGAGATCAAGATCGATGTTGCGAGGGCAAAGCACTGGATCGAAAAGGGAGCTCAGCCAACGGACATTGCAAAAAAACTCATAGAGAAAGCAGGAGCGTAATAGGAATATCGTCTGCCTGCGGGTAGACGATATTTCGGGAATCGGCTAAAACACTGCAAAAGCTCTCCTGGGTTATATCCCTAAAATCATCGAGTAAGGAGATTCTGCCTTAAACCATATTGCTGTAGCACGCATCATAAAGGAACGAGGGATCAAAGGAGAAGTAAAGGCCTTCCCTCTTTCAGAAGCAGCCCAATCACTTCCCCCTTTTACTGAAGCGTATATAGTCATGCCTGCGGGAACAGTCCGGAAAATAATCATTCGTTCTATCAGGACCGACAGGGAATATCTGATCATCTCATTTAAAGACATTTCCACCTGTGAAGAGGCTTCAATGCTCAGGAATGCCATGATTGAGGTGGACGCATCCCTGCTGCCGGAATTAAGAAAGAATCAGTACTATTACCATCAGATTATTGGTCTTTCCGTAGTTACTGCCGCGGGTGAAATGATAGGAAAGGTTACCGACATCATGGAAACACTTGGCAATGAAGTGTATGTTGTTCAGGGCATGGACAAGGAATATCTTATCCCTGCAGTAAAGCCGATTATTGCAGATGTAGATCTCAACACGGGCACTATGACCATAACGCCAATCGATGGGCTTCTGGATTGATCCAGCGAATACTGATATAACCATGGATACGAATACATTGCATGCATAAGCGCTTCAGCATTATTACAATTTTTCCTGAGATGGTTAACGCCTATCTGGGATGCAGCATACTGAAGCGAGCCATTGACAGGGAGCTTATCAGCGTTGCCGTGCATAATCTTCGGGATTACAGTATGGATAAACATCACTCGGTTGATGACTATCCATACGGTGGCGGCCCCGGCATGGTAATGAAACCGGAAACGTTCTTCAGGATCATGGAGACGCATTGGCCTGCAAAGGAAGATCTGAGAGTTATCATGCTTTCCCCTCGCGGCAGAGTGTTTAATCAGAGCGTAGCCCGAGAGCTCGCAGATGAATCAAAAGAGCTGCTCTTTCTCTGCGGCAGATACGAAGCTATTGATGAAAGGGTAAGTGATCATCTCGTTGATGATGAAATTTCGATTGGCGACTACGTTTTGACTGGCGGAGAACTGCCTGCTTTGGTTATAATAGATGCCGTTTCCCGGCTTTTGCCTGACGTGCTTGGCGACAGTCAGTCGGTAGAGGATGAATCGTTCAGTCATGGATTGCTCGATTATCCGCACTACACACGGCCTGAGCAGTTCAGGGACATGAGTGTGCCTAAGGTGCTGCTTTCGGGCAATCATGAGGAGATACGAAAATGGAGAATAAAGCAGTCATTAAAGGCCACGTTGCATAAGAGGCCTGATCTGCTGGAATCATACAGTCTCTCGCTTGAAGAGAAATTACTTTTGGAACAGATAAAGGAGGAAACATCATGAACATCATTAATGCAATCGAGGAAGGGTTCAAGAGAGATCTTGGAGTCTTTAATGTTGGCGATACCGTTAAGGTCTATGTGAAAGTCGTCGAGGGAGACAAGGAAAGAATTCAGCCTTTCCAAGGGCTTGTCATTGGCAGAAAGGGCTGCGGCACCCGCGAGTCCTTCACGGTCAGAAAGGTCTCCTTTGGTGTCGGCGTTGAAAGGATTTTCCCTGTATGCTCCCCCACGGTTGACCGCGTTGAGATCATTAAGCAGGGGAAAGTAAAGCGGGCAAAGCTTTATTACATCAGGGAGAAGAAGGGCAAGGCTGCAAAGATCAAAGAGAAAGACTTTTCCGCGAAATAGCGCTTTATGGATATTTACCGGTATGACGATTCTTTCAGAGATGAAGGATTCCCCGTCATTGCCGGCATAGACGAAGCAGGACGGGGTCCCCTGGCGGGCCCCGTCGTTGCAGCCGCAGTTATCCTTCCCCCGCATATCAGAATTGACGGTCTCCGTGATTCAAAAACAGTCCCTGAAAGAGAACGAACCCTATTGTTCTGGGAGGTCCTTATATCTGCCGCTGCTGTTGGTGTGGGCATTGTGGACAACATAGAAATTGACAGAGTTAATATTCTGAATGCCACAAAATCTGCAATGGGGCAGGCAGTCAAGGATCTTTCCATATCTCTAGACGCTCTGCTGGTCGACGCGGTGACTATTCCTGACATGACGGTAAAGCAGTTTCCGATTATTAAGGGTGATTCAAAAAGCGCATCAGTAGCCGCCGCATCCATCATTGCAAAATATGTCAGAGATACGCTGATGATTCACTATGACAGCCTTTACCCTGAGTATCATTTTGGAAGACATAAGGGTTATGGCACGAGGGATCATATGAGAATGATCACGCAGCTGGGTCCCTGTCCTATTCATCGGAAATCATTCAGGCCAGTCGCGATGTCAGGCCTTTCTTTTGCATTGTCTTAAAGTCTTTTTTTAGCATATACTTATTTCATGGCTATTATTACTGATCAGGAACGTATTGACGAAGCCCTTGAACTGCTCTGGGTCCTCGAAGAGGACAATCACCGCGATATGAATCATTACAAGCTAAGTTCTGACGATGCCGATACTGATTCCATGATTGAAACCCTGATGCATCACGGTCTTGCTTCTGTTGACAGCTCTGATATCAGTCTAACGGACAAGGGGCAGAAAGCGGCACGTGGTCTTATTCGCAGACAGCGACTTGCTGAGCGCCTTTTCACCGACGTATTCGAAATGCCTGATGATACTGTTGTGAGCGATGCCTGTAAGATGGAACACATTCTGAGCGAGGAACTCACCGAGAGTGTCTGCACTTTTCTTGGTCATCCACCAACCTGCCCTCACGGCAAGGCAATTCCCCGTGGTGAATGCTGCAGGAAGTTCAAGGTTGAGGTGACACCGGTGGTGACGCGTCTTTCCGAATTCGAAGTGGGGGCAAAGGGAAGGATCACCTTCATAGTACCTTCTGATCCATCAAGGATCAGCAAGCTGAACTCGCTTGGGATGGCAGCCGGCAGTGTTATTAAGCTTATTCAGAAAACACCCTCATTTGTGTTGAGCATAGACGAAACTACCGTTGCATTGGATCCTGAGATTGCCAAAGAGATCTATGTCAGAAAGGCTATAGCCTGATCCCGCCGGATCAATACCTCTTTTATTCATAGATTATGCAGCCCTTGGAGCAGAGACTGGAACTGGCGCATACTGCACAGAACGAAGAACTCTGGTCACTCCTTCGCGATCCCCATCCTCATGTCATCTTAAATGTGACGCTGAACAAAAACTTAAATGAGGCAATGGCTGTCTTTCTTGCAAAGGCCAGAACAACGCCTGCTGAGGCGTTAGGCTTTCTTGCCACTGATATCCGATTCAAGGAAAGTTATAAGCTTAAACTCTTGCTCTGCAGAAATCCCAGAACACCGCAGAGAGTGATATTTTCCCTGCTGAAATTTATCCGTATTTTTGATCTTGGGGATCTGACAAGAAACCAGGCAGTTCCTGTGACTGTTCGCCAGAAAATAGAACTAATCCTGATAGAAAAAATACCCTCCATGCCCTCAGGAGTCTGTCTTGCACTTGCGAAAAGATCAAATAGCAGCATTGTCATGGCGATAATGAAACGGGGGGACAAGAACGTCATCAATGCCTGTCTGGATAGTCAGGTTATCACTGAAACTCACCTTTGCGAGGTCATCAATAAGCGCTCAGTGAAGTCAACGGTAATCCGTATGATAGCCGAACATCCAAAATGGTCATTGCGTTATGCTGTCAAATACGGCCTGATAAGGAACTTCCATACCCCTATGGTTCATGTTGCACGGTTCATCCCTGAGATGAAGAGTGCTGACCTCAGGGAATTATATGCATATGAAACTCTTCCTCGATCTACCAAACCGTTCATTTTCTCTGAACTAAGAGAACGCGGAGAGACCATTGAAATTCCAGCTGAAAAAGTGTATGAAATCTCTGATGACGATGATCCGGCCAGCTGAGGTTTTGTTATTGTCCGTCGTTTTAGAAAATAGATCTGTTCTCTGTGTTGCAGATCAGCTCGGGCCTTTATCTTCTCCCGTGAGTTCTGGTATCGTGAATATATGCTATTAAAAAGACTGCTCTGCATAAGTTGCGCACTTCTGTTCGTTTTATCGGCAGGGGTTGGCGGGTACATGTTCATCGAGCACTGGTCATTCCTTGATTCACTCTATATGACTGTCATTACCATTGCTTCCGTGGGATTCATGGAAGTCCACCCGCTCACTGAACAGGGCAGGATATTTACCATACTTCTCATCCTGGGGGGTACAGGCGTTCTTGTTTATGGTGTTTCAACCATCATTGCCTTTATTGTTGAGGGAGAGCTGACAGATGCACTGAGGAGGAGAAAGATGCAGAATAGAATAGATGCCATGAATGGTCACTTCATTGTCTGCGGTGCCGGACAGACCGGTAAGTATGTGCTCGAAGAGATGGTCAGAACGAGCAAGGATGTAGTTGCCATCGACAGGGACCCGGTAAAGATCAAGCTGCTTGATGAACAGGGCATATGTTATGTTCAGGGCGATGCAACCCATAATTCGGTGCTTCAGAAGGCAGGCATAGAAAAGGCAAGCGGGATTGTGTCAGCGCTTCAGTCAGATGCGGAAAATCTTCTTGTTGTCTTTACAGCGAAAAGACTCAATCCTGCTATCAGGGTCATATCCAAAGCTGTTGAGGAGGAGTCTGAGCAGAAGATACGGATGGCCGGAGCTGACAGTGTGGTCATGCCGAACTTCATTGGCGGTCTCAGGATGGCTTCTGAATTGATCAGACCGTCGGTCGTGTCATTTCTCGATCTCATGCTCAGATCGCAGGAGAAAACCATCAGAGTGGATGAATTAGCCATTGATGATCAGTCGCCCTACAGGGATCAGACTCTCAAGGCCACGGGGATATTGTCTAAAAATAATGTGACCGTCGTAGCGCTCAGTAAACAGTCAGAGACCTCATATGAGTTCAACCCATCTGAGAATGTTATCTTAAAGAACGGTGATGTCGTAATCCTCATGGGTGATATTAGCGCCATTAACAGTATTAAGGGTGTAGTCAGTTGATTGAACGATCCGGCAAAGTCCTGCCTTCCTTGCTGCTATATTCGTAAAGGCCAGCATCGATTTTAATCAGCGTGTTCTTATCTCACTTCTGATATCGTAGCGCTCCTTTAGTGCGTCGCCTAAAAGATTAAAACTGATCGCCGTGACAGCGATTGTGATTCCGGGAAAGAAGACCATCCAGGGCGCTGAGTTGATAAAGACCCTGCTTGAGCTGATCATTGAGCCCCAGGTTGCAGTTGGCGGCTGAGCCCCAAGACCAAGGAAGCTGAGGCCTGCCTCGGTCAGGATATATCCGCCTGCCTTTAGTCCTGCCATCACAAAGGCCAGAGGAATACACTGGGGCAGCAGATGAACCACAACCACTCGTGCATGGCTGCAGCCCAAGGCGCGTGCTGCCTCGATGAATGCAGACTCCTTGAGCGATAAAACATGTCCCCTGATAAGGCGTGCAAAGGATGTCCACCCGACTGCAGAGAGCGCGATCATAACCGTATAGATACCCTCACCGAGAACAAGGGATATTCCTATAGCAAGCAAGAATGCAGGAAAAGAGAGGATAAGGTCTACCAGTGCCATCAGGGCTATGTCAGTTTTCCCGCCCACATATCCGGAAACCAGTCCGACTGCCATGCCAATGCTCATGCTCATGAGCGCTGCAAGCACGGAAATACCGACCGATATCTTTCCTCCATACATTACTCTCGCAAGAATATCCCGGCCTTTGTTGTCTGTGCCGAGAATATGCCGCAATGATGGAGGCTCTTTGAGGCTGTCCAGGTCAATGGCCTCCGGGTCATAGGGCACAACAAGAAAAGAGAAAAGAGAGAGAAAAAAAACCAGGACAAGCATGACAGCTGATATCTTACCGGTCAGTCCCATGCAACCTCACCCTCGGATCTGCATAATGGTAAATAATGTCAACGATAAGATTCATCAGCACAAAGACAATGGTTCCTATGAGAAGGCATCCCATAATAACCGGATAGTCCCGTTTGATAATGCCTTCCATGGCATAGCGCCCTATTCCATCCCACCCAAAAATAGTCTCGGTAAGGACTGCTCCGTTAAGGTAACTGCCGAATTCGAGTCCGATAACCGTGACAACAGGAATAAGGGCATTTTTCATGATATGGATCGAATTAATCGCTGTTTCTGACATTCCCTTGGCCCGCGCTGTCCTTATGAACTGCATATCCATGACATCGAGGACTGTGACACGGGTAATCCTGATGAGGGTCGCAAGGGCAGGAAGCGAAAGGGTTATTGCAGGCAGAACGAGGTATTGAAGTCCGCCGGTTCCTGAAGGAGGCAGAACCCGCAGCGTGAGACTGAAAAGAAGCATGAGCAGCAGGCCGCTCCAGAATACTGGCATGCTAATGCCTGTAACAGACAGCATGGTAATGATCCTATCAGGAGTTCTACCCTTGTGCAAGGCTGCAATGTACCCAAACAAGATCCCTAACGGCACAGCTATGAGCATTGCAGCAAGAGCAAGGAGCAGCGTATTGGGAAACTTGAGGCCGATTTCATCAATCACTTTCCTGTTCGTATAATACGATTGCCCCAGTTCTCCCTGAAAAAGGAGTGTCACATATCCTGCATACTGTCTGAGCATGCTTTTATCATTGCCGATTTCCTTGCGTATCTTTTCAATGATCTCCGGACTGGAACGTTCACCCACAATACTGAAGACAGGATCTCCCGGCAGTGACTTGGTCAGCGAGAAGGTTATGAAGGTAATACCCATAAGAAGCGGTATCATGATCAATAACCTTCTAAGAATAAAAGATCTCAAAAGGAGACCTCCAGACCCTTGTCTATACTGTAAATAGGGTATATGCGGTAATTCCTGAGCGTTGCCTGCCGGACAGTGATGTCAGTCTTATGCCAGAAAGAAACCCAGGGGACATCTTCAACGATCGCCTTTTCCGCCAAACGGTAATATTCATTGCGTTCTCTTGTGACAGAACTTTTCTGCCCTGCCTCTATAAGGGCATCGACTGCCTTGTTTGTATACCGTGTCCTGTTGCCGCTTGGACCGTAATTTGAGGAATGAAAAAGCGGAAAAAGAAAGTTCTCAGGATCAGGGTAGTCTGCCCACCAACTTATCCAGAACATATCAGCCTCACCATTGTTGATGGCTACCTTGTATGAGCTCCATTCAAGCTGCTTTATCCTAACCAAAAGACCTGCGCTTCTGAGATAGGATTGAATAATTTCAGCAATGTCGACGACCTCTGGATCAGCCGTAATGTAAAGCTGTATTTCCTTTCCTTTCAAGCCTGCTGCATCGACCAATTGTCTGGCGGCTGCAGGGTTATAATCAGGAGGAACAGGCGCATCCCATTGTCTCAGGATATCAGGTATCGGGCCACGGGCCAATCTTGCTCTGTTCTCGTAAAATGTTTCAAGGATCTTCTTCCTGTCAATAGCGAAGGAGACGGCCCTTCTTGCCCTGATATCGTCAAAAGGAGGACGGGAGCAATTAAATCCAAGATAATAGGTATTAATGCCATCCATTGATGATACATTGTTTATGCCTGCGTCAGCTTTCATGATCCTGCGATATTCAGATGCAGGTACAGAGATACTGTCAAGATTGCCCAGCTCAAATTCCGTTATTGCCGTAAGGTCCTCCGGAATGATTCTATACCGAAGACCTGCGGTCATTGCCTTGCCCCCGAAATAGTGTTCATTTCTCTCGAGAAGAAGATGATTGTTATGTTTCCATTCCCTCAGTCGGAATGGACCAGAACCGACTGGATGAGAAGCAAAGTCATCTCCCCATCTCTGAACCTCCTCTTTCGCCACCACATAAGCTGCTGTCATGGTAAGGAGATTAAGAAAAGGAGAAAAAGGCTTTTCGAGAACTATCTGTATGATATAAGGGTCTGAAATCTTTATGCCTCTCACCTCAGGAGCTTCGCCTTTCAAGAAAGCCTTTGCGCCTGATATCTTCTCCAGTATCCAGGTATTGGGCGATTTGCTTCCTGGATCAAGGATACGTTCAAAAGAGTATTTGACGTCTGCAGCAGATAGTATGCGATTATTTGAAAATCTGACATCTCTTCTCAGATAAAATGTATACGTGGTCCCATCAGAACTGATGTCCCATGATTCTGCAATGTCAGGTATGACCTCCAGGTTTTCATTAAGCCGGACAAGCCCATTAAAGAGCTTGGCTGCAATCAATCCTCCGGTAACATCAACGATCAAGGCAGGGTCAAGGGTCGTGGGGTTGTAATTAATCCGATAGTGGACATACCCGGCGATTCTGTTATCTGAACTGCACGCAAAAAGACATAATGCAAGAAAACAGGAAATTGTGAGGGAGACAGATTTGATCTCAGCTCTGTTCGCCAGCACCGAGGTCTTCTTCCTTCTCATCCTCTATATGGCGGAATATTTCAAAGACAGAGATGAAGGCTGCCATGATAAGAGGCCCCATCACAAAACCGATCATGCCGAAAAGTTTTATACCCCCAAGAACGCTGAACAGAATCAGGATCGTCGGCATCTTGGTGCGAGATCCGATGATCAGCGGCCTTAATATATTGTCGACCATGCTGATGATAAAAACGCCGAAGAGAAAGAGGCCTATGCCCTTCGCATAGCTGCCGCTGAGCAGAAGAAACATTGAGCCAGGACCCCAGATTGAGAATGTGCCGACGAGAGGAACAAAGGACATGACAGCCATGGCAACTCCCCACATAACCGGAGATTCCATGCCAATCACATAATAGGCAAGACCGCCAAGAATACCCTGTATCAGGGCAACGGTCGCTCCACCGTAAACAGTTGATACGATCATGTCCTTGACCTGAGTAGCCAGCCTATCCTTGTGCTTTTCGCTAAAGGGCAAAAAGTCGCGTGTCTTTGAGAGAAACCCGGGACCGTCCTTAAGAAAAAAGAAGATCGTAAAAAGCATGAACAAGAAGTTAGCCAGGATGGTCAGCACATTCGTTATTTGCAGAGACATGTTCTGAAGAACTGTTCCACCGGCTTTTTTGATTCCTTCCAGAATAACTTTTTCTGAGGGAAGTTCTCCCATATACGAGCTCATCTTCTGATATAGCAGAGAGGAACGCAGACCGGCATAGAACTTTTGCACTGATTCAAGCCGTTCCTGATCTATGCTGGCCAGAAATGCCTGTATTTCGTTAATAAGAAGCGAGGTGAGATATGAGAGTGGACCCAAAATAATGATAAGGATAAGAACAATAGTGATCAACGACGCAACTGACTTTAATTTCACATGTCTGCAGATAAAGGCATAAATTGGATAAAAGACAATGGCAAAGACCATTGCCCAGGCCACTGCAGTAAGAAATGGGCTTAGTATCTGGTATGCAAGATAGCCGAGCACCGCTATGATAAAAAGCAGCATTGGAGTTGAGAATCTATTATGGATCATGGCACTCCTGTATAAAAGAACTAAACACTGTTCGCGATATCTCACTGTCCATCCTCTCGGGATGCCACTGAACTCCGAGAAGGAAGCCAGAGCCCTTGAGATGAACTCCTTCAATGACTGCATCGTCTGAATAAACGAAAGGAATGAGCCCTGCGCCTACATCCTTCACTGCCTGGTGGTGACTGCTGTTCACCTCAAATTTACCGCTTTCCAAAAAAGGATTTGGCTGCACGGTGACACTATGCATGCCTTTCCGATGATTGAGCGAATCCTTAACGTGTGACCGAATATCCTGATAAAGCGATCCTCCAAAGAAGACGTTTATTACCTGCATGCCGTAACAGATGCCAAGGATCGGCTTATTCCTTTTTGTTGTTTCTTTTAACAGCCAGAGCTCAAAATCGGTTCTTTTCTGATCCTCAAGATCGATCTCGCAGCCTTGCTCTTCATTATTATACAGCAGTGGATTGATATCTTTACCCCCAGGAATGAGAAAACCGTCAAAATGATCGATAAGGTTTATCTTGCCAGTGCCGGGGTACACAAACTCAGCCATACCCCCTGCCTTCTCAATGGCTTGAACATAACGTTCCGCCAAATTAGGAAAATTATCCTTAAAACCCGTGGTGACAGCAATAAGCGGCAATGAACTCATTGGCCTATCGTGTCAGTATCTGGCCTGACAACCTCTGTGTGAGTTTACCGTCCCAGACAGCAGGCGAACCATTGACCAGGACATACGGGATGCCTGTGGGCTTTTGGAACGGATCCTCAAAAGTTGCCCTGTCAGATATCGTGTCAGGGTCGAATATAGCAATGTCAGCTGAAAAACCTTCTCTAATCTGCCCTCTCCCTCTAAGGCCGAATATTGATGCAGGAAGCATGGTCGCTCTGTGAATGGCTTCAGTCAGGGGCAATAGCCTTTGATCTCTGACATATGTGCCAAGAAATCTGGGGAAAGTGCCAAAGGTCCTCGGATGGGGCTTGCCAAGTCTGGTAGGACCATCAAAGCACCGGGCAGAGCTGTCAGAACCGATAGAACAGAACGGCAGTGAGAGAAAGTTTCTAAGATTGTCCTCACTCATCGAAAGAAATATGGCACCAACCCGCAATTTTTCTTCAAGAAGAATTGTAAAAACAGTCTCTATCTCATCGCAGCCAAGACGTTCGCTTATTTTTGCTATGGTCATTCCCTCCATCCATGTCCTGGCAGGAGACACAACTGAGGATATTATGACCCGTTCCCAGTATTTCCTGTTTTTCGCCTGTTCAAGAAGTTCACACCTCATCTTCAAACGCATTTCTTCTGAGCTGAGTTTCTGCAGTTCTTCTTCATTGCCGCCTTCAAATGCCCAGGAAGGCAATAGGGAGTCGAGGTCTGTACTTGATGCAATGTAGGGATACCGATCACAGCTGATCTCCTGGCCCTGTTCTCTTGCTGCCATGATTAATGCGATAGCAGCGTCAGACTTATGCCAGTTCTGCTCTCCTGCAGTCTTTAGGTGAGAAATATGGGCCTTGATACCTGCCGTACGACTGATCGCAAGCACCTCCTGAATGGATTCAAGAAGCGCTGCGCCCTCACTCCTCATGTGGCTCGTATAGATTAGACCATAGGGCCTTAATACCTCGGATAGAGAGGCAAGTTCGTCGGTGCTGCTGTAAACGCCTGGAGGATAGATGAGGCCGGTTGAAAGACCTATCCCGCCCTCTTGGATTGAAGTATCGAGCAGTTGTTTCATGAGTGTGAGTTCGTCAGAGGAAGGGGATCTGTTGTCATAGCCAAGCACTGACCCCCTGATATTGCCGTGACCGATCAGCATGGCAGTATTTAAGGCCAAGCCCTTATTCTGAATAACAGAATAATATTCCCTTACTGAATTCCACCGTTCTCTTATGCCAAGCTCTTTGAGGTCAGCCTCTCGCCGCTCGATTGCCTTACCGTAAAGAGGAGCAGCTGACATGCCGCAATTGCCGTTTATCTCGGTGGTTACTCCTTGACACAGTTTCCCTTCCGCACGATTATCTGCAATAAGAGTAAAGTCCGAATGAGCATGACTGTCGATAAACCCGGGAGCTACGGCCATCCCCTTTGCCTGAATTATCGATTTCGCTTCATTATCGGCAAAAGTCCCGACAGCGAGAATCCGGCCATCTTTTATCGCAATATCTGAAATAAAAGGCTCTGCGCCGCTTCCGTCAAAGACAAGCCCCTGCTTTATTATGAGATCAATGCTTTTTTTCATGCGGGTCTGCTTCCAGGAAAAAGAGTTCAGGGGAGTGTATGCTCTCCACAAAAAGGGGCAACATAAACTGAGCCATGAGCCTTGCTCTGTTTAAGGTGCCCTGAACTGATCCTCCTTGTATATTCTCGGTATAGTGGCGTGCAATAGAATCCTTCAGAATCGGAAAACATTTTAAAGTAAGTCCCATGGTATGAAAGAAATCCTTGACCGGCAGACCTAAGTTTTCAAATGGCCTGAGCAGGTTTGCCATTGCAGCGACAATGTGATCAGTTGAGGTTTTAGCCATGAGAAACTTTACACCACCGATCATCAAAAGAACCCTGATCGTCCTCAAAGCTGCAAGGTGAATGCCCTCCTGTGTAATCATCACAGGGCCGACAGCATAGATAATCCTGCCAGAGTGGTATAAGGCATTGCTGACAAAAGTAAAAGTCAGGAACATGCTAATCGGCACCCATCCTGCTCTCAATGTTCGGAACGGCACGGAGATAAGACAAAGGCACAATAAAGCAAGAAGCGCTGCATAAAATCCGAGATCAGGCAGGAGAAAAAGGACAACAATAAATAGCAGGTAAGAAAGTATACGAAACTCAGCGGACAACTGACTTGCCGCTCTGTGCTATAGTCTGGCCCTCAGGAACACCGCTCATATACTTATTGATCCCCGATGCCATAGATTTCGCAAGTTCTGAGCGGTATCCATCCTTTGAGAGAAGTTTTTCCTCAAGGGGGTTGCTGATAAAGGACACTTCAACAAGAACAGATGGCATCTGCGCTCCGAAAAGAACATAGAAAAGTGCCTGCTTTACACCATGATCAACAACATGGCTATAACTTCTGTTCAGGTTGCTGACCATGCTCTGCTGAACAAAGTTAGCAAGTTTCAGAGACTCATCGCGCTTGTTGTCTCTTCGGAGGTCGCTGAGCATGATATCAAGCACATCTTTTCCCTCATTCATCTTTCTCATCTTCTTCAGCGATATGGCGTTTTCACGCGCAGCGACCTTCATTGCTTCTTCGTCACTCGTCCAGTTAAGGAGATAGGTCTCTATACCCTTTGCCTCACGTCGGGGGCTTGCATTTGCATGAACCGAAACAAAAAGGTCAGCGTTCTTGCTGTTAGCGATAGCTGTTCTCTGCTCAAGAGGAATAAAGACATCTGTTTCCCGGGTAAGGAATATCTCGAGGTTCGGATCCTTCGCAAGGATTTTCTTTAATTTCAATGCAATATCAAGAACAACATCTTTCTCGTAGAGGTTCTTCGGACCAACTGCTCCCGGATCATGCCCTCCGTGGCCGGGATCGAGCACAATCCTTTTTTTGACCGAAGCCGCCTGCTTTTCGCCGTATATGTCTATAATAAGACGAATAGGATCTTCCATGGTCAAGACCTTGTAATTTGTCATCTTATCGAGATCAAGCACAACGCGCACAGTGGTTTCGTTGAACTGCCCTGCCCTTACGGTCTTGAGCATGCCATTGCCCACAGATATGGTTTTCTGGAGTTCTTTCTTCAGCTTGCTGTTCTTGATGTCAAAATAAAGCCTGTCAGGATTTGAAAGTCTGTTTCCAGCATAATCAGGATTATCGGTGAGACTTATGACAACGCGCGTATAATCCGGATATGACCAGTAACGAATATCAGTAACATCGATCTTATCAACTGCGGAAGAGAAAGAAGGGAATACATAGGAAAGCGCGAGGAAGAAGAGAACACTCACGACACGAAAATGTTTTTGTGCGCTGAACAGCCCTATTTTATTCTCCATGACATATATACTTTAAACTGCCTGAACTGCTTTAATTTCCGGGATCTCGTTCTTGATGCTCGTTTCTACAAGACTCTTCATGGTGAGAGTTGACATGGGACAGGTTCCGCATGCACCCATAAGCTTCACATACACAATATCATTTCTTACATCCAGAAGCTCAATGTCTCCGCCTTCTGCTTTGAGGCTGACCCTGACCTTATCCAAAACGCGCTCAACCCTATCCTTTAGCATTTATACTCCTTTGTATATTGATAGTATCATTAAAAAAGGATAAATTATTCAAGTATTTTGTCCTGGTGGATACAGTCTTGCATTCCTAAAAAGACCAACAAGAATCAGGACCTCGTATAATTCACACCCTTCTGATCACCTTCGATCTTGAACATTTTGTCGCCTGATATGCGCTGCCTTAACCATTCAGGATTAGTCTGGTTGTAAAATATCGGAAGTATCATCTCCTTGTTATCTCGGCTGCCGAGTATGTTGACTTTCAGTGATTCGTCTCTCTCTATGATTTTTGTGATCAGCAAGTGTTTGTAAAGCCTGATGTACGTATTGATATTAACGCTGTCAGGCTCCAGTCTCCGAAAGAAGTCGAGACACCACAGCAATAGGTCGTTGTCTTCATAAGGGAATCCAGTAAGAAAATCTACAGCAATACGTATCCCGTTCGATTGAGCATTGAAAATTATCTTCTCCGTATCACTCCAATAAAGAGGACACTTCTTGAATGAATCAATGGTGAGTGTAATAAGATTAACGCCTGTCTGCTTCATAAGCCTGAAAAGCTTCTGATTAAAGTTTGTAGGCTTCATATAGAGTGCCCACTGTATCTTCATATTTTCCTGTCGAAGAGCAGAGCAGAACTCAATTGCGTGGTCCAAATCTTCATTGAACTCAGAATCGCAGAGATGGAAATGGCTGTACCCGAGCTCGACAAAACCCCTGATCTCCTGAATCACATCGACTGTTCGCTTGAATGAAACCTGGGAGTTAGCCTCAAGGCAGTAACTGCATGAAGAGCTGCAGCCCTTGTGCGTCTCAAAACCTGCTATTCCGCCCGAATCGTAATATTTGCGATAATCCGTAGCCTGTACAATCCTTGAGCAGGCAGAATAGGGAGTAATATGCCCCTTCCATACCCTCTCTATAGTATCACCGCTGCGCAAAGCAATGAGGAGATCATTCAGGGTTTCTTCTGCTGGTCCGACGACCGCGAAATCCGCACCAAGATAGTCCAGAATACCCTCTGGATTAACTATAATACCCGCCCCGCCGATAACGACTTTCTGGCCGTGTTTAATCTTCAGGAGGTGAACAATGTCACGAACAGAATCCAGATAAAACTCATTATCTTTAAACAGAACACTGTCGATATTTCTTATACTAACCCCGGTAATGTCTGGCGAGAAGTCAGATAGCGCATTATCGATGACATCATCACAGCTTTCTTGAAAGGTGAGATCAAGAAGCCTGACTTCATGGCCTTCCCGTAAAAGACTTGCAGAAAGATACTCAAGGCCAATAGGGGGTACTGGCGGAGATACATTGCGATTCGGATTTATGAGTAATATTTTCATTTATTACCGGTCAGACCTCTCATTTCACCGTGGCGTGAATGCAAAAAGCCCGCAAATGAGATCTGCAGGCTTTTTTGAATCCTTATTGCGATCAGTTCAGGGATTTGAAAATGTTACAACAAGCGTGTTTTTTATGCGGGCAATGTCATAGGTTACGCCTGAGGGGAGGAGTTCTATAAAGACATTGACGACACTCTGACCGCCGGTCTTGTCCTCTTCAATAAGCATCTCTCCTATGTATGTTGACTTGAACTTGAATGATTTATCAGTACTGTTTACAGCAGGGTTTATTCTCAACTTGAGCCACTCCCTGCCGTATTTAGATTCAATTTCATCACCGTAGTCCAGGTGGCCGTTTGGGTTGGTAATATTGATCACGAGCATGGCCTTGTTCTTTGCCTCTATAATAGACACCTTGCTTACATTATAGAGCGATTTCTCCGACTTCTTTTCCTCTTTCTTGGCCGGCTCAATGGGAGCTTTCTTTGCCTCGACTGCTGCAGGTTTCTCTATCTTCTTCTCAACGGGTTTTGCAGGAGGAACTTCCTTCCTTGCAACGCTCGGCTGAGGTTCCACGGCCTTTTTTACGGTCTCTGTGCTAACAGCTTTCGGAGTTTCCTTTTTTACCTCTTCTTTTTTTGGTTCTGCTTTTTTTGCAACTTCCTTCTTGGGTTCAGCTTTTTTTACCTCTTTTACTGTTTTTACCGGCTCTTTCTTCGCTGTCTGTTTTGCCGGCTGTTTCTTCTCTACTGGAACCGGCTTTTCCTTCTTTGCCTTCTGAGCCTCTTTAATTTCCTTCTTTTTTACTGATTTTGATTCAGTTTCAGCGGGTTTCCTGACCTCTTTCCTGTCAGACTTCATCGGCGCATGAGAAACTTCTCGTTTTACTTCATGATCTGAAACCGATATCCTACCGGCTGCCCTGTCAGACGCCATTCTGGCAGTAATCTGGAAGGATTCAGCCCTGTCATACGTAACATCAGCAACTGCAATACCGCTGGTAAAATCCGTAGCTACTATCTTTGATGGGCTTAGATTACCGTTTCCTGAAGTGGTGAGCATTACATCAAAACCGATAAAATTAAAATTCCTGACGATATTATTGAATCTATCGTATGCCTCGACTCTAATCTTGAACTTCTGTCCTGATACGCCTGTATCAGGAGTTGCTACCACAAAATGATCAGGCACTGCATTAGCAACAAGAATATCGGAAGTCCTGCCCGATTGTTCTCTGTTTAATTCTCTTGCCACGATCTGTATCTCTTCGGCCTTCTCATAAGAAACCTTTACGAGCGCCTGGCCGTTTCTGAATTCAGAAGGATTAACCACAGATGGGTCAATTTTCGAACTGCCGGTTGATGATATTCTTATGCCGCTTCCCGTTTGTGCGTAGTTCGTTACCATATTATCGTACATGTCATATGCTGAAAGCAGCAGTTCAAAAGGATCACCTGCAACTGCTGTTTTTGGGGCCTGCAGCTTGAAATAAGCAAGATTAGCCGGGCTCACCTGAATATTCTGGGTCTTACCCTTGCTGCCGGTAGTGAGCTCCTGGAATTCAATAACCACATCACCGACCTTTTCAGAAACAAAAACGGCAGAAGACTGGGCATTCTTAAAGTCAATTGCTTCACTGCCGTGCAGCTTTACGGAAGATGTACCTGTTGTTGTCATTTTAATATTTTTGCCAATATCATTGTCCTGAACAGTATTTTCAAAGATATCCTTTGCAACGATTTTCACATCAAAGCTCGTTCCCGCTGTAACTGACACGGGTGACTGGACGACAAAATGATCAAGCCGGTTAGGAGTGACCACGATCTCTCTCGTGATCACCGGAACAGAACCTCCGGCCTCTTTGATAGAAAAGGTTATCTTTTCTGCTTTTTTGTCATTTAAAACGATACTTGCAACACCGCCTGAAAAGGAGGATGCTCCCATCACAGAGGGCTGAGATGTGGCTGAACCACTCACATCTACTCTAAACTCTTTGCCTGTTTCAGAGAAATTAGTTATCAGATTCTTGCTTGCATCATACACGGAGACTTTAATAACGAAATTTTCTCCGGCAACTACTTTCTCCGGCATCTGCAGAGTAAAATGGTCAAATTGTCCAGGCTTGATAACGACAGTCCCAGCAGAGACCAGGCTGAACAGATAAAGCAAGAACACTGTTGCAGTAAGAAGTACAGAATACTTTTCTGATGCTTTTTTTCCTGGAACCATCCCTTATTCCTCTATGAATTTATTAAGGTATATGAAATCATATTTCGATGCTCTATGTCAAAGAAAAATAACAAAATTATTAAAAAGTGACCACTGAGATGCCCTCACCCAGGATGTTCTTACGCAGCTCCTCGTCAAGATTAGTATCCGTAATGAAAAATACCCCCCTCAGGGACTTTACAACAAAACCGGGGACAAAAAGGCGATAGCGGGTGTTTCTTGGCGACAGAGATGGGGCATTTCTTTTGGGCGTATTCGTATAATCCGGTAAAAGCAGTGACATGATCTTTTTGATTGCATCACTTTTCCCTTCCCAGGGTTCAATTTGCGCAATATCAATACCCAGCTTCTGAATGTAATTCCTTTCCTGGTTAGTAACACCCGAAAATTCAATGACCTTCTTCTTGTAGCCCATATCAACAAGCAGGTCAGCACGCATGCTGAAGGTAATCTCCTTCTTTGGCGAAAGCTCAATATTCACATCGCGCGAAAACGGATACCCCATGAGGGTGAGCACGCTTTCGACAAAGGCCCTTCCCTGGGCATTGTCATGCATGTCATGAACCGATCCAGGACTTCTGTTAATATACTTTCTCTCATGCTCTGAGAGCTCAATGATCCGAATATCACGGTCCGTAAACCATGAGATGATCTCCTGAGGCGTCGGGTATTCACTGCTGTCAAGAACACTGACCAGGGATATGTCACTTTCCATGGGTTTACCATTCCTGCCATGCACAAGGAAGTCAGAGTAGTACTCAACCTGAGCACTACCGCCTGAAATCATCTTGCTGCTCTCCTGGAAAAGATATCCTGATTCCTGCAGCAGGAGGGGAACAATGCTTCGTAGGTCAGATCTGCCCCGGGGACTCACCACACGATATTCAGGCCAGGAGATCTCGAGCAGGTTCTTCATTTCATCAGGAAAAGTGTCCGAGTAGTCTATTACCAGAACGCGATCATTGTGTAGATCCATAATCGGAAACTGGCCAGTGTCAAAAGAAATGTCGCTTTTTTCGCTGAGAGAAAAATACTTAAAACCCTCTTTTTCCAGGGAAATATCTTCGCCAAGCGAGGAAAATAGTTTCTGAATATTCTTCAGAAGAATAGATTTATCAATCTTCAGGGCAACCGGAGAAACAAGGCTGACAGGGGCTCTCTTCCGGGCAACATACTGTTTTGGCCGGGTACGTTCTGCTATTTCTCTGAGCGGTGCAGGTCGATCAGTCATCTTCTTTAAATGTCGAACCGGCACCCTTACCAGGGCTCCCTTTTTCAGCGTGCTTACGCTTTTGATTGAGGGGTTAAGATCCATGAATGCTGTAAGAAACAGGACAACATCCTCATCGCTGATGCTATATCCTGCAATTTTGATCAAGTCATCAAGGGAAATATTCTTCTGAAGTTTTAATGCAAGGACCCTGTTGTCAGGGGCTTTTTCTGCAGCCGCAATTGCAGTCTGAACTATACATAGCAATGCTATCAACACGACAAATGCCGGAACCACTCGCTGCATAAGCCGTATGTATCTTATCGCTAATTCCATGTTATTGTGAGGGGGCCGGCATTCTGAAGGCCGTTAATGTCCAGTCCTGAATAGCGACCCTGTCTATCGACAGCAAGGACTGTTCTTACAAAGACGATTGCATTGTCTCTGCCACAAGCATTCATTTTAGATATTGCTTTCGTAGTCCTTTGCAGTCCTTGTAATGGTTTAATAAGTGTAGACCCGCCTTTCCTGTTTCGTAACGATATCATGTTGAAGGGGGCTGTTGCAAATGCGTCTGGTATGCAATTTCTCGGGTTGTTCACGGTTAGCACAAGAAAATCATTACTGTCCAGATCAAGCTGACTGACTGCGCCGGTCAACTCTGTCCGGTCCTCGAGTTTGGAAATGGTTATGTCGTAATCATTGAGACGGGCTGACACAGGGTGAAATGTACCGGACTGTGCCTGATTTCCACGGAAGTAAAAGAGAGCTCCTGCTGCTAATACAAGAATACACACAATGACGCCGCCGAGAAGATACCAGCGCCGGGAGAGATTTTTGAACAAGCCCTCTGCAGGATAAGAATCCTCAAGGGGAATTTCTTCGAGTGAGGCTTCGATCAGCTTCTCCTCATTTAAAGGTGCAGCAGGGACAGGTGCAGAATTGTCAAATATTGCCTGCTCTCCCTGCTGCTTAACGTCTGTTTCTCTTTCTTTTTCTGCTGCACCCTGCTTTTGCATATCCTGACCGGATTCAATTACTTCCTTGTGAGCTTCCCGGTGAAAAAAAGTGCCATCAGCAATGACATGGGGATCGAGTTCCCTGATCTTGGTGAAAAGCTCAACTGCTTTGTCTGAATCACCCCTGTTCTCATAGAGTTGAGCGAGCATATGCAGGTATTTCTTCTCTTCCATGACAAGACCCATTTTTGAAAGGATCTCAATAATGCCGATATAGGCCTTTTCCGAAATCGGTGAGATCTTGAGAATTTTCTTGTAAATAGCAATCTTCTTTTCTTTCTGTGCAAAGTGAAGCTTGTCGCCTGCCTCGAAAAAGTATGCAACAGCACGCTGCTTATCGTCCTTCTTTAGATACAGGTCACCGATATAATTGAGGTTTTCCGCTGTGAGCGGCTTTTTCTTTGCAATTTCTATCTGTCTGTCGATGTCGATCATTATCTGTTATCTCAAAAACTCGATCTCTTTTTTCTGAAGCTGTAACCAATCCTCAAGGGATTGCTTTCGTCCTGTCTGCTCAGCAGAAAGCTTCTTCTCAATCTCCTTCTTTACTTCTTCGAAGGGCCGATAACCTGGCTTGGATGGTATTGCTTGAATGATCATGAACTCATTATCTGCTGAAATAATATTACTTGTCTCGCCTTCCTTGAGGCTTGAAAGCTTCACGCGAACCCATTCAGGCAGCCTGGATAGCGGCATTTCCTTCATAGAAGCAATAGCAGAGCGCTTTCTCGCAATAGCATCAAAGGATCTTCCCTCAAGGGCTTCCCCGTGCATTTCAACAGCAATAATGCTCTTTTCAAGCTCGTCTGTTTTTCCATACTTCAGACTGAGAACCCTGATGCGGTTTTCACGCCCATGGAGATACTGATCACGGTGTTTATCGTAGTATTCCCTCGCGTCCATCTCCGCTGCAGCAGGAGCGACAAATCTGCCTCGGTGCAAGCGCTCGACCGTCAGATATTTGTCAAGATATCTGCCCTCTGCGGCGTTCAGGGAATATTGCTTCACCAATGATTCCTTAACTGAAGGATCCACCGAAACTGCCTCGTCCTGGGCCTTGCGTGCAAGAATCTGCTCAACTATGAAGTCATCGAGAATATTCCCTGTCCTCCAGGGCACATTCTTTGTCCGAATCTTTTCAGTAACACTGGTTGCAATCATGCCTTCGCGCACAACTGTTGCAAGAGAATACCGTTCCTTGCCTATCCGGAGAAATGGTTTTTCATAATCACGTGTCTGCATCTTCAGCGCTGACAGTTCGCCTGACAGTTCTGAATTTTTCGCGGTATTCTGGTCTTGTATTTTTTTCAGTTCAGTCAGCTCTGCCTGCATCTGCTTCTGCTGTGTCCTCGTCCGATCGAGTTCAGTCTGGAGCAGGTCTCGGGATTCCTTGAGTGCCTTTGCAGTAGCAATCTCCTGCTTGCCATCTTTCAGGTCCTTTTCCATGCCACCCTTTTCGACCATAAGCCTTGAGATGAGAGACTGTTGCTCCTTGCCCTTCTTTTCCTGTTCGTCAAGCCGTGCAGCGAGATCTTTTCGTTCACTCTCAGCGGATGCACTTTTGTCTCGCTGTGCAGTCAGAGCTGCAATTTTCTCGTCGCTGCTTCTCAGTTTAAGCTCCAACTGCTTTTTTTCTTCGTTCAGAATGCGATTATCCTGAAGAATCTTCTCTGCCTGACCACCCTTGCCCAGTGCATCGGCATATAAACGCTTTGTCTCGTCAAGCCTCGCAGCAAGCTCCTCTTTTTCTTTTCGTAATGCTTCTAGAACCCCAAGCTGTCTTTTGAGCTCATCGCGCTCAGCCCTGATCTTCTGAGCATCAGCATCAAACCTGGCGCGCTCTTCTGTCAGTCTCTGCTCCAGATCGCGCTTTTCAGCTGTTGTACGCTCATCATGCTGCTTAATGCCAGACAAGGCCTTAGACCTCTCCTCCACATCCCTGAGCTTTGCTTCGAGATCGCCCTTTTCGGCCTTGAGCTTTGCTATCTCTTTGTCATTCAGCGCCGCAACCTTTGCCAGCTCGTCCTGCTTTTTCCTGCTCTCTTCAAGCTGCAATAAAGCATCCTTGGTCTTTGCTGAGCGCGTATCAAGATCCTGAAGCTGTTTTGTCTTTTCCTGCTCTGATCCTTTTAGGGTCTTCTCCAGGAGAGCAATCGCCTCCTGTGACTTTGCAAACTTAGCCTGTTGATCCTTCAACTGAGACTCTGTGGCCTGCTTCTCCTCTGAGATCTTTTTTAGGGCAAGATCCGCATCATTCTGTCTCTTGGTGACATCCCTGAGCTTTGCTTCGAGATCGCCCTTTTCGGCCTTGAGCTTTGCTATCTCTTTGTCATTCAGCGCCGCAACCTTTGCCAGCTCGTCCTGCTTTTTCCTGCTCTCTTCAAGCTGCAATAAAGCATCCTTGGTCTTTGCTGAGCGCGTATCAAGATCCTGAAGCTGTTTTTGCAGGCTGTCACGTTCAGTCTCCAGTTTTCGCTTTTCAATCTTAGCGTTGTTATTTTCTGCCGCGAGCTTTGTCTCAAGCTCCTGCCGAGTACGCTGGAGGGTTTTTACATCGTCTAACAGGGAAGCCTCCCGGTCTGTTACCTTGCCAGAGAACTCTGCTACTCTATTTCTCTCTTTGGCCAGTTCATCCTGCAGTGCTTTCTTCTCGGTGTCTGCGGTCCTGTTCCGCTCTATCAGTTCCTGCAACTGCCTGGTCTTCTCCAATTCCGACCCCTTAAGAGTCCGCTCCAGAAGAGCGATAGCTTCCTGTGACTTGGCAAGGCTTTGATCCCGCTCCTTAAGAACTGCATCGATCTGCTGCCGTTCACCAAGAAGCTGTTTTACCTGTGCGGTTGCATCATGCAGTTTCTTATCCAGCTCCCTGGATTCTGCAAGGAGAGCCTTTTTCTCCTTCTCTGCATCCTTATCCCTGGCAAGAGCACTTATCTTTGTTTTTTCCTGATCCTCTGCCAACCGTGCTTCAAAGACTTTCTTGTCATCAAGCAGAGCCCGGTTCTGTCCCTTGATTCTCTCAAGCTCAGCCGTGCTGGCTGCAATCTCTTCGCGCAGCTTCCTGACATCTCCGGCCTGTGAAGCAAGATCGTTCTTTTCCTTTAAGCGCGACTCCAGGGATTTAATCGTTGACTGCAAGCTGTCTCTTTCGCCTTGCAACCTGGCAAGCTCAGCTGAATTTTGCCGTAACTTTTCCTCCTCGGCCGAAAGAGAAGTTTTGCGCTTTGTTTCATCAGACAAGAGCCTCTTCATGGTCTCGTCTTTTCCCTGAAGCGCAACAGCAAGATCGTTAGCCCTCTTCTTCTCAATGGCAACCTCTTCCACAAGGAAGACTTTTTCGGCTGACAGTTGAGCAATGGATTGATTCAGGCTCTCAAAATCCCGCTGTTTTGCAGACTGAGAATCTGCAACACTTTTCTTCATGGACGCCATGGTCTGCTGAACATCTGCGAGGGCCCTGTCTTTTTCTTTTAATGCAGCGTCAAGTGCGACATTCTGAGATTTAAGTTCTTTTGCAAGCAAATCAAGCCGCTCCCAGTCCTTCTGGCCTTGCTGAATCTTGCCTGAGAGTTCTTTGGTAATGGCGGCAATTTTCTCCTCGGTTTTAGCAAGTTCACTGGAAAGGCTCCTGATCTTTTCTTCGCTGGTCTTAAGTCTTGTTTCAAGAGCTTTCTTTTCCTCGATTAATCTTGATGATTCCGTGCTTCCCTTTTCCAGGGTGGCTGCCTTCTGAGCAAAGTCATCCCTGGTCCTTTTTATTTCATCAAGCTGTGATTCAAGGGCATTCTTGTCATCAAGAGCCTTAGACAGGCCTTTCTCTGTGAGCTGTCTCTTCTTTTCAGCATCAGATAACTGTTTTTCAAGGTCGAGCTTTTCAGTCTCAAGTTTCTTTATACGGTCTTCATACCCATCGATTTTAGCGTCGGATGTCTTCGCTGCCTTTTCCCTGACCGCGTCAGATCTATCGGCCTTTGGCACCAGATTCTTGAGTGTATCGAGCTCCTTTTCTGCAAATATGGAGTATGAACTTTCGGGGAATACTTCTCTTAATTTCCGGAAACCCTTAGAAGCCTCGTCCACCCTCTTCATCTGCATAAGCGACTTGGCACGCCAAAAAAGCACTGAATCAGAAGCTGAGCTCTCAGGAAACTGCTTAAGGAAAAGATCAAAGGTCTCTATGGCCTTTTCGGGATTCAGGGCAAGATAATATTCATAGGCTTTTTCAAAGAGATCAGCCTCCTGCACAGCCGCAAGGGAACTGCCGCTGCAGCAGAGCATCATGATCAGCAGACAAATTATTGCTGCAGTATTTTTACAGAAGATCGTTCCCATATTTTTTTCATCCATGTGTTAAATGTTTCCTCTCGCTTCTCTTCATATGCCTTGGCATACAGCTCGTCTTTAACCTTCTCCAAAGGAGTATACACTGCCTGTGTTCTCTTCGCTATCTTGAGGATGTAAACACCATCCTTGGTCCAAATCGGCTCGCTCACCTCACCTTCCTTCAGCGAGAAGATCTTTTCATCAAGAACAGGAATCATAGCACCCTTTTCGAACTCTCCCAGTTTGCCGCCAAGACTCTTCACAGACTCGTCAGCATATTTATGCACCTGCCGTTCAAACGGTTCGCCGTTCCTGATCTCTGAGTAAACCTTCAGGGACCGGATCTTCAGGTCAGTGATTTCGGTCAGGCTCGGTGTAGCGCTCAGCTTCATGACAATTGCCATAACGAGGACCTTTTCTGGGCTTTCCAGGAAAAGGGCTCGCTGCTTATCATAATAGCGCGACAGGTCACTGCTGCTCACGATCACTTTTGCATTTACCTCTTTTTCAATGCACTTCAACGATATTATGTTTTCCTTAAGCAGGGTCCGGTAATCTGTCATGCTCAAACGCTCTAAAGCTATTTTATTTTCAAAATCCTTCTCCTTCATGCCCTCCTGCGCAAGATAACCGGCAATGCTTTGACTGACCTCTTCCTCGGTTGCATCATACCCTTTGCGTTTTGCCTCCTGCAGTATGAGCCTTTCCTCGATCAGCGATCTCAGATACTGCTCTTTGATCGCTTCCCGGTCAGCTGCCTGATCCGTCCTTGCTACGAAGCGGCCATAATCAGAGAGGGTAATAACCTCGCCGTTGACCACCGCAAGAACTCTGTCCACTGTCAGCCCGAAGCAGATGCTGCCAAAACAAAACAGAGCAAAAACAGGGATACATAAAGCAGCGCATCTTCTCACCCTTCGCAACTGCCCTTCCCGGTCATCGTTTCTCTCCTGCTGAAAGACCTATCCGGACCAGAACCTTCTGGGCATCAGACCAGGTGAGTATCTTGTCCTGAGGATTTCTGAGCAGGTATGCGGGATGAAATGTCGGCATAACCGGGATGCCCTTGAAATCAAGAAAATGACCGCGCGCTGAAGTGATCTTCATCTTTGGGTTGTTCATAAGAGCCTGCAAAGCCACTCTTCCGAGTGTCATGATAACCGTTGGCCTGATGATTGAAATCTGCTCTTCGATGAATCCCCTGCAGGCATTCACCTCATCCTCTTCAGGGTCACGGTTCATGGGCGGTCTGCACTTAATTATATTAGCAATGTAGACATCATCACGCTTCATTCCCAGCTTTTCGATCAGGCGCGTCAGCAGCATGCCGGCATCACCTACAAAAGGGAGACCCTGTATATCTTCTTCCTTTCCCGGCGCCTCGCCGATGAACATCAGCTTTGCTGCAGGGTTGCCTGCTCCAAAAACAATATTCTTCCTCTGTTTCGATAGTTTGCATCTCTGGCAATCACCGATATGCTCCCTTAATTCTCTAAGCTGCAGATCCCTGTCGCCTGCTTTGGCAGGAGGCAGGCTCCGCGCAACCGGTTCTGACGGGCTCTTCTGTATAGCCCGCCCAGGCATTGCTTTGGGTGGTGCGCTCACTGTTATCGGGAGATTCTCGAATCCGAGCGCCTGATAGAACGCGAGGAGGCTCGTTATATCATCAACAGCAAAGGTCATAAATTCAGCGTTCTCCCCATTTCAATTTTTCACGAAGAACGTCAAAGTATGTCGTTCCGCCGGCAACGAGAAGTTTTGCCTTGTATTCTGCCTTGATGACTTCTATGACATCATCGGTCTTCAGCGCACATCCCACCTGTCCGTCAAGGGTAAGGAATACGTCTTCGCTGGTCGACCTGAGCCGAATTGCGATCTGCACATGATCAGAAAGCACGATCGGCCTGTTCGTAAGCGTGTGGGAACAGATCGGCGTCAGTACGATATTCTCTATCGTGGGATAAAGAATGGGACCGCCTGCAGACAGGGAATAGGCTGTCGAACCGGTCGGCGTAGAAATAATCAGACCGTCAGCCTTGTATGTTGTTACGTAGGACCGGTCTATGCTCACCTCAAGATCAATGATCCTGGCAAGGGCTCCCTTGTTGATGACAACATCGTTCAATACTGAAAATTGATCGATCACCTTCCCGCTTCGCCGCAGGACGGCTTTCAGCATCAGGCGTTCTTCGATAGCGCAGCCGCCGGCGAGCATCTTTTCAACGGCGATATAGATATGTTCTTTGTTAACTTCCGTAAGAAAACCGAGGCTTCCTAGATTAATCCCGAGCACAGGGATGCCCGCATGAGCAACAAGACGATTGACGCTTAACATGGTCCCGTCTCCGCCCAGCACAAGCACAGCTTCAACAAGAGCGGGGATATTTTTCCTGTCATATCCCCTGATATTCATCTGTGCAGCCGTGTCCTGATCAACAAAGACCTCACAACCCTTCTGCTCGAGCCACGGCAAAAGCTCCTTCAGGATATCCTGAGGCTCTTTCCTGCTAAGTTTGCAGATTATGCCAATCTTTTTCATTAATGCCCTCTATCTCAATCTCTCTCTCATCTAACCCCTGGTGAAAGAGCCTCACTGAAACCGCATCTTTCGGCAGTTCGTCTTCAGCATGTTCCGGCCACTCAACTACAGTAATGGAGTCCTCTCCTATGCAATCCCATATTCCCGTGCTTTCCAGATCCCTGCTTCCTGCAATACGGTACAGGTCCAGATGATAAAACCGGGGCAAACTCTTGTATTCCGTGATTATCGTAAAACTCGGGCTTATTACGTCGTCTTTATCTATGCCGAATGCACGGGCAATGCCCTTGACCATGGTTGTCTTTCCTGCTCCGAGTTCGCCATACAGCTTTACCATCATTCCAGCCTTGAGCAGACTGCCGAGCCTAAAGCCAACAGTCTCTGTTTCAGCCGGGCTTTTGCTGAGCAGTTTCACTGGTCATGCCCCTGATAATATCGATCTTGCCAATAATACCAACTATCTTTCCAGTCTCAATTACAGGAACCAGATGCACGCCCTTTTCGAACATGATCGATGAAACATCCTGAATGCTCGCATCAGGAGAAACTGATAAAACCCCTTTTGTGCAGATCTCACCCACAGTCGAAGCAGAGATCCTCTTGATCTCATCTTCAACGCTATCCGGTCTGCCAAGGGAAATCATGGCATCGAAGATCCTCAGCACGGTAGGGATGTGAAGGCGTGTGTTCTTTCGTATAAGATCGTTCTCTGTAACAATGCCTATGAGAGTCCCTGCTGCATCGGTCACTGGAGCGCCACTGATCTTTTTTTCGATAAAAAGTCTCCCTAATTCGTCAACACTCATTCCCTCATTAACAATGATGACGTCACGGGTCATTACATCCTTTGCTTTAAGCATAGTTCACCCTCTATTTTTTCAATAATTCTAGCATGTTAGGGTCAAATTGTGAAAGTAATTTTGCGGGTATGTTATATGGGGTGAGCTCTGTCTGTCAGTGCGGCTCCTGAATCCTTTTGCGAATCTCCAGTTCTCTCTGCATGACATAGAGCCTGATCTTCTTTTCATCCTCATTATGGGGGAAGAGCTGAAGACCGAACGAAACACCCTTCGGTGTCTTCGTTTTGATGCCCGAGTTGCCTCCCTCTGACACCTCCCGGTTATACACAACAACTGCCGGCGAAAGAAGGAATATCCCCCCGTCAAGCGGCATATGGATACCGCAGACGAGCTTACTGTCAATGCCAGGCACCCAGTCAGTGATAAATCCAATGCCGCGCTCAGAAATATCCTTGATTGCATGACTGACCGTGCCTTGCCCCTCAATCGTAAGATAGAGCAGCACCGGCGATTTCCTCGACGGCTCAACCCTCAGGAATTTCCGATGAAACGGGCTGACGATCCGCGGAATATCCGTCACAAGGACCGAACTGTCATGAGTAATATTCTCCATGATGCAGCCATAGGTCTTCCCCTCAATATCAAACGTTGCATAAAACGATTCCGCATTCCTCATTGCGAAAGGTGAACGATGCGGAGAGAATCTGCCCAGTTTCACCCGTGAGGTTCCATAGATATCCTCGATATAGCAAAGGCACTTGCCGGTGATGACATGTCCTCTTTCCTCTTCAAGGGAGAATGAGGCAATAAGGGGCAGACCGTTCTCTTTAAGGTATCTGAACGCCCCTGTTGGGTCTGTATGCTTATAGGCTGATTCCACGGAAATATTTTACCATTCTTTGAACACTTTCCTCTCATGGTATCTGTATAATGTGACATGAATTCTTTCGTTTTATTATCCTCAAAAGCTCTATTAATAATAATGGTTAATAGATAGCAGCAGGCTCTTGAAGTGGTAGCAGAACAACGACCAGGGAGGATACGATGACACTTAAGAACGCAGACCTCAAGAATTACGCCTATTTTTCCGGCCTTTCTGAAAGCTCGTTGCAAGTTCTTGCTGACAGGATCAGGATCGTAGATTTCCCTGCAGGATCAATAATCATGGAGGAAGGTTCTGTTGGTGATGCCTTCTATTTTGTAAAAGAAGGTGAGCTTGTTGTAACCAAGAAGACAAAATCCGGCCCGGACGCAAAACTCTCTGTTGTTCGAAGCGGACAGGGTTTTGGCGAGATGGCTTTGCTGACCTGTTCCATCAGGTCGAGTTCTGTGCATACCATAACTGACTGCACACTCTACGAACTGCCAAAAAAAGATTTTGAAGAAGTCCTGCTGCACGAATCATCATTCAAAGAGAGACTGAACAGAAGGACTGAAGATCTATCAGAGATCATAAAGATCAAAACCCTTCAGCCCTTTGCACTTCTTGAGCCTGAAAAGATCTGTGCTGTTATGGAAGCAATGACAGAAGAAAGTTTTGTGCCTGGCCAAAACATAGTTGTTCAAGGGGATAAAGGAAATACCTACTACATCATCAAGTCAGGCCGGGTGGCTGTGTTGAAAAAGAAGAAAGGGGAAGAAGAGGCTCGCCAGATCGCAGAACTCGGCCCAGGAGAAGCCTTTGGGGAAGAGGCTCTCATTCGCGACGACCCCAGAAATGCAACCTGTCAGGCAATAGAGGATACCACTGTTTTTGTGTTGCAGAAGAAGGATTTCAATCAGATCGTCAGATCTTCTTTTATTGAGAACATATTTCCTGAAGAAATCGCTATCGATACCTATCTGAACGATTACATAATCATTGACGCCAGGATTCCGTCTGAATATGAGGAAGAGCACATTCACGGATCAGTTAATATCCCTGTTGAAGAGCTGCGCAAAAAGTGCTGCGAATTCGATAAGTCGAAACGGTACATTACGTATTGCCTTAATGATTCAAGGGGGATGGTTGCCGCATTCCTGCTTAAGAATCGCGGCTTTGAGGCAAAATGCCTGCGCGGCGGCGTGAGCGGTTGGCCCGGCCCTCTGGAAACCGGTCATGACGGAATACATATGCCGGTGCAGTAGAGCTCAAAATCGTCCAGCTCTCCAGGTCGGCAATCTTCAGCACCTCTGAATATAACTTGGATAGTAAATCGCCAATGTAGTGATATACTGATAGCAAGACCTGATAGAGAGGATTGTGCCGGAGAATTATGGACAACTTGAACATTCGAGACCTGCTGAGGCTTATCAGATCAGAAAATAACCTCATCTACGTTGTCACAGACAATGAACGGAGCACAGAGGCGGTCATCACCGAGGCTGCTGCTGTTGAAGGTGCCGGAAGTCCTTATGTATGGACCTGCACAGCAGGCGTTAACCGCAAGGGAGAGCATTACAAAGAGACCTTAGAACCTCTTGCTGCCATTGACTTCGCTATTTCGCAGCCAGGTCCTGCCATCTTTCTTTTCAAGGATCTCTCCTCCTTCTGGAAAAATAATCCGTTCATCATCAGAAAACTGAAGGAATTTGCTGCAGGCGATCGGTCAAATAGCCTGATCATCCTGGGTGAAGAAGAGGCAGTTCCTGAGCAATTACGTGAAGACCTCGTCATCCTGTATCAGGGAATCCCCCGCATTGGCGAGATTAGACAGCATCTGGCGGCCTTGAGAGAGCGTATTCCTTTGCTGGCTCAGGCCTGTGCAGAAAATCCTGAATTAGAGGAAAGATTGGCAGTAGCCTCCCAGGGACTCTATCTTACTGATATCGAGCGCAGCATCCGTACCTTTGATTACAGCCATGCCGAAAGCCAAAACGATGTTGTTCAGATGCTCTTTGAGATCAAACAGCAGATCATCAGGAAAAGCGGCATAATGGAGTTCGTCGTTAATGATACCGATAAGGACCAGTTAGGCGGTATGGAGAACCTCAAGCTTTGGCTGGAGCGCCGAGAAAAGGTGTTTGGCCTGGACAACATCTCTTCCGGTGCCATGATGCCGAAGGGTGTGTTGGTCATGGGCATATCAGGCTGCGGCAAGTCGCTCTTTGTCAAGGTGATCGCTGCGCACTGGCGACTCCCCCTTATCAGGCTCGATATGGCGATCTTGTATGGAGGATCTTTCGGCTCGCCGGAGTCCAGCCTGCGCAAGGCATTCAGAACTGCAGAGGCTATAGCACCCTGCGTTCTCTGGATAGATGAGATCGAGGCCGGCATTTCATCGCAGGGATTTAAGGCTGAAGGAGGGTCGGCATCCCGCGTATTGGGGTCATTCCTGACCTGGATGCAGGAAAAGAAGTCGCCGGTCTTCGTAGCTGCTACTGCGAATGCCATCGAGATGCTTCCGGCTGAGGTTCTGCGCAAGGGACGTTTCGACGAGATATTTTATGTTGGGCTTCCGGATGAGAAGGCGCGTGAAGAGATATACCGTATTCATATGAAGAAGCAGAATATTGATGTTTCCAAGATCGATCTCTCGCTGATGGTAGCCTCACCAAAGCACCTTTCCGGGGCTGAGATCGAGCAGGTGGTCAAATCCGCGGTTTTCGAAGCCCTTGCAGAGAAGCGTCCTGTGGTCGAGCAGGATTTTCTGGTAGCTTTGAGCAGAACCGTGCCTCTTTCGGTCACTATGGCCGAACAGATCAAGAGCATTGAGGCCTGGGCCTATCAGCGCGCAGTGCCTGCTTCAGGAAAATACCACAAGTAGATAACCGCAGTTCTGTCTTTGAGGTTTTATGGTAGGCCCGGGCGGTTTCGAACCGCCGACCTCTACCGTGTCAAGGTAGCGCTCTCCCCCTGAGCTACGAGCCTAAATCCGGAGATGCTGCGAGGCGATATTGATTAAACCTAAATGGGCTGATTTTTGTCAAGGGAATGACCGCAAAAGCCCATAAAACAAGGCATTCAACTCTGCCTTAAAAAAGCCTCACTTCAACGGTCTCACCCTTTTCCATACCATTAACGTTTACCGGAATAACAAAAGTTCCGTCAGCATGAACGAGCGTTCTGAGCAGGCCGGATTTCCCGAGCAGCGGCACAGCCCAGAGACCGTCCTCCCGTTCCTCTATCATTACCCTGATATGCTCTTCCCTGCCCTGGGACGAGGATACATTTCTGGAAAGTTTCGCATGAACAACGCCTTTCAATTGATCAGCACGCCGGCCCTGAACGCCGCAGAGGACATCCAGAACTGGTCTCAGGAAGATATCCAGGCAGACACTGACCGCTGCAGGATGGCCGGGAAGACCAAAGATCGGAATATTGTGCATAATGCCGCCGATCATCGGCTTGCCGGGCTTGAGCGAAAGACCGTGGAATAAAATACCCGGATTGCCGATATCATCGATGATCCGGGCTATCATATCCTTTGTTCCGACTGATGTGCCGCCTGACACCGTGATCATATCTGAATCCTTCATTGCATCTTCAACCGCATTACGAATAACAGTATAGTCATCACTGAATATGCCTTTTCTCTTGGGCTCTCCGCCGGCTTGCGTAACCATGCCCGCAATGACATAGGAGTTGGTATCTCGTATCTTTCCAATGGCTGGCATCTGGTCAGCCGGGACGATCTCGTCCCCTGTAGATATAATAGAAACAACAGGCCGCTTAAATACCTTCACCTCAGTCACGCCAATGCCTGCAGTTGCGCCGATGTCAGCAGGCCGCATACGGTGACCCCTGGTGATCACTACTTCTCCGCGCTTCACGTCCTCCCCTGCCTGAATGACATTTTCACCCGGAGCAAGCGATTTCATCACCTCTATCATTTTATTGTCAATGATCTGCACATGCTCGAACATGACAACCGCATCTGCCCTGTCAGGAAGCATGCCTCCGGTAGGGATCTTATTAACCGTGGCATTCGTCAGGCTAAAATTCGCAGCCTCACCCATGAAGATCTCCTTTGAAAGATTCAGGTATGCAGGCATGGTCTCTGTTGCACCGAACGTATCTTCTCCCCTTACCGCATAACCATCAACCGTTGAGCGTGCAAAGGCCGGCAGATCATCCGTGGCAACAATATCCTCAGCGCAGACCATGCCAAGAGATTCCGCGATCTTCACCGCCCTGACCGCAGTTCTTTTCTCCTGCAGATTTCCGAGCAGCAGATCGAGCCCTTCCTCTGACGTCATAACATTTTCACGGCCAAGCATATCTTTCATGGGTGATATTATAGATGAAAGCGCATGGACAAAGTATTGAGGTTAATGATAAACCGTTACCAGCGTTTGATGCCGGAAGACATTGTCACTGACTTTAAATGTCCGCTTCCCTGGGAGGGTTACGATTTTTTGAAGAATCGAATCGGGCAATCCTCGTTCAACGCTGTCAGAAATTACCAGAACAGCCCTTTTCTCTTTTCCCTCTTCCCTTTCCTGATAATAGAGCGGATTCTTGTAATTCCAGGTAAAACGGAGAGCAGAAGTGTTTAGATCCTCAGGACTGGGATATGCTGTCTCGTCATATCGATACGCGATCTTCTTCTTTGTATGCAGATCAAGAAGAGGCACAGAAACAGCAGGGTTCATGACGTAATCCCTGGGCAGAGGTGTGAAGACCTCGACCACCTTAACATCAAGACTGTTCAGGTAGTCCGCAGCATCCCTGATATTGGCAGCACTCGTATGCTGCTGGAATGGTATAAATGATGACAGTGCAAGCGTCAGCGAAAAAGCAGCCGTTGAATACGCCACGAAGCGGCCGGTCGATCTATCCCTGAGCAATCCAAGTCCATATGAGGCCATAAGGCTTAACAGGGGGAATACCATAACGATATACCTGATTCTCCTGATCTGCAGAACAAGCACAACAAATACAAGCCACGCAACGATTACATAGGTCATGTCCTTTTTTCTGAAAGCCATAATAACTGAAACTGCAGCAAGCACTGGGATGAGTGGGTGCATCTGGAAGAAATACGTCGAAACAAGACTCTCTCCCCAGCGTTTCAATCCCGGTTTTTGATAAGAGAGCAGCAGATGAATCTGCTTTACGATCTCGTCATGTTTGAAGGCTATCACGATCGAGATCAGAAAAAAAGAAATAAAGAAAACTATCAAGCCTCGCAAGGCATAGCGGTCAAGCTCTCCTTTTCTGTTGCGATAGAGCTCCACTGCATATATCACTGGAATTACGGTCAGCATGAGCCATATTGAATATTTTGTAAAAAAGGATACGAATATGATCAGGCTTGAGATTGCTACCATGGTGCCGCCGCGTCTGAGAGCAAGAAGAAACGTGTAGATCGAAAGCGTCAGGAAGAACATTGCCGGCAGATCAACCATCATAAGCGGCACCTGGGTAAATAGATACGGAATCGCAAGGAGGAATAGTGAAGCATGGAACCCCGTATCCCTGCCCCAGAGTTCTTTGCCAGTGAGATAGGTGAGCACGATTGCTGAAGAAAAAAGGAGGCTATTGAAAAACTGGATAATAAGCCTGCCCTCACCAAATATGGCGAAAAGCGATCCGTATATGAACGACATAGCTGGCAGATCTGTCCATGCATTTATCCCATTGCCCCATTCACGGAAAAAATATGCAATCCCATAAACTTCAAGGTGCTTGGCCTGAGTAAAGTACCGCGATGCATCCACGATCATCTCAGGTTCCTGCCAGCAGATGGCAGAGGCGGCAAAGGAGAGCGTGAAAAGTGAAGCCACGGTGTTTCTCCCGATAAAGGCAGCTCGGGAAAGTATAAAGGCTGCAACAAGGCTGATGCACAGAATGCCGCCTGTTCGCAGAGGCCGGACAACCGAAAAGACATCCTCCCAACTCGTGAACCTGCTGTCATCAAGGGATCGCAAGGTATAGAGAACGTAAAACAGCAGAAGGGAGGAGAACATGATCAGAAATGCTGCGCCACTATTATTGAGGCGACCCTGGGCGATCTTCATCGTATCAGCACGGCAGCTTCATCAGCGCATCGGCGCAAATGAATATCTTCGCTACCAGGATATAATCCGGTCAAAGGAGATGATGTCATTGACGATCATATCGTAAGAGATATCCATCTTCGAAAGGTCAATCACTTTGATCTCATGAGCCTTCTGCTGTTCCCTGATCATGATGCTGGAGAGATCTGTTGGACCGTCATTTAAAATATGCAGGATCTTCATTGCATGGTTCCTTACAGGACTATCACTTTGTCAGCATGATGGTTCATGATCGCATTGTTCACCTGGCTGCCTGCAATAATCTCAGGGCCAATCCCTTCAAGAGCAATCCCAAGTGTGTTAGCACTGTGAGCACAAAAGCTCATCGCAACTCCCTTAAGCAGGGCGAGTCGATGAACCACAGGATCATTCAGCAGTTTTGTACCAACATCAGTCAGGAATATATTCACCTCGTGCCCCTGCGCCTGTGCCGCCAGAACAATGCCTTCAAGATGATTGGCATGCCGGTCCGTATTCACAAGAATACCAAGCATTACTTTTTTCTCCCTTCCAATATTTTCATTGCTTCGTGATAGACAGCTTCAGGGGTTATCTCTTTCATGCAGCGTATGTTGTCCCTGCATGCTCTCCTGAAGCAGGGAACACACTCTGCCCGGGACTGGAGAACAACATGGCCTTTGCCATAGGGCCCTGTCTTGTGCGGACTTGTCGGTCCAAAGATCGCAATAACAGGGATATTGAGCGCAGCCGCAATGTGCATCGGACCTGAGTCATTTGTGATGACCACCTCTGCAGTACGCATGACATCTATCAACTTCTTGATGCTTGTCTCGCCAACAACGGAAATAGCCTTTTTGCCGGATCTTGATACCACTTCATCCCCGATCGTCTTGTCTGCGCTGCATCCGACGATCACTGATCTCAGAGGAAGCATTGAGGCGACCTTGCCAAAGCTCTCCGCAGGCCATATCTTGGTCTTCCACCTCGCGCCAGGCACCAAAACTGCGTACGGACCGAGGCTAGAAAGTTTTCCTGTTTCATCGCTGGCTTTAGGGGAATGGGGAAAGGGGAATACCCTTTCGTGACCATCACAGCCGAGTTCAGCCGCGATCTTCATATACCGATCAACGGCATGCATATCCCTGCTGGTTTTAACTTTTTTTGTGTAAAAGAGTCTGCTGCCCTCGCGAGCTTCCTGGAAACCGATCCTTACCGGTGCATGCGTTGCCCATGTGATCAACCCGCTTCGAAGCAGTCCCTGCAGATCAACGACAATGTCATACTTCTCATTTCTGAGCTGTTTGAAAAGCTCCCTAATCTCTTTAAGGGTTTTGCCGGTTTGAGAGAGTTTCTTCCAGAGATCCTTGTTAATAACTATCAGCTTGTCGATCATAGGGTGGCCCTCAAGCAGATCTTCAAGGCCTTTTGCTACTACCCAGTGGATCTCAGCATCTGGAAAACATCTCTTCATGGCGTTCAGAAAAGGCAGACTATGCACCACGTCTCCGAGAGAACTCGGCTTCACGATCAGCATTTTTCTGCAGATCATTTTCTCAGACATTATCCTGCTCGCTGCTCATTGATACTATAGCCCTGACCGCATCGCCCAGTCCTTCAACAACAGCGTCTGCATAGGCCGAGGTCACAGTCTTGCCGGTCTTTACCAGTATTGCCTTTGCCCCGACAGCCCTGGCGAGGACCATGTCGCACTCATTATCACCCACAACAAAGGAGTGTTTAAGGTCTATGCCATGCTCATTCCGGGCCCTGATCAGCATTCCTGGCTGAGGCTTTCTGCAGGAGCAATGGTCATCAGGGTGATGAGGACAGTAATAAAACGCGTCAAATCCGTATAGATCAATGAATGTCTGATTGATCTGCTTCGTAACATTCTCCTGCACGATGCCACGCGCTATGCCAGACTGATTCGATACACCGATAAGACTGAATCCCTGTTCTTTGAGTTTTGAAAGAGTCGATATATCCGGAAAGATCTCCAGATCTTCCATCCTGCTGAGGTAGTGGGCATCTCGACAGAGTGTTCCATCGCGATCAAAAAATACCGCCCTTTTCGCAGGGACCAGTGTTTTCACCGCAGAATAAACCTCTTCTGAGATGACAAGGTCCATGCAGGCTAAATTGTTCTTCTTGCATTCGCGATCAAAACATGGCGAACATGCAATGCTTTTTCTGATCACAATGTCTGTCTTGTTTACAGGGCCGGTATGCTCAGGAGATGTTGAGCCGAATATCGCAACCAAAGGAGTGCCCACAGCATATCCTATATGCATGGGGCCTGAATCATTCGTAACCAGAACATCAGACTCTGCAATAAGAGCCATAAGTTCACGAAGATGCGTCCTGCCGGAGAGATTCAGGAGCGACGCATGCGTAACGAGTAACGGATCGATATGTTTCAGGATGTCGTCTGCAATCCCTGCCTCTTTGGGTCCGCCAAGAAGAAGAACACTGCCGTTAAGTTCTGTTATGACCTTGCTTGCCACTTCTGCAAACCGTTCAGGAAGCCATCGTTTTGATGATCCATAGGCTGCCCCGGGATTCAGCGCAATCACCGGTCTTTTCAATGATTCGAGAACACTCCTGGCCTTTTTCCGTTCCTCAATATCCAGAAAAAGCCACGGCAGATCCGACATGCCGTCAAACCCCGCCTTTTTTATCATATTGAGATAATAGTCAATATGATGCAACTCCTTGGCCCCGGCATCGAACGCAACGGGATCAGTAAGAAGAAGGCCCCTCCCGTCTCTGCTATACCCGATCCGTTTTTTGATTCTGGCAAGAAAGGTTATAAGCGCAGCGTCAAAGGCGTTCTGAAAAAGCAGCGCAGCGTCAAAACCATACTTTGTCAATCTTCGGGCGAGCCTTATCTTTCCTGTAAATCCCTTGTAGTCGTCTGAATAGAGGATGATCTCATCAATATCAGGATCCTTCTCAAAAAGAGGAGCTACCCAGGGCTTTACCAGAAGGACGATACGTGCATCAGGAAGAGATCTATTCAATGCACGCAGCGCAGGTATGGTCATAACAGCGTCGCCGATCCAGTTAACACCTCTGACCAGGATTGTGCTGCTTATTGCGGCCTCTTTTCTTTCCTTATTCATAGTGATTGCAATTGTTCCTGAAAAAACTATTCTATGATACTATAATTTTCAGAATGGATACATTGCCATGGACATTTTAAATAAAAGAGTTACCCTGTTTGGAGCAGGCTTTTTTTTCCTGTTCCTGTTCATCATCGTGGCGCTCTTCATGCCGCGTGGCGATGTATTATTCAATGAGCAGAAATGCATCACGTGCCACAGATTCAAGGGACAGGGAGGCGCAGCAGGTCCTGATCTTTCGGATGTCACAAAACGACGCGGCACTGTGTGGATCATGCTTCAGATCAGCAATGCACAATCACACAATCCTGACTCGCGGATGCCTGTATACGACCATCTCAATTATTTCGAGATCTGGGCGATCATCTCCTATCTGAAGTCAGCATAAGCAGATCAGTTGCAATATAATCGCCAGGCAGAGGGGTGGCTGCGATGAAAATGCACTGTCTGCGACTCCAAAGACTGACTGGAACAGAGCATATCCTGATAATCAAAATATCGCGACCAAGAACTTTCGGGCTTACATTTCTGACAGTGGAATGATGTCGCATTACAGGGCTTTTCAGCGCAGCCACCCCTCTACTAGGCGACTACAGGGGCAACAGTTCTCAGAAATATTTCACGATAAATTGTTGCAGACCGTTAATGTAGAACTGCTTAGACATGAGAAACCCTTCGTTATGGTTTCCCTGCAACTTCAGAAACTCTTTGGGCTCGCTCGCCTTTTCAAAAAGCCTGACGCCCTGCTCATAGGGAATTATCTCGTCATCCGGACTATGGATGACAAGCTTGGGCAGTACAAGCTTGTTGACCTTGTCTATGGATGCATAATGGAAACGCGTGATGAGACTGACCGGCATATAGGGATAATACTTGCGTCCAATATCAGGGATCGATGTGAACCCTGATTCGATGATCAATGCTCCGGCCTTTTTTCTTGCTGCAAGTTCTGCGGCCACGGCACTGCCAAGAGACCTGCCGAAGATCACAATCCGTGCAGGATCAATTCCCTTATCCTTTACCAGAAAATGCCAGGCAGCTTCTGCATCAAGATAGGTGCCCTTTTCTGTTGGCTCGCCTTCACTTCTTCCATATCCCCGATAATCGAAAATAAGAACGCTAAGGCCAAGGTCGTGAAAAATCCTGATCGAATCGAGACGATGAGAGATATTGCCGCCATTGCCATGACAGAAAAGCAGCACAGCATGTGCATCAGGGGCAGGTATGTACCAGGCAGCAATGGTCAATCCATCTTCTGTCTTAAGCGCAAGTTCATCAAAGGAAAGGCCTATAGCAGCAGGAGTCTGTTCTATCTCTTTTGTTGGAAAATAGAGCATCTTTGGTTGGCGGATGTACACAAAAGCTAAAAGGGAAAGATAACCGAGGCAAAGGCCAATAATAACGGTGATCAGCATACGCTTCAGTCCGGGTCGCTTCTTACTCAGAAAGGCCATAATCAGAAGCTTGGCGCATGGACTATTACTTGATTCCCCTGAAATATCGTGTTCCCTCTCCAGGGTATGTTCTGCGCTCTGCGACCGGGGTGGATCTCATCGCAGCAGGCCATGCATCCGGATTCTGATCAGCGCCCTCTTTCGCGATCTCTGTTGGCTCAGGGTCTGTGATCAGTGGTGTTTTTCTGATATCGATATCCCTGACATTGCAGCTGAACTCTATGGGGATGCCGTTTGGATCAAAAGAATATATGGAATGGATAAATCCATGATCTATCAGCTCAGAAACCCAGAAGCCTGCAGCATCTATGCTGTCCTTCAAAGCCCAAAGATCATCTTCTGTCTGTACACCAAAGGATATATGATCAAAAACAAAGGGGCCGGAGACAACTTGTCCATGCTCTTTTTCTTGCACAGGTCTCACCGCAGGCCACTCAAAAAAGGCAATGGCGCAGGTCCGTGAGATCTCAAAGAAATAGTGACGATATCCGGGCTGGCCAAGACCGGCAACAAGCCTCATACCGAGCAGATCGCGCCAAAAGCGGATCGTGCTGTCCATGTCACCCGTTGCCATGGCGAGGTGATTTATGCCATTAAAGGTAACCTTCGGCATCAATAAAACTCTTTAAGTATATCGCTTAACTTGCTGATATCATGATATTGTTTAACCAGTGGTATGTCATGAATAATCGGAATCCTTTCCTCAAGAGAAGGACGATTACTCCTGTAGATGATACCGATAGGTATTCTGTCCCCCCATTCAAGAGAGCGCTCAAATGCCTTGACCCTGTCAGTAGGATCATACTCAGACTCAATATGATAGACCCTCTGCTTATACCATTCATGCGTATTAACCTTATTAAACGATACGCAAGGCTGGAGAATATCAACAAGGCAGAACCCCTTGTGGTTGATAGCCTCCTTGACAATGGACTTGAGATGCTCCTGATCACCGGAAAAACTGCGGGCAACAAAGCTGCAGTCAAGAGCAACGGCCAATGCCATCGGGTTTAACTGCTCAGAAAAAACACCGAACGGCATATTTTTTGTCACAGTACCTTCCTGCGTTGTGGGCGATGCCTGGCCCTTGGTAAGCCCGTATACCTGGTTATCATGAACGAAAAGCTTGATATTCACATTCTTTCGCATGGTATGCATCAGATGATTACCACCCTCTCCATAACAGTCACCATCGCCAGCAACAGCCAATACCGGCATCTCATGATTCACAAGCCTGATACCGGTGGCAACAGGAAGACTCCTGCCATGAAGGCCATTAAAGGTATTACATTTTAGATAGTGCGGGAACTTGGCAGCCTGGCCAATGCCTGAGACTATGGTAAACTGATGCGGCTCCAGACCAAGTTCTAAAAGCGCATCCTTGAATGTCTTCAGGATGCTGAAATTGCCGCATCCTGGGCACCATGCCGGCGTCAAACCCCTATAATCATCCAAGCTTGCCATGAAGTTCTCCAAGGAGGGTCTCAACAGTAAAAGGTCTCCCATTATATCGGTTAATTGTGGCCGTAAATTCCAACCCTGTCTCAGTTCTCATAAGTCGTGCAAACTGGCCAGAGGCATTCTGCTCAATGCATATCGTGTTACCTGCGTTTCTGAGCAGAGCGAGATAATCAAACTCATCAGTGTTCGGAAATGGGAATATCTCACTGAAGTGAAGCATGGCCATCTTCTGGGTTCCAGAAAGTTCATCAACAGTTTCTCTTATGACGCCATAGGTTGACCCCCATCCCACAAGCACAATTTCAGGATTATTAGCCCCATAAAAAAAAGGCGACGCAATTTCCCGGCGAATCAGTGGGTTTTTCTTGAAAAGCCGCTTCTCTGTCATCTTCGTCCGAGTATCTGCATCTTCAACAAGATGGCCTTCCTCATTATGTTCATCACTGTCAGTCACAACTACGTGCTTTGAGTCCCCAGGCACGGCCAAAGGTGAAACTCCTGTTTCAGTGTACGCATGTCTTTTGTATTCCGAAAGACCTTCAAGCGCATCAACTCTCAGACGATAGTCAGTATACACCAGTTTGTTCAGGTCGAATCCCGTATGAGTCCACTGTGTATCAGCCAGATACGTGTCGAAAAGGACAAAGGCAGGCACCTGGTACTTTTCTGCAAGGTCAAAGGCCTTGTTCGTAAGATAAAAGGCCCGCTCCGGGTCACCGGGTGCAAAGATGATCCTGGGAAATTCACCGTGAGATGTGTTAAGAACAAACTGTAGTTCTGCCTGTTCGGTCTTTGTGGGAAGACCTGTTGCAGGCCCAGGTCTCTGGCCAAGGCCTATAACGATCGGCGTTTCTGTCATGGCCGCAAGTGAGACGCCCTCAACCATCAGCGAAAACCCGCCACCCGAACTTGCGGTCATTGACCGGACACCTCCAAAGGATGCACCAATCGCCATATTGATCGCAGCGATTTCGTCCTCTGCCTGCTCAACAATAATGCCGTAATCCTTTGCCTTGCCTGCGAGGTAGTTCATGATGCCGGTGGAGGGCGTCATGGGATACGCTGCATAAAACTTGCAGCCTGATGCCAATGCTCCTGCCCCGATTGCATCAATGCCTGCAATAAGCATTTTCTGTTCTGTCCCTGCTGCCATGGCAAATGAACAATCTGCGCACTCTTTGACGGCAAAATCATATCCTGCAGTTGCGGCGGAGACATTTGCCCTTATGACATCTTCGCCCTTCTTCTGAAAGGTATCAGTAATGATCTTAAGGAGAATGTCCATGTCCATGCCGAGCAAGCCCAGGATTGCCCCTGTTGCGACAGCATTGGCCATGATACGGCTTCCGCCATGTTCAACCGCAAGGGCAGTAAAGGGTATATCAAGAAACTGCCTGCCATCAAACTTCTGTTTGAGAGTCCCGGAGTCATAGATAATACGGCCCTGATCTGCAACGAAAGCCGCATCGATGTCTATACTCTCTCGGTCAAAGGCAACAAGAATATCAAGCCTGTCGCGCGCAGCCGTCAGCGGCCTGTCCGCAACACGTGTCTGATAGAAGTTATGGCCGCCCCGGATGCGGGACTCATAATCCTGGTGGGTAAAAACATGGTAACCGGTCCTTGCAAAGACCCGCGCAAGGGTATCGCCGACCGTCTGGATTCCCTGGCCTGCTTCTCCGCATATCCTGATAGAATAGTCCATCCGATATACAGCTATTTAATGAATGTGTCTTTGAATTTCGCAAGCCACATGATGTGGCTTCTTTCCTCATTGATGATCTCGTCAACCATATCTTTTTCCTGTACAGCGTCCCTGAGAGCATAAAAATAGAGCAGTGTCTCCTTCTCAAAGCCCATGGCAAAGCGCACAGCGTCCTCGACTGTTTTCACATGATCAAGAGAGGGAAGAGACTTATGCTTGCCTAGGAAAAACTCTGATTCCACTATTGCTCTCATGTATTCGGAAACATCAGCCCATGCCTCCGGCTCCTCTTCGCCCATCATGTCTCTCAGCTCAAGAAACATCTTTTCATGGACAAGCTCTTTGCCAGCAAGAGTATCGAAAAGCCGCTTCAGCCCTTCGTTCTTTTCAAATCTCTTTGCGATTGACGTGTAAAACTCATACCCAAGCCTCTCGGTCCTGACAGCCTGCTCCACTACTTCCCTGATTGAATATCTCTCCATAGTTCCTCCATAAGAGTGTCATGTATTGCTAAAACTATAATCTGATTTAGATTACCCGATTTATATCCTCAATATCTACGGTGCCCTGGTCAATGCAATAACCCAGACAGAGGAACCCTCCGCAGGGATTAACTTCCTCACAAGCCGTATTGCCGCTTTCCACCCTCTTCCATGCGGCAAAGTCACAATCCTCTTCAAAGAAAGAACAGCAACTGCAGATTGACCTGAAAAGTTCGTTTTCTGTCTTCATGCCCAACAATATCCTGTCCGTATTGGCAGGTAGTTTCATGCCCTGCTCCATCAGAATCCCAAGAAGAGTAAATCCAATGCAGGCAAGTTCTTCATCCCTCCCTGGTTTATAAAAAGAACAGTATTGGGCACAGAGCAGTTCCTGAAGCTCGTCCTTATCCATATTTTTCATCTTAGCAGAAAGGAGGCTTATTGTATAATGAACAATGAGATATTATTTGTCTTCGCAAGTCTGCCTGAAGTGGCTTGAAACCCCCTCAGTTTACCACTTAAAAACTGATGAGCTCTACGAACTTGATGAGAGCTCTTTCGATTTTCTTAAGGCGTGCTCTCATGAAGCAGGATGCGCTTCCGCAGAAAAAGAATTTACGGATTACTGTGTTCAGGAGGGAATTTTGGTCACTGATTGTGTCGCAATACAACGGCCCCCTTTGATCAAATCTCCTGAACCATCTCTGCGCTATCTTGAACTGCAGATCACAGACAGATGTAATTTGCGATGCAAGCATTGTTATATTGATCAGTCCCCTGCCTCAGATGCATTTCATGAGCTTTCTCTCGATCAAATAAAAACTGTACTCCGCGAGTTTGAAGAACTCCAGGGCCTGAGAGTCCTGATCACTGGCGGAGAACCATTGCTTCATAATGATTTTGAGGCGATCAATCGCATGCTGCCTGATTTCCTGATGCGCAAGGTGCTCTTCTCGAACGGGCTCCTTCTGAACCGCTCACGCCTGATAAATCTTCATGTTGATGAAATTCAGATCAGTATTGATGGACTCGAAAAGGCCCATGATATTTTAAGAGGAGCCGGTACCTTTGCAAGGTCAATGGGGAGTGTTCTTCTCTGTCTTGAAATGGGCTATGAAGTATCAATATCCACCATGGTCCATGCAGATAACCTTGGTGATTTCGATGAAATGGAAGTGCTCTTCAAGAAAATAGGCATCAGGGACTGGACTGTTGATGTGCCCTGCATATCAGGAAGGCTTGCGGATAATGAAAAATCCCAGGTCTCTCCGGAAATTGGCGGCAGGTACCTGAAATGCGGATTTGGGGAAGGTCTTCACAGCGGGGGCGAAGGGTTTGGCTGCGGTCTTCACCTTATGTCAGTCATGGCTGACGGCAGGGTTGCTAAATGCACTTTTTATGCAGACAGATCTGTCGGAACTCTTCATGACGGGCTCAGAGAAAGCTGGCAGAAAATATCCCCTGTTAGGCTGAGTGACCTGACTTGCGATTGTGCATATCTGGCGACCTGCAGAGGCGGCTGCAGGTATCGCGCAGAGGTCCTTGGGGATGCCGCAGGAAAAGACCTTTACAGGTGTGCGCTCTATGATATAATAAAAAAAGAAAAGTGATCGGGCACGAAGCCCGTATCTTTGCACAAAGGAGGTGTGAAGCATGACGATCAAGAAGATCTCGAAGAAGGCAGCAACAACCTGTAAGTGCAAGAGTTCCTGCTAATCAGCGCTCACCATGATTAATAAAAAAAGGGTCCCGAATTCTCTTCGGGGCCCTTTTTTGTCTTCAATTCGGGGCTTGCAGATCGGATAAGCATCAACCGCCGATTACTTAATCCTTAGCTCAGCCCCTGCCCAATTGATGTTCTTAAAAAAAGCCTCGATATAATCAGCCCGCTTGAGGCCGTAATCGATCATGTAAGCATGTTCGAAAACATCCATGATCAGAACGGGTGTGCAACCTGCGGGATGAGATACATCATGTTCATTCACCCAGCAGTTAAAGAGCTTACCGTTCATGGGGTCAGCGTAAAGCACTACCCATCCGATGCCCCTCATCGTGCCTGTGGCTTTAAAGTCCTTTTCCCAGTTCTCGTAGGTTCCGAAATCAGCCTGCATCTGCTTCATCAGCTTTCCGCTGGTGATCAAGTCGGCCTTTCCGCCAAGGTTCTCAAAATAATATTCATGGAGCCGCATCCCATTGAATTCCCAGCCGAATCGTCTCTTTAGTTCTGCATACTCAGGTGTTGCGGTTTTTCCGTCCTTGAGCATCTGATCAAGAATATCAGCAACCTTATTCGTATTCGTTACATATCCCTGATACAGGGTAAAGTGATTCTTTATGAGCGTTTCACTAAACCCTTCCATGCCAACCAATGCACTATAGTCCTTAGCCGTATATGACATAATCTCTCCTCCTTGCGTAATTTATTAAATCTCTTTGGCTGCAGCAACTGCCTTTTCATAGTCCGGATGGTTCGATATCTCGGGAACGATCTCTAGGTAGCGAACTACATCGTTTCTATCCAGAACAAAGACTGCCCTGGCAAGTAGGCGCAGTTCGTTTATCAACACGCCATACGCCAGACCAAAGCTCGCATCGCGGTGATCAGAGAGGGCTTTTGCTTTTTCTATTCCGGCGCTTGTGCAGAATCTGGCTATGGCAAACGGCAGGTCCATGCTCACATTAAGAACCATGATATCGCCTGGAAGTCCGGCAGCCTCTGTATTAAATCTGCGCAGCTGCAGGTCGCAGACCGGTGTATCAAGCGACGGTGTCACGCTGATCACTTTGACCTTTCCTGTAAGATCCTTTAGGCTGACTGGCTTCATTTCCCCATCCAGGAGAGTAAAATCCGGGGCCTTATCGCCCGTCTTGAGAGCCGGCCCGAGCAGTGATAACGAGTTGCCCTGAAAAGTTATTATGCCGCTTCTTTCCATATAGCCTCCTTAGAGCACGCTGATAAAAGTGCTAAGCATTAGCGTCTGTCACCGTCACGTTTTTCTCTTTTAATGTCGCCGTCCAACCTGTCAAGGTCCCGATTTATGCTGTCGCGTTCCCTTTCATCCAGACGTCCATCTCTTTTCATGCGGTCTATTTTGGCAAGAATACTGTCCAACTCTTCGTTAAGCTTCCTTGCTTCATGCCTTGTAATTTTACCACGTTCAATCCCGCGGTCAATGCTCTGTTTTGCCGCACGGATCCGATCGCGAATTCCTCCATGCCAATCCCCGCGATCACCACCACCACGAATACCCTCTCCACGTCTATCATCGTCGCGCTTTTCTCTCTTAATATCCCGGTCCAGTCTGTCAAGGTCGCGGTTTATGCTTTCACGTTCCCTTTCGTCGAGACGTCCATCGCTTCTCATGCGGTCAATCTTGGCAAGAATACTGTCCAGTTCTTCGTTAAGCTTCCGTGCCTCCGGCCTTGTAATTTTGCCATGTTCAATCCCGCGATCAATACTTTGCCTTGCCTCACGAATCCTGTCGCGTATGCCCCCGTGCCAATCACCTCGTTCGGCATAGCCTATCGCTGCCAAACCGAACAGCATCACTGCACTGATAACTGCAAATAGTAATTTCTTCATATAAAACCTCCTTGGTCTTTTCTTCAGTCTACTGCAATAAGGGGGGAAAGTGAAGAAATATTACGTTTAATGAAAAAATCACTTTCTCAAGTTAAAAGGCTTTTTCTGGTCAAAATCAGGCAGGTAATGATCTTTGCTGCTGCACTCCTGTATAAAGGCGTATTTCAGGCCAAGACCAAGCGCATAGTCCGTGATCTCATCATATTCGTCCTCAGTCAGTGTGCGGTTTATCCCGGGATAAGCAGCTGCCTTATATTGAGGAGAATACTGGGACATGATGCTGACATGAATATCCGGAGACAGGTCTGCCAGGAAGCTGAGACAGTTCCGGCTGTTATCTAATTGCCCGGGCAATATTAGATGCCGGACCAGCAGACCGCGCATGGCTATACCGGCATTATCTACTTTCAGGTTACCTGCCTGATTCAGCATTTCCCCCAGGACGCCAGAAACGATATCTGCATAGTCGTCTACCAAAGAAAACTGTTTTCCAAGCCTATTGTCCAGATATTTGATATCCGGAAGATAAATATCAACAAGGCCTCTTATCTGCCGCAGCGCATCTACGGAATCATAACCATTCGAATTATATACAATCGGAACCTTGAGACCTTTTTGCCTAGCACTCTCAATGGCGTCGGCCATCTGAAGGATCACATGGGAAGGTGAGACAAAATTGATATTATGCGCGCCTGCATCCTGAAGCTGAAGCATCTCAGACACCAGATCATCTTGAGACATAATCCTGGCACGTCTCTGCTCAAATTCCTGGCTTATCTGGTAATTTTGGCAAAAAACGCAGTGAAGATTACATCCGCTAAAAAAAATAGTGCCTGAGCCTTTTGTCCCGGAGATGGGCGGTTCTTCCCCAAAATGCAGGCCGGCGTGGGAAACGAGAATGTCAGAACTGACTCCGCAAAAACCGATTTGCCCGTTAAGCCGGTCAACTCCGCATCTGCGCGGGCAGCATTCACAATGTGACAGTTGAATAGAATGCACTATCCTGTAATGATCTCGTATATCTCCCTATAGCGCGCGATCGCTTTTTCAACAATGTTATCAGGCAGCACAGGACCGGGATAGGTCTGGTCCCAGTCCAGGCTCAGGAGATAATCCCTGATAATCTGCTTATCATAACTATCCTGTCCCTTGCCGGGCTGATAGTTTTTGGCAGACCAGAAGCGTGAAGAATCAGGCGTAAGGACCTCATCTATCAGGATCAGTTCATCATTGAACATGCCGAACTCAAACTTGGTGTCAGCAATGATAATGCCCTTCTTCTCAGCAAGATCACGCGCCTTGATGTAAACCTTCAGGCTCACATCCTTCAGCTTTTCTCCCCTATCCTGGTCCACGATCTTCTTCATCTCATCAAACGAGATATTCATATCATGCCCTTCATCTGCCTTGGTGCTTGGTGTGAAGATCGGGGCTGGAAGCTTTGACGATTCAACCAGGCCCTCTGGCAGCTTCATGGAACAGACAGTGCCGCTCTTTTGGTATTCTTTCCAGCCCGAACCGGAAAGATATCCCCGCACAATGCATTCCACAGGCATGGGTGCAGCCTTTTTTACGAGCATACTTCTACCCTCAAGTTGGTCAGCATATTTATGACAGACCGAAGGATAGTCCTTAACTTCTGTCGCGACGATATGGTTTTTGATAATATCCTGCATCTGGTTGAACCAATATAACGATATCTGGGTAAGAATCTTTCCTTTTCCCGGTATGCCGTTTGGCAGCACAACATCAAAGGCGGATATCCTGTCCGATGCGATCAGAAGGAGATGATCCTGCACCTCGTATATGTCCCGCACCTTTCCTTTTCTGAGGAACGTGATATCAGGCATTTCGGTCTTCAAAAGAACATTGTTCATTGCTTTCTCCTTAAGTTTTTTGGACATACATTTTACCTTAACAGGGCTTTTTTTCGCCTCACCTGTTTTGTCGCGGCCTCCTCAGATCCCATAAAAAAACCCTGCAATAAAACCGCAGGGCTTTTCACTTAAACCTCTTCTGATTCAGGCCTAACTATATTGGCCCATCCTCATAGCCTGAAGCCTTGCTATACGCTCCTCAACAGGAGGGTGCGTGCTGAAAAGCCTCATAAACGAGCCGCCCGTGAGCGGGCTGACGATCATCATATGTGATGTTGCGGGCGTTGCATCCATGGGGATTGCCTGGGAGCCTGCTTCAAGCTTTCTGAGGGCATTGGCAAGTGACATTGGATTGCCCTGCAGTTCCGCTCCTCCGGTATCTGCCGCATATTCCCGGGATCTTGATATGGCCATCTGTATCAGCATAGCTGCAATGGGAGCTAAAATCATCATCAGAATGCCGGCAATAGGGCTGCCTCCCTCATCGTCATCGCTCCTGCCGCCGAAGAAAAAGGCCATATGGCCAAGATAACTGATAGCGCCGGCCATTGTCGCAGCAATGGTCCCGATCAGTATATCCCTGTGCTTCACATGGGCAAGCTCATGGGCCATGACGCCTGCAAGCTCTTCTTCGCTCAGTATGCGCATGATCCCTTCTGTTGCAGCCACAGCAGCGTGGTTCGGATTCCTGCCTGTTGCAAAGGCATTCGGAGAATCATCAGGGATGATATAGACCTTGGGCATAGGCATGCCTGCCTTCTGCGATAAGGTTCTTACAATCCGGTAAAGCACAGGGGCCTCAGACTCCGTAACTTGCTTTGCCTTATACATTTTCAGTACGATCTTGTCGCTGAAGAAATAAGAGACAAAGTTCATAACGCCTGCCATTAAAAGAGCAACCGTCATGCCAGACTGTCCACCGACTGCCGCACCGCCAAAAACCAGGAGCATCGTAAGCAGCGTCATGAGCATCACTGTTTTCATTACATTCATAGTTACCTCCCTGCTACTTAAAAAATAAGAAAAAATCTGTTTTTAGTTTAATGAATGGTCCCATATACGGTCAACAGAAGAGACTAACAACTACGCAGCAATGTTTAGAATTGCGTCTTTGACAGCGCCATTAATGATCGTATATGCCTTTATCTCCGGAGATTCAGGATTCGTCATGCCAATAATCAGATATACAGCATCATCGTAAAACGCGAGGCTCACATCCGTGACAGACGGATATGCAGGCGACTGGGGATGGGAATGGAAGATCGCTATCATCTTCTCGCCATTAGCCCGCATCGCCTTCTGTACCCTGAACTGTTCTTTTGGTTCCATAAAGAAACTGATCGGTGACGGCTCAGAATTGGGCATCAAGTAGACCTTTGTAACTCTGCTCCCTGTTCCTGCGAGAATACCGCAGGCCTCATTCGGATAGCATGCCCTGCAATGCCTTACCATCTGCTCAACGAATTCCCTGGAAATAACAAGTTCAGACATGCGCCTAAGGAAGAGAGCAATAGCCTTCGTTATAATCGATCAACTCGGTTATGGTCGGATGCTCACCGCATATTGCACAGTTGGGATTTTTCGGCACCTTCACTTTTCTAAAAATGGTCTTCAGTGCATCATACACCAGCAAGGAGTTCTTTAAGGGATCGCCCTTTCCCAGAATCAGCTTAAGGACCTCAGTTGCCTGAAGACTTCCTACAACACCAGTCAGCACGCCTAAAACTCCGGCCTCCTGGCATGACGGCACCAGGCCTACAGGGGGAGGTTCCTCGAAGAGGCAGCGGTAACAATGCCCTTCTCCCGGAATGATCGTAGTGACCTGGCCTTCGAATTTCAGGATAGCTCCTGACACCAGAGGTTTATTTGCCATGACGCAGGCATCATTGACCAGATACCGTGTTGGAAAATTATCACTGCCATCAACCACAATGTCATAGTCTTTGATAAGACCGAGGATGTTGTCCTTTGATATGCGGACCTTATGAGCAATGATATTCACGTCAGGATTCAGAGCCTTAAAGGTCTTCTCTGCTGATTCGACCTTGAGCATGCCTATGGTATGCACATTGTGTGCGATCTGGCGCTGGAGGTTACTGATCTCAACAACGTCATTGTCAATAAGCCCAATGGTGCCGACACCTGCCGCAGTCAGATAATACCCCACAGGACATCCGAGTCCGCCGGCTCCCACAATGACCACCTTTGCATTGAGGATCTTTGCCTGGCCCCGACCGCCGACCTCAGGCAGGATAATATGTCTACTGTAACGCTGCAACTGTTCTTCAGTAAATTCCATTATTCTTTATCCTTCCGTATTATTAAGATCCAGTCAGTGTCATTTATCTTCTCGACATTCAGGACCTTTTGTCCGTGCTCTGCCATGGCCTTCGGAATGCTCCGGGACGATTCTTCGTAATCGAGCAGAATCTCAAGCACCTGCCTGATCTCCATAGACTCTATCGCAAGCTTTGCCTTAACAAAGGTATAAGGACATACAAGCCCCTTGATATCAATCCTTTTATCAGGCTTGATGGTTTTCAAAATACGATTTCCGGACTACTTGTGTTCCTTTCCTTCAACCCGGATAAAGACCGTCTTGCCTGCAACGATCTTTAATTTGTTGATCTCCTTCATAGCACTGACAACGCCCTTCTCTTTTGCCAGATGAGTAAGAACAACCAAAGGCACTGCCTTCCCTTCCATGCGATCCTTTTGGATTACCGAGGCAATGCTGATGTTATGCTTGCCAAGGATGCCGGAGATCTTTGAAAGCACGCCAGGCTTGTCGATCGCCGAGAACCGGAAATAATACATGGACATCACGTCCTCCATCTTCATCAGAGGCATCGGTTTTTCAGATGTCGCGAATGCACGAAGCCTGCCGACTGAATTAGATGTAATATCCCGGGCTATATCCACAATATCGCTCACAACTGCACTGCCCGTAGGCAGGTCTCCGGCGCCGCGACCATAATAGAGCGTGGATCCGACAGCGTCACCTTCGACATACACGGCATTGAAAACACCATCAACCTTCGAGATGAGAAGATTTTCGGGCACCATAGTCGGATGCACTCTCAACTCAACCTGACCATTCGTCTCTTTTGCAATGCCGAGCAGTTTGAGTTTGCATCCCAGTTCCCTTGCAAACTCGATGTCCGATGGTGCTATCCATGAAATGCCCTCACGGTAAACATCCTTGATGGTAAACTGCCTTCCAAACGCGATCGATGCGAGGATCGCAAGTTTATGTGCCGAATCAATGCCTTCAATATCATAGGTCGGATCTGCCTCTGCGTAACCAAGTCTCTGGGCCTCTTTCAAAACATCTGAAAACTGAGCCTTCTCTGCTGACATTTTGGACAGGATATAGTTGGTGGTTCCGTTAATAATCCCGTATACAGCCTTTATCCTGTTGGCAACAAGACCTTCTCTGAGCACCTTTATGATCGGTATGCCGCCAGCAACAGCAGCCTCGAAACCCACCTCAACACCTGCCTTTTCAGCTGCCTTGAAGATCTCTATGCCGTGGGTAGCAAGCAGAGCCTTGTTTGCAGTCACAACATGTTTGCCGGCCCGGATAGCCCTAAGGATCATCTCCTTTGCAATCGTCGTCCCGCCAATGAGTTCAACAATAATATGTATCTTGGGATCATTAAAGAGTTCGTCTGCCTTTGTTGTCAAAATACCCTTCGGCAGCTTAATGCCGCGGTCACGTTTGATGTCAAGATCAGCGATCTTCCGAAGATTAATATCAATGCCTGTACGCTGCTTCAGCAGGTCCCTGTTCTTCAGTAGTATACTTGCCGTACCTGTACCGACTGTCCCAAAACCGATAATCCCAATGTTGATCATATGCCTATCACCTTTTTCATGTATTTCGTTTTTCATTAAACATCACTTCTGCGTTCATGGAGCTTCTTACCAGCGGACCTGAAGCAACATGGCTGAACCCCATGCTGAGCGCTCTCTCTTTTAGCTCATCAAATGCCTTTGGCGGTATATATTTTACCACAGGAAGGTTTTTCTTGGTCGGCCTCAGATACTGGCCGATAGTTAGAAAATCAACATTGCTTTCCCGAAGATCTGCAAGCAGCCCCACAACTTCATCCATGGTTTCACCGAGACCAAGCATGAAACCGGATTTCACAGCAATGGTCGGAGAAATATGTTTTGCAGTCCGGAGTACAGAAAGCGATCGCCCATAATCAGCCAACTGCCTCACCACCGGATAGAGTCTTTGTATGGTTTCGACATTATGATTAAATACATCCGGTTGGGCATCAAGAATAATTCTGAGAGCATCGATATCGCCCTTAAAATCAGGGGTAAGCACTTCAACCCGTGCTTCAGGCAGCCGCTTTCTTACAGCTCGTATTGTCTGCGCAAATTGGCCTGCGCCTCCATCAGGAAGGTCATCGCGGGTAACAGAGGTGATCACAATATACTTGAGGTTCATCTCTGCCGCAGCCGCAGCAACCTGTTCTGGCTCAAGAGCATTAACGCCAACGGGGGTACCTGACGTCACTGCGCAGAAACCACAGTTACGCGTGCATAACGGACCGAGGATAAGAAAAGTTGCGGTAGGTTTTGAGAAGCACTCACCCCTGTTGGGGCAGCGAGCATCCTCACATACTGTAGAAAGTCCGTGTCTTCGCAGAAGATGCTTTGTGTCATGGAGGCCCACATGAGGCCGGGTCTTGATCCATTCAGGCAGTCTCAAGCAGGACCCCCTTCTCAGTCTCTGCCGAAGAAGGTTATTGCCTCTTTCACCTTGTCAAGATCAACGCGGGTATTGAAACAGGGGCCAAAGGGCCGTTCGTTCGGAATGCCCAGCACAGGAATCGGGTATGTATCCACAAGCCCGCTTGAAAGGTCGCGTTCACAGGCAACCGCTATGATCGCCTCAGGCCTGATCTCCTGGACTATCTTCCGCGCAAGGGTGCCGCCTGTCGCAACAGAAAGATTAAGCTTGAAAGCATCCGTGATCTCTATAAGGTCCTTGATCTCGCATCTTCCGCAGCGCTTGCAATTATAGATGTTATGCGTAAGCCTGATCTCACAGTCACTTATCTGAAGGCAGTGGGGCAGCAGAATAAGGATCTTCTTTGTTCGGGTCTTCTCGGCCTTGATCAGCTTATTGTTCATGCGGATGATCGCATACTGAAAGGCTTCTTTCCTGCCCTTCATGAAGGCTGCAATGAGCATGAGTATGGGATAGAAGATCTTAAGGACAACGCCCCGTGATAGTTTACTGATGTTCAAACTGCATCCCTTCTCTGATATGACGGCCACGGGCAAAAGCAGCCCCTGTCATTATTTTTTTGCCTTCAGGCTTAAGCTCCAGCAGTCCAAGAATACCCTTACCAGTACCAACATGGAGTTCGTCACCCTGAATCTTCACAATACTGCCGGCCGTTTCTCTGAGATCAGCATCAGCAACCCTCGCCTTGATAATTGTGATCTTCTCACCATCAAACACGCACTGACCACCAGGCCAAGGGTGCATACCTCTCGTAAGGTTGAATATCTCAGTCGCCGACATTGTCCAGTCAATTCTGCCGTCTTCCTTTCGTATGATAGGTGCATAGGTTGATTCGCCTGCCTGCGGAATTGGTTTTACCTTCCCGGCCACAATATCCCTGATGGTCTTTATCAAAAGATCAGCTCCCATTTCAGAAAGCCTGCTTCCCAGCGTCACCGCATTATCCTCAGGCAATATGTCCGTCTCTTCAATCAGCAGAATGTCGCCCGTATCGAGCCCTTCAGCCATGAGCATGGTAGCTACTCCGGTCTTTTTTTCTCCGCGCACGATCGACCACTGAATGGGAGCTGCTCCCCGATATTTGGGGAGGAGTGATGCATGAACATTAATGCAGCCCTTAGGAGGCAAGGCCAGCAGGTCTGGAGGGATGATCCTGCCGTATGCTACCACAACGATCATATCAGGTTTCATCCCGGCAATGGTCTCAAAGAATTCTGCCGTGCGTATGCCTGCAGGCTGAAGCACCGGAATACTCAGGGATATTGCATATTCTTTCACCGCAGGTGCAGAAAGCTTATGTCCCCTTCCCTTTACCCGGTCAGGCTGAGTAACAACCGAGACAATATTCTCACCCGTTGCAACAAGCTTTTTTAGCGAAGGGACGGCAAAGTCCGGGGTGCCGAAAAAGACGATCCGCATGCAGATTACTTCTCGGCCTTGGCGATCTTCTTGTAGCGCTTCTTGAAAAACTCCCGTTTGATCGGACTGATCCTGTCAATAAAAAGGAGCCCGTCGAGATGGTCTATCTCATGCTGAATCGCAATAGCAAGAAGTCCGCTTGCCTCGATCTCAACCTCTTTGCCCTCGCGGTCAGTGCAGCCGACGATGAGCTGCTCCGCGCGCGTCACCTTGGCAGTATATTCTGGAATACTGAGGCAGCCCTCCTCGAACTCTATCTCTCCCTCGCTCTTTAAAATGGAAGGGTTTATGAGAACAATAAGCGGATACTGTTCCTCACGTGAACTGATGTCTATAACCGCAAGCCTTTTCGAGACGCCCACCTGGGGAGCTGCAAGGCCGACACCCGGAGCTGCGTACATGGTCTCGACCATGTCGTCGATCAGTCTTTGCAGATCCTCATCAAAGGCAGTAACAGGTACAGCCTTTTTCTTCAGCACCGGTTCAGGGAATTTTTTTATTTCACGAATTGCCATGTTTAATTATAAAACATTTACTTCATGAGGGTCGATACCAATGTCTCTATATCATTGAATTTTCAACGTAGGCATGGCATTATGTAAGCAATATTTCCTGAAAAATTATATGTGCAGAAAAAATATATTCATTACAGCTGTTCTGCTCCTCTTTGCCGGATGCGCTTCGATGGGCCAGAAGTTTTATGCAGGAGACCCTAAAAACAGCCTTCCCTTCATGGCAAAGGATCTCGTAGAGGAAATGCACAGCATTGCAGTGCCGCCTTTCTCCGGTGATAGTCATGCCTGGCATGAGGCCGCGCAGGAAGTGATCGCGCAGTCTCCAAAGGCATCCCTCGTATCACAGAAGAAGCTTGATTCAGCAATTAAAACTGCAAAGAGAGATCCCTCGCTCTTGTCACCGGAAGAGAGAATAGAATATACAGGCAGACTCGGGAAATCTATCCAGGCTGACGCTGTAATGAACGGCATGGTTTTGAGTCGGGAAGACCGCTACGAACTCATTCTCCAGCTCATATCATCAAAAGATTCACGTGTGCTTTGGTTTCAGGCAGCTGACTTTACCTTTAAGGGACAGCAGCTAATGAAGAGCGACCAGAAGGAACTGCTCAATAAAATGCTTTCTCCGCTTATCCCCCTCCTCGGTAAAAGAGAAAAGCCGTTTATACCTGCTCAGCAGAAACAGGAAATACAGCAAAAGTCAGAACCTGAGCAGAAATCGGAGCCACAGCAAAAGTCAGATCAGCAGCCCAAATCGGACAAAAAAACAAAATCTTCGAAAAAGCCTGACAGGGGTGTGAAGCCAGAGCTATCTCCCGAAGACGTCAGTCCCATGTGACCATGAACGAGACCCCTGATATTGTCATGCAGTGCCCAAAGTGCAAAAAGGAGTTCCCTTTTGACACGAACTACTGTGAAGACTGCACAGCAATGCTTGAGCCGACAGAGAGGGAACAGGCAATACCTGCGCAATCGAGCACTGTATCGATAACAATTCCTGCTTATGTTTCTGCAGCAAGTTCTGATGAGATGGAAGATGTCAGAATAGACAGTCTGAAGACCGACATAGAAGAGAGCTTTATCTCCACCCTTCTCTTTGAGCTGAGCCGCCTGAGAGAGCGCATGGGAAAGAAAGAATCAGCCCTTGATGCTCTCCACAAACAGCAGGTTGATACCAGCAGTCCTGACCATATCCAGGCAGTTGGCCGGGCCGAGGGTGAAGTGAATGACATATTAAAGAGAACCGCGAAGATCGAAGCGATCCTTGACAATCTCAGGAAGAAACTTGAGGCAGATATAGACAAGTTAAATACTGAGATCAAAAAAACTGAAGGGACCGGCTTTTTCGCATTTCTCTCTGCTTCTGGCCGTTATTACAGGATACTCTCCGCAGAGTTAACGACAAAGAAGGCGCTTCTCCTTGCAATACAGACCAAGACTTACAACAAAAAGAAGGGGCTGTTGAAATATGCATTCCTTGCTGTCCTGCTCCTGATCATTGCGGGAGCCATGACTTATGCATTGACCATGGTTTCTCGTAAGAGCATCGTTATATCTTCCTCTACGACATCTGACAAAGCAGCAGCAAAAGCATCCATTCAGGCAAAAGATCTCTATGAGCTTCTTGAGGACATCAGGAAGGCCAACATGAAGAAGGATCTCCTGCTGTGGGAATCCCGGTATGCAAAACAATACCTTAATGATGGGAAAAAGAAGGACGAAACTGCAGAGAAGTGGAAGAAGGTCGACTATATTTCTCTGCAATACAGTGTCAAAGACGTCCAGATGCTTCCGGAAGGCATGACTGCAATTATCTCATGGGAGATGGAACTCAAGTCCATAGCATCGGGTAAGTTAACAAAAACATCTCAAATGCTTTTCTCCGAATTCATTATCGAAGACCATTCGCTTAAGATAGCTTCTGTCAGAAAAGCGGAACAGTAACTGCCCTATGACGAAAACTCGCAGCCTTGCTGTTTCAAGCCTTATCGACATTCTCAATCATGGAGCCAGGCCGAAAAAATCCCTTGAGCAGTTCTCTCAGACTCTTGACCGAAGAGACAGGGCTTTCTTGATGGAGATCGTGTATGGCGTCATGAGGAACCTATTCGCCCTTGACGTGATAATCTCATCATTTATCAGGAACACGAAATCGCTCAGCGACGAAACAGTAAACAATCTCCGCATGGCAGTGTACCAAATCCTTTTCATGAGGGTCCCAGGCTATGCAGTTGTATACGAATCAGTAGAAATGGAAAAACCCAACGGCAAGCCATCCCTGCTCAATGCCGTGCTCAGGAATCTGATTCGGGGCAAGGAGAAGATAGCACTGCCTCTTGCCTATGAAGATGTTGTTAAAGACATATCGATCAACACCTCGCATCAGGAATGGATGGTCAGGCGCTGGATAGCCAGCTTTGGCAAAGATGAAGCCCGGCTGCTTGCAGAAGCAAATAACCACATGCCGCCACTTGTTCTGAGAACGAATACGCTCAGGATCTCCCGCGATGAACTGCTTAGAGGTTTAAAGGAAAAGAATATTTCGGCAGAGACTACCCGTTTTTCTCCTGCGGGCATCGTAATTGGCGGAGAAACCTCCTATCAGGATCTTTCTTCCTTTTATGGTCTTTTTGCCGTTCAGGATGAAGCATCCCAGCTGGTCAGCTATTTGCTTGACCCCAAAAGGGGGGAGAGGATCCTCGACGCCTGCGCAGCTCCGGGCGGCAAGACAACCCATATCGCCCAGATCATGGAGAATACGGGTGAGATCATTGCGGTCGAGAAGGATCCGCAGAGAATTCTGAAGCTCGAGGAAAGCATAAGGGCTCTCAGCGTTCAATCAGCAGAAGCCATAAGAGCTGATATCAGCGAACTGATAGGCATCGGGACCTTTGACAGGATACTGCTCGATGCTCCCTGCTCTTCCACCGGCGTTATCAGGAGAAATCCTGATGTGAAATATCGACATAGCTTGAAGGATATTGTCGCTTTTGGAAAAAAGCAGACAGAACTTCTGAAAACAGTTTCTTCGCTCCTTCGAAAAGATGGCAGGATTGTCTATTCTGTCTGTTCGATTGAACCTGAGGAGGGGGAACAGGTCATCAGGGAATTCTTGAAGACAACAGATGAATTCCGTATTATAGAGGCTGATCAGGAATTCATGAGACCATTTATCAATAACGGCTATTTCAGAACCTTCCCGCATAAAGAGAGCATGGACGGCTTTTTTGGAGTAATACTGTGCAGAAAGGCATGAACAGTTTTCTGAGGGCATCACTTTTTTTTGCGCTTTTTGTTGTTCTTGGCCTGACCTTCGGGTTTCTCACATTTAAGATCCTGAGCTTCAGCAGGACGGTCGAGGTGCCATCCATAACCAATATGACCGTAATCGAGGCAGATAAGGTTCTCGGAAAGGCCGGACTTGATCTGAAAATTGAGGGGGAGGACTTTGACTCTGTTGTCCCGTCCGGAAAGATTGCCAGACAGGATGTCCCCGCTGGAAAGACCGTGAAGGAAAAACGGGCTATCAGGGTAGTAATCAGCAAGGGCCCAAAGGTTCTTTCGATCCCGCTGCTGGTAAACGAAACTCTCCAGAACGCCGAGTCCATACTCATGCAAAAGGGTCTCAGGATCGGCAAGGTGATCAATGTAAGGTCTGATACCGTTCAGAAAGGCATTATCGTGGCTCAGAGACCTGAACCCGATGATAAGCTTACCGATGTGATCACGGTATTGGTAAGCGCTGGTCCTCATGATCAGGCATATTATTGCCCGGATTTTCAGGGCAAACAGATCGAAGATGCCCGTGAAGTGGCTCAAAAGATGGGTCTTGAGATAGAGACACAGGGGACAGGCAGCATAGTGAAACTGCAGAGGCCGAAGCCGGGCAGCATTATAAAGAGCAGCGAAAAACTTTATCTTGAAATGAAAGAGGTTATGACACCATGATCCAGATCGCCCCGTCCATTCTCTCAGCAGATTTCATGCGCCTGGGAGATGAGATCCACGCAGCAGAAGAAGCAGGCGCAGACCTCCTCCATATCGACATTATGGACGGTCATTTTGTGCCGAATATCACGATCGGACCCGCCGTTGTCGCAGCAATCAGAAAGATCACAAAACTGCCGCTCGATGTTCATCTCATGATCAAGGATCCTGATAAATACCTGCTGGATTTTGCAAAAGCCGGCGCTGACTACCTGACCGTGCATGCCGAGGCAGCGGTGCATCTGCATAGAACTGTGCAGGGGATCAGAGAAACGGGCATCAAGGCAGGTGTCTCGATCAATCCGGCAACACCCGTATCCCTGCTCGAATGCATCATTGCTGATATCGACCTTGTGCTCCTCATGTCGGTGAACCCCGGCTTTGGTGGACAGAAATTTATCCCTGCAACCATGGAGAAGATCAAGAAGGCCAGGGATATGATCAAAGCTGCCGGGTCCCATGCCGTTATCGAGATCGACGGAGGAGTAAAACTGGACAATGCAAAAGAGATAGCTGACGCAGGCGCTGACATTCTTGTCATGGGTTCTGCGTTCTTTGAATCCGGCAACTACAAAACAACCATGGAGAAACTGAATGACACTTTCAGAAATCGATAAGCTGTTCGAGAAGGCAGAACTGCTCAGACAAAAGAGCCATTACCCTCAGGCACTGCTTTCATACAAGCAGGCCCTGAAAAAAAGCAGAACAGCGAAAGATCAGAACAGCGCAGTAGCGTGCCTTTTGTCCATCGGCGATGTAAACCGGATGATTGGCGATTTTGAACGTTCAGAAAAGGCGTACACTGAGGCAGTAACCGAGGCAAAAAAGATCAGGGACGAGGAAGCCATGGCAGACGCCAAGGCAGGCATAGGGCTTTCACGCCGCGGCAGAGGAGACTGGAAGTATGCTCTGACCATGCTCAACCAAGCCCTGCTTTTTTATAGAAAGAAGCGGGACAAGGAAGGCATTGCCTTTACGCTCTGGTCACTTGCAGGTTCATTGCGCATAAAAGGCGATGTCCCCGGTGCGCTCAAAACATACAAAGAGGCGTTCAAGGCATTCCAGTCACTGCGCTCACATTCAGGGATCGGGTACTGCCTCTGCGGTCTGGGGGGCAGTTCACGCATAGCAGGCATGTTCAAGGAATCTCTTGCCTATTATCTTTCGGCAAACGAATTGTTCCGGGAATTGTGCGACACGTTCGGCACTGCCTATTCTCACTGCGGCATCGGCAATGCGCACCGGATGATGGGAAATTATCGGAAGGCCCTATCATCATTTGCAAAGGCGTCAACCCTGTATAAGAAGATCGGCGACAGGGTGAGCTATTCGTACACGCTCTGGAGTATGGGGACCACGCATAAAATGCTCCATGAGCATGATGAAGCAGACAAGTTGTTCAAAGAAGCGCAGGGACTTTTCACAAAGACTAAAGACCCCCGTGGTCTCATATACTGTCGGCTCGGCTTTGGTGAACTCGCTCTGCTCAAAGGAAAGGATGCAACAGCATTGCGGTATTTCAAGGATTCCCTGAGCCAGGCGAAGAAATACGGTTTCAGGGTTGAGGCCTGCCATGCTGCCATGCTTCTGTCCTACGCATATGGAAAAAAGAACATGGTCTGTTATAATACCTTGGGAATAAAAATGGACTTTAACGAGGCGCCTTTTAATATTCCCTGAGTTTTTTCTCTGATTTTCTTTCCATATATAAACACTCTTAGGAGAACTGTTTCTTGAGAATATTGAATCTGCCGAACACGCTTACTGTTGCGCGCATTGTTATCATCCCCGTGTTCATCACCGCTGTTATTTATCAGAAACATCGGTATGCACTTTTTCTGTTCGTTTTTGCCGCGCTTACTGACCTGCTCGACGGGTTTATTGCAAGGATGACGAACCAGAAGACCGCTCTCGGACAATTCCTTGATCCCCTTGCTGACAAGTTTCTGCTGGTATCATCCTTTATCCTTTTTTCGATTCAGGGGTGGATTCCCCTCTGGCTCACGATCACGGTCATCAGCAGGGACCTCGTTGTTGTCATCGGCTGGTTTCTTCTGTATCTGGTGACCCATAAGGTCACGATAGAACCGGTAATGCTCGGCAAGACAGCCATTGCTCTGCAGCTTATTACACTTGCCCTGGTACTCCTGAGCATTAACCTGCCCTCAACGATTCCGCAGCAGGATCTGCTCTTTGCGTTCACCGCAGCGGTGACCGGCATGTCCGGCATCCAGTATATCTACAAAGGACTGAGGCTTGCGGATGCAATCTAATAAAGGCATTACGATCGAAAGCGTCACACCAGGAAGCATTGCCGAGGCGGCAGGACTCTGTGCCGGGGATATCATAGGGGATGTCAATGCAACGCCCATAAGAGATGTTATTGATTTTATGTTCAACAAAGATGAGGATGAACTGAACATCGGATTCCGTCGTGACGGGTCAAGAAAAAAAATCACTATAGTATCTGAAAGCAATGCTGATCTGGGCATAACGTTCAAGCCGCTTAAGGTCAAGATATGCAAAAATAACTGCATCTTCTGCTTTGTCAAACAGCTCCCCAAGGGACTCAGGAAACCGCTCTATATAAAGGATGAAGACTACCGTCTGTCGTTTCTGTATGGTAATTACACAACGCTTTCCAATATCACGGCTGAAGAAAAGAAAAGAATTGTCCAGCAGAGACTCAGCCCCATGTACATCTCCGTGCATACAACAAACAAGCCTCTTAGAAATAAGATGTTAGGCAACCCTAAGGCAACTGACATACTCAAAGAGCTCAAATACTTTGCCGACCACAAGATCAGAATGCATATTCAGATCGTTGTCTGTCCGGGACTGAATGACGCAAAGGAGCTGCAGTCCACGATCCAGGACATCTACCGGTATCATCCGTATGTGTCGTCCATTGCTGTGGTTCCTGTGGGACTGACCAAACACAGAAGAATGCAGCTTACGCCGATGACAAGAGAAGTGGCCCTGAAATCTCTTGATATTGTTAATGCCTTCCAGAAACGATTCAGAAAGAAACATGGCGAAGCGATCGTGTACTGCGCTGATGAAATGTATATCAAGGCAGAGACCCCCTTCCCCTCAGTGCAGGAATATGGTGAACTGCCGCAGCTCGAAAACGGTGTGGGCATGGTGCCGCTTTTTATCAGTCAGGCGCGCAAGCTGAAAATACCAAAAACGATCAGCAGCAAGAACAGAGTGCTGACTTTTACCGGAACATCCTTTTATCCATATTTGAAGAGATTCATAACCCGACTGTCAGAAAAAGAACATCTGCCTGTGGATGTGATCCCGGTAAAAAATACCTTCTTCGGAGAAACGGTTACTGTCACGGGCCTGCTCACCGGCAGAGATGTGATCTCAGCGCTTCATGATAACACAGAGAACTATCAGACTCTTGTGGTCCCTGATGTTGTTCTCCGGGAAGGCGACACCCTCTTCCTCGATAATGTCTCGCTTCAGGATCTCCAGGATGCAACAGGCTTGAAAGTTGTAACAACGGACGGCACACCCCAGGGTTTTATTGACACGCTGGCAGGGATTGAATAACATGCGCATTACGGGCAAAACATTGGTAGCCGCTCTTTTCGGGTACCCGGTCGAGCATACGCTCTCTCCTGTTATGCAGAATGCAGCATTTGACCATCTCGGATTGGACTGCTGTTACCTCCCTTTCTTGGTTCATCCTGATGCCCTGAAGCAGGCGGTGGAGTCAGTCCGGGCGCTGGGCCTTCTCGGTGCAAACTTGACAATTCCGCATAAAAAGACCGTGATACCGTTTCTTGATACTCTGGACGCGGAAGCAGAAGCTATCGGCGCGGTAAATACGATTGCGAATCGTGAAGGGAAGTTGACGGGATATAACACCGATGGCAAGGGTTTTATGCGGTCCCTCGAAGAGCTCGGGGTTAGTGCAGCAGGCAAGAAGGTCCTGATCGTGGGAGCCGGCGGCTCTTCACATGCTGTAGGCTTCTATCTAAACAAAGAAGCAGAAGTCCTGACGATCTATAACAGGAGCAGGGAAAAAGCAGTGGCACTTGCTGCGGATCTGTCGTCATCAGGGAGAAAGGTGGCAGTATCCGCAGATCTCTCGAATCTCGGAGGATTCGACATCATTGTCAATGCCACGCCGCTCGGACTCAAGGAAAACGATCAACTGCCGCTCGATCCTGATGCGCTGGAGCCCACCGTTATTGTCTGCGACCTGATCTACCACAAGACGCCCCTTCTGAGTCAGGCAGAGTCAAAGGGCTGCAAAATCATGAATGGAGCAGGCATGCTGCTCTGGCAGGGAGCCCTCGCATTTGAGCTCTGGACCGGGCAAGTCCCGCCTGTTGAGATCATGAGAACTGCACTTTTGAGCCATTCTGCCTGATTTCTTGGCATACTTTTTGCCTTTACTATTAATCTGCCTTGTGATAAACTTTTTTCATGTATAAAAAGCTCTTTTTTCTGGTCCTCAGTTGTGCTGCATTGACCTTTTTTCTCCTTATCCGCTCGGAAAAAGGGCCTAAGCTCGATGTTCAGATAAAGGGCGATTCTTTCTTTGAAGGCCTGAAGATCGTAAACAAGAAGAACGGTGTCACTGACTGGACCCTCTGGGCAAAAAGAGCAGACCTGACCAAGGATGGAAAGGAGGCCGTGCTGAGCGGCGTTGAGATGAAACTCGAGAGTCAGGGCATGACGGTCTCTGCAGACAAGGGAGTCTATGATATGGAGACTCGCCAGGTTACTGTGCAGGGAGTTCTGCGTGCCAATAACAAGAATTTTGTTCTGACCACGAGCCAGGCACGCATTGACGGCGGCAAGGGAAATTTTGATACAGCAGGAGACGTCAAAATCGATGGCAGGAAGTTCGAACTTGAAGGGAAAGGCATGAAGGCTGAAAATAACCAACATAAAGTGAGGATACTGAAAGATGTCAAAGCTACTTTTAACCGTTAGTCTTTCTTTTTTCATTCTTTTATCAGGGATATCATTGGCTGAAGAAGCAAAGCCTGCCCCGAAAGCAAAAGCCGCAGAGAGCGGCAAAGCATCCAAGAGTTCAAAGTCTAAAGTAAAGGGCCCTGTGACGGTCACGTCTGAGACACTTACCGCAGACAACCAGGCACACACAGCCCTGTTCGAGAAGAATGTAGTCGCAAAATCAACAGACATGACCATGCACGCAGACTGGATGCTGGTCCACTACACAGACCCGGGCGGCGATATCACCAAGATCGAGTCAAAGGGCAATGTAAAGGTCTATAAGGATGATAAGGTGATGACTTCACAGGAGGCAACGTATTTCGCTGATGGTCCGGAGAGGATTGTATTCACCATAAACCCCCGCGCCTTTGACGGCCAGAATGTTGTTTCCGGATCAAAGATTACTTACTTCGTGGATGACGACCGCTCGTTTGTGGAGGGCAGCAGCAAAGTCATCATGAAGAACAAGCAGGACAAATAATGCACCTTCTCGAAGTTAAAGGGCTCCAAAAGAGTTATGGCAAGAAGGTGGTCATAAAGAATATCGACCTCTACGTTTCAACATCGGAGATCGTCGGTCTCCTTGGACCAAACGGTGCAGGCAAAACAACGACCTTCTACAGCATTCTCGGTCTTGTCAGGCCTGAGGGCGGGCGGATACTTCTTGACAGCCAGGACATCAGCGATCTGCCGATGTATCAGCGGGCCAGGCGCGGCATCAGTTATCTGCCGCAGGAGCCGTCGATCTTCAGGAAACTTTCGGTCGAGGATAATCTCAGGGCTGTTCTTGAGATCAAAGGCCTGAACAAGGATGAGATCGAGACTGAACTCAAGAGTCTTCTCCGGGAGTTCAATCTCACCGAATTCTCAAAAAGGGATGGATATAAACTGTCCGGAGGCGAACGAAGACGGACCGAAATAGCACGCGCCCTTGCAACAAAGCCTACATTCATTCTTTTTGACGAACCCTTTGCCGGCATAGACCCGCTTGCAATTATAGAACTGAAGAAGATGATGATCTACCTCAGATCAAAAGGTCTCGGCATCATCATCACCGATCATAATGTCAGGGACACGCTCTCGATCACGGACAGGGCCTATATCATCAGCGACGGCGAGATCCTGGAAGAAGGCACACCGGAAAAGCTGGTTGCAACTCCGAAGGTGAAAGAGGCGTATCTCGGCGAGGAATTCAGGCTCTAATGGCCCTACAAAACCGGCTTGAGCTCAAGCTCAGCCAGAAGCTGGTACTCACACCCCAGCTTCAGATGGCGATCAAGCTCCTTCAGATGCCACAGCTCGAACTATCGCAGACCCTTACCGTAGAGCTTACGGAAAATCCCTTTCTCGAGGAATCTATAGACAATATCTCGATTGACGAACTTTCTCCTGAGGAAAAGGAATCTCTTGAACAGACAGATGATGACCGGGACGATGTCGAACTGCCGCTTGAAGGCCTTTCCAGTTTTACCACTGATGATTACTTTGACGAACGCCGCTCTGACGGCAGAGATCTCGGATATTTTACTCCCGGCACGGTAACCCAGCCCTCCTTTGAATATTTTCTAAGCACTGCCCCTGACCTTTATGATCACCTCATTGTGCAGCTTCGCCACTCCAGGGATGATGATGACGTAAGAAGAGTCGCTGAACTTATCATCGGCAATATTGACGAGAAGGGTTATCTCATGGTCTCAGCGGACGAACTCCAGCAGACATCTCTGGCAACACCTGAGATCGTTGAAGAGGCCCTCATGCTGGTCCAGAGCTTTGACCCACCTGGCATTGCCGCCCGTGACCTCAGAGAATGCCTTCAACTCCAACTCAGGCCGCTTAACCTGTTAGGCACGCTTGTTGACACAATGATACAGTGCCATCTGGAGCTGATCAGCAAAAAGAAATATCAGCAGGTAGCAAAGACCTGCGACGTCACGCTTGATGAGGTTATGGCTGCGGTCAGGATCATTGAGGGGTTAGACCCCAAGCCTGCCCGACACTTCTCGACGGATGCTACCAACTACATCACGCCTGATGTATATATCTACAAGACTGAGGAAGGGTATCAGATCGTGCTGAACGACGAGGGCATGCCAAAACTCAGAATAAACAGCTATTATCTGCGCCTGCTACAGCAGAAGAATCTTGTCCCCAAAGAGGAGCGCAATTTCCTGGAGGAAAAGCTTCGCGCTGCAAAAGACCTGATCAAGAGCCTGGATCACAGAAATAAGACCATCTACCGTGTTACCGAATGCATACTCAACTACCAGAGCGAATTCTTTGAAGCGGGCGTCAGTCACCTGAGGCCTCTTAATCTCAAGGATATCGCAACAGAACTGAACCTCCACGAAAGCACGGTCAGCAGAGTCACCTCGACCAAGTTTCTTGCCTGTCCGCGCGGCATCTACGGCTTCAAATATTTCTTCAGCAATGCCATACCCAGCGAAGGCGGAGAGCTTTCCTCTACTTCGGTAAAGGATATGATCAGGAAGATTGTTCAGGAAGAGACAGCCTCCAGCCCTCTCAGCGACATGAAGATCGTGGACATTTTTAAGAGTCAGAATATAACCATCGCACGAAGGACCATAGCAAAATACCGGGAGGAACTGAAGATTCCCCCGCAGAGCCAGAGGAGAAGATAGGAGCCCTACGCTGCCTATCCTACAGAAAGGAGATCATTATGAACATCATTGTAAACGGCAGACATCTTGAGGTAACACCAGCTCTCAAAAGCTACTCGGAGGAGAAGATCAGGAAGTTCGAGAAATTTCTTCCGGAAGGGGCAGACGCTACGGTAACGCTCAGCGTTGAAAAATACCGCCATAAGGCAGAGGTTCTGCTCAAAACAAACGGCGTGCTTATTCAGGCCGAAAGCGTAACCGGCGAGATCTATTCTTCGATCGACGAGGTTTCGGAAAAACTTGACCGCCAGGTAAAGAAGTACAAGGAAAAACACAGCTCCTATCGAAAAGGTGCAGCAAAGCAGGGCGAGCCTGCAGAGAGAGAGCCGGCATCGCACGAGGGCGGCAAGATCATAAAAAATAAGCGCTTTGACCTCAAACCCATGAATCCTGATGAAGCAGCCATGCAGATGGAGCTCCTGGATAAGGATTTTTTCGTCTTTATGAACGATAAGAGCAATCTGATCAATGTCATTTATCGCAGAAAAGACGGAAATTTCGGGCTGATCGAGCCGCAGTAGCTGGCTGTTCATGGCAACCAAGGTAAAAGCGGGCAGAGCAAAGGCTCCGGCTGCGACGAAAAGCAGCCGGGGATCGCGAATCCTTATCGTAAGCGGTCTTTCCGGATCAGGCAAGACAGTAGCACTCCGTGCTGTTGAAGACGCGGGATTCTATTGTGTTGACAATATTCCGGTGTCGCTCATCAGCTCTTTGATCGACAAGATCTCCCAACAGACCGGTTCCAGGCATATTGCTATCGGGATCGACATTCGCGAAAAGGAATTTCTTGGTGATATTAATACAGCAGTAGCATTGCTGAGGAAGAAGTTCCCATTGCAGATCCTGTATCTTGAAGCAGAGCCTGAGGTGCTGGTCAGGCGATTCAAGGAGACGAGAAGGCCCCACCCGCTTGGCGGCAGCCTTGAAGAAGCGATCAGGGCAGAGAAGAAGGTCCTCGCCGGTCTCAAGACGAACGCAGACAGGGTAATCGACACCTCCACCATCTCTCCTCATGAGCTGCGAAGGCTGGTGGCCTCACTTTATGCGCCTAAGGCTGGTCATAAGGATCTTGCAGTCAGTGTCATGTCCTTTGGCTTCAAATACGGCATCCCACAGAACATTGACCTGCTCTTTGACGTGCGTTTCCTTCCAAACCCGCATTTCGTTCCCGGGCTCAGGGAACTTACCGGCAAAGATAAAGAGGTATCTGACTTTGTGTTTTCGCAGCCGGTCACAAAACAGTTCATGAAAAAAGTGAAGGATCTTCTGGGCTTTCTCATTCCCCACTACATTCGTGAGGGTAAGTCATACATTTCGATCGCATTTGGCTGTACAGGCGGAAGGCACCGTTCACCCGCCATTGCTGAGGAAATATCCAGGTTCATGACAAAGAAAAATCTGGACCAGCATGTCATCCACCGGGATATTTAACAGAGTGCTTTATACCCCTCGTTCGTCGGGGTTATAGATGATCTTATGCAGCTGCATATTGAGTCTCACCTCCAGCCGGTCCCGAAGGATCCAGCCCGCAAGCTCCCGTGGCTCAATACTGTTGGCTGCCGGAGAAAAAAGGACTGTGCAGCGTTTCGAAAGCTCGCGCTCAAGGACCATCTTCTTTGACCACTCATAATCGCTCCTGTTACAGATAACGAACTTGATCTCATCAGCAGGTTTTATGGATGAGAGATTGGAAAGATCGTTCTTTCCGCTCATAGTGCTTGCCGGTGTCTTTATATCCATGATAACCACGGCCCGCTTGTCCAGAAGACCGATGTTCATTGTACCGTTCGTCTCAATAAGCACCTTATATCCTGCATCAAGCAGCCGCTTAGCTAGTTCTGCGACCTCCTCATGCTGCAGGAGCGGTTCACCGCCGGTGATCTCCACAAGGTTCAGCCCGGCCGCTCTCACCTTTTCAAGAATCTCCTCTATGGATTGCTCGGCGCCCTCTTCGTAGGAATACGTTGTATCACAGTATGAACATCTGAGATTGCATCCGCTCAACCGGATGAATGTGCAGGGAGTTCCTGCATATGTTGACTCGCCCTGAATGCTCGTAAACAGTTCACAGATCTTCATATGTTTCCTTTATGCCCTGGATGGAGTATTTATGCCCCTGCCCTTATCGTCATATATCCGGAAAAAAGTATGAGCGCCCCGCCGAGCAGCGAGTTTTGACCGGGCATTTCTCGAAGAAAGATCATGCCAAGTAATATTGCGCATACCGGTTCCAGATAACCAAGCACTGCTGCCCTGCCTGCAGAAACTTCCTGGAGCCCACGGTAATACAGGATCGGCGCAATGATCGAATGGACCAGGCCCATAACGAGGAAGCTCCAGAGTGCGTGCACAGGAAATTCCCGGATAAACGGGGCAAGGCATAGAACGATCGTGATATTTACGATATAGGTAAGCATAAACGGCCGGTATGCCCCTGCATACATCCTTGCGATGATGATGATTACGGCATAAGCAGCGCCAGAAGCAAGGCCTGACAATATCCCTATCAGATGACCATGCTGAATCGAGAGCCCATCGAGCATCATCCAGAGGCCTATGGACGAAATAACGATAGCGCCAACGAGCATCTTCGTGATCTTTTCGTTCAGAAACATTGCAGCGAGAAAGGCAACGATAATGGGCGCGGTATAGTGCGTAAGCACGGCATTAGATATGGTCGTCTTTTTGAATGCATAGAAAAAAGCGAGACTGTTCACGAGGCCTACCACACCGAGCAGAACAGGCGGGAGGAGCTTCCTCCTGTCTTTAATTTCTTTGAAATACCCTTGTTTCCATACAATCAGCGTCTGCACCACAACAGCGATCACCAATGAATAAAAGAGAAATATATGCACAGGCAGATCAGCAAATCTGAAGATGACACCAAGGGAACTCCAGAGGAATATGGCAGCAAGGATGTAGATCTGAGGCATGAAGCAGCGTTACGGTTTCCGGAATCTCTTTTTTAAAGCCTTTTCAACATGGGAAGGCACCAGTCCGCGCACTGAACCGCCCAGAGACGACATTTCCTTAACGATTGTAGCAGTAAGATAAGAGTATTCCTCGCTCGGCATCATAAAGACCGTCTCAATGTCCGAAGAAAGACGTCTGTTCATAAGAGCCATCTGCAGTTCATATTCAAAATCCGATACTGCTCGAAGACCCCTGATGATGGCAACCCCTTCTCTCCCGGTCACGTAATCCACCAGAAGGCCGTCGAACATCTCTACGCTTACCCGCTTATATCCCTTGACGGTTTCCCGGATCAGGTTGAGACGTTCCTCGATGCTGAACAAAGGATTCTTCTTTGGATTTGGAGCAACACCAACAATAAGATGATCGAATATCCTCAGACCCCTCTTCACAAGATCAAAATGACCATTGGTGAACGGGTCAAAGGTGCCTGGATATATACCTAATCTGTTGATCATTGTTCTTTCCTGTATAGGGCAAGTCTCGTATCGCCGTACCGGTATTGCTTCCTGAGCTTAAGGCTGCCAGCGGCCTCGGGCACAACCACCTTTGCTGCATGCTCACAAAGCAACACGCCCTGCGCATTTAAAATACCATATTTACTGATCAAAGGAAGAATTTTCTCTATCTCAGCTGAGGCATAAGGAGGGTCTGCAAAAATAATGTCATAAGTCTCTCCGGTCATCGAAGCCCTCTGCAGGAACATTTCAACCTGCTCACAATGAACTGATGCCTTTGACGCCAAATTGAGCTCATCGATCAGGTCACCAATCGCCTTTGCCCTGGGACGGACAGCTTCGACAAAAACAACATTCCGAGCTCCCCGTGACATTGCCTCTATACCGATCGTACCGGTTCCTGCATAGAGGTCAAGAACTGAAGCATCTTCGATCTCACTTCGCAGGATATCATAAATAGCCTCACGCACCTTGGCTGGCGTCGGCCTAAGGTCTTCCTTGCCCGCCCTCTTCGTGAAAAGCTTCCGTGAACCGATCTTCCTTCCCTTAAACTCACCTGCTGAAATTCTCAATTTATCAACCCCAATAACATAAAGTTATACTTAATGTTATCAACCTTATTTGCTTGGAAATATTAACTTTTTATAAGTTTCCTGTTCTTCCCTGCTGAGTTCTCTCCAGAACCGTGAGCGCTCAAGCCGCCTCATTTTCTCCTCAGGAGGAATATCCTGCATGCTCCTGAACCTTTTTGTCATATCCTGACTGTTTCCTGCGGATTGAGGGGCAACTTTCTTCAGGCGCTCTCTCAGTCTTTCCCTGCCCTCAGGTTCGATATTCTTGTATGTCCGATACCTCTCCCTGAGCTTCTGCCTTTCGTCAGGGTTAAGCTCCCGGTAGGTCTCGTAATTACGCTGTATCCTTTCTCTGCTCTCCAACGGCCGTGATTTCCATGCCCGATAGTTCTCGACCACCTGTTTCTTCTGCTCTGGAGGCATTGATTGCCAGCGTTTTCTATTGTTTTCATTGCGGTCATCACCAGCAGCAGCGCCAAACGACATCGCCAGAAGCAGCGCAGCGGCCAGCATGAATATCGCATTTCTCATGCAAAGACCAGATCCAGGGAGCTTCTTTCAGGCTCCTTTGAACCTTTTGACGGCCCTTCAGCAAAGGGCAGATCGTCTATCTTGACCAGTTCATCAAGCTCATCAAAAAAGTCATCTTCCTGAAGAATAAGCAGGTTTGCGATGATCTCATCTTCACTGACATCCCCAACAGGTACCTGAACAGGGGACTGACTTATGGCAAGACCCTGCACTGATCTGCCCTTCTGCCCTGAATAGTACATGGTGATCCCAAAGACAAGAAGCAGCACAGCAGCCACCGACAACACTGTGCGCAGTGAGCTCACTTTCCTCTGCGGTCTCACAGAATCAAGGATCTTTCTTCGCAATCTGTCTGACGGAGCGCTGTCTTCCCAGGCACCAAGGGCCTGCCACCCTTTAAGCAGTTTTTCATGCTCAACACTGCATTGAGCGCAGACGCCGAGATGCAGCCTGACTCTCTCCGTTTCGGCAGGCGCAAGCTCCCGGTCCATGTACGCTGACAGATTATCCTGAATTTCCTTACAGTCCATCTCTTCCCTCCTATTTCTTAAACACGGCTAATTGTCCCGGGTTTCATCTCTAAATTCTGAAAGCTCTTTTGCGAGAATTACCTTTGCCCGGTGAACCCTCAGTTTTATCGCATTGACAGAGCAGCCCATAATGCCCGCAATCTCTTCATACGAGAGGCCGTGATACTTGCTCATGATCACAGCCAGCCGCATATTTTCAGGAAGTATGCTCACTGCGTGCATCACCTTTTCCCTTACCTGCTCCCTGCTGATGCGTTCCACCGGGTCCTCGTTCTTTGCTGGCAGTTCCGGCAGAGCCTCATCTTCAACAGAGACGATCACAGCCTGTCTTCTGGTCCTGAGGACATTGAAACAGAGATTCCTGACGATAGTATAAAGCCAGGTAGTGAACTTGGCATCAGGGGTATAGGTTGCTGCGGCCTTATAGATGCGGATAAAGGTATCCTGCGCTATATCCTCAGCCTCATCGGAATCCTTCAGAAAACGCAGCGCAAGATTATAGACAGAGTGCTGATGGCGGGCAATGAGGAGTTCAAAAGCCTTTGCATCGCCCTTCCTGATCAGCCCCATGAGGCTGATATCAGTATCTTCTCTGCTGTCAGTCAAGCGGGGGAAATACGAGAAAACTCTTGTCCGGCGCAGCGCCTGCTATTTTAACTTTTCTGCCTATGACCTCAAGCCTGCCTTCGGAAAAAAGTCTGATCGCCTCGGGGAATATCTTATGCTCCAGCTTCAGTATGCGCTCAGAAAGGGAGTCCTCCGTATCCTCAAAGGAAACGGGAACTGCGGCCTGGATAATAATCGGTCCTGTGTCCATGCCCTCGTCAACAAAATGCACTGTGCATCCCGATATTCTCACGCCGTATTCCTGAGCCTGCTTCTGTCCGTGCAGTCCAGGGAATGACGGAAGAAGCGCAGGATGGATATTCATGATCCTGTCCCTGAATGCATCAATAAGCGGCTTGCCTATGATCCTCATGAACCCTGCAAGCACAACAAGCCCGATTTCTCTGATTCTCAGCTCCTGGACTACAGCCTTGTAATATTCGTTCCTCGTTCCATACTGGTTCGGAACCATGATCAGAGGCTCTATACCGTGCTTCCTGGCACGCTCAACGGCATAGGCATTGGGGTTATCAGTGATCAGAAGAACGATCTTTGCCTTGAGTGTGCCGGCTTCAACAGCATCGATGATGGATTGAAAATTCGACCCTCTCCCTGATGCGAGAACGCCGATGCTCAGCAATTCCATGGTCCCTCTGGCAGAAAAAAGTGCATGCGCAAAAACCGTCTCCGCTGATCAGAGCCTGATGTCAATAAAAGCCTTCTCGCGCAATGACCTGGTCCATGTTTTGTATTTCTCATTAAAAAGTTTGTTCTGAAGTGCCCCCTTTGCCTGTTCTCTGATCTCAGCAGAAGACTTGGGCGCTGCCATCTGCTCAAGCTTCAATATATGCATGCCTCTGTCGCTCCAGAAGGGTTTACTGATATCTCCCTGTTTCATGGAAGACAGTGCGGCACTAAAATCCTTTGCCAGATTTCTTTTTTCAATGAACCCGAGATCTCCGCCACTCTCCCTGGTAGCATCCTCTGAATGCAGGCGTGCCAGTTCAATGAAGTTATCTCCCTGCTGGGCCTTAGCGTACACAGCCTGTGCCTTTTCCTCTACCCCACTTTTCTCAGCTTCATCCTTCGGTTTTTTAAAGAAGATCTGACGTATATGGTATACCTCACCGACGCTGCCAACGTCCTTATTCTCCTTCATGAAAGCATCAATATCAGCGTCAGTCACAAGAATTTTGCCCCGTACCTGCTGATTCACGATCTTGCTCTGCAGAAGCTGGTCAGCAAGGCGTTTCTTATATTCATCCAGGCCATAACCCTCTGACTTGAGGGAATCCTTAAACTGCGTATCTGTCATGGCATACTTCTTTTTTATGCCATCAATAGTTTCGATCACTTCCTCATCAGAAATTCTGAACTTGCTGTTTAAGGCCTCCTGGACCTGGAGCCTGAACGAAATAAGACTTTCGAGAAACATGGCCTCATTTTCCTTAAAGATTTTTTTCCGTTCCTCTTCAGGCAGGGCCTTCACCGCAGGGGTGGCGTCTGTCTCCATGGCCCTGTACAATTCACTCCAGGTAATGACATCCTGGTTCACAATAGCAACAACGCGGTCGAGAAGGAATGTTGCCTGTGCACCTGCCGCAAGAACTAAAAGAAAAAACAGAGAATACACTATTTTTTTATTGATCATGACTACCTCCGGAATAGATACTATATACCATGTTTTTTCCGAAAATCCATTGGATTCTTAACTTATGGGTTCATTAACGTTTATTATATTGAAGATTGCCCGATAATATTGCTATAATGCCGCAACTGTTGAAAGCCATTGTAAATTTGGCTTTGCTGTAACCGAATTAATAGTCAGTATAAGTCTACTCGTCGCACAAAAAATAACTCATTTTGAGGAGGTTTGTATGCCGTATGATGCAACTAAGTTAGCCGACTGGCAGATATCCGAAGAAGCAGAAAAGAATATGCCCACCCCTGAGGAATGGCGCGAAAAACTGGGACTGCAGAAGGATGAACTGCTACCCATGGGCCGCCTGGCCAAATTAGACTTTCTCAAGATCTTTAATCGTCTCAAGGGTAACCCTGACGGAAAATACATTGAGGTGACGGCCATAACGCCCACGCCCCTTGGAGAAGGCAAGAGCACCACGTCCTGTGGCTTGATGGAGGGCCTCGGAAAGCGCGGCATGAACGTTGGCGGCGCACTGCGCCAGCCGTCCGGCGGACCGACCATGAATGTGAAGGGCACTGCTGCAGGCGGCGGAAACTCTTTGCTGATCCCGATGACCGAATTTTCACTCGGCCTGACCGGCGATATCAATGACATCATGAACGCTCACAACCTGGCTATGGTCGCAATGACCTCCAGAATGCAGCATGAACGCAACTATAACGATGAGCAGCTTGCCCGCCTCACCAAGATGAGGCGTCTCGACATCGATCCTACCCGCGTTGAGATGGGATGGATCATGGACTTCTGTGCTCAAAGCCTTCGCAATATCATCATCGGCATGGGCGGAAGAACCGACGGGTACATGATGCAGTCCAAGTTCGGCATTGCAGTCGGTTCCGAATGCATGGCCATCCTCGCGATAGCCAATGACCTCGCAGACCTGAAGAAGCGGCTGAACAACATCACGGTCGCCTTCGATAAGAGCGGCAAGCCTGTCACCACAGGCGATCTGGAAGTCGGTAACGCCATGGCCGCCTTTATGCGCAATACTATCAACCCAACCCTTATGTGCACGGCTGAATACAATCCCTGCCTGGTGCATGCCGGTCCTTTTGCCAATATAGCAGTAGGCCAGTCCTCGATCATTGCTGACCGTGTAGGGCTGAAGATGTTCGACTATCATGTAACCGAATCAGGCTTTGCAGCTGATATCGGCTTTGAGAAGTTCTGGAACGTCAAGGCACGCATCGGAAACCTCAAACCTAATGTGTCGGTACTTACGACCACTATCCGCGCACTGAAGATGCATGGCGGCGGTCCTAAGGTAGTTCCGGGCAAGGCCCTGCCCGATGAATACACGAAGGAGAATATCGGGCTGGTCGAAAAGGGCTGCGCCAATATGGTCCACATGATCAATGTCATCCGTAAATCCGGCATCAATCCGGTCGTTTGCGTGAACCGTTTTTACACTGATACGGATGCCGAAGTCGCTGCTGTCAAGAAGGTTGCAGAGGCTGCCGGAGCGCGCTGTGCAGAGTCTCAGCACTGGCTCAAGGGCGGCGATGGTGCACTTGAACTTGCTGATGCAGTCATTGATGCCTGCAAGGAAGACAACGATTTCAGGTTCCTGTACCCGCTCGAGATGAAGCTGCGCGACCGTGTTGCAATCATTGCAAAAGAAGTGTATGGAGCAGACGGAGTATCCTGGACAGCAGAAGCAGAGGCCAAGGCCAAGATGCTTGAAGACGATCCCCAGTATGCTGACTACGCTACGATGATGGTCAAATCCCACCTGAGCCTCTCACACGATCCGACATTAAAGGGCGTGCCTAAGGGCTGGACCCTGCCGATCAGGGACGTGCTGATCTATTCAGGCGCAAAGTTTCTCTGCCCTATAGCGGGGACAATCACACTGATGCCCGGAACAGCATCCAACCCTGCATTCAGGAGAATCGATGTGGATACTGACACCGGAAAAGTGAGCGGATTGTTCTAAGCAATTTGTCTCAGACGAGCAGATCAGAACCCCCTGAATATTCAGGGGGTTCTTTTTTTGACAAAATTATCAATTTCCTTGAGATTATGCGACATAGAGCAGTAAAATGACTGAGCTACAGACGATGCAATATTCTTGATTGTGAGTTAATAATTCCATGGAGAACGTTACCGGTAATGAATGAATTGCCCACGGGCGGCAGTGAGACCATACTCGTTGCTGAAGATGATGAAACGCTTAGAAAACTTGCCAGCACTGTATTGGGTGAGTTTGGTTACACGGTCATACTTGCTGAAGACGGCAATGATGCCATAGATAAGTTCAAAGCTAATAGAGATACTATCCGACTCGTTATACTTGATATGATGATGCCCGGCAAAAATGGCAAGGAGGCGTATGACGCCATCAAATCACTCAATCCGGATATCAGGGCATTGTTTGCAAGCGGATATACTGCAGACATTCTTAACAGGAAGGACATACTTGATCCTCAGGTAGATTTCATCATGAAGCCGCTCTCACCCATAGATCTTCTCAGAAAGATCAGGGACATTCTGGACAGATAAGGAATTATTATGAAAAAAGTCGGATTTGTTTGCGATGATATTTTTCTTCTTCACGTTATGCCTTCAGGACATCCCGAATCACATGACCGGCACATTGCCATCAACGAGCAATTAAAACAGTCGCCCCATTGGAATTCCCTGCATCATCTTAAACCGCGAAAGGCTGACAAAGAAGATATCCTCGCAGTGCATACAGCATCCTATTATTCCGAGATCCTGCCTTTTACCGGGTATTTTGATCCTGACACTTACGTATCACCTCACACCGTGGAGGCTGCCCACTTTGCAGCGGGAGCTGTTATAGAAGCGATTGACCGATGCAAAGCAAACGAAATCGAAAGGGCTTTTTGTGCTGTGCGGCCTCCGGGCCACCATGCGGAGGCAGACAGGGCCATGGGATTCTGCATCTTCAATAACATCGCTGTCGGTGCGCGCTACGCGCAGAAGGTCGGATACAACAAGGTTTTCATTATCGATATCGATGTTCATCATGGAAACGGCACCCAGCATATTTTCGAAGAGGACGATACTGTCTATTACTTCAGTACGCATCAATCTCCCCATTATCCCGGGACCGGCGCTGATGCTGAGCGCGGCAAGGGAAAAGGCAGGGGCTTCACCTACAATATCGAGATGCGCCACGGCTCGGGTGACAGGGAATATTTCGAAGCATATCATCATATCCTTCCCAGCCTTGTCTCGAGATTCGATCCTGACATAGTGCTGGTATCTGCAGGCTATGATCTGCATGCAGCTGACCCGTTGGCAGGTCTGCGGGTGACTAATGAGGGGATCAGAAGCATTGTACAGGGCATACTCTCATCCAAATCGAATATCCCTTATATCTTCTGCCTTGAAGGCGGGTACAACCTTGTCTCGCTCGGTGAGTCGGTGATGATCACTGTCGAGGAACTGCTGAACTATTCATAAAAAAAAGACGGGAATTGCTCCCGACTTTTGTTATCTCGCAAACTCTATTTCAGTTATGTTATTTTTTGCTCTGTTCTTCCTTCTTTGCCTTCTCAGCTGCTTCCTTTTCTTCTTTTACTTCTTCCCTTGCATCCTCAGCCGCTTCCTTCAACTTCTTCTCTCTTTTTTGGATCTGTTTTCTGAGCTCTTTGACTCTGCCATTATACTCAGCAGTCAGTGCGTCAGCCTCTTCATGATTGGCAACCACATGCGGCGTGACCATTATAATGAGTTCCCTTTTTCTGACAGAATCGGTTGTTGTACCGAACAGATAACCGAAAAGAGGGATCTTGCTCAGGAAAGGTAATCCAGTCCGTGACTGCTCCTTGCGCTCACTCAGAATACCGCCGATAACCAGGGTGTGTCCATCCTGAACAATGGCCGTAGTATTCGCTTTTCTTGTTATAAATCCCTGAAACGCTCCTGTGCCAACCTGAACCGACTCTCCCAATTCACTCACTTCCTGCACTATTTTCAATGTAACCTGTTTCTTTTCATTAATATGCGGAGTAACCGTCAAAATCACGCCCGCAGACTTATACTGAACTTGCGATGTTGAAGTACCAGCCGTAGCACCGGCCGTCGCATCAGTTATTGAAGTTGCTACAGGTACTTCATTAGCAATCTCTATCTTTGCTTCTTTATTATCAAGCGCAAGAATATGAGGGCTTAAGAGTACATTCACATCGCCATTGTTTGCAGCAGCATTTATAAGTATATTGAATTGATTCGGGTCAATAATATTGGCAAACCCTCCGCTTGTAACGATTGGGATAAACGTATTGGCAACTGTATCAGCACCCTTCCCAAGAAGATTGGTAAACTCCTGTGAGATTATGGTAGTTCCAGTGGAATCATATACAGTTTTACTTGGATTAACTAAATCATAAATATTCTGACCAGGCGTTGTAGTTGTCGTAAAGTAATCCTTTGGCTTACTTGCATTTCCAGCCAAGAGATCGAAATTCTTATTGTTAATACGGCCGCGTCCTTTTATAAGCCATTCGAGACCAAGCTTTGTCTCATCCGTAAGACTTATTTCTGCTACAAGCACCTCTATCAAGACCTGCTTTGCCTGAACATCGAGTTTCTTGAGCGTGTCAAGAAGTATCAAATACGCGCGCGGTGATGACTTAATGATCAATGCATTGATGTCGTCATACGCGGCTATTTCTATATCTCCTTCGAGTTCAGCTGCAAAGGTATCTGACTGGACAGTGGCGCCGCCAGCTGCAGGTGTTGTCGTAGTTCTTGGCCGCGGCGTTGCTCCAGGCTGCGTTGCAGGTGCCGGCTGCGCTGTCTGAGGCCTGACCTGGGTGGGCGTTCCTGTTGCAGACTTCTTGCCATACAGGGTCTTGAGCACCTCAGCAAGCTTCTTGGCCTCTCCATTTTCAACATAATAGATAAAGGTCCGCGAATTATCGCGCTCTGTGGATGGAATATCTATGGCCTCAAGGAGCTTCAGAAACTTCATTATGCCCGAAGGAGGTGCGGTTATAATAAGCATATTAGACGGTTCATAGATAATAATATCCGTGCCCTTCGGCATCAGGTTTCTGACAAGGTTGGCAACATCGCTTGCCTTGACGTATTCAAGCGGTATCTGCTGAGTAACAAAGCTCGAATCCTTGGGAGGCGAGGCTTTCTTGCCCATCTGCATCTGCACCGGCTGCTGTTTGGCGCTGTCAATAGGGACAATGCGATAAAAACTCCCTTCCTTCACAGCGGTGAAGCCATTGAACTCCAGAACAGTCTGGAACGTGGAGAAGAGTTCGCTGACCGGTATCTTGTTATGAGACTGGATCGTGATCTTTCCTGAGACACCGGGAGCAAGGATGTAGTTTATCTTCAGCATATCAGAGATGGTGGAGACAACCGTCTCAATATCCGCATTCTCGAAATTGAGCATCACATACTGCTCAGCCTGAGCCTTCTCGGCAGCAGCCTTTTCAGCCTTCTTCTTTTCTTCCTTTGCGTCAACAGGAGGAACCACATCAGGAAGCTTCAACTCTTCTGTTGGCGGAGGAACAACGATGGCCTCATCAGGTTTCGCAGCCTGCTTAGCTCCGCAACCACTGATGAAAAAAATTATGAGGCCTACATGTATTAATCTCAGGCTTATCAGTCTCAGGTTCATTTTCCTGCCCTCGGCTTACCGGATAGTGTCTTTACTTTTTCAATAGTAAGCGTAATTGTTTCGTTCAACCATTTTAACACAACTGCCTTTTCTGTTATATCGGAAACCTCTATGTCCTCGACTTTGTCTCCCTTTCTCAGCTGTGTAGTCTTTGCCTGGTTTATATCGACGTATGCAACATAATCCCCAAAGGTATCGAGGATAATGCCTTTCAGTGCAAGATCAGGCTTCTTCGGCGGCGGGGGAGGAGGCGCTGCCACGCGAACCGGTTTTGGTTCCATGTACGTGCGCAGGGTGTTAAACAGGTTCTTCTCATAGATGATCTTATCCCACGCAGCAGCATAGGCTGCCTTAGCCAGCTCAGACTCCTTGATCTTTCCCTTTTTCACGAGCGTGTCAGATAAAGGATTGTACAGCACTGCGTTGACCGTAAACTTCCAGCTCACAAAGAGAAATAGTGCTGCAACAATGATGAGCATAACGATTTTGCGTATCATAATTTACCCAATCCGGATATCTGCATTTTAAAACGCAGCTCTCTGGGGTTCTGCATGTTCGTCACATTGATAGACATCTTCTCTATCTTGAGCAACAGAGAATATTTTTCAGCCTCACTTAAGAATTCGGCAATCTGCTTGATTGTTCCGCTGCCCTCGAAATAGACAGGAATAAAAAAGAAGTTCTTTGCCTTTACCGTATTGAGCGGCCGGATGGTCTGTATGTTCAGGCCTGAATTCTGTGTGAGTTCTGAAAGTTCTTTCTGCACGCGCGCAGCAGCAAGGAATTCAGATGACTCGATCACCAGTTTCTTCTCAGCTGCTTTCATCTCTTCAGCGGCCTTTTTTATCTCTGCATCAGTTATGGACGAACCTTCCATATAGGTCTCGTATTTCTGCAGAGTGACAGACTTGACCTGAATCTCCTCACGCATGGCTTCAGATTTTGGTGTCAGCACATACGTCTGAAAAAGAAGCAGTGTCATGACCAGTGCAGCGGCAAGTAATATATATTTTCTGTTGTTCACGGCTCTCTCACCTCAAATTTCAGGGAAAACCGCTCCTCGCCATCACGCGATAAGATAGGCGCTGCAAAGGCAATATCCTTGAAAAGTTTTGATTTGTCCAATGCTGTGACCAGATCCGAGGTCTTTCGCGAAAAACCCTCGATCTCCACAAGACCCTTTTCATCCACAACCAGATTAATGATCCATGCATTATCAGGAACAACCTTTGTCAGGTCTTTCAAGACCCTGATGGCCATATTTGAACGATTCTGAAAAGCAAGGAGGGTATTCCTGTCATCCTGAAGCGCTTCAAGCTTCCTTCGGGCCTCAATAACACCTGAGGCCTTGGTCTTTATGGTTTCTATCCGTGACTCGATCCTGCGAAGCGTGCGAACATCTTTATAATAGGCAACAAAACCCGTGAACAGGTAGAGGAAAAGAGCTGCGGCGGCAAGGCCTCCGATGAGATATGGATAAAGGTCTTTCTTCTGTTTTATGAAATCCTGAGGAATGAACTCAAGATTCAGCCGCGTTTTCCTGACAAAAGAAAAGATGAGCGCATTCGGCACTGTGATCTGTGACTTGGTCATGGAAAAGCGCTCAGCAACAAGCTGATCAACAGGACCTGAGCAGTATACCTTTCCCGGATAGGACGCCCGGAAAACTTCGAGGGTTTCAGCAAGATCAGCGGCCGCAGGAATCCTCTTCATCGAAACAGGCAGGGAATCCTCAAGACCTGTTATTTCATATCCATCATCCGTTGCCAGGACAAAGATGCCCTTCATATTCTTCTCGCTGGAGATCCCCATCATGCTGTTGAGCACATCCATAATTCTGCAGCGCACAGAAAGGACTTCCATGCCTGCATCGGAGATCAGCTTCATTACAGCGATCACCGCATCCTTCTTTATCGCAAAGACAAGGGTTTTCAGCCCTTTGCCGGTTCTGACCATGAGAAAATCAAAAAGATATTCGTCAACCGCAAGCGGCAGGTGTTTTTCAAGTTCAAAGACCAGCGCCCTCCTCATATCCTCCCTGTTCATCGCAGGCATATCAAGGAGCTTGCAGGTAAAAAGCTGCAACGATAGTCCCACCACAACACCTGAAGGGGCATAGTTCTTCTTCCACTGCTGAAGGGCTCCGGACAGGGCCTTATTCCCCTCTTCCCTGTCTGCAGGAAGTCCGATGCCCTCTGAGCGCAGATAGGTGATCCGCTTCAGCCGCGTGTCCGCAACAGAGATGCGTATGTATTTACTGTCTATATCAAGTCCTAACAGTCTCGGCACGTTCTCTCCAATAGATCGTTCTTAATTCAGGGCCCTTTACTGAAGGCTCTCTGCTTACAATACCGGTAACGCGGGCACTGATGGGGCTGTTCTTCGCCCTTGCTGTCACTTCTATCCTGAACGTCTGTGTTGTCATGGCATTGAGGCCCCGCACAGAAAACTGATGCGGTATGAACCTGAATCCTCCGTATGCCTTATTCCTCTGTTTCATGATCGTCTCTATCTCAGCGTCATTAAGGCCAAGGAACTGCATAACCTCGGGTGACACCGTGTTGATATTGACCGCATTCTTGCCAAACGTGGTAATAAGGGAAAGCAGTCCTGTAGCACCAGTGCCGTCACCAAAAAGAAATTCAGGCTTCATCCCCCTGACCAAAGCCAATTCTTCCGGTACATCAAAAAGACCGTTCTTGGCCTTGTACGGTTCCTTGAGTGCCTCGTAATAATCGTCCTCAGCTCCTGACAGATGATGCTCCTTGTCCTGATCTTTCCAGTCCGCAACAGAATCCATAATGATCAGGATATCCTCCTCTTTGACTCCGGCACGCTGCAGCAGTTTAACAAACCTGTCCTGCTGGGCAAAGTTGATGTTGACCCGGGAATTCTCATCCGTTATCCTGATCTCAATTTCACTATCTTCGGTCTCTCTTTTTCCGGTAACCGGGATCGTCTCATTATCGATCCAGAAATTTCCTTCCTCATCCAGAAAATCCACTTGCGGGTCTTTATCCGAGGCAATATAGTGTAAAGCCTCATGGTATCCTGACAAAGCCTGATAGTATGCCACGGTCTCTTCCTTCAGGTTGTGAGTGCTCCCGGTGACCCAGCGGGTCGATCTGAGAAAATTTATCGACATAATACTCAGGAACACCAGCACCCAGAGCACCATCATAAGTGCAACACCGCGCTCACAAAATAGTTTTGAATTTTGAGTTTTGAATTTTGAGATAAGGAAACCCAGGAATTCAGATAATAGTCTCATCTTTCCTTCATTAAAAACTAATAATTCATAATTCATAACTTGTATTTTCACATCTCCACCTGCGTAACTCTCAGCACTTCATCAAGGTTTGTAATTCCCTTCTTTACTTTCTCGATACCGTCTTCCCTGAGAGTCCTCATCCCAAGACTTATGGCCAGATCCTTCATCTCCTTGATCGTAGCCCTTTTCATGATCAGTTCCCTGATCGGTCCTCCGATGGGCAGAACTTCAAAGATGCCTATCCGGCCCTTATATCCGGTCCCTGAGCATTCCTCACAGCCCTTTCCGGTCCAGACCTCACGGATATCCTTGCTGATCCTGTCCAGGACCTCCTGAGGCACCTCATCTTTTACCTTGCAGGAAGGGCAGATCTTTCTGACAAGCCTCTGTGCCATAACACAGACCAGCGTGGAAGCCACAAGATAATTTTCAATACCCATGTCCATGAGCCGGGTGATGGCACCAGGGGCATCGTTGGTATGCAGCGTACTGAAAAGGAGATGACCGGTCAGCGCAGCATGGATTGCAATGCTGGCTGTTTCCATATCCCTGATCTCACCGACCATAATGATGTCCGGGTCCTGCCTCACAATATGCCGTAAGCCTGACGCAAAGGTCAGGCCTATTTTCGGGCGAACCTGTATCTGGTTGATGCCGGGCATCAGGTATTCAACCGGCTCCTCAACCGTGATGATCTTCTTTTCGGCCGAATTGATCTCGGCAAGAGAGGCATACAGCGTTGTTGACTTACCGCTTCCAGTCGGCCCGGTGATCAGGATCATGCCGTAGGGTTTTTTGATCACCTCTTCGTAAATATCGCGAATGGTAACGTCAAAGCCGATATCCTCAAGGGTAATAATAGAAGATGATTTATCCAGAAGCCTCATGACAACACTTTCGCCATACACTGTCGGGATTGTGGATACTCTGATATCAATGCTTCTGCCGGCTGAAGCCACCTTGATCCGGCCGTCCTGGGGCAGCCTTCTCTCTGCAATGTTCATCTGCGAAAGGAGCTTGATCCTCGAAGAGACCGCTGAATACATGCGCGCGGGAAGGGTCTCTTTTTCATAAAGCACGCCGTCAATCCGATAACGGACCCGCACGCTGAACTCACCCGGTTCCACATGGATATCGCTGGCCCTGTCTCTGACCGCATTTTCGATAATAAGATTGACCAGCTGGATAATGCCCTTTTCCTGGGCAAGGTCCCGGAGATGGCTGACCTCACCGCTCAGGTCAGCCGTCGGCATATCATCCTCAGCAGCACCCTCGATAAGTCTCTGCATGACGGCAGTCCGTGATCCCTGGAGCAACTGAAGCTGCTGAAGGATATCTGATTTTTTTGCCAGGATCACAGACAGCTCATAGTCGTACGAAGACCGCAGGGCATCAATTCCCTCAGTGTTCGTCGGATCGCCCACCGCAATACTGAGTGTGTTGCCTTCAAGGGCAAGAGGCACGATAAGGTTCTTCTCGAGAAAACTGAACGAGACATGATCCAGAGGCGTCTGCTCAGGAAAATCCGCTGCATCCATAAGTGTGATCCTGAACTGGATCGACAAGGCCTTGTAGATTTCTTCTTCCGAAATCCCCTTTTCGATCAGAATCTCTCCGAATCTGCGTGTATGCCCTTCCTGCGCCTGCAGGTCGAACGTGCGGCTGACCAGCTCCTCTGTTACGCTTCCTGACTCGAGAAGAATCTGTCCTATTTTTTTATGCATAGCTGTCCGCTGTATTCCCTGTCCTGCTGCCAAGGGTCATTTAAAGCTCTCCTCCTCAAAACGCACGCCCATGCCGACATATCCTCCGCGATACTTTCTGCTCATGAGATTGTCTCCGCCGGCATTCAGAAAAATGTTTTTGAAGAGAAAATAACTGACACCGGCCTTTACATGCACGGTCTTGGCATTCTCCTCATTTTTCTGAAAGTCCCAGACATCTACTGTTATTTTACCCTTATCATTATTGAAAAAATAGTCACCACCCACGCCAAAGCTATTTTCAAACAGACCTAACCGCACTGCGGCATTGTCAAAACGCTTTCCAAACTGCGCATTGAAGCGGATCTTATTGCTCAGCTCTTCCTCCCTGACCGTTTTCCCCGGCGGCGTCTTCGTAACATCCCTGACCAGCGACGTTCTTGGGGATCCTCCGACAACGCCGAGGATAAAATACTTATCCTTAACGGGCTGCAGCGTAACATCGAACGAAGCCCTGCCATCCTTTTCCCGAGTCAGGTATTCTGCCTGGAAAGTGATATACGCCCTGAATTGATCAACTGCTGAAAGCGTTTTGCTCAGCCCTTCAGCAGTTTTACTGACCGAATCATAGAGACGGTCATCCTTGACCAGCTTGCCGAGCGTGCCCTCGCCCTTCTCGACCTGTTGGGCGATTTTGTCAAAGGAATCCACAGCACTCCTGATGCCCGGCCGATTCTCTTCAAGTATAGATTTCAGATCCCTTGTGGCTTTGTTCAGGTTATCGATCAGCTCTGGCCCTGTGCTCTTGAGGCTTGCAGAGAAATCCTTCATATTGGTTATAGACGAAGTGAACGGCTCCCTGTTCTGGTCAACCAGCCCATTAAGGGAAGCGGTCAAAGTGCTGATGTTATCAAGAACGGTCCTGAGCTTCTGATCGTTCAGCGTGATCGTCTTGTTCAGCGTTGAAGAGATCTCCCTGAGATTGACAATCGTCTCGCTCAAAGACTTTTTTGCCTGATCATCTCCGAACACGTCATTCATCGCCTCGGTGAGCCTCGTAAAGCTCTGGGATACATTGATAAGATTCCTCGCAAGGTCATCCATGTCTGCAACTTCCATCACATCGGTTATCGTGTCGTTGTCTTTCAATTGCCCAGCTTCGGGTGTGCCGATACGGATATCGAGATATTTATCGCCAAGCAGGCCTGATGAACGGATAGATGCCTGGGCATTTTTGTAAATCCTGACGCCGGGTTCTATCCTCAGCCTGACGCGCGCCTTACCATCAAAGAGACCGATGGCCTCGACAAGACCTGCATCAATTCCTGCGATCTTCACCCGCGTCTTCTCGTCAAGCCCGGCCGTTGAGCTGAAAACGATATTAACTGCATACCCCTTCTTCTTTGCCCAGTCCAGGCCGCCGACTTTAAATGTCATGAACGTAAGAACAGCCAGCACGATCAGAGCAAATGCGCCGACCTTAAGCTCTGTTGACAGTTCTCTCATTAGTCACTCCTTCCACCTTAATGGGACCCACGGTGCTGCCGGTAATGAACTGCCGCACGATCGGATTGGCAGTATTGCGTATCTCATCCGGTGTCCCGGTCTCGATGATCGCCCCCTGATACAGCATCGAGATGCTATCTGCTATTTTATACGAACTGTGCATATCATGGGTAATGGCAACAGAAGTTACCTTGAGACGCTCCCTCAGGTCTACAATAAGATCATTGATCGCATCCGCAGTTATAGGATCAAGCCCCGTTGTCGGCTCATCATAAAGCAGGATCTCCGGTTCATGCGCAATAGCTCGCGCAAGACCCACCCGCTTCTTCATACCGCCTGAAAGTTCGGACGGCATCAGATTCTCCACATTCACCAAACCGACCAATTTCAGCTTCTCTATGGCAATTTCTCTGACCTCCGCAGGTTTCAGCGTTCCCTTGCGGGAGAGTGCAAATCCGACATTTTCCCAGACGCTCATGGAATCAAAAAGCGCCGCCATCTGAAAAAGCATGCCGAACTTTTTTCTGATCTCATACAGACCATGCTCTGTAAGGCTCGCAATATCCAGATCATCGATCAGCACCCTTCCCTTGTCAGGCTTCAGGATACCGACAATATGCTTCAGGATAACGCTCTTCCCTGAACCACTGCCTCCGATCACGACCCTGCTTTCGCCCTTCTTCACCTCAAAGCTGGCTCCCTTAAGCACATGATTCGAATTGAATGCTTTATACACATCATCAAGACAGATCATCGGAACAACCAGCTCGACAGAAAATAGTCGGAGATCAGAATGGTCATGGACGAAAGAACAACAGCTCCGGTAGTGGCCTTGCCCACACCTTCAGCTCCGCCACTGGTATAAAACCCCTTATAACTGCTTATGATCGATATGGCGCCACCAAAGAAACAGGCCTTGATCAGCCCGTTATAAATGTCAGCACTCTCGAGATAGGTCCAGGACTGTTTCCAATACACGACTGAGCTGGTATTGAAGAGAACTACGGTGACAAAATAACCGCCGATTATGCCGATAATATCAGCGCAGACAGTAAGTGCAGGCATCATGATCAAACCGGCGACAAACCTCGGAACAATAAGATGCTTGACCGGATTCGTTGCCAGTGTTTCAAGCGCATCGATCTGCTCTGTAACCCGCATGGTCCCAAGCTCAGCTGCCATGGCCGCGCCAGCCCTTCCGGATACGATAAGACCGGTCAGCACAGGGCCGAGCTCTCTTGTCATGGACATTGCGACAACCGTTCCGACAAGCGTCTCTGCGCCGAAGCGCTTAAAGCCGGTATAGGTCTGAAGGGCAAAGACCATTCCGGTAAATATTGCAGTAACAATAACCACAGGCACTGACCGCACGCCCACCTCAAGCATCTGTTTGAATATATTCGCGATCTCAAAAGGAGGAATCACCAGCTGCTTCAATGTAACTAAAAGAAGGAGAAGTATTTTGCCGGTCTCCTCGGCAACAGCAATACCCTTTCTGAATAGCGATATAATGAACCTGCCGAAGTGTTCGATAAGACGGGTCAATTGAGATATGCCTTTCGGGCCCGTGTTCCGAGAGAGGTAAGGATTTCATAGGGAATGGTATTGATCCTCTCTGCAAGCTCTGCTGCAGTGATCAGCTCCTCACCCTGCCTGCCCAGGATCACGACCTCGTCCCCTTCCGAGACATCATGAACGTCAGTAACATCAAGCATGGTCATGTCCATACAGACCCTACCAACTACAGGCACCCTGCGGCCATGCACCAGCATCTCCGCATTGTTCGAAAAAAGCCGACTGTATCCATCAGCGTAACCAATAGGCACGACCGCTATGCTGCTCTCCCGTTTCGTAATAAAAGTTCTCCCATAGCTGACCGGGGTACCAGCAGGCAGGCTTCGCAAGGCAAGGACCTTTGTTTTGAGGCTCAAGACCGGCCTGAGCCCGAAGCTCTCTTTGAAGGGGGAATATCCGTATAGAGCAATGCCTGGTCGCACAGCATCGAACAAGGCCTCGGGCAGCAAAAATACTGCAGCGCTGTTTGCAAAATGACATTGAAGACTCAATCCGGTCCTCGACTGTATAGCATCACGCAGATCCGTGAATATCTTAAGCTGCTGCCGGGTATAGGTGCTGTCCACAAGATCAGCTTCAGAGAAATGGCTCATAAGTCCTTCCAGTCTGATCCCCTCCATGCCAGCCATCTCAAGGGCAGATTCAACTGCATGATCAGGCCTGAACCCTATCCTTCCCATGCCAGTATCGATCTTCATATGCACGGGTATACGAACTCCTCTTTTTCTTGCCGCATCAGAAAACACCCTGGCAGTTCGCTGGTCTCTCAGCACAGCCACCAGGTCATATTGGAAATAGTCATCAGGATTCTCCTGATCTATAAAAACCAGAATGGGTGCAGTGATACCTGCCTCCCGCAGGAGTTTTGCTTCATCTGTGTACGCAACAGCAAGACAGGTAACTCCTCCTGCCTCAAGCCTCCGCGCAACTTCCACTGCACCGTGACCGTATGCATCAGCCTTAACAACGCCAATCACGTCTCTCACTCCTGCCTTGCTGCGAATGATCTGAAGATTATGCTGAAGCGCAGAAAGGTCTATCTCAGCATCAGGCCCTCTATGCACTCTTGTCTTTCTCTTCGTCCTTCTTTGCTTCGCCCTCAACACCTTTCTTCGGCGTCACATCGATCTCGTCAGGCTCATTCGTCGCCTTCTTGAAATTCTTGATCGCCTTGCCCATGCCGCTTGCAAGTTCCGGGAGTCTCTTCGCCCCGAAAAGAACAAGGACAATAACAAGGATAATAATAAGTTCCTGCATGCCTAATCCAAACATTGTAAGCCTCCTTCAACCACTCTTATTGTCAAAATAAACGCATATACATGATCTCTTCAGATATGAACAACGTGGTCTCTGTATTCCTCAAGCGTATTTATATTGATAAAAGTCCTTCCCTCAGGGTCTGCAGCCCTGACCTCCTCCTCAGGTATCAGCGCGGGCTGAATTTCCTGTAACAAGTCACACATGGCCTTCCTGTTCTGCATAATATGCTCCTTCATCGCTTCCTGAACACTGGCAGAGTAAATGCCGAACAATGGCTGTGGCCGCCCCTCAAATATCGGGAGCACTGCGGCCTGGCCCTGAAAATTTCTCATGATCAACTCCAGAACACCTGCCTGAATAAAAGGCATATCACAGGCAGCAACAAAAAGCTCCTCAGCTCCTGTCGAAACCAGGGAAGAATATAATCCCGTCATCGGACCCTTCTGCGACATCAGGTCGCCAATCATCGGCAGACCCAGATAGAAAAAAAGCTCTGGAGTATTGGTACTTACGTAAATTCTGTTAAAGTATTTTTTGAACAGGTCGATCGTTGTCTCAATGATCCTTTTCCCGCGAACTTCGGCAAGGGCCTTATGAGACAAAAAACGACTGTTTTCACCGCCTGCAAGTATGAGAGCATCCATAAAAATATAATAAGATAGTCTATTAAAAAAATGCCTGCAATACAAGCTAAAACTCTGATTAGTAAAAGATTTTTTCCTTGCTCATTCCATACAATTTCTGGTATAACAAAGACATGAAAATGGTGATTACCTGCCCTGTAGGTGATATGTGAAAAAGTTAATCCGGCAAATTAGATCTTTCGGGAGCCTGTGTAATACACTGGTGTGCATGTTGGCCCTGTGCCAAAAGCCTGAAGGTGTATTTAAGGCACCCACCTATTTATTAGGCGGATCTAATTTTTCACGTACACGACAGGGCGGGCTTTTATTCACCAAAATAACAATGCTGATGACTATGGTCCTGGAGCTTTTGGTTACGAACAACAAACAAAATCATAGAGAAAACAATGGGTTCAAGTCTTTTATTACAGGCTTTTTCATAGATTCCTTGCAAACATCTTTTCCCAAAGACGCTGTTTTCTCTGTACCAAAAGGCTTCTTGAGACTATAGTCCGGCTCCGGACTATAGGAATTGGAACTATTCAAAACTGAAAAAAAAGCCGCACCACTTGCGTGGAGGATGCAGCCTGAGGATTTCGAGGATTTTCTCGGCCAGTCTCATCTTCTCGACAGGAACAAACCTCTCAGACGCCTCATTGAAGATGACAAGATCGTCTCTGTCATATTTTATGGCCCTCCCGGAACTGGCAAGACCGCACTTGCACATATCATTGCCCGAAAAACAGAAGCCCTCTTCATCTCGATCAATGCTGTAACTGCCGGGATCAAGGACATCAGGGAAGCAGTTGATTCGTCGCGCGGACAGCGTGCAATCCTTTTTGTAGACGAGATCCACCGGTTCAATAAGACGCAGCAGGATGCGCTGCTCCCCCATGTTGAGAAGGGAGAGATCATCCTTGTCGGCGCATCAACCCAGAACCCCTATTTTTCTCTTGTTCCAGCCCTTTCCTCTCGTTCGCTCATTTTTCCATTCAGGCCGATACCGGCAGATGAACTAAAAAAACTGCTTTACCGTGCAATCTCTGACAAGAAAGGGCTCGGAGAATATGAGATATCGCTTCAACAGGATGCTGCTGAATTCATCGCCTCGGTGAGCAATGGTGATGCGCGAAAGGCGCTGAATATTCTTGAACTTGCCTTTCTTTCATCTCTTGAGAGCGCCTCGAAAAGCGCAGAGATAACACTGTCTCAGGTAAAAGAAGTCACTCAGAACAGATCGATCTATTACGATGAAGATGATCATTACAACACGATATCTGCTTTTATTAAAAGTATGCGCGGCTCTGATCCGGATGCCACGGTTTACTGGATGGCAAAGATGCTTGAGGCAGGCGAAGATCCTGTCTTCATTGCACGCAGAATCGTGATCTGCGCAGCTGAAGACGTTGGCAATGCAGATCCCCAGGCTCTCGTCGTGGCAGTCTCAGCACTTCAGGCCTTCGAAAAGATCGGACTTCCTGAGGGAAGAATCCCTCTTTCCATGGCAGCCCTCTATGTTGCGACTGCGCCCAAAAGCAATGCAGCGTATGTTGCGATCGACAATGCTATCGAAGCAGTCAGAAATGAACCTGCCCGGGAAGTGCCGGATCATCTCAAGGACGCAAGCTACAAAAGTGCCAAGAAGCTGGGTGCAGGTGTCGGTTATCTGTATCCTCATAGTTTTGACGGCCATTATGTGAAGCAGTCATATATGCCCCAGCAGAAGGCTTTTTACACCCCCTCTTCCGAGGGTTTCGAAAAAATAATAAAAGAAAGAATGCAGAAAAGGAGGGAAACACCAGATGGATAGCATGTTCTATGTAGGTATTGCCATAGCAATCGGCATTTCTGTTGGCCTCATTATGAGCCTTGTGTATAAAAGCACGCTAAAAGGTCAGAAGGCCACCATTGATGTGGACAAGGGCAAGACCATTGAGATCGCACAGAAAGAAGCTGAACACATTAAGAAGGAAGCGACTCTGGAGGCAAAGGATATTGTCTACCAGGCCAAGAGTGACGCAGAAAAGGAGCTCAGGGAACGCCGCAATGAAGTTAACCAGTTAGAGAAGCGTCTCCGCCAGAAGGAAGAAACGCTTGATCGCAAGTTTGATCAGAACGAGAAGCGCGATCAGGAGCTGACCAAGCGCGACCGTGATAGCACTGCAAAAGAGCGATTAATTCAGGAAAAAGAAAGCAAGTACTCGCAGATCCTCAAGGAACAGACAGAACTTCTCGAGAAGCTCTCAGGCCTTTCTTCTGAGGAGGCAAAGCTGGAGATACTCAGAAGGACCGAGGAAGAATCTCGTTTAGAGGTCGGAAAACTGATCAAGAAGATCGAGGACGAGGCAAAGGAAACTGCTGAGAAGAAAGCAAAAGAGATTATAGGTTTTGCAGTGCAGCGATATTCCAGCGACTACGTTGCTGACGCTACGGTGAGCGCAGTAAGCCTGCCAAGCGACGAAATGAAGGGAAGGATCATCGGCCGTGAAGGGAGAAACATCAGGGCACTTGAGGCGGCTACAGGTGTTGACCTGATTGTTGACGATACGCCGGAGATGGTAACCCTTTCGGGTTTTGACCCGGTTCGGCGTGAGATCGCAAGACTCTCGCTTGAGCGGCTGATCGCAGACGGGAGGATCCATCCCACGAGAATCGAGGAAGTTGTCGAGAAGGTCAAGAAAGAAGTTGAGACCAACATCCGTGAAGAGGGAGAAAAGGCTGTCTTTGATCTCGGACTCTCAGGCATCCACCCTGAGCTTATCAAGACCCTCGGCAGATTAAAATACCGGACCTCTTACGGTCAGAACATACTTCAGCATTCCCGTGAGGTGGCATATCTGGCAGGCATGATGGCTGCAGAGATAGGTTCAGATCAAAAACTCGCCAAGCGCGCAGGGCTTCTGCATGACCTCGGCAAGGCGATTGATCATGATGTTGAAGGATCTCATCAGGAGATAGGATCCAACCTCGCAAAGAAGTTTGGGGAGAACCACAAGGTTGTCAATGCGATATTCGCCCATCATGGCGATGTGGATCCGCTGACGGTTGAGGCTGCGCTGGTTGCTGCAGCTGATGCACTCTCGGCTGCAAGACCTGGCGTAAGGCGTGAAAGCATCGAGAATTATATAAAACGTCTTGAGGACCTTGAGAAATTGGCCCTCTCGTTCAAGGGCGTGGAAAAGTGCTATGCGATCCAGGCAGGAAGAGAGATAAGGATCATTGTTAAGCCGGATGAGGTGAACGATGAACTTTCTGCGCTCATCGCCCGTGACCTTTCGAAAAAGATCGAGGCCGAGATGTCCTATCCCGGACAGATCAAGGTGACGGTCATACGAGAATCAAGACATGTGGAATATGCAAAATAGTAAATACTGTAATGAGTTATGGGTCATGAGTAATGAGTTTACTAACCATGAGGCTGTTACACATCACTCATCACACATTACACATTACACACTATGAAGGTTTTATTTATTGGTGATATTGTCGGCAAGGTCGGGAGACAGGCGGTTAGCGCCTGCCTCCCTGGCCTCGTTGACAAATACGGTATCGACCTCGTCATCGCTAACGGCGAAAATGTGGCGGCCGGTTTTGGTCTCACCGAGAGTCTTGTAAAAGACCTGTTCAGGATGGGCGTGCAGGTTATAACCACAGGCAATCATGTGTGGGACAAGAAAGATTTTGTGGGGTATATATCAAAAGAGAACCGTGTTATCCGGCCTGCCAATTTCGCACCCGGCGTTCCCGGATACGGCAGCGTTGTTTACAGCCTGCCTGACGGCACCAAGGTCGGCGTATTAAACCTCTCAGGCAGAATATTCATGACACCGGTGGACTGCCCGTTTCGCACTGCCGAGGCGGAGATCGAGACACTGCAGAAAGATACAAAGATCATCATTGTTGACCTCCATGCAGAAGCAACGTCAGAAAAAGTTGCCTTCGGGTACTTCGTTGATGGAAAGGTGAGTGCTGTTGTAGGTACCCACACGCATGTGCAGACAGCTGATGAGAAGATCCTGTCTAACGGCACCGCGTATATTACCGATGTCGGCATGACTGGACCTGCTTATTCCGTGATAGGTATTGATGTGGATCAGATCGTCAGAAGATTTTTAACCGGCATGCCCGACAGGTTTGAGACAGCCCAGGGGCAGGCAATTCTATCAGCGGTAGTTATCGATATTGATAAGGACTCAGGAAAGGCAGCGGGGATACAGAGGATACAGCTTACGTATCCATAGAACTTACGTCGGACAGTTCAACTACAGATCGGCGGAGCAGCAGCGCTACTTACTTCAGATTCCATCTCTTTCGAAACATCCTCAATAATCATGGAGATGACCTTCAGAGACTCCTGGGCAGCTGCTTCATCAACCTTCTGGATTGCGAACCCTGCATGCACCAGGACAAAGTCTCCAACCTCGACGTCCTCGGCCATCAGCATAAGATTGATCTCCCTCCGTGCGCCGTACACATCGACAACAGCCCTGAACTGGTCTTTCTCGATGATCTTTGATGGAATGGCAAGACACATAAATTAGTATACCCTACATCTTTCCCCAGATACTCTCTGTCTGGGAAATCTCGTGCTGCTGAAGAGGCATTACTTCGCACCCTAATCTTCTCAATTCATCGACAACAACCTCTACAAGATGAGCCATGCTTGCCCTCACTTCATCAGACAGGCCAATGACCATCACTATTTCTTTCGGTTCAATGCCGAAGAGTAACAGCTTCTTCGGTATCTCATCCGTAAGGGTTGCAGCAGCGAGGAGATCGGATATGCCTAACTGATGTGGTGAAATCCTTGTCAAGAATTGAGCAGGAACATCCTCTCCTTCGACCCGGAGAACCGTTCCCGGTGGTTTACCGCTTTTTATGGCATCGATGATTATGAGATAGTCCTTGCCGGAAATATAAGAAAGAAGTTCAATCCCCGAAGTGCCGCCATCAAGAATCTCGACGTTCTCCGGGAACCGATACCTCTTCTCTAATTCTTCCACAGCCCTGATACCAATTCCTTCGTCCATCATCAGGATACTGCCTACACCCATGACAAGGATCTTCGGCCGCGATCCTGATGATGACAAAGGGTTTTCCATCAGACAACCTTTACCCTGACGATCTCTTTCTGGTTCTTGTCCACCACATGGATCGCGCAGGCAAGACACGGGTCAAACGAATGGATCGTTCTCAGGATCTCAAGCGGCTTCTCCGGATCCTTTACAGGAGTGCCTATCAGCGCAGACTCATAAGGACCAAGAGCATCCTGACTGTTCCTGGGTCCTGCATTCCATGTTGACGGCACAACTGCCTGGTAATTCTTAATCTTGCCGTTTTCGATCACGATCCAATGAGATAGAATGCCTCTCGGCGCTTCGTGATACCCGAAACCTTTCTGAATACCCGAAGGGAATGTCGGCACATTGAAGGTCTTGGTGTCACCCTTAGCGATATTCTCGATAAGGGCATTCCACTGATCCTTAAGCGTATCATAGAGCACTGCGCAGCGGATCGAGCGGGCACCGATCCTGCCGATCGTTGAATGAAGCGCGCTGACGCCGACCTTTGTTCCCGCAAGTGAACTGATCGTGTCGAGCATCTTTGTTGCGTATTTCTTAGTCGGTTCATGGCCAGCAGCAAACATGCAGAGAACATTTGCAAGCGGACCAACCTGGGCAGGCTTGCCCATGAAGGTCGGTGACTTGACCCATGAGTATTTTCCCTTGTCCTGGAAATCCGTGTACTTCGGAATTGTCTCTCCATCCCATGGATGCCTATCCCAGTCACCGTCGTACCAGGAGTGCTTAATACTCTCCTTTACGTTGGTCTTAAAGAACTCATCGTTATAACTGGTAATAGCCTTGAACTTTGATATGTCACCGTCCGGGATGTACCCGCCGGGCAGTGCGAACTTCGTCCCTTTCGTATCCATCGGCATATCAGGAGCAGACAGGTAATTGGTCACACCCTTGCCATGTCCGGTCCAATCTGCATAAAACGCCGCAACCGCGGCTGTGTCTACAAGCAGAACGTTTTCGACAAAATCGCCGACCTTGTCTATGAGCGTCTTGATGAAATAAAGCCGCTCCATGTTCAACGTTGACTGACTGTCAAGATTGATCGGATTGGAAACACCGCCGACTGCCATGTTCTGGATATGCGGAGTCTTTGATCCGAGGATCGCAACGACCTTGTTTATCTCCCTCTGATATTCAAGCGCCTGCAGGTAGTGATGTGCTGCAAGCATATTCACCTCAGGCGCCAGTTTCATGGCAGGATGGCCCCAGTAGCCGCTGCCGTATATGCCTAACTGACCGGACCCGACAAAGGTCTTAAGCTTGTCCTGAGAAGCCTTCACTGCATCGTAGCTGTTGCCGGTCCAGGAGGAAAGTTTCTGCCCCAGGTTTGCAACGGCACGCGCATCTGCCTTCAGTGCTGATACAATATCAACCCAGTCAAGCGCTCCAAGGTGATAGAAATGTACGATATGGTCATGAGTAGCATGAGCACCCATCATGATATTTCTGATGTACTGAGCGTTGAGCGGCACCTCCATCTGGAGTGCATTTTCTACCGAACGCACTGAAGCCAGTGCGTGAACGGTCGTTCAAACGCCGCAGAAGCGTTGCGTGAATATCCAGGCTTCGCGAGGATCCCGACCCTTCAGAATAGTCTCGATGCCCCTCCACATCTGGCCTGAGGACCAGGCATTTGTGACCTTTCCGTTGTCGATCTCACAGTCTATCCTCAGGTGACCTTCAATCCTGGTGATAGGGTCAATGGTAATTCTTTTTGACATGTAGGTATCCTCCTAATAGTTATGCATGCTTCACAATCGGAAGCACGGCCATTTTTTTTACAAAGAAAAGGTATCCCATAATTTCGATGGAAATGATGCCAATCGTGATCATAAGCTCCGAGAAGGACGGGAAATACTGCCAACCCTGTCCGGGGTCAAAGCCGATGAGAAAGGCATTGAAGCGATAGACTGCCCCTGCCAAAAGCAGTGAAACCGCTGCAACGAAAAGCTTCTGACTGCTCTTCCTGTTCGACGCTGATACGAGTATCGCAACCGGTATGACATAAAGCAGATTTTCGATCATAAACATCAGGGATTTAAAGTCAAGGGCAAAGATAAGGCCCAGCTTTCCCCTGAGGATAAGGTCGCCGAATCTCACAACCAGATAGAGGCCTATCAAGGGAGGAATAATACCGGCAAGCTTTCCTAAGATTGGTGTCTCTGCCGGCCGGTTGAATCCGACCGAGGAGAGAAGCGATTCGAAGATCACGATCGCAAACCCCATCGCAATCGCCGAGATGAGGAAAAGCAGCGGAAGAAAACCGGTCTGCCAGAGTGGCGAGAGCTTGTTTCCGGCAATAATCATAAGCGTGCCAAGCGATGACTGGTGCATGGTCGGCAAGAGAACACCTACTGCGATAAAAAAGAACATGATATTGTTCAGCGATTTTTTTAGCCCTTTGGCATCAATCCATGCAGCAAGCGTAGGTGAGAACTCTATCCAGAGGATAAAGATATAAAGCGTAATGCAGAATGCAACTTCCAACATGATGGAGTTGATGTTTGAAAAGCCGGGAAGAAACAGGTTGTATGCCTGCCAGTAACGGCCAACGTCAAAAAAGATAGAGATGCCGGCCAAGGTGTATCCGAACATGCTTGCCAAAAGCGCCGGCTTGACCAGAGGGTGATAGTCTCCCTTGTTAAAGATATACACCAAAAGAGCCATCGCATAACCACCGCAGGCAAAAGCAGTCCCGACCACAACGTCATAAGCAATCCAAATCCCCCATGGATAGCCGTCGCTGAGATTCGATACTGCTCCAATGCCATAGATAAATCGCTTGAGGATAAGAATACTGGCGATAGCAGCAAAGAAGGCGCAGACAAGGAAAGGCTTAGTTAATATTTTTCCACCAATTGGTTTGCTTTCACTCATAACTCGTCTCCCTCATTAGTAGTATTATTCATCGTCATTGCGGCCCCTCGTGCTCTTATAAGCAGCGAAAAGGAGCCCGGCTAAAACAGCTCCGGGGCCAATCATGCCCTTGTAGATCGTATGCTGAAGCCCTTCGGAAAATGCTGCATCAGGTTTATCCGACAATTCCGGCAGCCCAAGCTTCTTAAAGGGTATGCCTGCCAGCATAAGGTACTGCGTTCCGCCACCGTCCTTTTCGCCATATACATAACTCTGATAGCGGGAGACAGGCCGGTAAGATCTCTCCTTTGATTTAATATGAGCCACAGGATAATGATAGTATTCACCAGGCTTCAGGGTGAGTCGTTTCTTGGATTCCTCCAGCAGGTCTGTCACCTTGCCGAAAATTGAGGCACCCGTGGGACAGACCTCGCAGCATGCCGAGAATTTGTTGTCCTTGAAACGATGGTTGCAAAGCTGACATTTCCTGATCTGCGGTATAGCCTTGTCAAATTCGAATTTCGGAATATTATACGGACATGCTACCTGGCAATACCTGCAACCAATGCAGGCGTCCTTGTTATAGGTCACCACACCGTTATCAGGATCTTTTTTTAGGGCAGTTACCGGACATGCAGAGACGCAAGAAGGGTCTATGCAGTGCATGCAGTGCCTTTTAATAAATGAATAACCATTCGTTTCAGTGTCCTTATTCTCTCCGGTGCCTTCCTTGCATGCTTTGATGATATTAAGTGTTTTTGCAGAAAGATCTATTGGATCGTCCCATATTGCCTCCGGCGCAGTATGCTCGCTCGGCATCTCATTATGCTGCTTGCAGGATACCTGACACGCCTTACACCCGATACATACCGTGGCATCGTAGAGGATGCCGACTGCATTGGGAGGAAGTTTTTTTACTTCCCGTGCAAAGGCAGGCTCTCCTGCAGCAAGAAGAAGCCCGCCTCCTGCAGCTATCTTCAGAAATTCTCTCCTCTTGATATCCATGGCCTATTTCTCCCTGGATTCTGGGCCGCCCTGACCGTCCTGCTTGCCCAGGTTCTTGGCGGTAGCGACGCCAGCGCCGATCGCAGCACCTGCAATCCCGGCAACGACCGCTGCTGCTGCTGCCGTCACACCGCTTCCCTTCTTAGCATCAAGGCTCGGGAAGAGACTCGGCGGAGTGATGTATTTAGGACGTGCTGGGGAATGAAGGGGAACCGTAAAACCGACACCCTTCTCTGTACAGCCAAAGCATGGGTGCCCAGTGCCTACCGGCCATGCGCCTGAGCCGACGTCATTAAAGAGCTGGACTGGGCAATTCGCGAAGGTCTCAGGCCCCTTGCAGCCAAGCTTATAGAGACAATGTCCTTTTTTGTGACCATCATCACCGAACTGAAGAGCAAACCTTCCCGCATCAAAATGCGGACGGCGTTCGCAGTTTTCGTGAATGAGTCTTCCATAAGCAAACTTTGGCCTTGCCTGATCGTCAAGTTCAGGAAGTTTCTTGAACGTTACATAGTAGAGAACTGTTGAAAGGAAATTATATGGATTTGGGGGACATCCGGGAATATTCACGACCGGAGTTTTGATCCCTTTGCTCTTCAAAACTTCATGAGCAGCTGTCGCTCCTGTTGGATTGGGATCAGATGCAGGTAACCCACCCCATGATGAACAGGAGCCCATAGCTACAACAGCAGCAGCATCAGTAGCCATTTCAACGAGCAGGGAAAGGGCTGTTTTACCACCGATCTTGCAGTAAATGCCATTGTCTTTGATCGGTATGGAGCCGTCAACCACGAGGATATACTTACCCTTGTATTCCTTCATCGCGTTAACACGCCAATCCTCAGCCTGCTTTCCTGATCCGACGAGCAGGGTCTCATGATACTCAAGCGAGATCAGCTCAAGGATAAGTTTTTCAAGTGTCGGATGGCTCGCCCTCAAAAGGGTCTCTGTGCATCCCGTACACTCCTGCGCAGAAAGCCAGAGCACAGGCGGACGCTTCTGGGCTGTGACCGCTTCCGCTATCTTCGCCCCCATGCCGACCGGTAGCCCCATGCCGACTGCCATGGTGCTGCAGAATTTCAGAAAATCTCTGCGGGAGAAACCGCAGATCGTCTCCTCTTCCTTAGCTACACTTTCAAGTTCCTTCATTGCCATCCCCCTTCTTTATGATCAGGTTTACGCAACCCGTAATACGGTTCATCCCAGGTTATAAAATAATCTTATCAATCCATTAAATCAATGCGAATATAATACTATTAAAAATTACTTAAATTCAATAGCTTTTATTCTTTTTTTGTATACATCAAATTATATGACATATCATTATAATTAGCGTTATCAATCTGAGGATAAAACCACAATAAGGAGCAAAAACATGACAAATGCGACGATCAGGCTCACGAGCGGCATGCAGTTTGTGGGGACAGCAGATTCAGGACATGCTGTGGTAATGGATGCAGATCAGAATTCAGGCGGTAACAACACCGGCTCACGGCCGATGGAACTTCTGCTCATGGGCATTGGAGGTTGTTCGGGGATGGACATCATCTCAATACTCAGGAAAAAAAAGCAGCACGTGACAGGACTTGAAGCCCACGTCAGCGGCGCCATGGCAGACGATTACCCGCACAAGTATACTGAGATCGCTATCGAGTACGTTGTCACGGGCAAAGGAGTTTCAGAAGAAGCGGTGAAAAGAGCAATTCAACTTTCAATGGATAAATACTGTTCAGTCAAGGCTACGCTCGAAGGATCGGCTCAGATCAAGTTTTCTTACAAGATTATTGAGGACTGATAAATTAATAAGACATAGGAATGGTTACGAGAAACTGCTGACTCTCGATTGAATCGTGCAGACGCTGCTATTGCCCGGTTTCTATGGCGTTAATATATGACGTCAGGATCTTCAGCCCTTCGTCCGGAATTTTGATAAACTCAATACCGATATCATATTTAACTCCGCCCTCACCTTTTGCCTCAGCACGATTTGCAATTCGTCCGACAACCGTGATGGGAGTTCCGTCGAGGTGTATCTCCATCTCGTGCTCTGAATCTATTTCATGAGCTATATCTGATGCAATCAGCATTCCGGCAAGACTGATCTTCTTGATATCATATTCGCAGGGCATGTTGATCATGGCATTGTCAGGCTGCTGCACCTTGAACCTGACGCCAAGGATCCTTTTTTCAAGATCGCTTATTCTGCTCTTCTCTATATAGGTTATAAGGTTCGTTGCAGCATCGGTCAGAACATTGGTAAACTTGACGCCGGCTTTATAGACCGGCACAACTTCGCCATTTTTCAGCGTCTTTGAGTGGCTGAGTACTGACCAAACGATCTTGCCTCGCAGTGTCAGGCTGCTGTTCTCGTAGTTCAGCTTAAGCGCATATTCCCGGTCAATGGACAACCGCTGCGTGGTCGCAATAGCAGCGCCGTCCATGCTGATATTCAAAATATTGATATCAGACAAGTACGCCATCTTGCCATGGACGCTGTCTACCTCATAGCGCCTGAATTTCCTGTTTTCTGCATTACCCTTTGCCATAGTATCTAAACTCTACCATGCCTCCCGAATCTTGTCCATCAGCCCCAATTACTTAGACAGCACAATGCCTGCATATCCGACAACGCTGCTGTAGTCGCCGCTCACATCCCCTGACGTCATATACTTGATAAGCCGAGCATTCTTCGCCCCAAGCAGCTGCGCAGCGATAAGCATCACCGTTGCCGGAAAGACACCGCACATAGATATCCTCTCCTGCAAAACCGTATCATAGAGACCACGCGGGTCAATATCGAGCATCCTATCTATCGCTTTTTTATCCTTCTGACGTGCAATCTTATTAGACACGTAATGGCTCATATCAGAACTCGCAAGGATCGTGACCGGATAATCCACACTCTGAATTGCCACTGCAATCCCTTCAGCAAGCTCCCTGCAGCTTTCATAAGATGCTGACATGATTGCAATTGGGACAATAGAAACATCACGGGAAAAATAGGCAATGAAAGGGATCTGAACCTCAAGGGAATGTTCATACGCGTGAGCCTGAGAATCGCTGACCGCTAACATAGTGCCCTGAAGTATCCTGCTCGCAAGCCGTCTGTCTATACTGAGGCTTCCGGTGGGAACCTCCCATGCGCCGTCATCCATGAGCGATACTGCATGACCGAGGCCTGTGTGATTTGGTCCGAGCATAATGAATGTCTTTGGCATAGAGATTGAGGAGTATACTTGTCCTGCAACAGCTCCTGAGTAGATGAGCCCAGCATGCGGAACCAGAATACCAACAGCGTCCGTGCGGGGCTGGCCAGAAACAACATACTGCTCAATCTGCTTCCTGAGTCCAATATCGGTGCCGTCATAGAACTTGCCTGCAACTGCCGGAGTGCGATGCATTACTAAAAGGTCTCTTCCAGTTCCTGATACTCGACATCAGTAGCATCGACAAAACGCGTACAGTATGCAAGGAAGGTAAGGTTAACTTTGTCTGTGGGACCGTTTCTCTGCTTTGCAATGTCGACCACAATACTTCCCCTGCCCTCTTTCTCGTCCTTTGCTTCGCGATAGAGAAACATGATAACGTCAGCATCCTGCTCAATCGCACCAGACTCTCTGAGGTCGGCAAGCGTCGGGTTTTTGTTGGCACCGGTCCTGGTCTCCACACCGCGATTCAACTGGCTCAGGGCAATGACAGGCACCTCGAGCTCCTTGGCAAGCGCTTTCAGAGAACGTGATATATCAGCAATCTCCTGCTCGCGCCTTTCAAACTTTCCTGTTCCCTTCATGAGCTGAAGATAATCGATGATGATCAAGCTCAGGCCATGCTGCTGTTTCAACCTTCGCGCCTTTGCCCTCATCTCAAGCACTGAAAGGCCTGACGAATCATCAATAAATATCTTGGACTCGGCAAGCTTGCCCGCGGCATTGGTCAGCTTGTTCCAGTCCTCACGCTTATTGATAAATCCCTTCCTCACCTTGTTGGAATCTACCTTTGCCTCAGAGCAGAGCATCCTCATTACAAGCTGCTCCTTTGCCATTTCAAGACTGAATATCGCAACAGGCTCGTTCATGCCGATGCCGACATGCTGGGCAATATTAAGACAGAAGGCGGTCTTTCCCATACCCGGTCGTCCGCCGATTATGATCAAATCCCCCTTCTGGAAACCAGTAGTCAGATCATCAATGTCCTTAAATCCAGACGGCACTCCTGTGATCGATTCCTTCCTGTCGTATAGCCTCTCGATCGTGACAAAGGTGTCCTTGATTAGGTCCTGCATGGGGTAGAAGGCTGTCTTTACCTTACGGTCATGCAGAGTGAATATGGTTTTTTCGGCAAAGTCGATCAGTTCATCAGCATCCTGCTCGCTTTCATAAACATTCTTTGCAATATCGGTAACTGAGGTGAGAAGACCCCTGACCAAAGCCTTTTCCTTAATAATCCTGGCATGATACCGCACATTGGCAGAAGTCGCTACGATAGACGCAAGCGAGGAGAGATACTGCAGCCCGCCTATGGACTCGAGCTCTCCCCTGACTTTCATGAATTCAGTCAAGGTAATAATATCGACCGGTTCCGGTTTCCGTTGGAGGTCGGTCATGGCCTGATAGATCTTCTTGTGGGAGTCCCGATAGAAATCATCGGCCACAAGCATCTCCACCGCGGTAAAAAGGGCGTCATTGTCAAGAAGAATAGCGCCCAGTACAGACTGCTCTGCCTCTATGCTTTGCGGAGGAACTCTGTCCTTCTGGACTTCAGAATCTCTCATTCAGGAACAACATGCACTTTTACCGGAGCTGACACCTCCGAATGAATCTTGACGTGAACAACATATTCACCAATGCGCTTGATCGGTTCATCAATATGTATTTTCTTCTTGTCGATTTCGAATCCCTGAGCAGCAAGAGCCTCGGCAATATCCATGCTGGTTACACTGCCGAAGAGCTTCTCTTCTTCTCCGACCTTGGCTTTAATAACAATAGTCAGCGCCGCGAGTTTCTCGGCAGATGCCTTAGAAGCATCCCTGATCTTGGCCGCCTTTTCAATAATGATCTTCTTGTTGTGCTCAAGCTCCTTTATATTCTTGGTGCTTGCTTCTGCGGCAAGATTCTTGGGGATCAGATAGTTCCGGGCATATCCGTCTGAAGCATTTACAACATCCCCCATATGACCAAGCCCCTTTACATCATCTTTAAGAATAACTTTCATAACATGCGTCTCCTTGTCTGTATTTTTGTATTACGATACCACAAAAATTACAAAAATTTCCCCTTCTCTAATTAGCCGGAAGCAGGGTTTATATTTGACAAAAATAGAGCATAATCGTTTATACTTATCTATATTTTTATAGGAGGGTTATATGAAAAAAGTCTTAATTTTATCCTGTCTGATTGTAATGTCTTTTGTCAGCCTCGCATTCGCAACCAACGGTGACAACCTCATCAGCATCGGCCCGATTTCCCGTGCTATGGGCGGCGTCGGCATCGCGGCTCCCCAGGACGCTATCAGTGCCGTATTCTCCAATCCCGCTGGCATGTGCTTCGGACCGTACTGCCCCGGGTCAGAGTTCAATTTTGCAACCACGATCTTTATGCCAAACGCAACCACAAAGATCGTCAATGACGCTTTTGTACAGAATACAGGAGAAAAGAAGAGCGCTGCTGACCTCTTCATTATTCCGGCTATGGCCGTCTCCATGCCGATTTCGCAGAATCTGCGCTTCGGCTTTGCGGCATACGGCGTATCCGGATTGGGTGTTGATTATAGGGGAGATTTTGATCTCAATCCCTATACTGCGAAAAAAGACGACGTTTACACCAACCTCTCGATCTTGAAGGTTGCACCCAATATCGCTTACATGGTTACGCCAAGCTTTTCTATCGGCGCATCTTTGCATATTGACTATGGATCTCTGAATATGGGCGACAGCACTAAATCAGGCTTCGGCATTGGCGGACAGGTCGGCGCAATAGTGAAGCATGGTCCTCTGTCTTTTGGTGCGGTTATGGTTCTGCCCCAAAGGATCAAGCATAAGGAAGTTGCTGACTTTGACCAGGATGGCAGCAACGACGATCTCGTTCTGGAAAGCCCCATGAGCGTCGGCTTCGGTATCGCTTATGAGCCTACACCACGCGTATTCCTGATTGAAGCAAATGCAAAGTGGGTCAACTGGGCAGGCGCGAGAGGTTATAAGGACTTTGGCTGGGACAACCAGTGGGTATTCGGCGTAGGCGCACAGTATAGACCGACCCCTGCTCTCGCCCTTCGTGTAGGCTATAATTATGGCCAGAATCCGGTTAAACCAAGCAGCGGATGGGATGGCGCCTTTAGTCCTACTGTAAATGTTCAGGGCAAAGAGGTAAATCGCTATCAGTATGAGGTCCTTAGAATCACTGGATTCCCCGCAATTGTCGAGACACATCTGACAGCAGGTATTGGGTATCAGATCTCGAAGAAGCTTTCTGTTGACTTAGGCTTTACTCATGCGTTCAAGAATCGCATCAGAGAGACCGGCACATTCATGGGCTTCAAGAATGAGGCATCAATCGAGTCATCCCTCCAGGAAAACAGCATTGATCTTGGTATCACCTATCGTTTCTAATATAAGCACATAACAAACGACTTCAAAAGGCCCGGGCTCATTGAGTCCGGGCCTTTTTATTGTATGCTCACCGGGACAGGGATAAAGGTCAGAACAAATATAAGCAGAGCAATCAATCCTATTGCCTTACGCCTTGGATCAAGTGGTATCTCAGGGACGAGGATGGGAGGATGTTTTGCGCCAAGAAAAAAGAGCAGCGCTGCCCAGACCAGCCAGCCCTGGAAGAAATAGCCAAGCACAACAAGCAGTCCAATCACAATCTTTGACAGCCGGCCGTGCTTTTCTCCGAAAATTGCGTATGCGATATGGCCGCCATCCAACTGGCCAGCAGGAATAAGATTAAGAGAGGTGACAAAGAAACCGATCCAGCCCGCAAAGGCAACTGGGTGAAGGTAAACACCGTAGGTATCCGGGATATTGCCTATGATCATCTTTGTCAGGGCAATAAAAAGAAGGGAATCACCCAGCACCATCGTATCACCATTCTGAGCGGGCAATGCTTGTATTACTGAGTTATGCAGGCCAACGATAACCGCTACAATCGAGACAAGAAAGCCGGCAATCGGCCCTGATGCGCCGATATCCATAAGCGCATTTTTTGTGGTTATACTGGACCGCATTTTGATAAAAGCGCCAAGTGTTCCGAACATGGTCGGGGCAGGTATGAAGTACGGCAGTGATGCCTCTATGCCATGATGCCGTGACGTCATGTAATGTGAAAACTCGTGAACAAGAAGTATCGAAAGCAGCGTAATGGAAAACGGCAAGCCTTGGGAAATATCCTGCGGGGCCTTTATAGGGTCAACTCCCGCATGGATGGCGCCGACTACGAGCGTTGAAACAAACGTGAGCAGAAAGAGAGAAAGATTAAGAAGAGGAAACCGCCTCATTCAATAACTGTCCCCTGCAGGTCATAGTCGAAAGCCTGATCGATCCTGATCTGAACGAACTCATGTTTCTTAAAACCCGATCCTTTCAAAAACACCACCCCATCGATTTCAGGTGCCTGGGAATAGATCCGTGCAATGCCGACACCATCATCTATCTCATCTACAAGCGCCCTGAAAACCCGGCCGATAAGACGCTTGTTCCTTTCAAGCGAAATAGACGACTGCACCTCCATGATCCTGTCGCGACGTTTCGCCCGCACAGGTTTCGGCACCTGACCCTTCAGACTGTAAGCAGAACTTCCCTCTTCCCGGGAATACGTGAAGACACCTAGCATGTCTAATTTCACGCGTTGCACAAAATCGAGCATAGCAGCAAAATCCTCTTCTGACTCCTGAGGGAAACCGGTTATCAGAGTACTCCTTAGTGCAACATCCGGCACGATCTCCCTGATCTTTTGTATAAGCTTCTCGTAATAATCTCTATTGCCTCCGCGCTTCATCAGCCTAAGGATTGTCTCTTCTGTGTGTTGTAGCGGTATATCAAGATATTTGCAGACCTTTTCCTCTGTCCTTATTGTTTCGAGGAGTTCATCCGTAATTGCGGTCGGATAGAGGTAGAGAAGGCGTATCCAGAAATCACCGCTGATCGAGGCAATATCCCTTATAAGACGCGAGAGGCCATATCCGTCAAGGTCCTTGCCATAAGCTGTAATATCCTGGGCAATAATGATGAGTTCACGCCGCCCTGCCCTGATCATCGCTTCTGCCTCTTTCAGTATCTCCTCAGGCATCCTGCTTCTGAAACTGCCGCGGATATCAGGGATAACACAGTAAGAACAGCCTCTGTCACAGCCTTCCGCTATTTTGAGGTACGCATAGGCTGTATCAGAAAGTCGAATCTCAGTTTCGGTTGTATCCGACACTGTCAGGAAACTGGCGCAGTAATCAACAATTTTATCGTCATCGCCAACACCGTAAAGCATATCGATCTCAGGGATCTCTCTTTTAAGTTCATCTCCAAACCTCTTGGCAAGACATCCGAAGACCACAAGCTTCCTGTTCCCTGGCTCCTTGCCCGCTGCCAGGTTAAGGATCTCTTCTATTGATTCCTTTTTAGCAGCATCGATAAATCCGCAGGTATTCACCAGAAGGAGGTCTGCCTGGTCACGGTCATCAGTGTAGGACAACCCCCTCGCAGCAAGCTTCTTCAGCAGGTTTTCTGAGTCAACCAGGTTCTTGGGGCAGCCGAGGCTTATTAGCGATATCTTAGACACGGTTCTTCTTCACCGTTCTGTATATGATGAAGTAACTGAGCACTGCAGACACAGTGCCGAGAACTGTTGTTCCCAAAAGAAATGGCATAAGCAGAGGCCCCATGGTATGGAGAAGTTCCTTCAGGGACAGATGAGCCCAATCAATGTCCGGGATGATATGATTCACGGCAAGGAGCTTTGCACCGATCCAGATACCGAGCGAATAGATCGGCACAATGGTCCATGGATTGGTCACGTAGATGCCAACAATGCTCACAAACTTATTCAGCCTAAAGACCCATGCAACAAGAAGACCGAGCACCGTGTGCAGACCAATGAGCGGAGACATGCCGATAAACACACCGACAGAGAATGCCAGAGCTATTCTGTGAGGCGATTCTTTAATGGTGAGGATCTGCCTGAACTTATCCCTGAGATGAGAAATGCTGGTACCCCCGTGCGGAGACTTGTATTTGTTTGCCCTTATCGTCTATGACCGAGATTCCCGAACGCGTAATTTCACCGATGCAAAAGGCCTTAATCTCTGCTTTTGCTGGAGCGGTGAAAAGGAGTTCATAATCCTCGCCGCCGCCCAAGGCAAGATCAAGTGCTGAAATCCCCATGCATGCCGATACCTCTTTCATCTCGTCCGAAACAGGTATGTCAGCGGCACGGATTCGTGCGCCAACGCCGCTCGCCTTGCAGAGCCGAGATAGATCAATTAATAAACCATCGCTGATATCAATCATCGCAGTAGCAACGCCTGATATTCCCTTCGGATTTCTGGCAAGCGGCAGCAGATGTCTTTTGAGCATGGGCGCAGCAACATCCCACGACACAGGCAGACCTTTTCTTTTGCGCTTCGAAAAATCGATCGTCCTGCACAAATTCTTGAGCATTGCCAGCCCACAGGCTGAATCACCGACCGTACCGGTCACGTAGATCCGGTCGCCAACACGGGCTCCCATTCGTTTCAGGATTTTCCCGCCTGTTCCCACTGCAGTAAGAGAAAGCATAATTCTGTCTGCAGAGGATATATCGCCGCCAACAAGGCTTACATTGTAGCTCTTCAGTGCTTCTTCAACGCCATCGAAGAATTGGTCAAAAAATGCCGTCGTACTGTCTGCGTGCGCCGAGAAGTTCAGGAGAACATATTGAGGCCTGCCGCCCATAGCGAAAATGTCGCTGATATTTACTGACACCAGCTTGAACCCTAACTGAAAAGGAGTTATCCATGACAGATCAAAATGCACGCCTTCCACCATCATATCTGTGGTAAGCAGAACATTTTGTCCGCTTCTGATCACAGCAGCATCGTCGCCAATGCCGACTATAACGCCCGGAAATCTCTTCCCAAATCGCTTTTTGAGAATCTCAAGAAGAGAGAGCTCTCCTGCCTGAGAGATCTTCATAGTAGAAAAATCAGGATTTCTTCTTGGCCTTAAGAGCCGCTTTCAAGACCTGATCCATGGTCTCGGCAAAGATAAACTCCATATCCTTTTTGATATACTTCGGGATATCTTCAAGGTCCTTCTTGTTGCGCTTCGGCAGGATGATCTTCATGATGCCCATGCGCTTGGCTGCAAGGGTCTTTTCCTTCAACCCGCCGATCGGCAGCACCCTGCCCCTGAGCGTAACTTCGCCGGTCATCGCAATGTTCTTGTTAACTGGCCTGCCATTAAATACCGAAGCTATGGCAGTAGCTATCGTGATGCCGGCGGAAGGCCCATCCTTGGGTATTGCGCCAGCAGGTACATGAATATGGACATCAGTCTTAGCAAAGATGTCATCCTTGATTCCGAGCAGCTTTGCGGTTGACCTGACATAGCTCAGCGCTGCCTGCGCAGATTCCTTCATGACATCTCCTAACTGTCCGGTCAGTGTAAGATTGCCCCTGCCCTTCATGGTGGTCGCTTCAATATAGATGATATCTCCACCGGCTTCTGTCCAGGCAAGTCCTGTGGAGACACCGACCTCATCCTTTGCCATCTCCTCTTCAGGAAGATACTTCGGCACACCAAGGAAACCATGAAGATTTTTGGCTGTTGCAATAAACTTCTTCTCCTTGCCTTCAGCGATCCTCTTCGCCACCTTCCTGCAGAGATTTGCTATCTCACGCTCAAGATTGCGTACACCAGCCTCACGCGTATACTGAGATATGAGCAGGTTCAGTGCCTGGTCAGTGATGGAAAGTATTGTACTGGTCAGGCCGTGCTCCTCAAGCTGCTTTGGCAGCAGATATTTCTTGGCAATACCGAGCTTCTCCTCAGTGGTATACCCTGAGAGATATATTATTTCCATCCTGTCCCTGAGCGGGCCCGGTATCGTGTCGGCAAGATTGCCTGTTGTGATGAACATGACTTTGCTCAGATCAAATGGCACTGACAGATAATGGTCAGCAAAGGCAAAGTTCTGCTCAGGGTCAAGCACCTCAAGCAGCGCTGATGAGGGATCTCCGCGGTAATCCATACCGATCTTATCGATCTCATCGAGCATAAAGAGCGGATTGTTCGAGCCTGCAGTCTTGATACCCTGGATGATCCGGCCCGGCAGTGCACCTACATAGGTACGCCTGTGGCCGCGAATCTCAGCCTCATCACGAACACCGCCAAGAGACATGCGCACGAACTCTCTGCCTAATGCCCGTGCAATAGACCTGCCTAATGATGTCTTGCCAACACCCGGAGGTCCGATAAAACAGATGATCGGCCCTTTCGTCTTTTCCTTGAGTTTGCGCACGCTGAGATATTCGAGGATCCTCTCCTTCACCTTTTCGAGATCATAGTGATCGTCATTGAGAACCTTCTTGGCCGCCTTGATATCAAGGTTATCCTTTGTGCTCTTTGACCAGGGAAGCTCCACGAGCCAGTCCAGATAAGTCCTGATCGTTCCGGATTCTGCGCTATCAGGATGCATCTTCTCCAGCCTCTTGAGCTGCTTCTCAGATTCCTTCAGGACCTTTTCAGGCATCTTTGCGTCAGCTATTTTTTGCCTGAACTCTCTGATCTCCTCAGCCCGCTCATCAAAATCACCAAGCTCCTTCTGGATGGCCTTAAGCTGTTCTCGCAGGAAGTATTCGCGCTGCGTTTTATCGATTTCTCCCCTGGCCTCTGACTGTATCTTCTGCTGCACGATCAGGAGCTCAATCTCATGACCAAGAATGTCGCTCACCCGCTTCAGTTTCTTGATGGGATCTGCAAGCTCCAATATTTCCTGGGCCTGCTCTGTCTTCAGCCCGAGATTGGATGCCACGAGGTCTGCAAGCCTTCCCGGTTCATCAAGGTTCTCGATCACGACCATAATGTCAGGGAGTATTGTCTTGCCATAAGAGACCGCCTTATCAAGCTGCTCCTTGACAGTGCGGATCTGGGCCTCTTCCTCGATGGTGACCGTTGCCGGCTTTGCATCTTCTATCTTGGTGATTTCAGCCTCCATGTAAGGTGTCGCACGCAGAAACTTCTTCACCTTTGCCTTTGACAGACCCTGCACCAAGATCTTCACCCTGCCGTCCGGCAGTTTGAGCATCCTCATGATCATACCTACCGTGCCGCTCTCATACAGGTCAGCAGCAGTTGGATTTTCAATGCTCATGTCTCTCTGTGTGAGCAGAAGGATCATCCGGCTTTCAGCAAGCGCCTGCTCGATAGCCTTGATGGACATCTCCCTCCCAACGAAAAGGGGAATGATCATATAGGGAAAGACCACGATATCCCTGACCGGCAGCACCGGTATGATCTCAGGGATCTCGGTCTCTTTATCGTTATCTTTTACTTTCTCCGCCATTGCTTCTCCTTATGCATTTCTTGAATTAATGTTTAAGCTTTTTGGCAACTTCAAGCAGATATTTCCCGAAGTCCTTTGCAAGCTCCTTATTCTTGAGGGCAAAATCCACGGTTGCCTTGAGATAACCAAGCTTGTCGCCCGCATCATACCGTCTGCCTTCAAAAAGATATCCGTATACAGGCCTTTTCTGAAGCAGCACACTAATGGCATCTGTCAGCTGAATCTCCCCGCCTTTGCCGGGCTTAATCTTAGCGAGAATATCAAAGATGTCAGGGGTCAGTATGTACCGACCGATGATAGCCATATTGGAAGGCGCATTTTCAGGATCAGGTTTTTCAACAAGGCTGTTGATCCTGAAGACATTGTCCCGCTCCTTCGCACCGCTGATGATTCCATACCGATTGACTTCATGATTCGGCACCCGTTCCAGCGCAAGTATCGGACTCTTCAGTTTTCGGTATAATTTGATCATATCAAGAAGCAGCGGCTCTTCAGGGGGAATAATGTCATCGCTCAGAATGACCGCAAAGGGCTCGTCTTTCACATAAGGTTTAGCGCAAAGGATAGCATGACCGAGGCCGAGAGCATATCCCTGCCGGATATAGGCAATATTGATCTCGCTCAGCCTGTTGATCTCCGCAAGAAGCTTTTCCTTACCGCTCTTCTTGAGTTTATCTTCAAGCTCAAAGGCATAGTCAAAATGGTCCTCAATATTCCTCTTGTGCTTGCCCGTAATGATGATAAACTCCGAGATATCGCATGCTATAGCCTCTTCAACGCCATACTGGATCATCGGCTTGTCCACGATCGGCAGCATCTCTTTGGGAGAAGCCTTGGTTGCAGGAAGAAACCGTGTCCCAAGTCCGGCTGCAGGAAAAATCGCCTTTTTTATATCATCTGACATATTTGTACCCCATAATGAAATTTCTTAATTATACCATAGATGAACAGGGGGATTTGGTTACTGGGCAAAATGGAATGCCAGCCATTCCTGCAACTCACTAATCCGTAAAAAAGCATCTTGAGGTTTTCACTACAACTATTTAGTCTTACGGAAAAAGATTGACAAAAAGAAGGCAGGAGTTGCCTGTCAACTCCTGCCTGGCTAAAGCTCAGCGCACTGAGCCTTAAGGCACAATCGTAAATGCCTCATCACTTGCATCAGAAGTCAGGGTTAAGCCCTTTGAATCCTTCAGCACAATCCTCACCTTACAGGTTGTCGGTGTTACTACCGTCGGCACTGTCCAGTCATAGAGACCGGGATTGCCCGTTATAGTTATAGCCGGTCCTGCAGGAGCGCATGGTGCTCCTGCATTGGTGATGAATTCCACTGCTGCAGACGTTGGCGGCTTCTTCAGCGTGGCGGTATCCCAGAGAACCCGATACACTCTGCCTGATTTGAGATGTTCTCCACCATTAGGATACATAAGCCAGACCAGATACATGCTGAAGGGGTCTGAGGTGTCTTCACCTATGACCCCTCTTGAAGCGTTGTATGCCGTTATCTTGAACTGCATGTTGTCCAGATTGGTCGCAGGGGCCTTCTTCATGCTCCAGCTGAATGAGGTGCCGGTGGATGTCTTTGGCAACTTGATCGCTGTCCATGCTCCTCCGCTGCCGTAGGATAGCCCTATGCTTGCGACTGTGGGGTCTTTTTCCCATCTGACCGTGTAAGGGGTTCCTGCTTTTATGTGCTCCCCTCCGGTCGGGCTCAGGAGTCTTACTATCGCAGGGGCTGATGGTGTGTATTCATATGCTCCCATGTCTGGTGCTATGCCCTTGGGTCTGGTTACACCAAGGATATCGTCTGCAGGTGCCCCTGAGGCTGTGCCTTTGTCTATACAGGGGGATATGGCATCAAGCCGGTAGTCATGGCCTGCAGTATTGAGGAACTCTGGGTCATAGCTGGTATTGCTGCCAAGGTTGGTGTATGTGCCGTTTCCTATGTTTGAGTTCTGTGCTCTTATCAGAGCGGTTCCACCGGTTGATGCACTGGAGTAGACGTCTGGACCATTGGGGTCTGTATTGCCCCAGTTGATGTCGTTCTTCTCTGTTATGGTTACAGATCCTGAGCTTGAGGCTGTGGCATGTATGCCTCCGCCAGCTGTACCAGGGGTTGCTGTGTTGTCTGTAAGGGTGTTGTTGACCATGTTGACGGTTACAACGCTTCCTGTACCTGTTGCCGTTGCCTTGATGCCACCGCCGCTGTCGGTGGCGTTGTTGCCTATGATAAGGCAGTTCTGTATGGAAAGATTGATGGTTGCACTGCCTGAGGCTGAGGCATGGATGCCTGCACCGTCATCTGCACTGTTTGATGAGATGATACAGTTTGAGAGGCTGATATCTGCCAAGCCTGAAGCAGGGGCGATGTTCATACCGCCGCCTGTAGAAGCATCCCCGTTGAAGAGAGTGAGGTTGTCGATGGTTACTGTGGCACTGGTTGTTATTGAGAGGACACTGCCTTCCCCGACTCCGTCGTTGTCCGTATCGCCATTGAGGATGGTGATACCTGGGTCTGCTGTCTGCGTGGTGAAGGTGTTGTTCCAGCCGCCAGAGAGATTCAGGGACTTGTTGAGAAGGATGTTCTGACGATAGGTGCCTTGGGCGATTCTCAGGGTATCACCAGAACCGGAAGCATCTATACCCTGCTGAACGGTCTGATAGTCGCAACCTAATGCGCAGACAGTTCTTTCTGTCCGGCTGTCATACGTCCTGCTCAGCTGCGATGCTGCTGTGTTGCCGTTGCTTGCAGCATCAACTGCCACTCCTGCTGCCACGTCGACTGTCACTGCTCCATTGCCTGCAGGTGTTACATTGAACGTATAGGTCGTTCCACTACCGCTGAATCCACTGATCGAACCATTGCCTAATGTGACATCCCCACTCACAAACCCTGTAACTATCTTGCTGAAGGTCACTGTCACAGGTATTGGTGAGACATTCGTCGGATTGGCAGCTGATGAGGTTATCGTTACCGAAGGCTGAGCACTGTCATACGTCCTGCTTAGTTGCGATGCTGCTGTGTTGCCGTTGTTGGCAGCATCAACTGCCACTCCTGCTGCAACATTCACTGTCACTGCTCCATTGCCTGCAGGTGTTACGTTGAACGTATAGGTCGTTCCGCTTCCACTGAATCCACTGATCGAACCATTGACCACGGTAACGTCGCCAGATACAAAATCGGTCACCGTCTCGCTGAAGGTCACGGTCACAGGTATTGGTGAGACATTCGTCGGATTGGCAGCTGATGAGGTTATTGTTACTGAAGGCTGAGTACTGTCATACGTCCTGCTCAGCTGTGATGCTGCTGTGTTGCCGTTGCTTGCAGCATCAAGCGCCACTCCTGCTGCCACGTCCACCGTTACCGCTCCATTGCCTGCAGGTGTTACGTTGAACGTATAGGTCGTTCCACTTCCACTGAATCCACTGATCGAACCATTGCCCACGGTAACATCCCCAGATACAAACCCTGTAACTGCCTCGCTGAAGGTCACTGTCACAGGTATTAGCGAGATATTCGTCGGATTAGCAGCCGATGAGGTTATGGTTACTGAAGGTGCCACGGTATCAGAAGTCGTCAGATTGAAGTCTGTCTTTATACTATCCTCTTCTGCCAGATAAAATGACTCTGTCCTGCTGCCATATCCGGTGGCTGTAACATTGATATTGCACTGGCCTGATGCAACACCTTTTATATAGTAGCCATTCGGCGGCAAAACAGGCACGGTGATACCGTTTATCGTTACGATCGCATTGAGCAGAGGCTGATTCGTCAGCGCATCACGCAGATATCCGTAAACAAGTCCGCCCGTCGCATTTGTGTACGTAATCCTGAACCTGTTTGCATTGGAGCTCGTCACTGACATGCCCTTGTTGTCTATGGCCTCGACTTCCCAGTGATAATATTCGTTGAATCTGAACAAGTCTGTTCCGTCAGCCCTCAGCTCCTTTGTTCCGTCCAGGGTAAACCACTCCCACCTGATCTGCTCATACCTCATGATCTCTGGGCCTTTGAACCCTGCATTGTCTTCATAGATTTTTATGGTATACGTCACAATATCTGCAACATCAGGGTCTGTGGACTTTGTCCATAAAAACGCCATGAGGCCGTCCGTGATAGTGCTGTTATTTTCTGGGGTAATCAGGCCGAAGGCCCCGGGCGCAAGGTTAGTTTCTGTGTTTACATACAGTGTCCCTGTAACTGGCGGCAGTATGTTCTGGTTTCTGTCCTTCGCATAATAGTAGATGGTGTATTTGCCTGCCTCATCGAGCCCTGTAGCGCCGCTTGAGGGTATTGCAAAGTCCCACCTGCTGCCTTCTGCCCCTGTGTACGCAATCTTCTTCAATTCTAACGAAATCTGTCCCGTGCCGCCTGTGCCTGTTATGTTATACGACGGCTTCTTCAACTCTATCCATGTCGTGTCCACGTACGCAGGATCTATCATGCCGAAAGCGGTTTTGCCGCTGCCGGACATGACTGTAATCGTGGGCATAATCTGATCCCACTTCACCATCGCAGGGTTAGTGCCGAGGCCCAGGCTTATACCCGAGGCCAGACCACCGTCTTCCTGTCCCTTAACATTCATAGTACTGCCAACACCGTCTCCATTGTCATCAAGCAGAGGGTTTTGGCGTGAGCCCACGCCGTTGTTCTGCTTGGTATTGCCATTATTGCTCGGGCAATTAGTCGTACAGGGGAGCTGCTGCCTCGTTGTCGTTGCCGCATCCTTAAAGGCGTTGATCAGCGTTTCCCCCTGAGACAGGCTACTAAACAGATAGTACACAAAGAACTCCCCATAGGTTGTTGAGCCGACAGTCGGGCCCTGCAGGGACTGCTCATCTTCGGAACTGCTTGTGATTATTATCCTTTTCTTGCCCGGCTTTGACAGGGCGCTTACGAACTTGCCTGAATAGCAGAAACCGTTGATTATTATAATTTTGAACTGATCGCGGCCAGGAATTGAAGTGTCGTTTTGGATCGATGCCTCAAGATCGGTTATCCAGCTGTCAAGCTCTGAAGGCGTGATGTATTCGTCAGTAACCTGGTCAGGCACAGGCTGATCAATCAAAAATCTGCCTTCGCCAGCGTCGCTGCCGTGATCCATCAATACAAGGTAAAGCGGAGCAACTCCATTGTCTTTGATCCGGTTGAAAGCCCACGTTTTGATCGCAGCAGCAACATTCTGCTTTGTTGTCAGAGCGTCCACAATGCCCGTATAACCGGGGCCCGTCTCATAGCTCATATAGTAGATATTGTTATTAATCGGGTCGTCCTTAAAGCCACGGCTCAACATCTTCTGCCTGATATCGTCAAGGCTGCGGGTATAACTTGCCCTGTATGTGTTGTTGCTGTCGCCTTCAAGCAGAATTGCATACCCTGCTGAATTGGCAACATTAAAGTCAATTGACGCGGATTCGCTCATCGTAAAGTTGCTGTTTCCGGCAAATGTCGCTTTTGCATACCAGATTCCGGTCTTGGTGCCGAATTGATTAAACGGCACATTATATCTGCCGTACGCATCAGTCATTGCGCTTACACTGTGCTTGATGCTTTCCGGGTCAGTAAATTCAATGGTAACCGGCATATTGAGAAGTGAACCATTAGGCACTGTTGTGGCAGTCCTGAGTGTGCCGGTTGCTGTTATCGAGCCAGTTGGAGATATACTTGCAGCGTTAAGAGACATTGAAAGACTTGTATCCACCCTTGTTACCGCGAAGTTAGCGGATGCTGTTTTTGAGTTATACAGGCCGTTTCCGCTGAAAGTTGCTGTAACACTCCAATTGCCTGCAATGTCGATCTTTGCAGCATCCACAAATGTCCCATAATTACCGCTGCTGTTTGTTGACGTACAATCGCCGCTTACCGGAGTAGAAGAAGGAGCGGTGAAACTGAGGCATATCTCGGCAGGGTAGACCGAGCCGCCTGTCGATGCGTTAGTCAGTCTGCCGGCTATGCTGACGCCCTGACCAAAAGACGAACTTTGGGTCGGAGTAACCGTAAGGAGCGTATTACTTAAATTAGGAGCCTTCACGGTTATGGTGTGAGTTCCAAGCCCCCAACTCTCGCTCGGTGAATCCGTAAATCCCGAAGCAGTGATAGTATAAATCCCGGAATTGCTATCTTTATAGAGAAAAGTCGCTGAGCTTGAATCTGTTTCAATAAACGGCAGAAGTGAACTGAAATAATCTCCCCCCGTCGAGAAAAGGCCGGTCCCTGAAGACGAAAATACATATATCTGTGTACGTGAGGTTGCCTTACGCGTCACATCATAATCGTCTATGATCTTCGCCTTGAGCCAGTCTGACGCCACTCCCTGCTGGACCTCCCATAAATATGAAGGGTTGACACTTTCCACTACGAGCCTTCTGTAGTTAGGGTCGTAAATTCTCATGGAATACTGCTTTGATGCGCTGTGGCTGGTGCTATCCGTAACCTGTATCGTAAAGATATAGGTCCCTCTCGTTGTCGGTGTTCCGGTAATATTCCCATCAGTGTTAAGGGTCAAACCAGCTGGCCATGAGCCTGTTTTTGTAAAGGTGAACGGCCCAATGCCGCCCGCTATCACGACAGATGACGAAAATAAAGTGCCTTTGACTCCTGTGCCATCTCCTATGACAGTTGTGGTGATGCTGAGCGGTGCTGCCACGGTTACGATTACGTCCCTGAACGCTGTCAGTCCGCCGCCCGTGGCAGTTATTCTGACCGTGTAAGAACCCGGTATCGTTGTAGTGCCAGGCGTAAAGGAAAGTGTGGCTATAACGCCGGCAGGTGTCGGTGTAATCATTGTCGGAGATATACTTATGCCAGCATTAAGAGGCACTGTACCATGCCAGGCATAGGTGAGAGATACAGCCTGGTCGAACCCGCCAAAAGATGTCAGGGCAAGATTCGCCTGCCGGGTTTCCCCCTGGACCACACTGAAGTTGTTGGCAGTAATTGTAAAGCCCTGAATGGTATACGTTGGTGCAACAACTCCACCCGGATTACCATTGCTGTCAATTGCAAAGAATTTAAGGGTTGTGGTTGTGGATATGGTTATCGGTGTTGCATAGACAGTTGAACCTGCGGTCGGCTCGCTGCCATTGGTAGTGAAATAGATTGTCGCGCCCTGCTCAGTTGAAAGAGTAACAGTCTGGGCAGAGGTATAGGTTCCTGCCGGCACTGACGGCGTGACTGTCGGGCCTGTGGTGTCAAGCGTAATGTCATCGCTATACACAACTGACCAGTTGCCCAAGGTGTCTTTGAATTTGACGTACACCGTACGGATACCGTCAGGGCCGGAGGCCAGTGTCCAAGGCCCGGGATTGGTTGCATACGCAACTTCTGAAGCACCGGTGAATGACGCATCATTGCTGATCATCATCGTCGCGACCCCGCTTGGATCAGTGGCAGAGAGAGCGAGGCTTACAGAGGTAGAGTTGGTCGTCGCCGCACCATTGCTTATCAAGATAGTATCCGCACCAGGCGTGTACAGTTCGGCTGAACTGTGCTTCGTATTCCCCCACGGACCATCAGCGCCACCCGTTATAAGAACTTTACCATTCAGGAGAAGCACTGATTTCTGCGCAGTTCTTGCATAATTCATATTTCCAGTCATTGAAAAGGTCCCTGTAGCCGGATCATATATCTCTGATGAATTAAACGCACTCATAGAAGCCCCTGATGATGCATTGCCACCCGTGATAAGAATCTTTCCGTTCGGAAGTGATGTTACATCAAAAATACGTCTGGCGACATTTAAACTTCCCGTTGCCGAAAATGTCCCTGTTGCTGGATTATATATTTCTGCTGAACTGAGATAGTCGGTACTATTACTTCCACCAGAAACCAGAACTGTACCATTGGATAAGAGAATGGCTCTATGCGACTCTCTTGCAACACTCATGGAACCTGTTGCGGTAAACAAACCGGTAGCAGGATCATAGAGTTCTGCACTGCTAAGATATCCAAATCCTCTCGCAACTCCACCGGTAATTAATATTCTTCCATTAGGCAAAAGAGTAGCAGTATGCGAGTCTCGTGGAGTTACCATGGAACCAGTCTGTGTGAAAGTTCCTGTCGAAGAATTATATATCTCTGCGACCTGGGGGTTCGTATTTGATTCATTGTAACCACCAATAACCACAACGTTACCGTTTGAGAGCAAGGTCGCTGAATGCACGCCACGCTTATTTGTCATGCTCCCGGAAGCAGTAAATGCATTTGTGACAGGATCATATAGTTCAGAGGAAGTATGAAAGCCAACATAAGGAATTTGGCCTCCAATTATAATCACGTCACCGTTTGAAAGCAGAGTGGCCGTATGTACAACTCTCTGAAGCGACATATTACCTGATGCGGTGAAATTCCCGCTTGCTGGATCATATGTTTCAGCAGTATTTACCGCATGCTCGCCCGTGTCTTCACCGCCGACAAGCAATACTTTACCACTGCTCAAAGTGGTTGCAGTGTGCTCTGTTCTTGGCGCATTCATGCTCCCTGTTGCCGCAAAGGACCCAGTGCCGATGCTGCTACCTAAAGGCCCTGTCGTATCAACAGTCACCGTATAACTGCCTGAGGTTGACCAGTTGCCTGTGTCATCACGCTCCTGAACGTAGAGCGTGTGTGAGCCGTCAGACAATCCCGTTAAAGGCGTAAATGATACCGTCGTTGTCTCGGTCGCTCCGCTTATTAAATTACTGCTGTTGAGTTTGTAACGGAATGTCCCGTTACCACCGCCGTTAGGACTCCATGTCCATGTCGGTTTGTTATTGCTCGTGAGAGCTGTAGCGCTTGTGACTGTCGGCGCTGTCGGTGCTGCGTTGTCCACCGTAAAGGTTGCGCTTGGCCCTGCTGCTGCGGTCGGATTTCCCGCTGCATCGCGGCCAGTGCCTGAGGCAAGGCTAATCCCTAATGTTCCGTTGCCAATGATGCCTGAGATAGTAACCGTCCTCGTGGTATTGCCCGTCCCACTTACGGCAACGGTGCCGTCGGCTGTGCCGGTCTTGTTCAATGTGATGTTGCCCGGCGCAAGAGTAATCGTGTCGGCTCCGGTGTAGGTAGTTGTATAAGTAACATTATTATTACTTGTTAAAGTTGCAGAAGGGGCGCTTAGCTCCAATGTCGGCACTGTCAGATCAAGCGTGATCGTGTCGCTATACACGGATGACCAGTTGCCAGCTGTGTCTTTGAATTTAGCATAGACTGTCTTTTCACCTTCGCCTGAAAGAAGCGTCCATGCCTTACTCACAACATAGTTTTCCTCAACCGCGTCTGTTAAGTTTGAATCATTGCTTACCATCATCTTTGAGACACCATTAGCGTCAGAGGCGGAAAGACTGAGGGTTACGGATGTGCTGTTGGTGGATGCTGCGCCGTAATTAATGGTTACACCGGTTCCAGCGCTATTTGAAAAACCACCTCGCACCGGCCAGACACTGGGACTGCCGGCCGTTTTAACGCCGTCGCCAAGATTTCCATTGGCCATACTAAAGCCACGAGCATTGTTAGTTGCATAAGCGTAGGTAGAAGATGACCAGTACAGGTTAGCCTGCGCGTTCACGTTGCTGAAGCCTTGTCCGTTAAGCCATGCCGCCGGTGTTGATATGTAATTTGTCGGCAGGCTTGCCAGTTCAAGAATATTGGGAAGTCTCCAGTCGCCTGCTGCAGAACCGTCACTCAGTCCGCAACTGCCAGAAGCAAGGTTATTTGCTGATGATAATGCAGCACTCCAGGGTTGAACTCCAAAACAATTTGCATTTTTTAGCCATAGCAGACCTGTGAGATTATCTGTCACTGTGCCGTTATTATTATCCGTAAATCTTGGGCTCGGCACTGCAATTCCCTGTGGGATACTCACAACGTCTGACCAGGCGTTTTTATTCCATGTAATACCGTAGACCTTGTCCGTAACACTGCTACCATTGTCAGTAAAGGCTGGGCTTGTATAGTCAAGACCTGCCTGCAACGCACCGTCATCACGTGTGCCATAACTCGTGGTCTGCCCTGTCTTGGCTATTACTCCAAAGCCTGCGCCTGTTGGCCCGGTCTGGTCGATTGTCCATGAATAGCTTGCAGGAGTTAGGTCATAATTGCCTGCCGTGTCCTTTGCCCTTACCTGGAATGTATGAGCTGCCACAGACAGGCCGCTGTAATCTTGCGGGCTTGGGCAAACAGCCCAGCCTCCGCTGTCAAGGTTGCACTCAAAGGTAGAGGGTTCGTTCGCCGAGAAGGTGAACGTTGCCGATGTGCTGTTCGTCACAGCAACCGGATTGCCTGTTATGACAGTGGAAGGCGGAGTAGTGTCACTCCCCTGGACTGCTGTGATGGTGATGGCATGACTGCCTGTAGCCCACTGCTCGCTCGATGTGCCCGGAACGCCTGCTGCAGTTATCGTAAATGTGTTGACAGTCGAGTCCTTATAGAGGAATCTCTTTGAGGATGCTCCGGTCGCAATGTCAGGAGAGAAAATGCCAGACCAGCTTGCGCCGTCGGCTGAGAAGAGTCCTGTGCCCGAGGTAGAGGTTATATCAATACCGGTTGGCGATGCCATGGTAACAAGCGCATCATAGTCATCATAAACCTTTGCGTATATCCAACCGCTTGCACTGTTCTGTTCAATGCTCCATAAAGTGGATTCAAGCACGAGCTTTCTGTATGCAGTGTCATAGACCCGGACAGTGTACTGCTTTGAGTCTGTATGGCTGTCCGTGTCAGCAGCCTGAATTGTGAATGTGAACGTGCCTCTTGCAGAGAGCGTGCCGCTGAATGAACCATTCGCATTCAAGGACAGTCCCGTCGGCAGTGTGCCGGAGGTGACGATAAAGGTATATGCCCCTACTCCGCCGGTTGCAGAGAAAGTCGGGCTATATGTCTGGCCTTTTATGCCAGAGGCAAGAGTTGTGGTCGAGATTACCAGCGGTGCAGATACGTTCACAAGAATGTCGCCGGTCTGAATGATTGACCCACTTGTGGCAGTGACACGCAGCGTGTACGTGCCAACAGGTGTGCCTGCACCTGCTGTAAAGGAAACACTTGTAGTTGCCCCTGAAGGCGTAGGTGTTATGCTTGACGGAGTAATGTTTACTGCTGCACCTGCGGGCGTTGTACTGACCCATGCGTATGTGAGGTCAGCCGTTTGGCTATACCCGCCATAAGACGAAAGTTTCAAATCTGCCGAGCGAGTATCGCCCTGAACTGCGTTGATAGTGTCTGCGATACCGTAGAGTGCCTGAATCTCAGAGACAGAGAGGGCACGGTTGTAGATGCGAAAATCGTCGAGCGATCCATTAAGGAACTGCTGATCGCATGAGCCCGGTACAGAGCCAGGACAATAAGCTCCTATCGTCCACGTACCAGTTCGCGCTTTAGCAGACATAACAGCGTCACATTGCTTAGTCACGGCCTGATTCACTCCATCTACCCAAATATTAGTGCTATGTGTGGCTGCATTCCAGACAGTCACCACATGCTGCCACTGACCGACTGCTAATGCTGATGCGCCGACCGTAAGGTTGCAGCCAATGTTATCATCTAAATACAAATACGGCCCCGGGCCGTATGCGGGATAAGCCTTTAACGAAAGTTGAAAAGCTCCTACCGGCATCGAGTTGCCTAGGCCTTGCGAATAGCCCAACACAAAATTGCTCATAACGTCTTGATTAAGTCTCACCCAGTGGGCAATAGTGAAATTTTTAGTATCATCGAGGGCTGGTGACAAGTTCGTGCCCGGCACGTCGACACGGTCGTTGATACCGTCAAACCCATAGGCATTATTCGCATTTCCGAACCTATCCGTTGTCAGCGTTGCGCCATTGACTGTGCCGTTGTTGCCATTACCGCTTTCGTCATTGGCATTGCCGTTGAACGGATACCACGCCACAAGGCCGGTGCTGATGTTGCTGGTGTTTGTGATATTAAATCCATGAATGGTGTAAGCCGCCGTAACAATGGAGCCGGGATTGCCGAGGCTGTCAACAGCAAAGAATTTGAGTGTTGTTGTTGCGGATATGATTATCGGTGTTGAATAGACAGTTGAACCCGTCGTTGGATCGCTTCCATTGGTGGTGTAATAGATATTCCCGCAGCCTGTGCCTGTCCCGTCGTTGCAGGTAAGCGTCACTGTCTGAGTTGTGGTATATGTCCCGCCTGCTACTGACGGGGTCACTACAGGACCGGTAGTATCAAGCGTGATCGTGTCGTTGTAAACAGAGGACCAGTTGTTGGCGTTGTCTTTGAATTTTACGTAGACAGTGCGGACGCCATCGGGTCCAGGGGCAAGTGTCCAGGGGCTTGAAGTGGCATAATCAACCTCTGGTGCGCCAGTAAATGCAGGGTCATTGCTGACCATCATCTTCGAAACGCCGTTGGCGTCAGTGGCGGATAGTGTCAGGGTTACAGATGCACTGTTGGTTGAGGCTGCGTTAGAGTTGATCGAGATGGCATCAGATGCAGGGGTGTATGCCTCAACCGTTAGAAGAACGCCGCTCGCGTTACCGCCGCCGACAACGTAGAGAATGTTATTTACCACACCACCGACTACGTCTTGTCGTGTTGTAGGCATCGGAGCCGCGGGGGACCAAGTGTTGGTCACAGGGTTATAGGCCTCAGAGGAGTCCGTCGTAGGCGTCACGCCGTTGTACCCCCCCACAGCGTAGATAATACCATTCACAACACCAACCGCATGACCGCTTCTCCCCGTAGACATTGGAGCAACTGTGGTCCAGGCGTCAGTTGCCGGATTATAGGCCTCTACCGTCGCTAAATACACACTGTAATTTGCGCCTCCCACAGCGTAAAGAATGCCATTCACCACACCGACACCAAAGTTATATCTGGCAGTAGGCATTGGAGCCTTCGTGCTCCATGTATTGGTCGCCGGGTCGTAAGCTTCAACGGTAGCTATTATCCCGCCGCCATTACTAATCCCGCCCACAGCGTAAAGAATACCGTTTACCGCACCCACAGCAAAGTTTCTTCGGGTCGTAGGCATCGGGGCCTTGGTGGTCCAGGTATTGGTCGCCGGATCGTAGGCCTCAATCGTGTTCATACCGGGATTCGGGTTGTAACAACCGTCAGTTCCACCCACGACATAAAGTATGCCGCTCACCGCGGCGGAGCTGGGCGCCCACCTTGGGCTTGGCATGGAGGTCTTAGCTGCCCATGTATTCGTAGCCGGATCATAGGCTTCAAGTGTCGAGTACGCACCACAGGAATAGTTCGTCCCACCAACTGCGTAAAGGAGACTATCGATCCCTGTAACGGTGTTGCCAGGACGCGCTACTGGCATTGAGGCTTTGGTCGTCCAAGTGCCACTGCCACCAGATGTCGGTCCTGTGATGTCAATTGTGATCAATTTAGTTCCTGATATTGACCAGTTGCCTACATCATCCCGCTCCTGCACATAGAGCGTATGCAGGCCTTCGGTCAGATTGCTTGCAGGCGTGAAGTTCAATGCTGCCGTCTCTGTTACCCCGGTTGTCAGATCACTGTTGTCGAGCTTATAACGGTATGTCCCATTGCCTCCGCCGCCCGGAGTCCATGTCCATGTCGGCTTCTGATTATTTGTTAGCGCTGTCGTGCTTGTGACTGTCGGCGCAGTAGGAGCAGTGATATCCCACGTCAGCGTCATATCGCTGTATGTACTGTTGCCTGCAATGTCAGTTGCGGTGAAGCGAATAGTATAAGTGCCGGTTGCACTGGCGGATATGGTCGTTGATAAGGCTGTCGCGGCTCCAAACGTAACTGTCCCTGGCCCGGCCTGCTTTGTCCATGAATGGGTCATGGCATTGGTGTCTGTCGCTGTTGCTGTCTGGGTGAACTGTGCATTCTTTGTCTGATTAGCGCCTGCGCTCACTCCTGTCGGCGCGGTTGTATCAATCACAATCGACTTTGAGTCCGCTATGTTCTGGCTCGCCGGAATTGTTGGATTAGTTCTGCTGTTTGTTGCAGAATCGGTTATGGTTCCTGAGATGGAACTGATACTCAGAGCTGCTGCGGTCTGACCTACGCCGACCGTATAGGTCCCGCTCCAGGAGCTGCCAAGACTGAAAGCCCCGGTTGTTATGGATGTGCCAGAGTTGAGATTGATGGTCAGACCTGTTGAGGTCACAGGTTCGCTGAAATTCAGGGTGATATTGACTGCACTGCCAGACTTGTAACCGCCGTTTGCAGTTGTGGAGGTTGCGGATAAGATCGTCGGTGCAACCGTATCATTACCCCAAGCAAGTCCAACTGAGCCGGAACTTCCCTGAGTAATCAGGGTCTGGTTCGTCCCGTCTGTATTGATCCAATACAAATTGCCAAGAGTCGAAACAAGCACCTTGCTGCCGCTTGGGTACCAGTCATTTGCCGAACCTGAACCGAGAGTTGCGACAAGCTGGTCTCCATACCCGTTGTTATTGATAATATGAATGTTGCCGCCCGTGGAGGAGTAGAGAAGTTTTGAATCGTCGAAACTGTAAATTGGGCTGTGTGGCGCATAATTGGCCTGAATCTCAAAAGGGCTTGTAAAATCAGTATTGCTTGTATAGAGCTTATTAGAGGCGTCATTGCCCTCAGTTCCTCTGACGTATGCTGCATTTGTGCCGCCGCGTGACATAGCAACGGTCTGTGTATTGTATCCCACAACATTTGTAAGCTGCTGCGCCGTGCCCGTGCCGTCAGACTTGATCTTCCATACTTCCCCGTCACCTGAGGCTGCGCTGTTGAAATATATCCACTGTCCGTCTGCAGACCAGCGGGCATTGTCTGCCGGGTAAGTTGTATGGTTGTTAGTTATTTGCCTGAGATCAGCTCCGGAGGCAGTCATAGACCATATCTCATTCCGCCCGCTGCTGTCTGAGGTAAATGCTATACCGCTTCCGTCTTTGGAAAAGGACGGATTACTCTCAATTGCCGCAGTGCTTGTAAGCTGTTGAGGAGTAGCCCCAGTTTCATTCGTTACCCAGATATCGTTGTTCTTGACATACGCAATCCTGACCTGCGCTGTCTCGCCATACAGTGACTGAATCTCTGCGTTGCTGAGCGCGCGGTTATAGATACGGATGTCGTCAATAAGACCATCTATATACTGATAATTAAATTCAGAATCTTTCCCAATATTGATGGGGCTGCTGAGAACATTTATAGAAAGAGACGCCTCTGCTACTTTTACACCGTCAATATATAGTTTCTGTAAAGATCCGTCATATGTGCCAGAAACATAATGCCATGAATTCAAGGGTAAAGCTTCAGGTGAAAACAGTGTGCTGCCAGTGATACCGTCAGACATGCCAAAGCGTATCTTTGTGGAATTATCCGTTTCTAGGAAAATGACTCCGGCGCCAAGCTTGAACTCCAGTATTTGTTTGACATCGCTACCCGATGACCGGAAATTAACCCATGCCGAATATGTTGCCTGATTTGTGTTAATTGCAATTGTCGTATTTGACCTGATGTAATCATTCACCCCATCAAAACTATACGCCTTATTTGAATTGACGAATCTGTCGGTTGTCAGCGTTGCACCGTTGACTGTTCCGTTGTTGCCATTGCCGCTTTCGTCATTGGCATTGCCATTGAAGGGATAATAGGCAACAAGCCCGTCGGTGAGGGTTAGCGGATTAAGGATTGTCCCGCCGCGAACCGGCCAGACATAATTTCCAGAAGACTTGGCACCAAAAGTCAAATGTCCATCATTCAAACGAATCGTCCATGCCCAGTTCTTATTAAAGCCACAAGTGCTTGATGACCAATAATAGTTGGATTGTCCATCCGAGCCCAATAAATTAGCAAATGGGTGTCCACTAAGAAGGGATGGATTGTATTTAGAATAGTCAACAAGACTATGAAGTTCATTTCTATTTGGTAGACGCCAATCTGAAAAGCCTGAAAAGGCATTTTGATTTAAACAGTTCACATAAGCTAATGCTTGCGACCATGTTTTTGTTGTTGCCTGTCCGCAAGTTACTGGGCCTAACGAATTAGCATCTTTTGAAAATACTATGCCGGTCAAACTATCTGTAACAGTTCCATCCAAATTATCTGTAAATCGTGGCAAGGACCAAGTTGCGCCTCTCTGTAGTGCACCATCATCAGCGCCATAGTAGCTCGTTCTTTGTCCAGTTTGCGAGATTACCGAACTACCCAAGGCCAGATTCACATTAGAGCGTACAGGCCAGACATAGTGAGAGTTACTTTTGCTTTCGTATGCGAGTAATCTATCAGTATTGATATCCGTATGAATCAACCATGCAGAAGACGTATCTCCATTAAAAATGCTTGTACTTGACGACCAATATACATTTGATTGAACATTAGTAAAGCCCTGTCCATTCAGCCATGCAAAATTATTAGATACTTCAATATTACTAAGGCTATCCAGCTCATTAATATTCGGCAGATACCAGTCGTTATGTCCAAGGTAGTTATTCGTGTTTAAACATGCCACATAATCAAGCGCGGCTGTCCAGGTCTTTGTACCGCCGGTGCAGGTCGGTGCACCAGGAACGGTCGGAGTGCCGCCATCCTTGCTCCACTCAAGACCGGTGAGTTTATCCGCAATGATATTGCTGTTATCGGTTGAAGCCACAAACCTCGGGCTTGGCCATGCCGCACCTGCCTGAATCTCCCCATCCTGCCCCGTGCCAGCGCAAGAGGCCAGTTCCGTCCCAGCAGCGTTATAACACTTCGTCTGTCCTGTCCGGGGCAGCTGGATCATAGGAATGGGAGTGAAGAGTTCGGCAGAACTGTGATAAACTTCTACATCAGTACGTCCACCCGCAATCAATACTTTTCCATTTGAGAGTAGCGTAACTGTATGCATATCTCGCGCAATATTCATGTTGCTGGTAGCACTAAATGTTCCCGCAGTGGGATCATATAACTCCGCCCAACCGTTCCCAGAACTATTGCATCCTATAAATACCTTCCCTGACGAAAGTAAAATTGCGTCATCACCAAGACAATTTCTTCCAACACTCATAGAGCCTGTTAAACTGAAAGTTCCAGAGCTTGGATCATATAGTTCTGCCGAACCCATGTTTGCACCATTCCATCCGCCTGCTACTAATACTTTTCCATTTGGAAGCAAGGCGGCTGCATGCGCATATCGTGCATTGTTCATATTGCCCGTTGCAGTCAGTGTGTTTGTATTTGGGTCAAATATTTCTGCCGTGCTGACACCAGAACTGCCAAGTCCACCCGCAATTAAAACTTTCCCGTTAGATAGCAAGGTGGCTGTATTTTGTTGTCTTTCACTGCTAAAATTGCCTACAACTGTAAAAGTACCGCTACTGGGGTCATACAACTCTAACGCAGTCACGGCAGAACTTGAAGATGACCCTCCACCCGTAATCAACACCTTCCCGTTGGGTAAAAGCGTTGACATATGATAATGCCTTGCAGTATTCATGGCCCCTGTATTTGTGAATGTCCCAGTTGCGGGGTTGTACAATTCCGCAGTAGCAACAGAGGCAGTGCCATTGTGTCCTCCTGTAATGAGCACTCGGCCGTCAGGCAGACGTGTTGCTGCATGCCCATTTACAGCTTGATTCAGATTCCCCGTTGAGGTAAATATGCCTGTAACAGGCTCATACAATACTGCAGAGCTTAAATTAGTACTGCCATTCCATCCCCCTGCAATCAACGCTTTACCATTTTCCAAAAGGGTTGCCGTGTGATAAGCTCTTCCCGTGCCCATACTCCCCGGCGCCGTCCAGTAGCCATTGCCATAATTATTAGCTGCAAAGTTGGCAGTCACGTTTCTGGCCAGATCCATCGTAACCGTGCATGTGCCAATGCCTGTGCAGCCTTCACCAGACCAACCGGTAAAGACATTACCGCTGTCGGCTGTTGCAGTGAGCGTTATTGATGTGCCGCTTGCGTATGACGCAGTGCCGGTGTTGCCGGACCAGTTGATCGTGCCGGTATTAGGCGTGACAGTGCCGGTACCTGTGCCGGTTTTGGTAGCAGTGAGAGTGTATGTCGCGTACAGAGTCTGAATTTCAGCAGGCGATAGGGCGCGATTGTAGATACGGACTTCGTCAATGGCGCCGTTCCACCAATCATAATTACCCTCACTGTAGCCAATCGCCAAAACTGCGCTGGTAAAGGACCTTAGCGTATAGGGAAACGACTGACTATTATCCAGTTTGCCGTCAAGATATACATTTACCTGGCTGCCATCAAATACTGTCGCAACATGATGCCAGTTATTGTCATTGACCCGTGTGTTTGTGCCCACAGAGGCAACCACGGAGGTGGTGGCGGCATAAAATTGTGGTCTGCGTGGATATGAAGTATATAACTCAAGATTTAATGCGTAATAAGGGTTTTGAGATCCTGACGAAAAAACACCTGCAATCGTGGGAGTTGCATAACCGCCAGTGCCCTTACTGTTAATCCATGCCAAGACAGTGACCTGTGATATTGATGCCTTTGAATCAACCGTGCTGTAAATTTTATTTGATGATCCATTAAAGTTATAAGCCATATTCGTATTCCCAAACCTGTCCGTTGTCAGCGTTGCACCGTTGACTGTGCCATGATTGCCATTGCCGCTTTCGTCATTGGCATTGCCGTTGAAAGGGTAATAGGCGACAAGGCCATAGCTTGTGTTGTTAACAGTCCCGCCTCGGACGGGCCAGACGTAGTAGCTTCCGGATTTAGCGAATTCATTGCCCAGATGGAAACTGCTTGTATGAGAATGCCACGCATATGACGTTTTTCCGGCAACAGTTGTCGACAGCCAATAATAGTTAGACTGCAGGTTTGTGAAAGGATGATCGGACTGTAATGCTGGATAGTTCAGTTCATGGTTCGCCAGGCTTCTAATCTCCTTCCGATTAGGCAGCCTCCAGTCTCTGAAACCAAGATAATTGTTTGCATTCAGACATGCGACATAATCCAGTGCCCCCTGCCATGTTTTAGTTGTCGCAGGTCCGCACGCACCCGGCCCCGGCGCGTTGGCATCCTTTGTCCATATAAGCCCCGTAAGGCTATCAGTTACCGTAATACCGCTGTCCACAAAGCGAGGAGAAGGCCAACTAACACCTTTCTGTAATGCACCATCGTCATTAGCCGCATATTGTGTTGTCTGTCCAGTCCGCCATACTGCCGCAGGCCCCGTTGAAACCGCACGAACAGGCCAAACGTAATATGCTTCGGTCTTTCCGTGGCCGCCTACATAGCCACTATAGCCACTGTCCATATAGATGCCCCATGCATTGGTAGTTCCACCGATGTTGGTTGTCGATGACCAATAGAAAATAGTTTGAACGCCTGTGAATGGGTGGTTTGCCGGAAGAGGAGGAGTAGACCTGTCAGCATCTACAAGACTCTCCAGCTCATTAATATTCGGCATTCTCCAGTCATTATGCCCAAGGTAGTTGTTTGTGTTCAGGCAAGCCACATAATCGAGCGCGGCCGTCCAGGTCTTTGTGCCGCCGGTGCAGGTCGGAGTTCCTAAAACGGTCGGCGTGCCGGCATCTTTAGCCCACTCAAGGCCAGTGAGTTTATCCTGTATGATATTGCTGTTTTCGCTTGAGGCCACAAATCTCGGGCTCGGCCATGCAGCGCCCGCCTGTATCTCTCCATCCTGTCCCGTGCCTGCGCATGATGCAAGCTCAGTCCCAGCTGCGTTATAACACTTCGTCTGTCCTGTGCGTGGAAGCTGGATCATAGGAATGGGGGTGAAGAGTTCGGCAGAGGAAAGCTTTGTACTGCCAGCGTCAATTCCTCCAGCAACAAGCACAATACCATTGAGGAGATTTGCTGCTATGTGGCCACCGCGTGTGCTTGTCATGCTTCCGGTCGCGATAAATGTCCCGGTGTTCGGATCATACAGCTCCGCTGAACTAAGAGCTACAGTACTGCTGTAGCCTCCTGTAACCAATACCTTGCCATTAGAAAGAAGTGTTGCTGAGTGATAAGTCCGTTCGATATTCAAGCTCCCTGTCGCAGTAAAAACCCCGGTAATCGGATCATATAATTCTGCCGAACTAAATGGCGTACCATTGCTGCCACCTGCTATCAGAACCTTGCCGTTAAACAGAAGTGTTGCTGTTGCAAGAGTCCTTCCAATACTTGTATTTCCTGTTGCAGTAAAGGTTCCTGTATTAGGATCATATAAATCTGCAGAAGTAGTTACAGAACTTCCCCCGCTAAATGCTCCATTTACAACAAGCACCTTACCATTTTGAAGCAATGCAGCCGCATGTAAATATCTTGCAGAGTTCATGTTCCCGGTAGCAGTAAATGTCCCAGTGCCCGGATCATACAATTCTGCCGAGCTATGTCTGGTTGAACCGTTCCACCCACCAGTAATAAGCACCTTGCCATTTTGCAGAAGCGTTGCCGTGCTACCCTGTCTTCCAATACTCATGCTACCCGTAGTCGAAAATGTACCTAACCCCGGGTCATACAATTCTGCTGTGACGGGATAGCCTGAACTGCCATACCCCCCTGTGATTAATACCTTACCATTCGTCAGAAGTGTCGCCTGAAAATCATATCTTGCATAGGTCATGCTGCCCGTGGAAGTAAATGTGCCGGTGCCCGGATCATACAATTCTGCTGAGTTGAGGGAACTGCCGGAGCTGTTGCCGCCTCCAACTACAAGCACCTTGCCGTTTTGAAGCAATACAGATTGAGAGTATGGCCGCGCAGTGCCCATACTCCCCGTTGTCGTCCAGTAGCCGTTATCGGCGGCAAAGGCGTCCTTCGACGGGCTCAGAATGACAACTGAAAGAACGGAGATGACAAGCAGTATTGCAACCAGACAGTTTCTTTTGATGGACCTCATAACCCCTCCAAGGATTCAGAAAATTACTTTCTATTTGTTATCTATAGACGAAACGAGAGACGCTTTCTTACATGTCCAAGGAATATTTTTTCGTGAAAACAAAAAAACCCATGCCTCTATGGCTATGGGTTTGTCAGTTCAAATATATATAAATATCTTGTCATCTACTTCGGCAGCCCTGCAATCCTTTTACATCCCCCAAGGACCAGAAGCTTTGCGCCCTGCCCTTCCAGGCAGTTTGCTCTTATCGGTAGCGATTCTGGCTAAAAGAGTATCACAACCTGCTAATAATCCGCAATAAATAAGGCATTTGAGTTTATAATAATCTCATTTGAAATAATAAATGACCGAAGCCATAAGCGTATGCTGTTTGATATCCACTTTTCTGCCGGCAATAAAAGGGATATCAGCGCTGACGTTGTTGCCAAACCGAAATTGATATGCGATATCAAAGGCGAATCTGCCGCGCGCATACCCGGTTCCAAGCGAAAAGCCGTAATAATCATCCAGATATCCTGTCTGTGGTTCGGGGTCGTAAAACAGTCCGAATCTTGCAGGAATAACATACTTATCCTTGATAAACAGATATTCTGTTCCGACCCTGATCTGCGTTGTATCCTTCAGCCTTCCTTCACTTATGGGTTTTGAGGAGACCGGGTTTATCGTATTTCCGGCACTGTTTTTCAATAAGAACGTCGACCAATCAGTCCGGTAAACATCAAGCGCAAGCGTCCATTTGTCAGAATGACGGTAAGAGAGCCCAAGTCCATACGAAGCAGGCATCTGCATGGTGAAACGCTCTGAGCTATGGGCAGAGTCCTCCGAATACAGTGGTATGTCCAGCCAGTTCTGGCTCGCAAATTCAGAGGTCTTACTCCGGAGCCTTGCGTCAAACGCGGTTTTATATACTCCGCCAAGAGTGAGGCGCTCATGAAAATTCCACAAAAAACCGATATGCGCGTTTATGCCCTTGAACTCGACTGTTTTTTCTATCCGGTCTTTCATAATAACGGAGCCAGGAGGAAGATTACCGCTCTTGGTAGATGAATAGGTGCTCTGCCAGCCGTTGTTTCCGATATAGTCTCCCCAGAAATTCAGGGTCGCCCCAAGATAAAAACCGGGTGATACCTGCACAGCCATCGCAGGTGAGAGCGCATAAAGATATCCCTGCTGTTTGAATTTAATATTATCGTAAAGCTTGTCCCCGCCTACATCCCATGTGTAGTTAAAGTTGACATCTTTGTTCATGTCATATAACCGCTGGTAATTAAGAGAAACAATCACGTTCCTTTTAAACAACTCAAATGGGTAGGCAATACTGAAATAATTTATGCCGTTTGCATCCATCCGGTTTACAGATTCAATTTCAGGGTGGATATCAGAGCTATAAGTCTGCTGCCTTGCAAATAATGAATAAACAACCGACATCTCAGGCTTTTCGAGTTGGACAAGGCCGGCCGGATTCCACGATGCAGCAGTTGCATCATCGGCCACGCCTATGAAAGCGCCGCCCATTCCCATAGCCCTTGCGCCCGAGCCCACAGGATTAAGGGACGAAGATATCTCTATCAGCTGCCCAAAAGCAGACGCAGGAACAATTGCAATCAAAAATAGTATTAACCGGCAAACTCTTACCCAACTCACTTGTAAATTCACAAAAACCTCCTCATCCTTTGATACTTATTGGGTTGCTTAGACTGTAGTCTGCCAGGTATAGGCTATAGACTAAACACCTAAATACTACACACCTGTTATACCCAACCATCACTTTGTCACGATCAGATCTTTGACCACTATCTCCTGAGGTGACGGCTTATCAAGAATCTTTGCCTTTGAAAAATCTTCCCGAATCTCCTCGAATCTGCCCTCGGCCAGCTTGATCGTATCAAAGCCTAATGACTTGCCCGTTACCGGATGCTTGAGCTCCTTGCCTCTGCGATACACAATGACCGCAGCGTCCTTGTGTATTTTGACCTTATTGCCGATGTCAGTGTAAATATACCCCTTGTCCTTATTGATCACTATGCCCTCGACAAGCGGGAATGCAACGGCGATTTTCGCAGCAAGACCTGCCATAAGCTCTTTTACCGAAGGGGCGCTCTTATCCTCAGTGAAGACATCGCGCACTTCCATGACCTGAGAGGTTTCGGTATTGATCACGCGGGAGACGATCTCTATCGACTTCTGGTCCTCACGCACGGTAGTGGCCACAATCGCCTCGGCAGACATGAGCCTGCCGATCCTTATTGAATGTTCGGGGTCAGTGAGCTTTGCCTTTGTGAGCTTCTGCTCAACCATCACCTGCTCGAGCTTGGAACGCTCTATCATATTAAACCGTTTCTGGTCTGTAAAAGCCCCGGCAAGATAATCATAGGCAAGGGTCATGAGATCCGTGCTCTTTTTCGTATCAAAGGGGAGCAGGCTGAGACTCATACGCGCCCCGTTCTGCAAAACTGAAGGCACATGCTTCGTTATTGTGAATTCTGATACTGCCTTGTTGCCGCTGCTGTCAATTGCTTCGACAAGAATCCTGTTTCTGCCCTCGCTGAGTGTCAGCATCTTGCTGAAAAAGACCTTTCTGCCATTCTTTGATGATACCTCTTTACCGTTTATCAGGATCTTCTCAACGCTCTTATTGTCTGAAACTTCGCCATCGATGTAATAGGAATTAAGAAAGACAAGAGGTATATCAGTCGGGTCTTTAAGTTTAATTTCAGGCAGTTCCTTGTCAGATGAGAGAATTCCCGGGCCATTGAAGGCAAGCTGCACCCAGGGTTCTTTGCGTTGAAATACTGCAACTTCCCTGTCAACGTTAATGTCAGCATTTGTTTCATTGCCGAGCGTATCAACTGCGCGAATGCTGACCATTCCCTTTAAATCCACAGGCACTGTCAGATCGAAAGACTGGTTCTTCCTTTTCCCAGCTTTAACATCCTGTTCATTGATTACTATGCTTTGAATTCCGGTGCCGTCTTCGACTTCGCCCATGATCCGTGCAATTTTCTTTCCATCCTGCACTTCAGTATTTACTCCAGTGATTACAATCGACGGTCCTTGTCTATCGACTATCACAAGAAGCGTCTTATCAGAAATATTACCCATGAGATCTTCAGCCCTGACCAAGATGCGGTTCTCGCCATCAGCGAGACTCACGGCCTGTTCGAATGTCATCTGCTTGGCTGCCAGTTCGATATCAACGGCATGACTATTGACCGTCAACTTAGCAACAAGACATTCCCCAGAGACAGATCCCCTTATGACAATTGACTCGTCCTTTGTTGCCGAGTTTTCAGCAGGGGCATTCAGGGCAATTGCCGGCGGCTTTAATCCTGTCTGCTTCTGCCGAATCATGATCGCCTTGCGTACCCTGTTTAGATAGAAAAATGCCTTTGCAGATCCTTCACTTTTTATGGACTCTTCGAGTTCTGCTGATGCACGATCAATATCACCGAGAGAAAGATAGGCAACGCCAAGCTCCCGGTGGGGAAAATAATCGACAAAATGCATGCCGTAGGTCCTGGCCATACGCTGGTCTTTTTCGCGCAGGGAAAGTGCTTTCAAAAGGTCAGTAACTGCTTCCTGCCATTTCCCCAGTTCAGCTTTTTCAACTGCACGGTCATAGTAATTCCACCATTTGCCTCTGAAGGTTCCGCTGTCATCAGCAGCAAGCACTGGAGGAACAAGAAAACAGAAGATAAGGACTATTGAAAAGGTTTTTTTCAATATGCAGGCTATCTCTTTCATCGTGCTGCCGACTTTTCACGAACCTTGGCGCCTAAGGCAAGAGGTCCCTTCCCTGAGGCGAGAGATGCCAATGAACTGTCCTTGCCGGCGTCGACCACCTCGAGTTCTCCGACTGCAACATACATGTCGCCACTTGTGCCTAAAGCTGTTACAACCTCAAGTTTGTCACCTTTTTTCAGGCCATGGCTTTGCCCAATGTTCAGCTGATATCTGTCACCTGTCACGGCAGTTACTTTGCCGCGCAGAGGATATTCAGTCTTTATGGCCTCAAGGATTTTCATGCTCAGGTCATCGGCAGCATCCTTACCAAGCTCTTTAGACTTGGATTCCACCGTGATTACCTTCTTCACAGCAGTTGTTTCCGTATCTATGATCCGGAGCATGACGATTTGTCCGTGTTCATCCGGCATAATGCTGCCGGTGACCATAACTCGGGCAGAAAGAACTCTTCCGACTCTTAGCGCAGTTGCCTGATCAGCAAGCGCAGAATTACTCAGCTTGAGTTCCTCAAGAAGCCGGTTTATAAGTTCTCTTTCGACCACATTGATGCGGCCTCCGGCTTGAAGTGTCTGTGAGGTATAGCCGATAAGTTTTTCGATTCTCGAACTATCAGCCTTGATATCCATGAAGACCAGACTGAGCGGCATGGAACTCCAATTATCGCCCGGCTTGAGAGCATCAAATTTATTCTCCCGGTATTTCTGCGACAGTGACGCGACCAGTTCATCAATCCTTTTGGAGTCCGTCTCTTTCTGCATAACCTGCTGCGGCTGATTGGCGGCTTTTTCAGGTATTTCTCCTGACCTGGTCTTCATATAGAAACCTGCTGCGCCAGCCAGAAGGAGCATGACAAGGCCGGCAACCATGAACACGTTTTTTTGTTTCTTTTTTCCTGGGAACTGCACGACATCTTCACGGTGCCTCAGGTCAGCTGTTGCCAGCGTCTCTCTCTCCACCCTCTCTTCTGCCTTTGTCTCCCGCAGTTCAACCTCTGGCATTACATACTTTGTGGTCGGATCACCATAGAGCATGTAACTTGCCCATACAATCATATCCTCTCCGTATTTGTCGATAAGCGCCTGGCGCGCCAGCCTCATAGCTTCGCCGATTGAACTGCCCTGAAGCAGGTGACGGTAGAAATGTATGGCAAAGTGATAACCTGCCTCATCCGGTATCTCCCAAAAGGTGCCGATATAGTGCTGGACGCCGGAAATAAGGAAAGCATTGGCAAGACCAAATATCTTTGTCTCATAGTGTTCATCAAGTCGCCACTCATCTGTCTGGCCTGTCTGGCAGGCATTGGAAAAGACGAGGGCAGGCATCGGCATAATACCTGACATAGCGATGATATTTTCTGCGCTCAGTTTACCGTTTTTGAGAAGCCAGCCGCTATCTTCAGGTTTCAGGGCATTGTGATCAGCATGACCTGCATAATGAACAATATCAAAGTTTCTGATCTTTGCCTTCACATAATCAGTCTTGATGTCTGTTGTTTTCAGGGAGACATCAAGCCAGTCATCTATGCTCTCAATATCGTCCTTGATCCTGACTCCTTCGGTATAGGCAGCCTGAAGATCACCTCTCGCGTCTGCGAGAATCTGCATTTTAAGTGGCTTGCCAATGGTCCGTATAACCGCGGAAACGCGCTGCCGGGTGCTTACTGCCCGACCAAGGCTGAAACGCTGGCAGAGGAAATTCTCGCCGTCATGGAGCAGTTCCCATGGTATATGGACCAGATTGTCGTCTATGCTGATCAGCATATGATTGAAAACAGTCTTCGCGATCCTCTCTTTGATCTGAAGAGGCATCAGCGCGTCGAAAAGCAGCCGCCCATATTCCTTCAGCTTGATGAGGAGATCATTGCCGATCTTGCCTCTCTTGTTAGCCCTGTTAAGTAGATCGATTATATTTTTTGTATAGTTTCTGATCGTGTCCTGACTGTATTTGATCTCTTCATAGTGCCTGACTGTCCGCTCCTCGCCTTCAGCCTTCTCAAATCCGCTGATCTTCAGCTTTTCTCCAACAACCGATGCCTCTATAATGAGCGTTCCCTCTCTTTCGGCTGTGGAAGACAGCTTTCTGATCTTGCCCATAGAAACAAGCTCATCATGCCAGATGACACGGAAGACCCTCAGAGCATCCTTCTTCCCCTTTACTTCTACCAACTTTTCATGTCTAAAGATAAACTCATCGTTGTTCTTAACTGCCCTGTACAGGTCTTCAGTAATAAAGATTTCATCGCCATCCGCAAGCGCCTCAACACGGCTCGCGACATTTACAATGTCACCAAAAACATCTGACTCTTCAACAAGACCATCACCATAATTCATCCCGATTCTGACATGGATCTGTTCCCTATCGGCCTTGTCGCTGTTGTAGATCTTCAGCCTCCTCTGAATGTCAATCGCAGTTCGGATGCTGTCCGAAGGAGTATGGTATGCAGACATGGTTGCATCACCGATGGTCTTGATCAGGATACCGTTATGCTCCTTAATAATTGGCAGCACAACCTCGTTATGTCTGTGCACCATAGCCCTGCCGGCTATATCGCCACGGGTGTCATACACTGATGTCGAGCCCTTGATGTCTGTGAACATTACCGTGATCTTTTTAGTGAACTTGGCATGAATCTGCGCATCAAGCTTGTCTCTTTCTGCCAGGATTCTGCCGATATCGGTTTTATTCTCTTCCATAAGGGGCTCCTTTATTCCAGGCTCAGCGTCACAGCGCCGAACAGGTGGTCTTTTTTCCTGATTCTTAATGAATAACTTCCTTTGCCAATCTCCTCAAAAAGCACAAATCCATGTTCAACAAAATACGACGCAAGTTCCCTCTCGCCTGAGATGAGCTCTATCCTGATCCCTTGAGACTGGAAGCCGGCTGTGGTCGGCACGACAGTGACCTTAATATTGCAGAGCTCTGCTTCTATCTGCTCAATATCAATCTCAGCATTCATTTTCTCAAAGGTCTTCGTAATCACAGCCATCCGTGCGCTGACAGCCTTGCTGTTTCTCAATTCAAATGCAGGTGCAGGATATGACAACTGAAGGGAAGGAGAGCTCTTTATAACTCTGAGCGTCTCTTTCATGAGGCTTATAACAACATCAAAGGGAGATCTGCCTTCCCCGTACAGGGCTGCAGCTCGAATGATCGCCCGCTCAGGTATATCTTCTGTATCGTTATCATGCCTGCCGGTCAGTCGCCTGAGTGCAATCAGTTCCCTCAGGCAATCCGGGCATTCTGCCAGCTTCTGCTCAACAACCTCTCTTCTGTCTATGGCGAGCTTTCCGTCCATATAGGCGCCGAGATCAAATTCAGTCAGGCAGCCTCTGTCTTTATGCATAAGTTCCTCCTTGCAAGTCACTTCTATGCTTATAGACGGAACAGATCAGCATTTCTTACAGAACCCCAACAGATTTCTTCAATTTCTCAGCCAGTCGGTTCTTCCGTGAGTATACAGTTTCAGCACTAATGCCCATAATTACCGCAATTTCCTCGGGAGAAAGTCCCTTTTCCAAGACCAGGCGAATAATAAGGCTATCTTGTGCACCTAATTGGGTTATAGCCGCATTCAGTCTCTCGTCACGTTGCTTTTCAATAAATAGATGTTCAATGGACTTTTCTGATGCTGGGATAGACTCATAAATGTCACGCTCCCCATCTTTTGTCTCCACGAACAGCTGACTTTTATCCTGTCTCATATGATCTATAGCTGTTCGCGAGGCAATGATGGTCAGCCACGTAGAAAGTGAGCAGGAATTTTCGCTCCTGAACTGGCGGAGCTTTTTGAAGTCATTATCAAGAAGCGAAACGAATACGGCATTGAATATGTCCTCGAGGTCTTCCTCTGTATGCCGAAATGAATAAGAGAGGAATGTCTTTCTCAGCGTGCCCCAAATAAGTTTTGCATAGCGTCTCACAAAAAGCTCCCAGACAACCCCATCCCCTTCATTGAGGCATTTTCTGAGAAGCTCGCTTTCGCTTAAAACGTCATTCATGACATAGCCTACTTATGGAACGTATAACCAATGCTCAGCGTTAGCGCAATAAGCAGTCAAACGGTAACAGATTTCTATAATATCCCCCACGGACAATCGGAAATTCTTGCTGGTACAGGTCAGGCAATATTAAGCAGATAAAGGAAGAATGTCAATATTTATAGGGCGTTATACGCTGTCAAAACAATAATGTCGCGAACAACGTTAGAGAAAATGCAATGAACATAAAGTTGGTACCGAAGACCGGATTTGAACCGGTACGAGGTTGCCCCCGAGGGATTTTAAGTCCCTTGTGTCTGCCAATTCCACCACTCCGGCAATGGATAAAAAGAAGTTTAATGCTATCACAAAAAACTGCGGAGTGTCAAAATGAGACTGAAACAAAAAAACGGATAATATCGGGGCCTTTGCTCTATTCCCTGCCACGCTGTCCGCTATTTTTTTATCGTGATCCTGATCATGCTGTCCACTTCACTGACATCAATCAATTCAAGTTTCAGCCTCTGCGCCAGATAAACAATGTCGGATTTTGCCGCTGCATCTTTGGTGCTGACTTCCAACAATTGACCAGGCTGCATGCTATCAATCGCCTTTTTGATCTTCAACACTGGCATGGGACAGAGCAGGCCTGTCGCATCAAGAACAACGTCAGGCATCACGCTTACTTCAGAGTTCTTCTTTAAGGAGCTTGTATTCAACGCTGTCGACAATGGCCTGATAGGATGCTTCGATGATATTCTCCGAAACACCGACCGTGCCCCAGCGGTTGTCCTTGTCGCCAGATTCAACAAGAACGCGGACCCTTGCTGTAGTGCCCTTTCCGGCAGTGAGTACACGGACCTTGTAGTCAAGGAGCTTCACATCTTTCAGGGCGGGGTAGAATTTCTCAAGAGCCTTGCGGAGTGCATTATCAAGGGCATTGACCGGGCCCCTGCCGGTGGCAGCCGTGTGTTCAACATGGCCGCTCACCTTCACCATGATCGTTGCCTCGCTCAGCGGTTCCTCGCCTTCTTTTCTCTTCTCAATAATGACCCTGAAACCGATAAGATCAAAGAACCGCTTGTGCAGACCAAGAGCCTTCTTCATGAGCAGTTCAAAAGAAGCCTCTGCCCCTTCGAACTGAAAACCCTGGCTCTCAAGTTCCTTGAGCTGCGTAATGATATCCTGCAGCTGAGTTGATTCGTTGGTGAGCCTGATGCCACATTCTTCTGCCTTGCGCAGGATATTCGCTCGTCCGGCAAGATCCGAGATGAGGATGCGCTGCGAATTGCCTACCAGCTCCGGTCGGATATGCTCATAGGTCTCGGAGCGTTTCAGAATAGCGTTCACATGCATGCCGCCCTTATGCGCAAACGCGCTGTCTCCGGTGTACGGCTGGCGCTTGAAATGTCTGAGGTTGGCTATCTCGGTCACAAATCGCGACACATCCCGAAGCTTGGCAAGTTGTTTGTCCGTGATGCAGCGCATGCCGAGCTTGACCTGTATGTTAGGAATGATCGAGATAAGGTTCGCGTTTCCGCACCGCTCACCCAGCCCGTTGATCGTGCCCTGCACCTGTGTCACACCCTCTTCAACAGCAACGATCGTGTTTGCAACTGCGCAGTCGCTGTCATTATGCACATGAATGCCGAGGGACGCAGTGCAATGCTTCTTCATCTTTCTGACGATCTCTTTAATAAGCGTAGGTGTACAGCCTCCATTTGTATCACAGAGCACCAGGCAGTCAGCGCCGGCATCCTGTGCAGCCTCAAGACATTTCAGCGCATAGTCAGGATTATTCCGGTAACCGTCAAAAAAATGCTCAGCATCAAAGAAGACCTTGTCAGCATGTTTTTTCAGAAAGGCCACAGAATCGAAAATAATATCGAGATTCTCCTTGAGCGGAACCTTCAATGCCTCTCTGACATGAAAGTCCCAGGTCTTGCCGAAGATCGTTATGACCGGGGTCTTTGCATCAACCAGCGCCCTGAGGGTCTCATCCTTTGAAGCCTTTTTCTTTGGCCTGTGTGTGCTGCCGAACGCTACAAGTTTTGCATTGGCAAGCTTCAGTTTTGCAGCCTTCTTGAAATAATCAATGTCGCGGGGATTTGATCCAGGGTATCCACCCTCAATGAAATGAACACCAAGATCATCAAGCCTCTCGGTTATTCTGAGCTTGTCCTCCAGCGAAAAAGAGATGTCCTCTGACTGGGCGCCGTCCCTGAGCGTAGTATCGTATATTTCTATTTTGCGCATATAAAGTATATATCCAAAATCCTGGATTCAACCTGTCCATGCTGCTTGCTGATAGCTGAAAGCCCAAAGCTCATAAACATTATCCTGCCAGCCCGAATGCTTCGTGAAGCACCCTGACAGCAAGCTCGGTATATTTCAGATCAATAACACAGGAGACCTTGATCTCAGATGTGCTGATCATGGCGATATTGATATTATTGGCAGCAAAGGTCTGAAACATCTTTGAGGCAACACCAGAATGGGTCCGCATGCCGACACCGATCACAGAAATCTTACTGATGTCTTCTCTCTTGTCAACGCGCTCTGCTCCCAGTTCCTTTGCAATGGCTTCTGATACCTCAAGGGCTTTGCGTGTGTCGGTCTTCGGCACCGTAAAAGAAATATCAGCGAACTTTCCATCGCTGCTCACATTCTGCACGATCATGTCGACCACAATGTTTGAAGCTGCAATCGCCTCGAAAAGCTTTGCAGCGATACCCGGCTTATCAGGCACATTCACGATCGTGATCTTCGCCTGATTCTTGTCATATGCTATACCTGAAACGAAAACATTCTCCATATCCCTATCCTCCTCAACAACCAGTGTTCCCGGATTATCATTAAAGCTGGACCTGACAACAACAGGCACCTTGTATTTCATCGCAAACTCAACTGAGCGCGTCTGCAAGACCTTTGCACCAAGACTTGCAAGCTCAAGCATCTCTTCATAGGATATTTTGTCGAGCTTGCGCGCTTCAGGCACAATGTTCGGGTCAGTAGTATAAACGCCGTCAACATCCGTATAGATCTCGCAAAGATCCGCCTTTATAGCAGAAGCGATTGCAACAGCAGAGAGATCAGAGCCTCCCCTGCCGAGGGTTGTAACATCCTCATTCGGCGTTATGCCCTGGAACCCTGCCAGCACTACAACAAAACCCTCATCCAGCGCCTTCTTGATACGTTCTCCATTGATACTCTCGATCTTCGCTTTTGTATGGACCGCATCAGTAACAATGCCTGCCTGACGACCGGTAAAGGACTTTGCCTTATGGCCCAGCGCATCGATTGCCATGGCCGTAAGCGCACTGGTAACGCGCTCGCCCGACGACAGGAGCATGTCCAGCTCGCGCTCTGCCGGCGTTGCTGATATCTGATTGGCAAGTCCGATGAGCTTGTCTGTCTCGCCTGACATGGCGGAGACAACTACAACGACCTGGTTGCCCTGCTTAACGGTCTTTGCAACGCGGTTGGCAACATTCAAGATCCTCTCTGTGTTGCCGACTGATGTGCCGCCATATTTCTGAACTATGAGTGCCACTTTCTCTCCTCCGCTTATCCTCTGATAAAAAAGTCCATCAGTTTATATCCCTCATCAAAAACCATAATGTCATCTCTCTCGGTGATCGTCTCATCATAGCCTGACACGGCATTACGCTTCTTCGCACGGCTGTCATAGAGCATGAACGGCACAGGCTCTGCCGAATGGGTTCTGATCGCCACCGGCGTTGCATGGTCAGGAAGCACCATGATCCTGTATTCAGGGAAATCCTTCATCCCTGCCAGAACACCACCAACAATAAACTTATCAAAATCCTCGATCGCCTGGATCTTATCCTTGCAGTTACCGGAGTGACCAGCCTCGTCAGGGGCCTCGACATGCAGATACACAAAGTCCACGCTTTTCAGCGCCTCGATCGTAGCATCAGCCTTGCCCTGATAATTGGTATCAAGATATCCTGTCATGCCCGGGACCTTAAGAATCTCGAAACCTGCATAAATGCCGAGTCCCTTTGTCAGATCAACTGCTGATACAAGAGCGCCGCTGATACCGTATTTTTCGCGAAAGGTCGGCATCTGAGGTCGCCTGCCCTGCCCCCAGAGCCAGACGCTGTTTCCGGGGTTCTTCCCCTCCCTGACCCTGTTCCTGTTCACAGGATGGCTCTCAAGAATATCAACTGACTCCATCATGATCTTTCTGATCACCTCTTCACCCTTGCCTACCGGTAGATAATCGATGATCTCCTTGCCGAGCATGTCATGGGGTGGAACACATTCGATATCAGTTGATCCATCAGCCCAGACCATCAGGTGCCGATAGCTGACTCCCGGATAGAATGATATTGTTTCCGTGCCAAGCTGACTGCCCACCTCTTTGATCAATACTGCTGCTTCATCGGTTGATATGTGGCCGCTGCTGTAGTCTTCCATTACAGCCCTGGTCCTATCCCGATTGTATTTGAGGGTAACGAGATTACACCGGAAAGCAACGTCGTTATTCCGCAGGTCAACGCCGATGCTTGCAGCTTCAAGCGGAGCTCTGCCGGAGTAATATTTAACTGGGTCGTAACCAAGGATGCTCAGGTTGGCAACATCAGAACCCGGGTGCATGCCTTCAGGCACGGTTCTCACCTTCCCCAGGATGCTTGTTGAGGCGAGACTGTCCATATTTGGCGTATGGGCCTTCTGCAGCGGAGTTTTCCCGCCGAGCTCTTCCACTGGCCTGTCAGCCATGCCATCTCCCAGAATTACGACGTATTTCATGAATTATTCGATGATATCGCCGACTACCATTTCGACTTCGATGCCTTTTCCCTTCAGAAAAGCTACGCCCTTATCGAGATCATCCTGAGCCCCCTCGAGCTCAAGCACCATCTCACCGACAGATTCCGTAATCCTGGCTCGCCTGATATTCGGCATCACATTGAACTGCTGTGCCATGGTGAAAAGCATCGGCTCCTTGATGAGGTTCTGCGGAAAGGTCAGTTTCACGCGTGTCTTCATCATGCGCTCCTAACAGGCTCCGCCTGCTATAGCAGGAACAATCGAGACCTCATCGCCGTCCTTTACCAGTGTTTCCTCGGCACTAAGGAAGCGTATGTCCTCATCGTTGAGATAGATGTTCACGAACCTGCGAATCTTGCCATTCTCTGAAACTCTCTCTGCCAGCCCAGGGTAAGACCTGTCCAGCTCATTCACCAACGCAATGACTGTTCCCGCTGTTCCATCGACCTCTTCCTTTCCCTGTGTCAGTTTCTGAAGCGGTGTGGGTATTCTTACTTTCACTGCCATAACTCATCCCTCCTTGTTATTGGGCCTTGTTTATTTTTTCAAGCACTTCCTCGAAAGAGGAGAGGCTCGGCTTTATATAGTGCGGCAATGTTGTCTGTCCCTGCAAAGCTTCCTGAGTCTTCAACCCGTTTCCGGTAATGCAGATGACCGTCAACTCGTCGCGCTTAATCTTTCCGCTCTCGATCAGCTTACGGGTCGCTGCCAGGGTAACGCCTCCTGCTGTCTCGGCAAAAATACCTTCGGTCCTTGCGAGAAGCTTTATGGCTTCGATGATCTCCTGATCAGTGACATCCTCAGCATGTCCGCCGGTCTCCCTGATCACCTGGGACGCGTAAAATCCGTCTGCAGGATTTCCGATAGCAAGCGATTTTGCGATCGTGTTCGGTTTCACCGGCCGGATAATGTCAGTGCCTGCCTTGACCGCAGCAGCAATGGGATTGCAGCCTGCAGCCTGGGAACCGAAGATCTTTGTATCAAGCTCCTTCAGGATGCCTATTTCCTTGAACTCCTTGAGCGCTTTCCACACTTTGGTCAGAAGCGAACCGCTTGCACAGGGCACAACAATATTATCAGGAGCCTTCCATCCAAGCTGCTCTGCGATCTCAAAGCCGATGGTCTTGGACCCTTCTGCGTAAAAGGGCCTGATATTGATATTCACAAAGGCCCAACGGTATTTGTTTGCAACTTCACTGCAGAGCCTGTTCACGTCATCGTAATTGCCGTCAACAGCAATGAGATTCGGTTCATAGACCAGCGATGCCACGATCTTGCTCGCCTCAAGTGTTGCAGGAATGAAGATAAACCGGTTGAAGCCTGCCCGCGCACCATGGGCAGACACAGAATGCGCAAGGTTTCCGGTGGATGCACAGGCAACCGTATCGAAATTGAACTCTTTCGCCTTGGTCAGCGCAACCGCAACAACACGGTCCTTGAACGAAAGCGTAGGATGGACAACGGTATCGTCCTTGATATAGAGCTCATCAATGCCGAGAGCCTTTGCAAGACGGTCTGCCTTAATGAGCGGCGTGAAACCGGAATTAAGGCCTACCTGGGGTTCGCCGTCAATCGGCAGGAGTTCCCTATACCGCCAGAGGTTTTCCGGACGCTGCTCGATCTTCTTTCTTGTTATTGCCTTTGCAATACCGGGGTAATCATACGCTACTTCAAGAGGACCAAAACAGAACTCACAGACATAAATGGGGTCAACCGGATACTCCCTGCCGCATTCCCTGCATTTGAGTCCTTTTACGTATCCCATCGCACACCTCTCCTGCTTAAAGTCCCTTATTTTACTGCAAACGTGGAATAATTGAAAGTATCAGCAGTCGTAACACAACCGGTGCTGTGCCGGCAATAGTGCGGCTATGAATCGAGGACTTCTCTGACTTTCTGCAGAAGTCTCATGGGCGAAACAGGCTTGGGAATAAAGGAAATCCCCTTGTCGAGAACCCCTTTTTTGTGAAGCAGATCATCCGTATAGCCGCTCATAAACAGAGTCTTTATGCCTGGTTCCTGAGTCATAATTGCGTCATAGACCTCTTTGCCATTCTTCTTGGGGAGTATCACATCAAGGAGAAGCATCTGTATGCGACCCTTATTCTCCTGATATCGCAACAGGGCCTCTTCTCCGTCCTGAGCAACTATGACGGTATACCCGAACTTTTGGAGCACATCCCTGTTGAGCTCTCTGACCATCATGTCATCTTCGACCAGCAGCAGCGTTTCGCTGCCCCTTTTCACCTGGACATAATCAGGAGACTTCAGCTCCTCCACGGTCTCGGCAATTAACGGCAGCAATATCCTGAATGTTGTCCCTTTGCCGGGCTCACTTTCGATCTCGATGAACCCGTCATGCTGCTTTATAATGCCGTATACGATGGCAAGACCAAGACCAGTGCCCTTTCCTACTTCCTTGGTCGTAAAGAATGGCTCAAAGATCCTCTCTTTCAGGTTTTTATCCATGCCAACGCCAGAATCACTCACTGATATGAGGGCATACATGCCTGACTTTTCTCCGGCATGCTTTCTCACAAACTCATCGTCAAGATACACAGCCCTTGTCTCGATGACCAGGTTACCGCCTTGCGGCATTGCATCACGGGCGTTTGTTACGAGATTCATAAGTATCTGCTCCATTTGCATACTGTCTGCCATGATGATCAGGTCTCGATTATGGAACAGAGTCTGCAGCCGTATATCCTCACCAATAAGTCTTGACAGCAGCTTCTCTGTTTTTTCGACAACTCCGTTAAGATTCAGGGGCTTGGGATTTATCACCTGCTTTCTGCTGAAGGCAAGCAGACTCTGTGTAAGATTCGCCGCCTTTTCGGAAGAAGTGAGAATATGCTCCACATAGGCATGGAGCGGATCGGCCGCATCAAGCTTCATCTTCAGAAGATTGCCATATCCGATTATTGCAGTCAGGATATTATTGAAATCATGGGCAACGCCGCCGGCCAGCTCTCCTACAGCCTCCATCTTCTGGGCATGCATAAGCTGATTCTCCAGATGCTTTCGCTCCGTGATATCCCGATACTGCCATACATGACCCAGCACTGCACCGTCAGAGACGATCGGCACGTAATCGCGTTCAAAGATCCTGCCGTCCACAAGCTGAAGCTCTTCATTGGCAACAATATTTCCGTTTCTCATCACCTCTTCAATGCGCTGAACATAATGAAGGGGATCTACGAAAAGACCCATACGTTCCTTGGCTGCTTTTCTGCTATCAGCACCGATGAACTGCTCCGGACCAGAGGCCTCATTGAACATGCGGCAAAAGGTCTGGTTCGTAAGCGCTATGGTGCGGTCGGCATTCTCAAAGACAACGCCGAACTGCAGATTCTCCAGAAGCGTTGAGAGCTTTGCGGTCATATCAGCAAGGTCCCTGTCAGAGCGCATGCGCTCAAGCTCAGCTGAAACACGCATCGCAAAGAACTGCAGGAGGGATGAAACAAGCGGCAGTTTCTCAAGAGGTTTACCATCCAAAACAACAAGGATACCTATAACCCTGCTATCGGAATCAAAGACCGGCGTGCCAGCGTAGCTTTCAATGCCCATCTGGACAAGGAGTTCATCTTTGGGAAACTTCTGTTGAATGCTATCCGGATACATACATATACCTGCTTCAAGAACTTTACTGCAGGGCGTATGATCGAGATGATACTGAAAATTATCAACAATGCTGCCGTGGGCATAGACACTGACCGTATCAACAAGCCGTGAGTCATCATTCTTCAGCACCCCGACAAAGACATAATCAACGCCGAGTGTCCTGGCCAGACTGGTTACCAGTCGCCGGAAGAATTCATCACCAGTGGCCATTGAGATGCCCTCAGAGATCTGTACAAATGTTTCTTCGATCTCCTTCATATCCGTAATATCCTGAATCGTCTCAATCGCGGCAATCATATGACCCTGCGGATCATGCAGCGGTGCTGCCTCCAGAACGAGATAACGCCGTTTGCCGCCAAGACTTTCATACCACCCTTCTGCCCGTATGCCGTTCTCGGTCAGGGGAGACATTCCAACCTTTTTATAATAGAGCGATGCATCTCCGGTGCTGTTATCAAGGATCAGATCGAGAAGGGTCGGTCGCTCTTCTGTGTAAAAAGCCTTCCAATGTTGATTGGTATCGATAACTGAAGATGCCGCTGTGCCGGTCAACTGCTCGCAGGCTCTGTTCCAGAAGATAACCTTATGTTCACTATTTATGACAAATGTTGCAGCAGAACATCGCTGGAGCAGGAGTTCGGTAAACCCCTTCTGCTCATGGAGTGCCTTTTCGGCAGCTTCCCGCTCAATTATATGACGGTGCAGCGGCCTGAAGATAAAGAAATAGAGCATGGGGAAAACCAGAAAACTCAGAAGGAGCGCATCCAACAGGGCTACCACTGACCAGTCAAGAGACCTGAAGCGGGATAATATTGCCATGCTTGCAACTTCAGCCACAAAGATGGAAAGCCCAACAATAAGGAGCAGTTGATAAAGGCTTTTCACCCCACTGCGTGATTTATTTAGTTCTTCTTTCATCGATCCTTCCGGTTACATCTCAATTTCAGAATACAACAAGGCAGGGACGAAAACAACTGCGAAAATACCGGATGTCATGAGCTCTTTCGCTGTTTTCGACTCCGTTGCTGCTTAAGGCACCTACTTTTGGTTAAAGCACCTACTTTTGGCCGTTTACACTCCCTTGTGGGGTGGCCTACTTTTGGCCTCATCCCAGAGCGCGTCCATTTGCGCAAGACTCATATCTGAGAGTTTCTCGCCCTTCTCTGCAGCGGCCATCTCAATATACCGAAAGCGGGATATGAACTTGCCGATCGTTTTTCTAAGAGCCTCTTCAGGGTTCACGCCGATAAAGCGTGAGATATTCACGATCATGAAGAGTATATCGCCGAGTTCGTCTTCAATAGGGGCTTCCTTTCTGGTCTTCACCGCCTCTTTGAATTCTGCGACCTCTTCGTCAAGTTTGGCTAACACATCATCGATCTTTTCCCAGTCAAAGCCGACCTTTGCAGCGCGGTCCTGAAGCTTTTTTGCACGAAGAAGCGCAGGCATGGTCTTCGGTATGCCTTCCAGTATCGACTCTTTCTGCTTGCCTTCCCTTTTCTTGTGCTCGTCCCATTTGACCAGAACCTCTTCAGATGTTCTGATATCAGCATTGCCGAAGACATGCGGATGGCGTGAGATCATCTTCATTGCTATGCCATCGATAACATCCCCAAGTCCGAACTCGCCCTTCTCTTCAGCTACCCGACTCTGGAAGACGATCTGAAACAGGAGATCGCCTAATTCCTCTTTCACCGCATCGCTGTCTTTCTCGTCAATGGCATCAAGCACCTCATAGGCCTCTTCAATAATAAAGGGCTTGAGCGATTCCCGTGTTTGCTCCTTGTCCCAGGGACAGCCTTTCTCTCCCCTTAGCGCAGCCATGATCTTTATCAGTTCTTCAAGGTTCATAGAATGTAATAATATCACAATAGTACAGATTTCCCCCTGAATGCCCTACAATATCCCATGGCTGAATTCCTGTATATCCATATCCCTTTCTGTGCAAAGAAGTGTATGTATTGCGACTTTCTTTCGATTCCGTATGATCAGTCTCTCGCAGAGAACTATACCCGTGCGGTCTGCAGGGAACTTGAGCTAAAAAAAGATCTTACCAACACCCTGAAAACTATCTTCTTTGGCGGCGGCACCCCGACGATTCTCTCCGATGACTGCTTTCATGACATATTTGACAAGCTCAGGAAGAACTTCATGCTTGCACCTTCAGCAGAGATTACCGTTGAAGCAAATCCAGGGACCTTGACAGAAAATAAACTCGAGACCCTGGCAGCGCTTGGTGTGAACCGGCTGAGCCTCGGCGTTCAATCCTTTCAGGATGATGAACTCAAAACACTCGGAAGAATCCATAATACAGATGAGGCATTACGGTCAGCAGAGATGATCCGCGCTGCAGGCATCGAGAACTTTTCCCTGGACCTCATCTATGGCATTCCGCAGCAGACCATCACATCCTGGAAGAAAACGATAGATCAAGCTGTTGCCCTTTCCCCAAAACATATCTCTGCTTATGAACTGACACCAGAGGCGCAGACACCGCTCAAGAGATGCCTTGATTCAGGGGAGATGAGAATGCCCGGCGAAGAGCTGATTCTCGACATGTCTGAGCTCACGATCGATCTCCTTGCAGCGTCACGATATGAACAGTATGAGATATCGAACTATGCGCTTCCAGGTTATCGCTGTTTACACAACATGAATTACTGGGATCGCGGTGACTATCTTGCAGCAGGTGCAGGGGCCCATGGGTTTATCAGGGGATATCGGACAAGCAATACCCGTGACATCAAGGACTATATCAAGAAACTGGACATGGGTATTATCCCAGAAGAACGTACCGAAATAACCTGCAAGGATTCATTGAAAGAGTTCATCTTCCTCGGTCTGAGAAAAAATAACGGCATCCGCCTCTTGGATGCCGCAGACCTTGACCTCAAACTTCCTGAAACATCAATCGAAATGGTAAGGGAAGGTTTTGTGGAGCTCACGGAAACGCACTTCCGACTTACCAGAAAGGGCCGGCATATTGCCAATACAGTAATTGTCCGACTGCTTGAAGACCTGGACCTTTGATTATGCGTGGATCTTTTTCAGGAGCCAGGCCATATTCTCGCCCAGGTGCGTAAATGTCGTAATGCCCTCTTCATCCTTTAAGACCTCGCCGGGGTTCCTGCCCTGGCCAATGCTCCAGTAGCTTGAACCGGGAATAATCATATGACTGATGCCGAAGAAGTAGTTAATGCTTGAATACGCATCAGTTCCTCCGGCACGCCTGAATGATACAACTGCAGTCCCAACCTTGCGTTTGAAGAGATGGTCATTTGCCCTGGCAACAAGGCCTGCTCGGTCAATAAGAGCCTTCACCTCGGTCGAGACATTGGCAAAATAGGTCGGGGAGCCGATGATAATCCCGTCTGCGCTGATCATCTTTTCGACAAAGCCATTCAGTTCATCCTTCTGGATACAGCGGTTATTCTTCAGTTCAAAGCATTTATAACAGGCCTTGCATCCCTTGATGTCTGTGCCGCCAAGCTGAAGATACTCTGTCTCGATTCCTTCCTTCTTCAATACATCAAGAACGACATTGATCGCATCACGCGTATTTCCTTCTTTTCTCGGACTTCCGTTCAAAGCAACTACTTTCATGGCTTAACTCCTTTATGTAAGAACATTATTACGCGTTTCCTGATCGTTCGGAATAGCGTTGAAAATCAACGCCGATAAGCCTTGCTGCATATCGCCATCGCTCCGCAGGCTTTACGGAGAAGACAACATCTGCGTCCAGAGGCGCCACAAGCCAGCCGTCTGTCATGAGTTCTTCCTCGAGCTGGTTGGCAACCCACCCAGCATAACCAAGAGAGAAAAAGTAACGCTGAGGCCCCTTGCCATTGAGAATATCCTGAAGCAGCTCTCTGGATGAGGTCACGCCGATATTCTTCGCTATTTTCAATGAACCGTATTTCTTTCTAAAGGGTGCATAAATGATATAACCCTGTTCGGGCTGCACAGGGCCGCCATAGTATACCGGCATGTCGACAAAACCTTTTTCGAGATCTGACCGGAAGGGAAATGATTGAAAGCTTTCAGTGATCACCCTGTTGACCACGATACCAAAGGCTCCGGCATCAGTATGGTCGCACAACAGCACCACGGTCTGGCTGAAATGAGGATCATCCAGGCCTGGCGAGGCTATCAGGAAATTACCAGTTAGGCTATGCATTTTCATATTATATATCGATTCCGGCACTACTATAGCACACTTATTTATTCTGCACTTGTTGAAAAGATACCTTACTTTACAGTAATATTCAACCCATGCAGAAACTCCTAAGAAGCCTTGCGCAAAAGAATAGCTCAAAGATCGTGCTTGTGGTTCTTGACGGCCTTGGCGGCCTTCCGGTCAACGGAAAGACCGAGCTCGAGACAGCGGTAACACCGAACATGGACAGCCTCGCCCGCACATCAGCCTGCGGCCTGCATACCCCGGTTGCACCGGGCATTACACCCGGCAGCGGCCCTGGCCATCTTTCTCTTTTCGGGTATGATCCGCTTGAGTTTCAGATCGGCAGAGGGATCCTTGAGGCACTCGGCCTTGGTATTGAGATCAGAAAGACTGATGTGGCGGTCAGATGCAACTATGCGACCATCAAGGATGACCTTATCACTGACCGGAGAGCCGGAAGAATACCGACCGAGCAAAGCAGAAAACTGACTGAACGTCTGCAGAAAGAGATCACAAGAATCGACAATGCTGAAATAACCTTTGCGCCCGGCATGGAGCACCGCTTTGCCGTGATCATGAGGTTTCCTGAGGATCTTGCGAACGACGCGGCACATATCCCTGACACAGACCCGCAGATGGAAGGAAAGGCCCCGCTCACCCCTCAGCCGCTTTCAAAGAATGCTGAAAAAGTCGCTGCTGTGGCCGGGAAGGTCATAGCGCAGATACATGAGGTGTTGAAGAATGAGGAGCGGGCCAACTTCGCTCTTATGAGGGGATTTTCGGTCATGCCCGATATCCCGACCTTTGATCAGGCATATGGCCTTAACGCCCTTGCTATTGCGACCTATCCTATGTACCGCGGTCTTGCAACGCTTGTCGGCATGCAGGCTCCGGCTCTGGGGGGTTCTGTTGAGGACGAGATCGCATTTCTGAAAGATCAATATGACAACTATGACTTCTTCTTTCTCCATGTCAAAAAGGTAGATTCGTACGGTGAGGACGGCAATTTTGGGGAAAAGACAAAAAGGATCGAAGAATTCGATGCACTCCTTCCAAAGATCCTTGCACTGAAGCCAGATGTCCTTGCTATTACCGGTGATCACTCAACACCCGCTCTCATGAAGGGACACAGCTGGCATCCTGTGCCGATGCTTTTAAGCTCGCCGTATGTTCTTGGCGGTCTCTGCTCATCTTTCTCTGAGCGTGAATGCACAAAGGGAGAATTGGGGATCATTCCGACTGTTCAGCTCATGTCGTTCATGCTTGCCAATGCCCTGCGCCTCAAAAAGTTCGGCGCGTAACGTCCGTGAATCGTAATTCGTGAGCAGTGAACAGTAAAGACAACAATACCGTTTCCTCTGGCCTAACAGCCCTTGCCCCTCGCCCCTCCATGTCTTTTATAGACACTCACTGTCATCTCGAGATGAAGGAATTTGACCCTGACCGTGAAGCAGTGATTCAACGCGCCCGTGAGGCAGGCCTTGAAGCCATGATCACGATAGGCTCTGACCTTGAAGGAACTCTGCAGGGTGTCAAGCTCGCTGAACAGCATGACTTCATCTACTCCTCTGTCGGCATACATCCCCATGAGGCCAAAGACTTTACGGATCAGACATATGCCCTTCTCAAGGATCTTACGCAAAAGCAGAAGGTGATCTCTATCGGAGAGACAGGCCTTGATTATCATTACGATCACTCTCCCAGGGATCTGCAGAAACAAGCCTTCAGAAGACAGCTTGAATTGGCGAAGGAGAAAGGCCTGCCCGTTATCATTCATAGCCGTGAAGCAGATGATGACACCATGAATATTGTCCGGGAATCAGGCATCAGTCACGGCGTCTTTCACTGCTTCTCCGGAAATACGGATATGGCAGAACAGGTAATGGCATTAGGTTTTTACATCTCTATCGCTGGACCGGTAACCTTCAAGAAGGCTGTTGGACTGCAGGAGGTTGCCCGAAAGATACCTGACGACTATCTTCTGATCGAAACAGATGCACCCTATCTTACCCCTGAACCGTTCCGGGGCAAGCGCAATGAACCTGCCTATATTCTTAACACCGCAAAAAAGATCGCAGAGCTAAGAGGTATAAGCCTGCAGGACCTTTCTCGCATCACAACGCTGAACGCCAGGAGGCTTTTCAGTATAGGCTCGCTCCCTGAAAAAGGAGAGATAACCTACCAGATACGAGACAGTCTGTACCTGAATATCACCAACCGCTGCACCAACAGATGCTCATTCTGCGTAAAATTCAGCTCAGATTTTGTAAAAGGCCACAGACTGAGGCTTTCACATGAGCCAACAGTAGAGGAACTGAAGAAAGAGATCGGTGATCCTGCGCGGTTCAGGGAGATCGTCTTCTGCGGGTACGGCGAACCCCTTCAGCGGCTCGATGTGGTGAAAGAGATTGCCCGGTGGGTGAAAGAACAGGGAGGCCGTGTCAGAATTAATACAAATGGACATGCAAACCTGATTCATAAGCGGGACATCATTCCAGAACTGAAAGGGCTTGTCGACAGCATCTCCATAAGCCTTGATGCACAGGATTCACAGACCTATAACAGGATCTGCAAGCCTTCTTTTCCGGATGCCTATGAAGAGGTTATCAGATTTACGAAAAGGATTAAGGATGCAGTGCCTGATGTTCAGGTAACGGTCGTGACCCTGCCTGATGTTGATCTGGTAAAATGTGAAGAAATCGCAAAAGAGCTGGGGGTGAAATTCAGGGTCAGGGAGCTTAATGTTGTCGGGTAGATAGACCGGCCCAGCCGAGAAATACCTCTACGATCTCAGGATCAAACTGAGAGCCAGAACATCTCTGTATCTCCCTTGCAGCATCTTCCTTTGACCGCTTCGGCCGGTATGGCCTGTCCGAAGTAAGCGCGTCAAAGGTGTCCGCAACAGACAGGATCCTGGCCAGCAGCGGTATCTCCTCGTTCTTCAGACCAAAAATACTTTTCCTGCCGTCCCAGTGTTCATGATGGTATTTTATGCCGAGGATAACATCCTTGAACTGTTTCATCTCACCCAATATTTCTGCACCAACACCGGGATGCTTTTTCATCTCCAGCCATTCGCTTTCGCTCAGTGCTTCGTCCTTGTTCAATATCTCTCTTGGAGTAGCTATCTTGCCGATATCGTGAAGGAGTGAGCAGATTTTCAGCTTCTCAAGCGTATCGCCGTCGAGGTTGAGCAATCTGCCGATAGATATTGCGTACTCCGTGACCCGCTCCGTATGTCCTGCAGTCCAGTATGAGGTTGCTTCAAGGGCCTTTACCAGAGATTTGATTGCACCGACAAGCAGAGCCTCTAATTCCGTATAAAGAAAAGCGTTTTCTATGGCAAGGCCTGCCTGAGAGGTGATCGCCATCAGGAGCTTGGTATCGTGAGAAAAGAACTCCTGATCACCCTCTTTATCAGCAACAACAATGGCACCTACTGTCTTGGCCTTGCCAAGGATGGGGCAGACCATGATAGATTTGATGCCAGGGATATAGTCCCGGTATTCTGAATCTGCAACCCTGCAGAACGCAGAAGGTTTTTTCGATTCGATCGACTTCCATATGACAGCTTCGTCTTTTGGAAATGTCCGAACAGTATCCCAGATTCCCTTGCAGGTTTTGGTAAAAAGAAGATCGTTCTTTTCATCGTGAAAGAGAATTGCAGCCGTCTTCACACCAATGGTATCGATCGCCTCATCAATCATGCGGTTACAGATATCATCGATACTGAGGGACGAAAAGATTCCGGAGACGCGATAAAGCAGCGAGAGTTCCTCATACGCAATACTGAGTTCCTGTATGGTGGCTGCCAGATCCTGCTGATAATCAGGCTTTTCCAATGATCTCCTGCACCATCTCAAGAAGTGACCGGGGACTGAAGGGCTTCGTAATGTAACGGCTCACACCGCACTGGATACCCTGCTGTTCATCAGAATCCTGACCCTTTGCCGTCAGCATGAAAATAGGGATATCCTTCAGTTCAGGATCTGCCTTGATCATCTTGCAAAGATCTATACCGCTCAGTTCAGGCATCATCCAGTCGAGGATGATGAGTTCAGGTATATCTTTCTTGATCACCTCAAGGGCATTTCTGCTCTCGCGCAGTGTCGTAACATCGATCTTCGCCTTCTTGAGCTTGTCCTCTATCATCATCAGGATAAAGGGCTCATCATCGATCACAATAACCTTGCTCACACAACCTCCCTGTAAGGAATGCTCATTGTTATTTTTGTTCCCTCGCCGAGCCTGCTCGTAATGTTCATAGTGCCATTGAGCATTACAAGCAACTCATGGCACAGAGCAAGCCCAAGTCCCGTCCCTTTTACCCTGTCTCCGTGTCTTCCCCGATAAAAACGCTCTGCAAGGTGCGGGATATCCTCATTGGGAATGCCCCAACCGTTATCAGCAATGATGATCTCAAGCATGTCATCATTCCGCTTTGTATGTACTTCTATAATACACCCTTCATTAGAGAATGTTAACGAGTTATCGATAAAATTTATCAGGAGTTGTTTCATCTTCTCTTCGTCGGTTACAACAGTTTTGACTTCTCCCGGATCGTATTTCAGGATCGCATTTTTGTTGGCAAGCAACTGCCCAAAAGTCTCAGCAATTCCCTTCATAAGTTCATCGAGAACAACAGAGCTGAATTTCAGCGTTTCTTTGCCGCTCTCGATCCGGGCAATGCTCAACAATTCAGTAACCATCTTTGAAAGCCGTGCTCCTTCATTCCGTATCGTGCTCAGGTAGGTATTCACCTTATCACCCTCCACATCGCCATGGAGGAGCATCTCGGTCATACCCACAATGGCTGAAAGAGGTGTTCTGAATTCATGGGAAACAGACCGTATCAGTTCCGTCTTCATCTTGTCCAATTCCTTCTCTCGACTCACATCGCGCACCAGGTTCACGATCCCCGTGACAGTGTTGTTTCTGTCAAGGATAGGAGAACTTGTGATCGTAACCGGCACCCTATTGCCATAGAGTGTCGTCAGAAGAGAAGATCGCGTCGTTGATATGCTCTGCTTTGCCTCTTCCACACTTTCTCCGAGGAGCAGACGGAAGGATATGTTCTCATCACTGAACCTGAAAACCTCGCAGACCGGCAGCGTGATCGCTTGTTCAGGACGAATACCGGTCATCCTTTCAAAGGCCTGATTTACCGCGATGATACGGCCATTGAGATCAACCGTTATGATGCCCTCCTGCACGCTCTGCAGAATCGTATCAGCGAGTTCCTTTTCCTTGCCGGCACGGGCATAAAACTCGGAACGCTCTATGGCAACAGAGATCATATTCGTAATGATCTCCATAAAGCGAAGGTCCTCCTCCCTGAATTCACGGTACAGGGAATAATACAGGGAGCAGACGCCGACGGGCTTTTCTCCGATGAACATCGGCACTGCCATTGCCGAATGATATGCAGAGACATCCTGGGCGATATAGAACTTTTCCTCAGACCGGATATCGTTTACCATGATCGGGTGCCGCTTACTGAGAGCGTATTTTTCAAGCGAGCTCACCTCAGCGGGGTATATGGTCGTTCCTTCCCTGCCCGTTGATTCAGTAGCAAATCTCAGCAAGAGATTAGCGTCCTGATCTTGCGACAGCATCCAGACAAAATCAGCACGAAAGACCTTCTTTATGAGAGCAAGCACCTGCATCATGCTGTCGCCGATATCTGCCGCAGCCCCAAGCTTGGCTGATATGTGAAGAAGCTGCTGGTGCTCGTCAGCCCATCTGTTTCTCTGCTGTTCGAACAGGGAACGCATCCTGTCGTAGAGCCTGATATTCTCAAGCGCCATGCCGGTCATTTCACCTATTGCAGAAAGTATGTTCTCTTCTTCACCGGTAAAAAGATGCGGATTAAAACTGAAAAGGCAGAAAACACCAATGATCCTCTCCTTGCCCTTTATCGGGAAGCAGCAGTATCCTCTCATGCCGGAATGTTTCATGACCGAACGCTCTATCCTCTCATCCTTAGAGATATCCGACGTAGTCATAATCTGTCCTGTTACCGCAACCTTGCCAGGTATATCGTCGCCGAGCCTTATTCTGCCGAGCATCTTCACATAGTCTTCTGAAATGCCTTTGTGGTACTGGCAATTCATCTCTTTGGAAGCCTCATCGAGAAAGAAGATGCCGCCGCCGTCCATGCCTATCATCTCGATCATCTTGTCAAGAACCTTGGCGAATATCTCATCAGGCTTGAGCGATCGGTTCAGAATGCTCGAAATACTGTTGAGCGAGATCAATTCCTTGTTCTTCTGAATGATCTGTTCTTCACTCTTCATCTTGTCCGTAATATCACTGAGGAGTTCTATAACATGAAGCACCTTACCCGAGGGATCAGTGACCGGGCTTGCAATAATCTCATGGTATTTCCTGCTGCCGTCAGGCTCAACATGCTGGTGGACAGTCCGGTGCGTCTTGCCTGTGGCGAATACGATCTGGGTAGGACATTCATAACCATCGGTCCAGCATGGCACTGACGACCCGTGAAGAGCATGATGACAGAGCTCTCCGGTAAGATCACGCTCAGCGTGCATCATGGAAACCTTGTTTGCCGTAATTATCCGGTAATCTTTGTCAATTACGACGATCTCATCAGGGATACTGTTCATGATTGTCTCAAAATAATCAAGAGACTGCTGAAGATTATTGCGCAGAGTGTTCTGCTCCCTGAAATCCTTCAGGATACCGATCCTCGCCACTATCCTGTCACCGTCAAAAATAGGCGAACCGCTTATCAGCACCGGAATCTGGACACCATTTTTGGAAAGGATACTGACCTCGTATATGGATGATTCTCCCTTATCCCGTTTCTCTTCGATCTGCCTTCTGAGGATTGAAACATTCCTGTCGTCAACAAAATCATATACTGACGAACCGAGCATATCCTCGCGCGAGTAACCGAAGAGCTTTGTAAAGGCCGGGTTGACATCTGTTATACGGTCCTCCATATCAACAACCCAAAGGGGATCCAGCATCGCACTGATATACATATCTTTCTTGCCCAACTCCAGCGTTTTGGTTCTGAGCGATTCTGCCATGGCATTGAAGGTGCGCGTCACATCACCCAGTTCGTCATCTGAAATGACAGGGAGCTTTGTGACGAGCCTGCCCTCCTGCAGTGCATGAGAGCCTTCCTGAAGATTCCTGAGCGAGATGAGCATCTTTCTGAGGAAAAAGATGGCCATGATAAAAGAGAGGATTAGAATATAGAAAATGAAAGGGATCATCTGCTCGACCAATTTAGCAGTGAATTCTTTATGCATAAGACTGTATTCCTCAGACTTAACCTGCTCCAGAGCCTCTTCTTTTTCGATCATTTTCTGGACCTGTTTGACTACTGACAGGGAGAAGGGAACAATGATCATCATGGCAAAGATCAGAAGAACAGCGATAAATCGGTAGAGAATCTTCGTCTTGAACATCAGACCACTGACCTTAAGAGGTAAATGAGAATCAGAACAACCGCCCAAACTGCAAGAATTACAACCAGCGGGGTCATGCCCTCCTGAACTATGGCATCAAAGTCCACATTATAACCGATGGCACCCAGCCCTGCTGCTATGCATAACGTGCTGACTGTCCTACTGATATCCTGCAATTGCCGCACTAGGGGAGCCGTATTTACCAGGATGGCGAGCATTAGAAAGATGACCGCAAACCAGGGGATCTTAATATTGGCCTGTGTTCCCCCAGCTTTGAAAGCAACTATGGGCAGAACAAAAAAAAGAAATGCGACGCGTACCAGTTTGATCTGAAGCGCGCTGTCAAGGCATTCAGGGCAAATGTTACCTGCAGCCACTCTCACTTGCCCTATCATAGGGAGAGTGGTGCCCGTAAAGAAATTGAATTCCTCCTTGCTCAAAAGGAAGAATTCATAGAGAAGAGGATAAAAGATCATGCCGAAGAGGCCGAGCATCATAACAGAAAGTATCGAGATGGATGTCTCCTCCCGCTTTGCCCCTATAAGCGGAGAGATAATCGCAATTGCCGATGCTCCGCAGATCGATAGTCCAGAGGCAAGGAGCAGGGAGAGATTGCTTCCCAGGGAAAAGACGCGGGAAAGTAACAGCGTTCCGACAAAAAGTGCAGAAAAGACGAGGAAAATACTGAATACAAGCGCAGGCTGGATAGCGCTTACTGAAAGCTGCATTCCATACAGTGCAATCCCGACAGGCAGAAGCACTCTTGTTCCAAAATCCATACCGCTTTCCATTGCACTTCGCCTGTTGATAATGTTTCCAATCACCATACCGATGATGATCGAAATAACAAGCGCATCGAAAGATGCATGAAGCGATGAAAGATAAAGGGAAAATGCAGAAATCGCGGAGAGAAGGAGAACACCAGGCATGTATGGTATCAGGTTCATGACCGCGTGTATTTTAGCACAATAAGCGATTTTGCACGATGATGAAGCAGTAGCTCTTTTCCCAGATCAAGCCTGTGCAACAAGAAACGATTCCATATCTGATATCTTTACTTCACCCTGGGCAGCCTCAGCAAGATTCTTCCATTTTACTGTGCCTGAATGCAATTCATCGTCTCCCACGATAAACAGATGGCGCACTGCCATTCTGTCGGCTCTTCGCATCTGGCTCTTCAGTGAGCTCGCAGCATCGCCAACTTCAACCCAGAGCCCTTTTCTTCTCAACTGCTCAGCAAGAACAAGGCATGCACTGCCTGCGGCATTTCCAAGCACAGCAAAAAAAACAGCAGGAGAAGGCGGCTTTTGGGGCTCAGTCTTCTTCAGCAATTCGATCACCCGCTCCATGCCAAGGGCAAAACCGATTGCAGGAGTTTCAGGTCCACCGAACTCCTTTACCAACTTGTCATATCTGCCGCCTGCTGCAACGGCATTCTGGGCTCCAAGACTCTGGCTTGTAACCTCAAAGGTGGTCCTGGTGTAGTAATCAAGTCCCCGCACCATATCTGCATTAAGGGAGTAGGGAACATGAAGAAGTGACAGCAATTCCTGGAGCTTTTCAAAATGTGACCTACAGCCTTCACAGAGATGATCAGTTATCTTCGGAGCTCCCTGCCTCTGCTCCCGACAGGTGCTTGCCTTGCAATCAAGGATCCTCAGGGGATTCTTGTCATATCTTCGCTTGCAGTCATCGCACAGGTGTTCCTTCTTATCGGAAAAGAAACCAAGGAGGGCATCACGATAGCCCGGCCGGCACTGCTCACAGCCGATGGAATTGATCTGAAAGGAGACACCTTCAAGTCCGATTCCTGAGAGCAGGCGCTCCAGCATCGCAATGACCTCAGCATCCATGCTGGGGCTTGAATCTGCAAAGGCTTCCACACCGATCTGAGAGAACTGTCTGAATCTTCCTGACTGGGGCCTTTCGTACCGGAACATGGGGCCGAGATAATAGAACTTCTGCGGAGCAGGAAGTTTATCGAGATGATTTTCTACATAACTGCGCACAACAGAGGCTGTGCCTTCAGGACGAAGGGAAACGCTTCGGTCCCCCTTATCCGTAAAGGTGTACATCTCCTTTTCGACAATGTCCGTGCTCTCGCCGATAGAGCGCGCAAAGACTGATGTGGATTCCATGATCGGCGTTCTGATCTCCTGGAATCCATATACCGAAAAGATCTGCCGGGCAGTCTGCTCCACCTTCTGCCAGAGAAAAATGTCGGGAGGAAGGATATCCTGCATACCCTTCAGGGTCCTGCACTGCTGGCTGCTCACTCGGGCATTACTTCCCTGTCACTAGTCTCCCACCGCTCATCTGTTTCGAGCATCCTCAGATGACCTTCGACAAGTCTCTTCAGCTCTTCCCGGAAATGGCGGCGAATACCTTTCATGTCCGTTATATCTTCGTGGATCTTGATGACCTTCTCATGTGCTTCTTTGATCATGGAGTCAGCCTTGGACTCTGCTTCCTTAACCAGAAGCTCAGCTTCTTTCCGCGCATTCGTCTTGTAGTCCTCAACCATCTGTTGGGCAGTCATGAGCGTTTCTCTGAGCGTGGTCTCCATATCGCGGTATTCCTTGATCTGGCTCTCAGCTCTCTGGATGTTCTCCTTGAGGTTGGAATTCTCTCTAAGCAGATCTTCCATCTCTTCACGGACGATCTCAAGAAACCCGAAAACCTCCTCGACATCAAAGCCCCTGAACTTCATCTTGAACTGTTTCTGCTGGATTTCCAGCGGCGAAATTCTCATATAACGACTCCCCCTTTGATTTTGATGCCGATCTCAATAAGCGAACGTATGAGTACCATCTGGATGAACAGGATGCCGAGTATCACCACGATTGGAGAAATATCCACAGGACCAAGTCTGTTACCAAAAAGCCGCCGGATAGGCCGGAAGACCGGCTCTGTAACATTCCTGAGAAAACGGACGACCGGGTTGTATGGGTCAGGACTAACCCAGCTGATGAGCGCAGCAATGATCACGATCCACTTATAGATGTCCAGGAGCATGTCTGCAATTTTAGCAACTGCCATTACCAGGTTTCCGACAATAAGCATTCTTACCTCGCTGTTTGATATTGAAGATTATTTTACAACGGCTTGCTCTTTTTTATCCATGAACGAAGAACTCTGCTCCCGGCACATGCAGAACCGTCAGGCTTTTTTCCCAAGCTCCTCTGCCCGGTTCTTTGCAGCAAGCAATGCGTCTAAGACAACAGGTTTCAATCCTTTTTCCTCAAAGACCTTCAGACCGGCTGCAGTCGTGCCGCCCGGAGAGGTTACCATCTGCCGCAGTTTCTCCGTTGACATGCCGGTATCAAGCAGCTTTGCAGTACCAAGAGCGGTCTGGACCGCCAGTTCTGTCGCATCATTTCTGTTCAGCCCGAGTTTTTCACCTGCTTCGATCATCGCCTCGATAAACAGCGCAATAAATGCAGGGCCGCTGCCTGAGACCGCAGTCACCGCATCCATGAGCCGTTCAGGAAGCGCAATCACCCTGCCGATGGACATCAGGATGCTTTTGACAACATTGATTTCACTGCCGGCAAAACATTCGCAAAGCGAGTACACGGACATGCCTTCCTGAATAAGGGCAGGCGTGTTCGGCATGACCCTGATAATCTTATTAGTCTTCAGCCTGGACTGCAGATAAGAAAGCGTAATGCCCGCGGCAATCGAAACAACAGTTTTTGTATCATCGATAACTTCAGCTATCTCACCGAGAACCGCTTCCATGATCTGCGGCTTCACTGCCAGGATGATAATATCGCAGGAAGAAACTGCTTCAACATTTGAGACTGTTGTCATCACCCCATAAGTTCGTTCTAAAAACAGTCTTCTTTCCGCACCAGGTTCTGAAACGAGTATCTCTTGCATTGCCCCTTGCCCCTCGCCCCTTGCCCCTTTTATCATCGCCTCTGCCATATTACCGCCGCCGATAAATCCGATCATATCAACACCTCTCTCCAAATATTGCTGTTCCTATTCTGACCATAGTCGCGCCCTCCTCTATGGCTGCCTCATAATCATGGGACATGCCCATCGAAAGCTCCGGAAGCCTGAATCCGGCCTTTCCCGCTTCATCCCGCAATTCTCTCAACCTTTTGAAATAAGGGACAACTTCCCTGACATTCTCTCGATAAGGGGGAATGGTCATCAACCCCTCAAGACGCAGATGCTTCAATTGCGCTATCCCTTGAAGCAGTTCATGCAGGCCCTCTTCATCCACGCCGCTCTTTGTTTCCTCCTCAGAGAGCTTTACCTGCACCAGAATTCTTTGTGTCTTGCCGATCTTTTCAGCCTGTCTGTCAAGTTCGTCTGCCAGTTCTATGGAATCAACAGAATGGATGACCTCAAAGAGCTGCACAGCATCTTTTGCCTTGTTCTTCTGGAGATGGCCGATCAGATGCCATTCGAGTTTCTCGGGCAGAGCACGAACCTCATCGCTCAGGATCTTCTTCTTTGCCTCCTGCACCCTGTTTTCCGCAAAGACCCGTATGCCGCTGTCAACCGCCTCCCGAATAGCGTCGGCGCCGACCGTCTTGGTCACAACAACCAGATGCACGTCATCAGGCCGTCTGCCGGCTTTCATCGCTCCCTGGGAGATTGTTTTGAGAACTTGCTTTATGTTTTCAAAAACAGCATCGTGTTCCATAGCTATTGATTATAGGACAGCAGCATGATGGAAATGCAATACAGAGATACTGTCATGCGGCCTTGATGAACCAGGCACCGAACAGGATGAGAAAAACAGCACAGATCGCCAGGACAGTTTTATATGATCTTTCTCCCATAACCCTTCTCCCTTTTGCAACTGCATAAGAGATGATGCTGTACCAGGCAAGGTCTGCCGAGATATGTCCAAGGAAGAAAACCGCAACGCCGGCAAGACCGTATTTCATGGAACTCACAAGATAACCAAGACCGATCGTGGCCCACCAGATAACCCAGTATGGATTCGCAAGGCTTGCGACAATGCCGGTCAAAACAAGGTTCATACCTCTCTTATTGCCCTCTGCAGACAGGTCAAGTCTCACGCCACGCAGGTCCTTCATGATCATGATGCCCATAAGCACCAGCATACTTCCGCCGACCAGACTGATCACATACCTTGTTGTTTCATGCTTCAAGAACGGTGAGAGGCCTGACAGGATCAGCACAATTATCACGATCTCGAGAAGCGCGTGGCCGAGGATCAGAAGCGGTCCTATTGATGCGCCGCGCCGTGCTGATTCGCTAACCGTGATCGTAAAGAGCGGGCCAGGCACCAGCGCCCCAGACAAGGCGATCATGAATGAAGAAACTGCAATGACAGCGAGGTTCATCCCTTTAAAGCCTTTTGGTATTCAGACCAGAGATGCTCTTTGGTAACTCCGGCATCGATGAAGTCCCAGGGAAGATGTTCAGAGAAATCCTTCTGTCGGTAAATGAAGGATGCCACATCAACATCTTCAGAGCCTTTTTTTATTACATCGATATTATCAAAAGCAATCCGTTCAACTACGCTGCCGACACGCCTGTCTCCCAGCGCAAAGAGCCCTTGCATGTGGGCCTGTTTGGGCATATCATGGAGCACCTTAATGCCTTTTTCCCGGACAAGCCCCTTCTTTATCTGCTGAAGTTTTTCCTTAATACTCTTCAGCGGCTCCATAGGATGCCACTGAAAGGGGGTGAAGGGTTTCGGCACAAAGGTGCTGACGCTCAAACGAATGTAACCCCTACGTGTATTCCTCCGAATTGCCTTAACCAAATTTATCATCCCGTCAATATCTTCTTTGGTCTCTGTCGGAAGACCGATCATAAAGTAGAGCCTCAGCGTCTCGACGCCGCACTCCAGGATCTGTTTTGCTGTCTCAAGGATATCCTCCTCAGTGATCTTCTTGTTGATCACATCCCTCAAACGCTGCGTTCCAGCCTCAGGCGCAATGGCTATGCTCTTATGACCCTTCATGAGCTGCACAAGCCTGACACTCTTGCGGCTTGCCCGCAATGAGGTAATAGAGAAGTCAACGCCCTCCATCTGCAGTATTTCCTCGGCATGGGGATAATCAGACAGAGACGGCCCGATAAGGCCGACCTTCTGAGTTCTCTGAACCGCGGCCTTCACTTCTGCAGAAAGCTCTGCAAAGTCTTTCTTTCTCGGCGGGTTATAAATATGGCCCGCCACGCAAAAGCGGCAGGACCAGGGACAGCCGCGCATTGCCTCAAGGAGATACATATTTGAAAACTGTGCGTTGGGAGTGAGGATCGTTGACCGGAGAAAAGACCGTGCTATATCCTTTATGGCCCGCTTGCAAACTGTTTCAGGGGCAGAATAAGAAGCCGATCTTCCTGTAATTTTTCCAGCCTCGTCGTAACGCACAGAATAGAACCTCGGGAGATAAATACCCTTGATCGCAGTCAGTTTCTTCAGAAGTGTTTCCCTGTCTTCTGCTTTACGATACTGAGAAAGGAATTCTTCGAGCATCTCCTCTGCCTCGCCGACAAATATGACATCCATGAAGTCAGCAATTGGTTCGGGATTATAAAAAGCGCATACACCTCCCATGATCACCAGAGGATACTGTAACGAACGCTCTGAACTCCGAAGCGGAATCCTTGCCATCTTCAGCATTTTCAAAAGATTTGGGTAATCATTCTCAAACGATACGGAAAACGCGATAATATCAAAAGCAGAGAGCGGTCTTTTCGACTCAAGAGAAAAGGGTTCAGCACCTGACTTCTCGTATTCCTCGACATCTTCCTGGTCAGGAAAAAAAATCCTCTCGCAGACAATATCACTCAAACTGTTGAAAAAGCCATATATTCCTTGAAATCCAAGACTCGACATGGCAACAGAATACGTGTTCGGAAAACAGAGGCCTATATTGATCCTTCCGCCAGGATCCTTGAACACCACACCTTTTTCCTGTGATATCAATAAGTTTGCTTTATCTTTCAGTTTTCTGTTCATAATGTATTGCACTTTCCTGCTGAATCATTATACTTGATTTGTAAACCGGTTACAGAAATAGATGATGGCATATTAATTGCGTAATAAATCACATATGCAACTCGTTATGGACGATAAAGACTTCGCAGCGCTCAAAACGCTGATGGAAGATGAATTCGGGCTTTCCCTTAAGGCTCATACCCGCGAGAGCTTTGCCAGAAAGATACAACCGCGTCTCGAAGCCCTCAAGATGAGCTCCATGAAACAGTATCTAGATTATCTGACCAACGATCCTCTTTCGAAGATAGAACTGCATGATCTGCCGAGCTTTGTCATGAACACTGAAAGCTACTTTCTGAGGGAATTTGAACAGTTCAAGCTTTTTCTTGATCTTTACCGACAGAAGAGGAAGGACAAGGTCTTACGATCGGACAAATCCATATCCATTCTTTCTGCCGGCTGTTCAGCGGGGCAGGAGCCATATAGTATCGCCATGCTGCTCAGAAATCAGCCTGAACCCCTGCGCGGATGGAACATCAGGATATTGGGACTTGATATTAATGTTATGGCGCTTGAAAAGGCGCGCAGCGGAGTGTACAGCTCATATTCTCTGCGCGGCCCCAACACCGATCTCATTGAAAAGTATTTCAGGAGAACGTACGCGGAAACCTGTGAAACGCCAAAAGAATGCTTCAGATTAAAGCCGGAAATCATCAGCAGCATCGATTATGTGCATGGCAATATACTTCAGCCATTGGTTCTCAAGGGGATCAGCAATCTCGATTTCATCTTCTGCAGAAATGTACTCATGTACATGTCAAAGAAGGCGGCTGACCGGATCGCACTCAGTCTGTGGGAAGCACTTGCAGATGATGGCTATCTTTTCATCGGCCAGTCAGAGACATTAAGAAAAAGAGATGACCTTTTTGAGCTGGTGAGTTTCCCCGGAGTAACCCTATACAAGAAAAGAAGACCGTCCTCTGCTGCCTGATTAACAAAAATAGTACGTTGCAGCGTTCTACAGAAATATCAGGACTGACATCATGGCAACTGACCAGAGCACGTCAATCGGCAGGTGATTGAGCGCTGTTGAGTCAAACAGGAGATCAGCCCTGGCCTCCCATTCATCATCAGCAAGCCACAGAATGACCGTAATCGGAAGATGATAAAAAGACGTTAGTTCGATCGCAACATCACCATATTCAACCACCCTGCCCCCATGCAACAGCCCTCGTTCCCTGAATCCTCTCCTGTCGTGAGCATACTTCTTTGCAATACTGTCCAGAGGAAGAACGTGAGATCCGCGGAAAAAGATATCACCACCGCTCATGCCTGACGGCTTGACCAGTTTATTGGAAGGCTTCAGATTTGAGGCCTTCACCATATACCAGAGGATTGAAAGTACGAAAAAATAGCGAAGACGCGTCAGAAAGATCTCCCCCTGAGGTTCAAGGCTCTTGATGATCTTTTTCTGTGCATCAACAGAAAACAGGGTACCAAAGGCAGAAAGACTGTATATTTTGCTGCGCTCGTTATACTCTGCACCCGTTCTTCTGCAGACATCCTCAGGCAAGAGCCCTGCAAGGATCTCCCATGCCTTGTCTTCTCCTGAAATGATCTCAGCCATAGCTCATTATACGACAGAATAAGCGATTAGAAACACGTTTTGTATTCATGGCAAAGTCCTGCGTGGTATGATTCAAGTATGAAAATCGTTGCGCAGAACAGAAAGGCTTTTCATGATTATTTCATAGAAGAGACCATAGAGGCCGGCATGGTGCTCACCGGCACTGAGGTTAAGTCCCTGAGGGATGCAAAGGCCAATCTCATGGACAGCTATGTGCTGATAAAAGATAATGAGGTGTTCCTCTTTAATTGCCATATCAGCCCTTACACGCACGGCAATATCATGAACCACGATCCTGTCAGAACACGCAAGCTCCTGCTACACAAGAAAGAGCTGATGAAACTGCAGGCTAAAGCAGCCCAAAAGGGATACTCCCTGATACCGCTCAAGATATACTTCAAGGATGGCCGCGCAAAAACAGAGATCGGACTGGCTAAAGGAAAGAAGCAATATGAGAAACGGGAAACGATCAAACAGAAAGAGGCTGACCGCGAGATTCAGAGAGCGATGAGGTCGAGGAACAAGGAATGAGGATAGAGTTAAGGCTGAGACCAGGGTTAATGTTTAGCCTGTGAGATAAAGTCACGGAGATAACAAAAAGCTTATGAGTGTTCAGCTGTGCTATAATAAAATAGATAGTAAACCGTAATTGTCTGCCGGAGTTCGTTACGGCAGCTAACAATTTACGGATTACTGATCGCAGTCTCACTTCGGGGGCGAATGGTCTCGACGGGGGTTATGAGACTCATGTGGCATGTCGTGGCTCCATCCCCACGCAAAAAGATGGAACAAACACAAACGCCAATAACGAACTGGCACTCGCTGCTTAATTAAGCAGCACGCTCCTTTGGGATTGCCTGCGACCCTTAGATAGCGTCAATCAGCGGGCTGGCTTTCAGGTGCGCTCCCTGCCTGAAGGCGAGACTCAGGGAGATAGGAGTTTAGGAAGCCTGTCAGCCGGCGAACTGGATTCCGAAGCTGAAAATGACTGACTAAACATGTAGAAGCATGAGAGTAGTACTTTCGGACGCGGGTTCGATTCCCGCCGCCTTCACCAACAACAGCAGGGATATCAGTTTCCTGCCAGCGCAGCTAAAGAAATTGGCAGAAAAAACCGATAAAAAATGAAATATTAGAGAGTAGCAGGCATGATGTCTGCCGCGTATAAGAGGCTGCTGCTGGAGGGTGCTATGAAAAAAATAGGTATTAGCCTTGTTCTTCTGCTCCTTGTTTCCTGCCTCTTCTCATTACCGGCATCTGCTGTTGAAACCCTCTCTGCAAGCGGATGCTCTGTCAGCAATGTCGGTTATCTGAACGACCTTGCCAAGGAATACGAAAAGCTGTCCGGCACCATGATGTTCGTCCGCGGGGGCGGCAGCGTTGTCGGCCTCAGAGATCTGCATCAGGGCAAGATCGACTACGCGGCATCCTGCCAGAGCAAACAGGCTGACGATCCTGAGGATTTCGTCTTTACTATAGCGTCATGGGATGCCCTCGTCTTTGTCGTCCACAAATCAAATCCTGTCGAAAGCATAACACCTCAACAGGTCCGGGATATCTATGAAGGCAGGATAACCAACTGGAAACAGTTGGGCGGGCCGGACATGAAGATCATCTCATTTATTTCCTCGCTCGAAGGCATGGGCGGCATAGGGGAATCGCTCGGCAAATTCATACTCAACGGCAAAAGACCGACAAAACAGTCCAATTCTTCCATGCAGGCCTCTTCGGTAGCTGTCTGGGAGCAACTGGTCGAGAAGACGCCTGAGGGTTTTGCGAGCACCGGTTTCGGCAGTTCAAGGAAAAGGGACGTAAAGGTTCTCAAGGTAAATGGCATAGCGCCCACCAAGGCCAATATCGTTTCGGATAAGTATCCGTTCAGAAGACCTCTTTTTCTGGTAACAAAGAAGAATCCGAAGCCGGAAGTCAGCAAATTCATAGATTATGTGCTGAGCAAGAAAGGGCAGGCAGTGATATCCTCATACGGCATGCCTTCGCTGACCGACGTTAAGTGAGTCTCACACTCAAGACAAAGGTCTCGCTCTTCATCACCGTCACCGTCCTTGCAATAAGCATTGTGAGCACGGTCTTATTCACAACTGCCCACAAAAAGAGCATCGAACGGGAAATCATTGCTCGCGGCACGACCCTGTCTGAAGCCCTTTCGCACGCTGTTGATGAAGGTCTGGCTGCTGAGAATCTTGACTTCATAAGAAAAGTGCAAGACGTCATTCATACAAAGGATGTCATACTTGCCCAGATATTCTCTGATCTATGGCTGCCCGTGGACGCCTTTCCGCTTGAGCAATTCCAGACTCTTCCAGATCTAAAGGCAAAGGAGCATTTCGAGGCAGATCTGAAAGCACTTTATATCAAAGGGACCGACTGGTATGATTTTTACTCGCCGGTCTTCTTTCAACGCATAGCAGATCGCCAAGAGGATCTGCATGCCGCCGAAAACAAGAAATTTCTGATCGGTTTTGTGCGGGTACGCGTATCTACTGCCGAGATGAAGAAGGAGATCGGAGAGGCGATCAGAAAGAATATATTCATCTCGTTTATGTTGACGGTCATTTCTATTGTTCTAATCAATGCATTTGTCAGGAAAATCATTCTTATGCCGCTTGCTGATCTTCAGACATCGGTTACGAGACATAAGCAGGGCCAACTGCCTGAAACCGTTATCATCAAGGCGCATGACGAAATAGGAAGACTTGCAACAGAATTTAATGCTATGACCCTCGCGATCAAAGATCGCGAAGAGAGAATTTTAGAAGAAAAGGAACGGCTGGCAGTCACCCTTCGGAGCATAGGAGACGCTGTGATCGTGACCGATGTTAGCGGCAAGATCACCATGATCAATAGGGTTGCAGAACAGCATACCGGCTGGTCAACTGAGGAAGCTGCAGGTAAGCCCTTATCCGAGGTCTTTCATATCATCAATGAGAAGACGCGGGAGAGATGCGAGAATCCGGTTGCAAAGGTTCTGGAGACCGGTCTCACTCAGGGACTCGCAAATCATACCGCACTTATTCGGAAAGACAGCACCGAGATCATCATTGAGGACAGCGCAGCACCCATACGCGACAAAAGCAGCCGGGTCATGGGCATGGTGCTCGTCTTCCGGGATATGACCGAGCGAAAGCGCATGGAAGAAGAACTTGTTAAGGCAGAGAAACTGCAGTCCGTCGGTCTCCTGGCCGGAGGCCTTGCGCATGACTTCAATAACCTGCTCACTGCCATCGTTGGTAATATCAGCATGGCAAAGATGTTCATACACGACAAAAACAAGGTCATTGAACGATTGACCGATGCGGAAACAGCAACAAAGCGGGCTACAGACCTCACCTATCAGCTTCTGACCTTTGCAAAAGGCGGTTCACCAGTCAAGAAGATCTCATCGATCGTGGACATCATAAGGGAATCTGCCGGCTTCACCCTTTCCGGAACAAATGTTGCCCCTGAATTCGTTTTCTCCGAGACCCCGTGGGCAGTTGACGTTGATATGGGCCAGATGAGTCAGGTCTTTAACAATCTCATCATTAATGCTGTGCAGGCCATGCCTGATGGCGGTAAGATAGCGTTCATTGTCAGCAATGTGGCACTGTCTGCTGATGAACTCCCTCCCATTCACGAGGGGACCTATGTCAAGATTTCGCTGAGAGATACCGGAACAGGAATATCCAAAGAGCATCTTTCCAGGATCTTTGATCCGTATTTTACGACAAAGCAGAGAGGAAGCGGTCTCGGTCTTGCGTCTGCTTACTCCATTGTAAGAAACCATGACGGCTATATCGTAGTAGAATCGCTGCTTGGCAAGGGAACAACCTTTCATATATATCTGCCCGCTTCTCAAGGCAGGGCTGACTCGATAATGCCTGAAGAAAAAAACATCAGTAAAGGCTCGGGAAAGATCCTTGTGATGGACGATGAGAAATTAATACAGGATATTGCAGGAGAAATGCTGCGCTCACTGGGATACGAGGTCGAGCTTGCAAAGGACGGGACAGAAGCCATTGAACTCTATCAGAAGGCACTGGATGAGCATGAACCCTTTGATATAGTCATCATGGACCTTACAATTCCCGGCGGTATGGGGGGCAAGGAGGCAATTCAGAAGCTACGGGCCATAGACCCAAATATTAAGGCGATCGTTTCGAGCGGCTATTCAAACGATCCGGTCATGGCGGAATATGAAAAATACGGTTTCCGGGGCGTAGTGATAAAACCCTATAATCTCGGCACCTTCAGCAAGTCTGTCCGCGAGATAATGAAGGGGTAGCCTCAGCCCCCAGGACCCGGACCGACCGGCCATGATCAATTTCTACCTGCTGTACCTGAATAGTGAATATTTCCCTTCTCGTCTTTCCAGATCACCACATTGGGCGTGGCAAGAGCTCCGTTGTCATGCATCTCAATCTCATCAAGGGAAGCAGCTTGCTGCGGCATAAGATTTACTGCCTCCCGAAACTGCTGATCGTGTCTTGTATACCGCTGAGACAGGGAATTCCGCAGCGGCTCAGGGGCCCTGCTCGGAGCTTCTGACATGCCCCTCCTCACGTCAAGCCTTAATGTAAGGGGTTCACCTCGATTGCTACTGCTCTTAAATGGCATTGCAACGATCTCTTTCCCGGGATCTGAGGATCCACGGGTCGGCAGGTGCACAGTTCTGATCCCGCTTACACTGCCTGCAAAAAAGATCAAAGCCAGCCAGAGTGCAAAGCCTGTATTTAATATGACGGATACTACAAGCAGATACCGCCAGACAAGGCTCTCGCTTTTCCAGCGTTCTGACAGCCCACGGAACAGAGTCATTTCGGTCACCGTGACACGTCTGCGCTCCTGCTCGAGTTTCCTGAGTGCCTGAACTATATAGGACATTATTAAATACCCCCTTCATTGGTCAGCAAAACAGGGTCCATAAGCACTGTTGACTCCTGTATCTTCATCATGGTCCTCGGACCGGCTATTCCATCCGCCGTAAGCCCTTCTCTCCTCTGATAGTCCGTGACCTCACGTTCCATCATAGCGTCATAGGTCGTTCTACCCGACACGAGCTGACGGCCATTAATACGGGAAAGCTGGCCCTCGAGCCAAGAGACTGCCGATCCACTGTCGCCTCTGAATATCGAACCGTCGAAGTCAGGTGCTACTCTCTGAACTGCCATAACGTCGCCTGTCCAATACAATTCAAGCTCAGAAAGAGGGATTGTCCTTTTCATGCTGCCGGCAGAAATAGCCGCGCTGCTGCGGCCCAGTGAAAAGAGCGTGATGTACGCCCCGGTCCCGTCAGCCCGCCTTAAACGCAGCACAGACGGTCTGTTTATCTTTCTCAGCGTCTCCATGTCTCCCTGCACATCAAGACATCGGAGGCCGTGCGTAATTAGCTGATCACAATTCTTTTCAGGATCTGCATCCTGTGCATTCAGCTTCCATGCACTAAGCATCGCCTTATATGCAGTCAACCTTCCTTCCGGTCCTGAAGCATTCTCAGGCAAATCCGAGAAAAGATCCAGAGCTGCTGAGACCGGTTTAAGATTGTTCTTTTTCTCGGCAGTATTGGATGGAACCTCAGGCCTTGCATCTCTGAAAGTAGTCCATGAAAAAGCAACACAGCATACCGCAAGCAGAAGTCCGGCAAAGGCCCATTTGAGCATTTTCCAGCTGCGGGAAGAACTGCCAGAAACCTCTCCTGCAGCCAATGTAATGGTTTTGCCGTCAACGTCTTTTCTGCCCTCTGAATAGGCTCCAAGCAATGCCCGGTCGCAGATCAAGTTGATGATCCGCGGAATACCGTTGCTCAGTCGATATAGTCTCTTCAGCGCAGATGAGGAAAAAATGCATGAGCGGCTTCCGGCTACTGAAAGGCGATGCTGCACATATGCAGGGACCTCGCTCCGCGACAAGGGCCCAAGATGATATCGGGCAGTTATCCTCTGAGACAACTGCTTAAGTTCGGGCCTCGCCAGCATATCCCTCAGCTCGGGCTGCCCAAGGAGAATGATCTGGAGCAGCTTGCATTTGTTCGTTTCAAGGTTTGTGAGAAGCCTCAGGTGCTCCAGCACCGAGGGCGTTAGATTCTGGGCCTCCTCTATTATTATAACCGTGTTTCTTCCCTTTGCATGTGCATCAAGAAGATAGGAGTTGATCAGATCTACATATTCCTTGATGCTGACCAACCCCTTCGGATATGTGATGCAGAGCTCGTCGCAGATCGAAGCAAGCAGCTCTTCAATGCTTATCATAGGGTTCAGCACAAACGCAATATCGGTCTGCGTCGGCACCTTTTCGAGAACGCAGCGGCATATCGTAGTCTTGCCGGCTCCGACTTCACCTGTGAGAAGGATAAAACCGCCGTTTCCTCTCAGGCCGAACAGGACGTGCGACAATGCCTCGCGATGCGCTTCGCTCATATACAGGTAAGCCGGATCAGGGGCAATAGAAAATGGCAGTTCCTTCAGACCGAAATACTGAGCATACATGACCGAACCCTCCTAAGTTCCTTCCCTCTATAGGATAACGATAACGCGGCGTACACTTAATAACCTTCTATCACATCAAATTACAGATATCAAGTTATTTATACTAGCCCGGCCATGGGAGAGCACAATATAATGACAGCAGCTTAAATGCAGCTGACTACGCTTATTGCAAAACCCCTTATTTATATGGAAAATGTATATTGCTATGAAAAAAGGCTTATGTATATTTCTCATACTGATCGGACTGACGACAGCCCTATCTGCTGAACGGACAGCTGAAGTGCTCCTGAGATTCAGTAGGCAGGACAATGTTATGAAGATCGTTCTCGAATCGGATGAGAACATCATTCGCAATGCCACTACGTCCACTTCTGCTGTCAGCGCCAAAATCGATTTTCTTTCTCCCTTTGATCTGAAAAAGCCGCAGGATTTCATGTACGAGACTTCGAGAGATGCCCGCACACTGACGATCAAGCTCAGAGATGTTACTGATGTCAGAACGTATAAGCTATCCTCACCTGCGAGGATAGTCTTAGAGATGAAAATGAAGCCGCAGGATGCTGCGCAGAAACAGCAGGCTCAAAGCGATACCCAGAAGCAGCAGAAAGATACAGCATCGGTTACTCAAAAAGCTCAGCCGCCGGCTCAGCAGCCCACGCAAAAAACAGCTGAGCCCGTTAAGCCTCAGGCTCTGCCGCAATCAACGCCAAAGGTTTCTGAACCCATAAAACCGCCGGACAGGGCACTTAAGTTCAGCACGATTGTTATTGACCCTGGCCACGGGGGTTACGATTACGGGATATTCAGCCAGGAGATCAAGGAAAAAGATATCAACTTGAATATCGCCAAAGACCTTTCTGCCATCCTTCAAAAAAAGGGGCTCAAGGCTTTCCTGACACGTAAGGCAGACCAGTCTTTTCCCCTTGGAGAGCGCATCAATTTCAGCAACAGCAAAGCACCTGACCTTTTCATCGCAATCCATGCAACACCTTCCGATAAATTCGTTGTCACAACAGCAACTGCTGACGAGACCACAGGGGATGCTGCGATCAAGCTCTATAAGCTTTCTGCCCGGCAAAATCGTCATCTTGAGAAAAGCAAGGCTTCGGCAAAAGCCCTTGCAGAGGCCTTAAAAGCCGAATTCAAGACTGAAACGATCTCAAGAGAGCTTCCTCTGCCGATTCTTACATCTATTGATGCTGCCGCAGTTCTGATCGAGTACCCGCTCACTGCCCAGAAAACATTTGATCAAAAGGAGCGGGACAGGCTGATCAATGCCATTTTGAGGGGGTTAGCCGGCCATGAATAACAAGACTGTCTGGATCACCCTTATCTTTTTCTTCTTCATTGTCGGCGCTGCGGGCAGTTACTTTTTTATGAGATATTTTGGACCGGCACAAAGCCAGCCTCTGCGCAGCGAGAGCCAGGTCCAGTCTGTCGACGGACAGGACCTTATGGTCATCAGACTCTACGTGCCCAAGAACGGGAAACTTGAGATGATCGAGAAGAAGCTTCCGAGAAGAACAAAGAGCATCGCCATTGCAGAGGCAGTGATCGAGGAGTTCTTTAAGATGCCGGCAAACGGCTCTCCGATACCGCAGGGCGTCAAGGTGTTGGGCATGTACCGTGACGCGAGTCTGAACCTATACCTTGATCTTTCTGATGAACTGCGAAGAAACTTCCAGGGAGACGCACTCTCGGAGTTCCTTATCTTAAAGGGCATGCATGACAGTCTGGTTGCCAATCTGCAGGACTTTCAGGACGTAAAGATCCTTGTCGAGGGAAAAGAGATCGAGTCCCTTGGCGGCCACTTCTATCTTAAGTATCCTCTGAAAAGCACGCTCCTTGGTGAATTGAGGGCAGAAGGCAAACCTGCGAATGACTGACCGAAAAAGGCCGATCGGCATTTTTGATTCCGGCATCGGCGGCCTCACTGTGCTGAAGGAGATCTTCGACAAACTCCCGAACGAAAACACGATCTATCTCGGGGATACAGCCCGCGTTCCCTATGGAAATCGCTCCCCTGAGACGGTTACGCGCTACTCGTTCGAGAACACCAGATTCCTTTCGTCAAGGGATGTAAAGGTCCTGGTGATTGCCTGCAATACGGCATCATCTGTCAGCCTCGATGCGGTTCGAAAGAGCTTTCCGGTTCCTGTTGTCGGCGTTATAGAACCGGGAGCCAGGGCTGCCGTTGCTGCTACAATAAACAAGAAGATCGGCGTTATCGGCACTGAAGCTACGGTCAGAAGCAGTTCTTACACTCGGGCGATCCATGCAATAGATCCATCTATTGACGTGTTTGCCATCCCTTGCCCCCTGTTTGTTCCTCTCGTAGAAGAAGGCTGGACAGACGGGAATATAACCGAAATGGTTGTTGACCGGTATCTTGCCGGCATGAAAGAAATGAATATTGATACTCTGGTTCTCGGATGCACTCATTACCCTCTCCTCAAAGATGTGCTTTCAAAGGTCATGGGAGACGGGGTAACACTTATTGACTCAGCTATCGAAACAGCCTATGAAATCAGCAGGATCCTTGATGTTCAGGGACTGATGAATATACCAGGGCAACCGGTCAGGCATGAGTTTTATGTAACAGACTCTCCTCAAAAGTTTCTCTCTGTTGGCGAACGCTTTCTTGGCAGAACGATAGAGAACATTGAGCAGATACAACTTGCAATGGAGGTTTAGAGATGAGGCCTGACAATAGAAAGAATGACCAACTGCGGAGCATAAAGATTACAAGAAATTTCATTGATACTGCCGAAGGTTCGGTATTAATAGAATTAGGCAAGACACGAGTCATCTGCACCGCATCGATAGAGGAGAGGGTTCCGCAGTTTCTGAAAGATAAGGGCACCGGATGGGTTACCGCAGAATATGCCATGCTGCCGAGGGCGACATCGACAAGAACATCGAGGGAGTCCTCGACCGGCCGTGTTGGCGGAAGAACGCACGAAATTCAGCGCCTTATCGGCAGGTCGCTCCGTTCAGTGGTCAATCTCAGTGCTGTCGGCCAGAGATCATTCTGGATAGACTGCGATGTTATCAGGGCTGACGGCGGCACCCGCACCGCTGCCATTACCGGGGCCTATATCTGCCTTCATGACGCATTTACCTATGCAGTGAAAAAGGGCCTGATCGAAAAGCATCCGATAAAAGACTCCCTGGCGGCCATAAGCGTTGGCGTGGTAAAGGGACAGCCTGTTCTGGACCTCTGTTATGAGGAGGACTCTGCTGCAGACGTGGATATGAATATTGTCATGACAGGAAACGGCAATCTTGTCGAAGTCCAGGGCACGGCTGAAGGTTCGCCCTTTTCGTTCGAGACCATGGACCAGTTAATGGGACTGGCAAAACTGGGCATCAGCCGTCTCACCGAGCTCCAGAATGACCTCCTGGGATCAGAAGCCTTATCAGTATCTCAATAGATCATTGCACCGGTAAGACAACTTCTCATTGATTTTCATGCCTGTTTCAGAGGCTGAAAATAAGTCTTTCCCTGTGGTAAAATAGCCAGAATTTACGGAGGTGACTTTGAACGCATACAGAAGTCTATTTATATGGCTCTTGATCGGCATCATGATCATACTGCTTTTTAACCTGCTTAATACTCCCAAGAAAATGCAGGAAGAAATTATCTTCTCTGAATTTACGGCCAAGCTTGAGGAAGGTCAAATGGAAGAGGTCACCATCAAGGAAAGCGAACGCCTGCTCACCGGCCGCCTGAAAGATGGGACAAAATTCAAGGCCTACTTTCCTGAAGATCCTGAAATCTACAAGAGTCTCAGGGCCCTCAAGGTCAAGACAACGGTCAAGCCTGCTGATCAGAATCCCTGGTATGTGAATTTCTTCTTCACCTGGGGGCCGATCATCTTTATAGCCGTTGTCTGGATATTCTTTATGCGCCAGATGCAGAGCGGCGGCAATAAGGCAATGTCCTTTGGAAAATCCAAGGCGCGGCTTGTTTCAGAAAAATCGGTAAAGATCACGTTCGCTGATGTTGCCGGTATTGACGAGGCAAAAACAGAAGTTCAGGAGATCATCGACTTTCTGAAAGACCCGAACAAATTCACCAAGTTGGGCGGCAAGATCCCCAGAGGAGTTCTGCTTGTGGGATCGCCGGGAACTGGAAAGACTCTGTTGGCAAGGGCAATCGCAGGTGAGGCGGGTGTGCCATTTTTCAGCATCAGCGGTTCTGACTTTGTCGAGATGTTCGTGGGTGTAGGCGCATCCCGCGTGCGTGATCTTTTTGAACAGGCAAAAAAAAGTGCTCCCTGCATCATCTTCATTGACGAGATCGATGCGGTCGGCAGACATAGGGGCGCAGGCCTTGGTGGCGGCCACGATGAACGTGAGCAGACGCTCAATCAGCTTCTCGTAGAGATGGACGGATTCGAAGGAAATGAAGGCATCATTATCATTGCGGCAACGAACAGGCCTGATGTGCTTGACCCTGCCCTGCTGAGACCTGGCAGATTCGACAGACAGGTCGTTGTGCCTCATCCCGATGTAAAAGGCAGACTTGAGATACTCAAAGTGCATACGAGGAAGATACCTCTGAGCGAAAATGTTGACCTCGATAAAATTGCCCGCGGCACACCCGGCTTCTCAGGCGCTGATCTCGCAAATCTCGTAAATGAGGCTGCCTTGCTTGCTGCGCGTGTATCCAAGACCACGGTTGAAAATGATGATTTTGAGGCAGCAAAAGACAAGGTGCTGATGGGCGTCGAGAGAAAGAGCATGATCATCAGCGATGAAGAGAAGAAAAATACCGCGTACCACGAGGCAGGCCATGCACTTGTGGCAAAACTTACGCCGGGGACTGATCCGGTGCACAAAGTCAGTATTATCCCCCGGGGAAGAGCACTTGGCATAACCCAGCAACTGCCCATGGATGACAAATACACCTATTCAAAGGATTATCTCATGAAGAGGCTTTATGTGCTGATGGGCGGGAGAGCTGCCGAAGAGCTCATGCTGCACCAGATGACAACCGGCGCAGGCAACGACATTGAACGGGCTACTGATCTGGCCCGCAAGATGGTCACCTCCTGGGGAATGAGTGAAAAACTCGGCGCTGTCACCTTTGGCAAGAAAGAAGAGCATATCTTCCTTGGCAGGGAGATGGGCCAGCAAAGAGATTATAGCGAAAAGACAGCAGTTGATATCGATGATGAAGTGAGGCGTTTCGTATCAGAGGCCTATATTGTAGCTAAAACCCTTCTTGAAAAAAATGTTGACGTACTCGAGGCGTTCGCCAGAAAGCTTCTTGAAATAGAGACCATGGACGGTCCTGATATAGATGAAATGATCGCTCTGGTTCACAAGCCGAAAGAAACGCCTGAAGCTGAATGTAATGATGCAGGCTGCACTGGCATAGCCTGATCATCTTAATGATGACCCAGAAAAAGGCGGGGCCGGTTCCCGCCTTTTTTATTTGAAGGGAGAATTATGAAACTCACCTGGTCGCGCTTTAATCTCGACTTCAGCCGCAAGACCCATGTCATGGGCATTCTTAATATTACACCTGATTCATTTTCAGACGGCGGCAAACACTTTAACGCATCTTTTGCCCTAGAACAAGGCATCAAAATGGTCAGAGATGGTGCTGACATTCTGGATATAGGCGGCGAATCAACGCGGCCGGGATCTGAGCCGGTTACTATTGAAGAAGAACTCAGGCGCACAATACCGGTCATCGAAGCACTCGCAGCAAAAGTTACCGTGCCTATTTCGATCGACACATACAAAGCCGAGGTTGCCCGTCAGGCCATTGCTGCAGGCGCGTCGATCGTAAATGATATCAGCGGTTTGAGATTCGATCCTGAGATGCCGAAGGTCATCACTCAATATAACGTTCCGGTGGTGATCATGCATATCAAAGGACGGCCTAGGGAGATGCAGAAAAACCCGCAGTATGAAGCATTGATCCCTGAGATCATGGACTATTTCAGAATCAGCATGCGGCTTGCAAAGAAATTCGGGATTCCGGATGACCTCATGATCCTTGATCCGGGAATCGGCTTTGGCAAGACCTTTGCCCATAACCTCGAGATCCTGAATAATCTCGAACAGTTCATGCTTCTTGAAAAGCCGCTGCTTGTAGGCCCTTCCCGCAAGGCCTTTCTCGGCAAGATCCTCGGCGACGTCCCTGCTTCAGACCGGCTCGAGGGCACAGCAGCAGCAATTGCTGTCTCGATCATGAAAGGCGCGAATATAATCCGGGTCCATGATGTGAAAGAGATAGCTCGGGTCGCAAAGGTTGTTGATGCGATCAAAAGAGAAAAGGTTGCGTGAAGAGCTCTTCTGAAGAAATAGAGCGCTGTATTTCACTGCTCGAAGAGCTTGTACAAGATACGGAGCAGCTTGCAAATCTTCCTAAACAACAGAGAATCGCACTCATGAAGGCCACAGGGGAGATATCCCGCCCCAATAGAGCTGAGGCAAAAAAAAGAAACAAGGCCGTGAAAAAAAAGCAGGGGTTGACAAGGCTTGAACATGACCGTCATGCCAGAAATTCCACCGGAATACGTAATGCTCGCATGGATGCGATATTCACGGCACCTGCGCAGATCGAACTCGAGCCGTCCCAGATTGATCAGAATGGCGAAAAACTGCAGTCGCCCCGCAATTGTTACATATGCAAGGAAGAGTTCACAACCCTGCACTTTTTCTACGATACCATGTGCAAAAAATGCGGTGACCTGAATTACAAAAAGCGCTTTCAGACAGCATCTCTTCGTGGCCAGGTCGCTTTGATCACGGGATCGAGACTCAAGATCGGTTATCAGGCAGTGCTCATGATGCTGCGCTCCGGTGCTACGGTGATCGCGACAACAAGATTTCCTGTGGATGCCGCGCTTAGATATTCCCGTGAAGAGGGATATGCTGAATGGGGAGACCGGCTGCATATTCATGGTCTTGACCTGAGACATATTCCGAGTGTTGAACTATTTACAGGCTATGTAGAGCAGCAATATGGGCGTCTTGACATCCTGATCAATAATGCAGCCCAAACCGTGAGACGGCCCCCGGGGTTTTATGCCCATCTAATGGCTAATGAAACGATCGCCTTTAACGACATTCCGGAAGCAGCGCAAAAGCTCCTGGCAGATCACGAGGACTGCAAAAAACAGATCCAATCTCTCTGCCATGCCGCCACCGGCCAAAATGCAGACCTTCCTGTTGCATGGCACAGCCAAAATCCCGGCATTGGTGTAAGGGAATCAGCCCGGCTGTCCCAGGTCCCGTACAGTCATGACAATTCTCTCGCAGCTGAAAAACTGTTTCCAGCAGGAAAGCTGGATGCTGATCTTCAGCAGGTAGATCTGCGCAAGACGAACAGCTGGCGGTTACGTCTGGGTGAAATACCGACATCGGAAATGCTTGAAGTGCAGTTAGTGAATTCTGTCGCTCCGTTCGTATTATGCAACAGGCTGGTATCTCTGATGCGGCGCGATCATACCGGCCAAAAGCATATTGTGAATGTGACAGCCATGGAAGGCAAGTTCTTCAGATTCAAAAAAGACGCGCGCCATCCCCATACAAATATGGCAAAAGCTGCCCTGAATATGATGACACATACATCAGCAGAGGACCTTGCAAAAGATGGTATCTATATTAATGCGGTTGACACAGGCTGGGTGACGGATGAAGATCCCCTGGAGCTCTCACAAATGAAGCAGGAAGTCCATGATTTTCAGCCGCCATTAGATATTGTCGATGGAGCTGCCAGGGTCTGCGATCCTTTCTTCGATGGGATCCTGACCGGTAAGCACTGGTCCGGCAAATTCCTGAAAGATTATTTCCCTATTGACTGGTAGCCAGAAAAATCGCAGATGCGCTATCTTCTTGGGTGTTCTTTGCGATAATCAGAAGGAAGCTGTTTAAGTCCTCCCTTACTCCAGACACCGCGTTTATTCTCCCGAGCAATCACCTGGGCAGCGCTGAGGCGGTCAACGTACTTCACATTCGGCGGGAAGGTGAATAACACTGCAAAACCATTGTTAAGCATCTCCTCATTGATCAGCTTATTGTCGCGGCTCCAGAGATAGGCAAGAATTCTTTCGTATTTATCCCTCTTCTCAACATCATATTCGATCCGCACCTGCCAACCGGATGTAGCGATCAGGTCTTCCAGAAATTTTCTTGAGCGTCTTCCCCAAGGTTTCTGGCTCAGTTCAGGCGCATCAATACCAATAAATCTGATCTGTTCTCTCTTTCCTCTTACGTTTGCCTCAACCGAATCACCGTCTATTACCCTTTCGATGTACACCGAGTTGTTTTCATCAGGTTTTTTCCCTTCCGGTGCGATCCTGGCCATCCAGCCGTAAAGCAGGGAAATCAAAGAGAGAATAGCTATCGAAAGGATCCTTATCTGCTTTTTTGTCATGAACTTATTATATGTCTTTTGGGGATAAAATAAGAATGGCCAGAAAATCAGATCAACCGAATAAATTACAGGGTGGTTATCTCCCACCCTGTAATATCTGGACGATATTAATTATTGCTGTTGTCCGCATCTGGACATTTTGCCGCAGCCCATATTAGCCTGCTGATCTCCACACGAACCGCTTCCGTTGCAGCCCATACCCTGATTGCCGCATTTATTGCCCTGACCCATATTGCAGTTCTCATTACGTTTCCCGCAGGCGCCCGGACCTCCGGCAATACCGAATTCCGCTGCCTTAGACTGGATCTTTGCACGGAGCGCACTGATCTCATTCTCAAGCGCATCGATCTTTGCCTGATCCTCTCCTGTCCTGGAAAGTTCCATCAACTGGAACCTTTTGTCATGCATCTCTTTTCTCAGATCTTTTGTTGCATCAAAGAACTGCTTCTGCTCAGCCGAGATATTTCCTGCATTCTGGCCTATACCGCCTGGTCGCGCAAAAGCAACTGCTGCTAACAACAAAACACTTAATACCGCAATCCCTAATAACATGTTCTTCATTGTCGTCACCTCCTTTTATCTTAATTATTAACTGTCATTTTTAGCCTACCTATTAATTATGAAATAGTTGTGAAGCATCTCTGAATTCATTATGAAGAAGGTTCCTGGCAAGCCAACAAAAAAAGGCCCCTGAGGGATTTAGTCCTCAGAGGCCCAGGGAAGGTAGTTTAAATAGTGCTTAATGCTGATAGCTGTTAGCTGACAGCTTACTGCTTAGTTATGTGCCTTTGCCTCTGCAGTATCTTCTGCGGTCACCTTTGACAGTCCGCCTACCACATCAACAACATAGCCCATTACAGTTCCAAAGACCGAACCCAACACAATGCTCACTGCTCCGGTGCAGAATATCCCAAGGATACTCCCCACTACGGTCAGCATCCTTACAATGGTGGTGGCCTCCACAGGCCCCATAAGATGATTCAGGATCATCAGTGCTCCAAAGCTGCCAAAGTAAAACCCGGGTATGATACCGAATGCTACGAATGCCCCTATGCCGATTGCTGCCCCGATCTTCGTCCCTACTTTCATTACGTTCTTCCTTGCTTCTTTCATGACACGTTCTCCTTTTGATCTTTTTTAGTTTTTTATGTCTTGCTTCTTAGTTCCCTGTTGTCTTTTCTCTTCACGCCTTACGCTTTACGGCCTCTTAAGCCTTCTGCCTTGCTTCTGCCATGCTCTGGCTTTTTGCCCTGAGGCTGTCTACTGCTGTGCCAACAAGCCAGCCAAGGGTTGATGCTGCGGTGATGAACATGATCCCCGCTACCATTACCCCAAGCACCATCGAGGCTGCCACGATCAGTCTTGCCAGGACTCCTGCTGCTACCGGTGTCCCCATGATGCTGCCTGCAAGGTTTAACCCCATTACGCCGCCCAGGAATGATCCGGGAAGCAGTCCGAATACTGCGAAGAGTACCACGCCTGCTCCTGCTCCTATGTATGTGAGGCTCTTTGTGTAGGTTCTGTCTTTCATGATCGTTTCCTCCTTAAGTAAGTTCTTGCCCTATACATTGCACAGTCCATGCCAACTGTATCCCCCTGTTTTTTAACGATTCATCTCCTTGGCATGCATGCAGTTCCGCAAATTCCTTTTGCAAATCTGCGAATTCGATAGGATGCAAGGCGAAATTAGAGGCAACGGGCTTGGAACAGGAAAAGAGAAGAGGAAAGATCAGTCAACAACAAGAAAGGCGCATTTGAGATACTCGGTTTCTGGCATGGCGAGGAGCACAGGATGATCAGGCCCCTGAGAACGGAGTTCGATCAAACGCAGGCTACGGTAGGAATTCTTTGCGGCAGCATTGAGGGTATCAACAAACAGCTCTCTGCTCATATGATATGAACAGGAAGATGACGCAAGTATACCGCCATGCTTGATAAGCCTCATGCTCATTTCATTGATCTCACGATAGGCCTTTACTGCCTCCTTCAGCTTGCCAGCGCTCTTTACAAAGGCCGGAGGGTCAAGGACGATAAAATCGTATCTTTTTTCACCCTTTCGGAGTTCATTCTCCAGAAATACAAAAACATCCTCAACAGCAAAATCGATCCTGCTCAGGTCATTCAGGTCTGAGTTTCGTCTGGCCTGAGCAATTGCCCTTTCTGACGAATCCACACAGGTAATTTCAGCACCGACTGACGCAAGGTGCAGTGACCATGCCCCCATATAAGAGAAGAGGTCAAGCCCCTTTCCGTTCTTTATATATCGCTTCAGGGAAACTCTGTTGTCTCTCTGATCGAGGAAAAAACCCGTCTTCTGGCCTTCATAGGGATCGATCTCAAAAAGGAGTCCGTCTTCCCGTATCACAGGCAGATTCTCAAGACTGCCTTTCACTATCTCTTTGTGCCGCGGCAATCCTTCAAGGGTTCTCACCCTGCTCTCATTCCTCAGGACAATAACATCCGGCTTAAGGATTTCGTCGAACAGTTCGATCACCATATCCTTCATGGCCTCCATGCCATACGTAAGGAACTGAAGAACAACACACGTTCCATAGATATCCGCAATAAGACCCGGCAAATAATCACCTTCGCTGTATATGATCCTATAGGCTTCTCTTTCGCCAATCATCTTCTTTCTATAGCTCAGTGCAGCATTGATCCGCTGCATGACAAATTCTCTGTCAATGCTCCTCTTTTCACGAGAGAGAAGTCTGATTGCTATAAGACTGTTGGGATTGATATACCCGATACCAATAAACTCATCCCGCATGTCATATACTTCGACAAGCGAACCCGGCGCATACATCTTTGGGCTTTCATGCAGTTCATTCGAAAATACCCAGAGATGCCCGCTATGCAGCCGTTTCGTTCTCTTGAGATGGATCTTCTGCATTCAGGTTACCTTATAAAAAGGAGAAATCCGTTTGCAAAATAGAACAGGCCGACTACGCCGGCACCGAGACTCACAATCCAGAGCAGCTTCTTCTTCAGAAGCGCTGCAACAGAGGAGAGCAGAATCGCGATCTGCAGAAAGATGACCGCAACACCAAAGGCCTGCTGGTGCTTCTGAGCCCTGTCCCTCTTCTCCTCATAGGCTTTTGCGTCAGCCTGAATCTTCTCCTTCTCTCCTTCGTATTTCTTTATCTTCTCTCCATACGATGCAATCTTTTTCGCAAACTCATCCTTCATCTGATGAGACGCCCTTACACCCTGAGTCTTCAGTTCCAGATCAAGTTTCTCCTTCTGGAGTTCATAAAGATAGCCCTTAATGCTCTTTGACTGATAATAGGCCCACTGGTCTGACGCCATGGTCTGGCTCAGCACCGCCTTTGTGGAATGGCCGCCTCCCTTGAATGTCGAGAGCGTGGCGCATACCGCAAATATAACAGTAGTAAGTGCAAGATAATTAAGCCAGCGTTCTTTTTTATCTTCAGACATACGTATCTCCCATCGAGTTCATATACAAGGCTTCAATTATATAGCTCTCTTTTTGGTTAAGGCAATTATTTATGAAATAGTTCTCACACACAGTTCATCTCAATTTCATGTTCAAAGGCAACAATAGCCCCGAATCATAACACGCAACCAAATCCTTATATGGGGAGGCAGCGTATGACAATAATAGATCATGGATGGACAAGACAGACTTTTCTTTTTCTGATTCTTCCAACAGCACTTCTTTTGTTCGTTACAATCACTGAAGCGGCACAACAACCTATTGACCGGTATCATACAGATTGCATCATGTGCCACCGCTCGTCAACGCCGTCAGATAATGAGGCATCGACAACTGCACCCAGTCTGGACATGTCAGCTGTATGCATGGATTGTCACCACTACAACGAAAACCATCATCCCGTATACTTTGTTCCTGGAAGAGACATAGACAGCCGCTTTCCCCTCTTTGACGGCGAAGTGAGATGTCTGACCTGCCATGAAGCTCACGGAACGAGCAGACTTTCCAATGCCAAACTCCTTCGCGGCGCACCCTATGCAGACCGAAGAGAGATATGCTCACGATGCCATACCCTTGACCAGGACCTTAATTTCAATCCTCATGTCATGACAGATGCCAACGGAAGCATTCTGGAGGTTAACAATCGGCCGATTTGCCTCGTCTGTCACACAGCAGTTCCTGACCAGAAGACCTCCCGCACGAGGGTTGCTTTCAGAGCTGACGTAGCGTTCATCTGTTGGAGATGTCATCCACCAATGCCAGGCAGTTTTTTTAACAGTCACTTTCAGGTCAAACCACGGCGTCAGACACTGGGCTTCATGAGACAGCGGTCAAAAGAACAGGATGTTGAGCTCCCACTCCTTAACAGAGGCAGGATAACCTGTTCAACGTGTCATAACCCGCATCAAGCAGGGATCATCCGGAAAAGTTCTGCTGCAGTCGGCGCTGACTCATACAAAAAACTGCGACTCACTAAAGACCAGATCTGTACTGGTTGTCATCAAAATAAGTAACTGAAGGGAGTAAAAAGATGATTCAAAAAACAGCAATGATTCTCGTCTGGATGATCCTGCTGGAGTTGACTCTGGTCGTCCCGGCCTTTTCATCGGCTATACCTGAAGGATGGAAAGCTCTCAGAGCGAACCTGCATATCAATGAAAAGACCCTTACCCGCATTGACAGAAATACGGTAAGTGCCTGGATATATCTGGCACCACGAAAAGGTTCAGACAGTTACAATGCTGCAAAGCAGCAGTTGCGAGCCATGAAAAAGAACAGTAGCGATCTGGAATATATCGGGTATCTTTCCGAGATAGACTGCGTGCAGAGTCGTTACAGGAAGATCACTACGGTATTCTTCAAAAAGGACCGGAACATCATTGCTTCACGCCACAGGCTGCACCCGGAATGGCAGGAAATAGACGAGGACAGCATGTTCGATGATGTATATCAAGCGGTCTGTGAAAAAGAAAAGATGGCAATTAGCATAGATCCTAAAAGAAACTAATCGACTTTGAGCTGAACTCAGCTAAGGTGCATTTTGCTCCTTCAGCAAAGAAGCGATCCTATCTTTCAGCTCTTTTTCAAGAAAATCCTGCGAGCCGATGAGAGTCTCCCTGACAATGCCCTTTCTGTCAACAATGATCGTTGTCGGCAGGCCGATGACCGAATATTTTTTTAAAAAGACCTCACCCTTGCTATCAAGAAGTATCGGAAAGGCTATATGTGCCTTCTTTGCAGCAGCAGCAGCGTCTTCAGGCCTCCGGTCAACAGTCACCCCAAGCACTGCAAGTCCCTGTTTGCCGTACTTCACATAGAGAGCATTCAGCGAAGGCAATTCTGTAATGCATTCCCTGCACCAACTCGCCCAGAAGTTTATCATTACTATCTTCCCGAGATAATCTGGCAGGATATGCTTTCTGCCCTGCAGATCGGAAAGCTCAAATGCAGGCGCCGCTTCTCCGCTGTTAACTGAAAAAGCCCGGGATGGGGAAAATGCGACTGCACAGATGAGCAGAACAAGGATACCGTGCAGCCGCAGCATGTTTACAGACTCCCCTTTCTCTTTTTTTCGACAGCGTATCTTATTTCATCAGCCGAGTATCCCCGAATGACGATTCCTTCTACATCAATTACCGGTACCATGGTCGATCCGTTGGTCAGCTTCTTCATTTCGGTCTTCTTTGACCCGTCCTTTTCAATGTCATATTCAATAAGGGTTACACCCAACTGCTTAAGGTCCTCACGGGCCTTTCTGCAGTATGGTCACCAAGTAGTCATGTACATGACAACTTTTACATCCCCTGCCTGTCTTTCCGCAAGAACAAATGGCCCGGCTGCGCGGATCTCACCTGCATAGGCAAAAGTACACAGCAGCAGAACAACAACGAACAGCATAACAATACGCCTCATGATATCCTCCATAGTGAAGACTACTTTGTGACAGTCTTGTATCCCTTGTCCACCCATTCAGGATAACCGCCCTGAAAAATCTGGATATTGGTATATCCGGCCTTCTCGGCTGCGACCGCAGCCTGCTTTGAGAGCCCTCAACCGGCGCCGCGGCAATAGAAAACAACGGAGGCAGCCTTGTTCTTCGGCAGTAACGTATCTATACTGCTCACTTTCTCGGGCGGGATATTTATAGCCCCAGGAATATGACCCTGCGCAAACTCCTGTTCAGTGCGGGTATCAACTATGACCATCTGTTTCTTAGCATCCGCCATTCGCTTCAGATCATCCGCGTTGACAATATTGAAGGCCGCGGCAGAGGCAAGAGAAGCGGTAAGCATGAGTAGTCCGATTAGCAAATAAAGGCTCTTTTTCATAATGTATCTCCTTTCATTAAGTTTCAATCTTGCGCACCTATTATGTCAACAGATATATTGAATATTTTGGTAGAGACAGCCGCAGGTTACAGCAAAAATTGTCCGCGGATAACTACGTGCTTAACCGACAGACCTTCAAGCACTACAAAATCTGCCTGTGCGCCCGTTGTTATCGCTGCCGTGGTCGCTGATTGTATCACTTCTTCATACGGGATACCTGCCTTGAGAAGCAGCCTAAGTTCCTCATTATATGAACTGCCGTAAGGTATGAACGTCGGACCTGAGTCGCTTCCCGGAAGCACACGAACTTTAGAGGCAAATGCCTTATTGACAGCGCTCAGGTGAGCATCTACTATCTGCTCTATATTCTTCCTCGCAGCGTCGGTCTTTGCGATAGATAAAAGGCTCTGAAAGGCACTCACCGTAGGAATGAATGCCACCCTTTTCTCTGCCATTTCAGCGAATGTATCATCGCACGCATACAAACCGTGGATGATGGCGGAAACGCCTGCATCAACTGCTTCTTTTACTGCCTTTTCACCATTCGCATGACAATAGACTGCAAGGCCTCTCTCACGCGCGTAATCCACAATGCGCACGAGCTCTGCGGCCTCAAAGCCGCCTGCCGATATAAGTCCTGACTCAGGCTCGTATATGCCGGAATTAATGATCTTGATATAGTCGACTGACATAGAATGGAGTTCATCGATTGCGGCAAAAGCTTCCGTTACATGAGCGACACCTCTGCCGAGAGCACTCCCATATCCACCTTTCTTATACAGTGCAAACCCTGATGTCATAATTCTCGGCATACCATTCAGGAGCTCTTTAACAGTGAGGCCTGCTGACCCTTTGTCACCACCTTCGTATGCCTTGCCAATGCCTGAACGGAGAAGTAAAGCCCCAACAGATTCTGCTTCGGGTATTGACTTACCGGAAAAATGGAGATGGTTATCACAAAAACAGGGAGAAATGGTAAAGGCGCTGAGATCAATAATCTCATCGATGGGAGAATCCGTCATATTATCCGAAATCGTCTGGATGACCCCGTCCTTGACTCTCAGGAAGCAGAACTCCTGAGCTGAACAGAGCACGCCTTTTGCCTTAATAATAAACTGATCTTTGCGGCCCACCATGGACTTGCATTTTACCATAGGACAAGGTCAAATCATCCAAAGATGCATTTCAGGGTTGACACGACAAATTACTTTGTAATATAAATAAGTTAGCACTCTGACGCGTAGAGTGCTAATAAATGCATAAAAAGAGGTTAGAACAGATGACAACAGAGAAATTCGAATTTAAGACCGAGGTTAACCAGCTTCTGGATCTCATGATCCACTCATTGTATTCCCATAAGGAGATAAGCATAAGAGAACTCCTCTCCAATGCTTCTGATGCCATAGATAAGGCACGATATGAGGCGCTAACCGATTCTGATATTATCGAGCAGAAAGGGGAGTGGAAGATCAGGATATCTGCTGACAAGGATGCCGCGACCCTTACGATCAGTGACAACGGTATAGGCATGACCAAAGATGAGGCAATCAAAGCCCTTGGAACCATAGCCCACTCAGGCACCAAGGAATTCCTCAAAACCCTCAAGGAAAAGGCAGTGAAAGACAGCCCTGACCTGATCGGCCAGTTCGGCGTCGGCTTCTACTCTTCGTACATGATAAGTGATCGGGTCTCGTTGCTTTCGAGGAAGGCAGGATCAAAGGATAAGACCGGCATCAAATGGGAATCCACTGCTGACGGCACATTCACCATCGAGGAGTTTGTCAAGGAGACACCAGGCACAGATGTTATCCTGCATATTAAGCAGGACGAAAAATCATACCTGGATGAATGGCAGATCAGAGATGTTGTGCGGAAATACTCTGATTACATCGAGTATCCCATCATGCTCGAAATTGAACGAGAAGAAGAATCAGCCCTCGACAAGACCCTGAAGGTAAAAGTAAAAAAAGAAGAGCAGATCAATACTGGCAAGGCAATCTGGCTCAGGGACAAGGCCGAGATCGCGGAGAGTGAGCACAGCGAATTCTACAAACACCTTTCCCACGACTTCTCTGATCCACTCAAGGTCATCCACTATAAAGCGGAAGGCACGTCAGAGTTCACCTGCCTGCTCTATCTGCCGGCTCATGCCCCGCTCGACATCTTTTACAAAGAGTTCAAGATGGGCCCAGCCCTTTATGTCAGAAAGGTACAGATCATGGACCACTGTGAGGAACTTATTCCGCCCTACCTCCGGTTCGTAAAGGGCGTCGTTGATTCGTCTGATCTGCCGCTCAATGTGTCGCGCGAGATCCTTCAGAACAACCGCCAGATCACGGTCATAAAGAACAATATCACGAAGAAAGTGTTGGACACGCTTGCTGAAATGAAACAGGACAACAATGAAACATTTCTGAAGTTCTACCAAGAGTTCGGCAGGATTCTGAAAGAAGGTCTGCACCTCGATTTCTCAAAGAAGGAAACCATTGCTGATCTCCTCCTGTTCAGTTCCACAAAAACAGAAGGCGACAAGCTGAGGACACTGGACGAATATGTATCAGCCATGCAGGAAGGCCAGAGCGAGATCTACTTCATAACAGGCCCCTCATTGCAGGAAATGAAGGCCTCTCCCTACCTTGAGGTCTTTGCAGATAAAGGTTATGAGGTGCTCTTCATGGCTGATGATATTGATGATTTTATCTTCAGCGGCTTTGAATACAAGGGTAAGAAGTTTAAGTCCGTGCTCAAGGGTGACATAAGCCTTGATAAGACAGCCGATCATGAAGAGGAAAAGAAGCGCCTGGGAAAACTCATGGATTTTATCAAGGCAGAACTAAAAGAGGATGTAAAGGACGTTCGCCTCTCAGGGAGGCTTAAGGATTCTCCCTGCTGTCTGGTCGGTGACGAAGGCGATCTTGATCCGCGCATGGAAAAAATGCTGAAGGCAATGGGCCAGGAAGTGCCTGAGCATAAGAAGGTCCTGGAGATCAATCCTTCGCACCCGATATTTGCTGCCATGAACCGCATATATGAAAAGGACAGCAGCGCACCAGTTCTTGGCGAATATGCGTCGCTTCTCCTTGACCAGGCACTTCTGCTTTCCGGTATGAAGCCAAAGGATGCTGCTCTTTTTGCAAAAAATATCTCGCGTCTCATGGTTGACAGAGCAGAGCATATTTAGGCTGATTACGCTTGATTTCTTCAAAAATCATGTGCGATAATTCAGCACAGGTTTCGGATGTTATTTCAATAACTGCGGGGCCTAAAAATTATTTCAGGAGGAACAAGCAGCATGCAGAAAGGAAAAGTAAAGTGGTTCAACGAGTCAAAGGGTTTCGGGTTCATCACCGGTGAGAATGGAGTGGATGTTTTTGTGCATTTTTCAGAGATCCAGTCCAACGGCTTTAAAACCCTTGCAGAGGGACAGGAAGTAAACTTTGAGGTTGCTGACGGTCCCAAGGGTCCAAAGGCAGTTAATGTAACAGCGGCCTAACATTCGTCCATATAAACGAAAAACAAAGCCCCTTCAGTATCTGAAGGGGCTTTGTTTTTTCTTCATTATACGCAAGAGACCTTATTATTTTGTCATCGCCTTCATAAGCCTTTCGTATTTCTCCACCCCCACACATTCTTTTGCTGCCGGGCACCACATAATGCAGGAAGGCTTCATATCACGCGTTATCTGCTTGCCGCAATTCTTGCATTTCATCTCAGACTCGTCCGACCATATCTCGTTTTTGGCATCGCACCAGAAACAGGTGATATCCTCCGGAGACGGGCTTCGTATCTCTGCGCTTCCTGGGCATCCTTCCTTGAACATGCTTATATTTTACCAGTCCTGAGAAAAAAGACTATGAGATAAATCATAGAAATGCGATGCAGCTATAAAGCATGAATGAAAATTCTAAAGAGACTATCTACTACTTCCAGCGCTTGTAAATATTGTGGTCAATAGCCATGGCATCGAGGATCTTGCCTGCCATAAAATCAACCATATCATCGATTGTGCGTGGTGAGTTGTAAAAACCGGGGACCGGAGGTGCTATCTTCACTCCGATGCGGGCGAGTTTGAGCATATTCTCAAGATGGATCGCACTGAACGGCATCTCACGGGGTGAGAGCAGCAGTGGCCTTCCCTCCTTTATTGTCACATCAGCTGCACGCTGGACGAGATTTTCTGTATACCCCTGTGCAACCCCTGACAGAGTCTTCATGGAGCAGGGAACAATGAACATACCGTCATGCTTGAACGAACCGCTGGATATGGGAGCAGCCATATTCTGCTCATTGCAGTAGTGAATCTTTTTTGAACCGAGAGAAGCACGTATTTTCTTCTCAATTGCCCCATCAGAACCAGCCTGCCAATCAATACCAGCTTCATCCTTTACCATTGAAAACGACGCAGACGAAATGATCAGATAAACCTCTGACGTTCTGACAAGCTCGCGTAGGACCCTGATGCCAATGATAGAGCCTGAGGCGCCGCTTATGGCAAAGACATATCTCTTCATATCAGAAAGTCCGCAAGAGTGAACAGAAATACCGTCATGCTGATATATCCATTCATATTAAAGAATGCCATGTCCAGCTTGCTTAGATCATTGCTGCTGACAAGTGAATGCTCATAGAGAAACAGGCAGGCTATAATGATCATGCCTGCCCAGTAGGCCATACCCAGCCGGAATAGAGCACCATTCAGGATAAGAAGCCCAAACGCTATCGCATGAAATACTCGTGCAAGTAAAAGCGATCTGCCAACGCCGAACTTACGTGGAATCGAAAAAAGACCATACTGCCTGTCAAATTCCAAGTCCTGAAGTGCATAGAGCACATCAAAGCCTGCAAGCCAGAATATTACCGCGGCTGCAAGTGGAAGAACCGCAGGGTCGAAGGTACCTTTAATAGCAACCCAGGCACCAAGGGGAGCAGCAGAAATGGCCAACCCAAGAACAAAGTGAGCTGCCCACGTGAATCTCTTCGTAAAGGAGTAGAGGAAAAGAACACCGATGGCAATGGGTGACAATATCAAGCAGAGGGGATTAAGCATGAAGGCAGCTATTAACATACATCCAAAAGATAATATGACGAAGCCGACGGCCTCGGAAACCTTTATGAGGCCTTGCGGAATCTCTCTGCCTGCGGTACGGGGATTATCCTTGTCTATCTTTCGATCAATGATCCTGTTCAGCCCCATGGCACCGGAACGCGCACCTATCATGGCAACGCTGATCCAGAGGATTTGACTCAGGGAAGGTATCCCTGATGCTGCAATTAGCGCAGCAGTAAAGGCAAACGGGAGTGCAAAGATCGAGTGGGAAAACTTGATCATTTTAAGATAAAGGGAGACTTTTTGAAGTACTGCGCTCATGTGTCATTATAAACCTTATTTATTGCATAAAGCCATACGGCAGCGGCAGGCAGGAAGGGCGTAAAAGAGCTGCCTGCAACACCTTCAGGCCCTTTATCCATACCAGCCAACATGTTTTATAAATAGCTCTGTACATAACACCTGCGTTTACGTGAGCATAAATAAAATCATGTTGTCATTGCAGATTTTTTGCGGCATTTCTGCCTGCCGTAATTACAGCTATCCTTCCTGACATTTGAGTTATACTAAATGTTAAACCATGCAGACTAACATTCATATCAAGGGCGCACGGGAGCATAACCTCAAGAATCTTGAGCTCTCGATTCCAAGAGATGCCATAACAGTCATTACCGGGCCTTCGGGTTCGGGCAAGTCCTCTCTTGCCATTGATACAATTTATGCAGAGGGCCAGAGGAGATATGTTGAGAGCCTCTCGCCCTATTCCCGGCAGTTCCTGGTGCAGATGCAGAAACCGGATGTCGATTCCATTGAGGGCCTTTCCCCGTCTGTTGCCATAGACCAAAAAACCGTAAACAGAAGCCCGCGGTCAACGCTCGGCACCATAACCGAGATCTATGACTATCTTCGGGTACTCTACACCAGGCTTGGCACTGCCTTCTGCTACAAATGCAATGTCGAAATATCAACCCAGGAGGCAGAGAATATCATCCATGCTGTTCTTTCTTTTCCGGAAGGGACCAGGATCCAGATCCTTTCGCCCATTATCAGGGACAGGAAGGGAAACTACCGCAAGGAACTGCAGGAGATGCGCAGCGAGGGATTCGTACGGGCTCGCATTGACGGCGACATGAAAGACCTGACTCAGAACATTATTCTCGCAAAACAGAAACGCCACACCATTGAGATCGTTATTGATCGGCTGATCGTCAAAAAAGGCATTGAGCGTCAGATCAACGATTCTGTTGAGACTGCCTTCAAATACACGGACTCACTCGTCGTAAATCTGATCGATAAGAATAAGGATATCCTCTTTTCAAAGGCAGCAGCCTGCCCCAAATGCGGCATCAGCTATCCGGATATTGTCCCGCGTTTCTTCTCCTTTAACAGCTCGGCAGGTGCATGTCCGAGCTGCAACGGCCTCGGCTTTGAGAACATCCTGGAAGAGGCTCTGGACCTGGACGATCAAAAGCTCTGCAGGGAGTGCCACGGTCTCAGGCTGAAGAAAGAATCCCTGAGCGTCAGATTCCATGGTCTCAATATCGGTGAGTTCAGCAGGATGTCTGTGGATCAGGCCTTAGCATTTCTGAGGAGCGTGAAGTTTAGTGAAAGAGAAAAGACCATTGCGTTAAGGATACTGAAAGAGCTCAATGACAGACTGTTCTTCCTCTCAAGGGTTGGCATCGGTTACCTCACCCTCGACAGACCTTCATTAACCCTTTCAGGAGGTGAATCTCAGCGCGTACGCCTGGCAACACAGATGGGCTCATCCCTTACCGGCGTTCTGTACGTCCTGGATGAGCCGAGCATTGGGCTCCATCCGAGGGACTGCGCAAAGCTCCTTGAAAGCCTCAGCGCTGTGAAGAATGCCGGCAACACCGTCATTGTCGTAGAACATGACGAAGAGACGATCAGGTGGGCAGACCATATCGTTGACATGGGACCCGGTGCAGGAACTCACGGAGGATGGGTCGTTGCAGAGGGCACCCCTGCCGAAATAGTGCATAACAGTAACTCGCTCACCGGCAAATATCTGAGCGGACAGATGAAGATCGAGACACCATCAGAGAGAAGGAAGGCAACCGAGTTCATTGTCATCCACGGTGCAACAGAACACAACCTGAAAGATATAGACATCAGTATTCCGCTCAAAACCTTCACCTGCGTTACCGGCGTTTCAGGCTCGGGCAAGAGCACCCTTGTTTTTGATATTCTGCAGAGAGCTGCTGAAAAGGTCTTTTCCAAAGGACTGATCAAGGTCCGCGCTGCAGGTGCGCACAAGAAGATCTCCGGTCTTGAAAGGATAGATAAGGTGATAAGCGTTGATCAATCGCCAATCGGCAGGACACCACGCTCCAATCCGGCAACATACACAGGCTTCTTTAGTTTGATGAGAGATATCTTTGCACTGTCGCCTGAAGCGAAAAAGCGGGGGTATTCAGCTTCGCGTTTCAGCTTCAATGTTGAGGGAGGCAGATGTGAGTCATGCCGCGGCAACGGCCTCATTAAAGTCGAGATGCACTTCCTTCCCGATGTATACGTGCAGTGTGAAAAATGTAAAGGTGAACGGTATAATGACGAAACTCTCGAGATCAGATACAAAAACAAGAACATAGCGGAAGTGCTTGATATGACCGTATCTGATGCACTGATATTCTTTGAAAACATCCCGCTGCTGCGCAGGAAGCTCGAAATGCTCGAAGAGATTGGACTCGGATATATTCAGTTAGGCCAGTCTGCAACAACACTGTCAGGCGGCGAGTCTCAAAGGATACGGCTCTCAAAGGAACTCGGTAAAAGAGCAACAGGCAACACCCTTTATATCCTCGACGAACCGACAACAGGCCTCCATTTCATTGATATACAGCGACTGCTCGATGTCATCACCATGCTCGTTAACAGAGGCAACACTGTTGTGGTGATAGAGCACAATCTTGATATCATCAAGTCCGCTGACTTTATCATTGACCTCGGCCCTGAAGGCGGAGACCAGGGCGGAGAAGTCCTGGCAGCGGGAACACCCGAAGAAGTGAGCAAAAACCCGGCGTCCTATACCGGGAAGTTTCTGGCAGAACGTCTTGCCGCCCATTAGCCTTTTCTTCGCTTATGACTTTGATCTAAAATTAACGATACATATGCAAGTAGATAGTCTGTAGGTCTTTAGGCAGATAGGGAGAATAACCATGAATACATTTCGAAATATCATCCTGATTGTTCTTTTTCTCCTGACAACAACCCTTTCCTGTTCATTCGGAAAGGAGTCTGTCTTTAAGAAAACCATGCCGCTCATGGACACTATCGTGAGTATCACAGTAGTTGCCGGCTCAAAGGACACTGCGGAAAAGGCAATAGAAAAGACCTTTGCCGAGATTGGCAGATTTGGCGATCTCATAAACTTCTATTCAGATAAAAGTGAGTTGACCGAAATAAACAGGAACGCAGGCCTTCGTGGGGTTAAGGTCTCCCCGGAAACTCTGGATGTCATCGAAAAAGCAATCTTTGCAGCTGATAAGTCAGGGGGAGCTTTCGATCCCACGATCGGTCCGGTCGTTAAACTTTGGGATTTTCTGCATAAGAAGAAACCTTCAGATAGAGAGATCACGCAGGCTTTACCTCTTGTGAACTACAAAGATATACTTATCGTCAGAGCTGACGCCACTGTTTTTCTCAAACGGAAAGGCATGATGCTTGATCTCGGCGGCATTGCAAAGGGATATGCAGCAGACCTCGCGGTTGAGTCACTGAGAAAAGAGGGTATCGTGTCTGGCCTTGTAGCGATAGCCGGCGACATCAGGACCTTCGGCACAAAACCGGATAAAAGTCCGTGGACAATAGGCATAAAGAATCCTCGGCAAACTGGAAAAGACGACGAGATCATGGCAAAGATTCGGCTCAGCGACAAGGCGATCTCCACATCCGGAGATTATGAGCGGTATTTTATTTCTGAAGACAGGCGATACCATCATCTTCTTGATCCGAAGACCGGAATGCCTGCATCCGGTTGCAGGAGCGTCAGCATTGTCACGGACAAAGCAGTCAACACAGATGCATTTTCCACAGCAGTGTTTATTCTTGGTGTTGAAAAAGGAATGAAGCTGGTCAAAGAAATGGGCATGGATGCACTGATCATCGACACGAGCGGAACGATCCATATGACCGATGCCATAAAGGAAATGATCACTCTTGAAAAAAGCCATTAGGAGCACGACAATAGCAGACAGGGCCCTTTTCCTGCTCCTGATCATTGCCTCAATTGCAGGACTTGTGTACACACGGGAAGCCTTTTCCCTGGGATCAGATGTTGTAGTAGAACTGAACGGCAAGCCGGTTTATACCCTTCCCCTTGATGCCAACACTGAAATTGTGATCGAGGGAACACAAGGCCGGACCGTTCTCGAAATAAGGGACAACAACGTGCGCATGAAAGATGCAGATTGCACCAACCAGACATGCATCAAACAGGGATGGATCTCTAAAGGCACGATCGTCTGCCTGCCAAATCATATTGTTGTGTTCGTCGGCAGCGGAACGAAAAAAGATATTGATGGAATTACAGGATAAGTACCGAATCGCTATCCTGTCGGCCTATGCGCTGGCCTTGCACGGATTCGAAGCAATGCTACCAAGTCCTTTGCCCTGGCTCAGGTTTGGGATCTCAAATATCATAACCCTTACAGCCCTGGTCATATTCGGCTTCAGGACTGCACTGATGATCACACTCATCAGAGTCATGCTTGGATCAATCTTCTCAGGTACGTTTTTAGGGCCTTCTTTCATTCTGAGTCTTGGCGGAGGTCTTGCAGGAACGATTGCCATGGGGGCTATGTTCAGTATCAACAGGAATATCTTTGGTCCGGTCGGCCTCAGCCTCATCGGGGCTCTTTTTCATAATGCAGCCCAGCTCTTTTTCGCGTATCTGCTCTTCATCCGGAGAATTGAGGCAGTGTTGCTTATCAGCCCTGTCATTTTACTCATTGGAACAATGACCGGTTTTGCTAATGGTCTTGTCGCAGATATCCTGATAAAAAACCTGTTGAAAAAAGAACAGGACTCGATACAAAATGTAGCCCGGGCCTGATATGCAGATAACCTGTCGCATATGCAAGAAAACAACGACCTGGGAGGAGAACCCCTACCGGCCTTTCTGTTCGGCCCGGTGTAAGACAATTGACTTGGGTGCCTGGGCGGCTGAAGAGTATCGCGTGGAAGGGAAAAAAGAGGAAGAGGAAGACGAAAACGAACTGGATGACAGACAGGAGGAAGCATGATAAAGATTGCTGTAGCAGGAGCAGCAGGGAAGATGGGAAGCAGGATCGCCGCCCTTTGCAGGGAATATGAAGGGCTTCAGCTCGCTGGAGCATGTGAAAGGACAGGACATAAAGAGATCGGCAAAGACATCGGCCCCATAATCGGCATTGGCGAGACAGGCGTAACGCTTCAGGACAGCATGGAAAAGGTCATGGATGCATGTGATATCATTATTGATTTCACTTCAATTGAATCAACCGTGAAAAACCTGGAGATAGCTGCCCGAAAGGGAAAGGCTATGATTATCGGCACCACCGGCCTTTCAAAGGATGACATGAAGCAGATCGAACCCATGATCAGAAAGATTCCCTGCGTGATGGCATCGAATATGAGCCTTGGCGTAAATCTCCTGCTTAAAGTTCTGCAGGATGTTGCCCGGGTGCTCGGAGATGATTATGACATCGAGATCGTTGAAGCGCATCACAGACTGAAAAAGGATGCGCCGAGCGGCACGGCACTGAAAATGGCTCAGGTCATAGCAGATGCTGTTAACAGGAATCTCGACGAGGTCGGGGTCTATGCAAGGCACGGTATCATCGGACAGAGAACCAGGAAAGAGATAGGCATCCAGACTGTCAGAGCCGGCGATATTGTGGGAGAGCATACGGTTCTTTTCGGAGGACTGGGCGAGAGGATCGAGATAACGCACAAGGCTTCAAGCAGAGATACCTTTGCACGGGGTGCACTCAGAGCAGCCATGTGGTTGTCTGGAAAACCAGCAGGCCTTTACGACATGCAGGACGTTTTAAACCTAAAGTAGTTTCCAAGTAAATATATCTAACTGCTTGCAACAAAAGAAAACTCTGCTAATGAATAGCAGAGTTTTCTTTTGTTCACATGTTGTCAGCTATTTAGGAATAAACCTGCAGCAGAGACTAGACCTGCTCGAAAGAATCTTTTGTTGCGCCGCAGACAGGACAAGCCCAGCCCTCAGGAATATCCTCGAACTTCGTGCCAGGGGCAATGCCGCCATCAGCATCACCAAACTCTAGATCATATACATAACCGCAAATAGTGCATCTCCACTTTCCCATAATTCACCTCTTCATATTAGAAATATAATTACTACACAAAAATAGTAACCTGTTTCAAAATAATTTACAAGATTCTGGTCAGCATAATGGCGAAATCCTCAGTTTTGATGAATTTTATTTCACTTTTTGCTATAATTAACCCACGTTTATGGCTGACAAGGAAAAGACATCACTTATCGAGGCAATGCTTTTTGTCTCCGGAGAGCCGGTAGCACTTGCCTCACTAAAGAGTGCTATGGACATGCCTGAGGCAGATATCAAGCAGACCGTAGATGAGCTTATTGCCGAGTATAAAGAGCGTGACCGTGGGATTATCATCATGGAGATCGCAGAGGGCTATCAGATGGTGACGAATCCTCTGTATGCAAAGCTTCTGCGCAAGTTCACGAACACTGCAGCATCGAACAAGCTTTCCATGCCTGCACTTGAAACCCTTGCAATCGTTGCATACAAACAGCCTCTCATAAAGGCAGAGGTTGAGCAGATTCGAGGAGTAAACTCAGACGGTGTCATGAAGAGCCTGCTTGACAAGAGACTCATTAAGATCGTTGGCCAAAAGGAAGCTCCGGGAAAGCCTATGCTTTACGGAACGACCAAGGAATTCCTTCAGTATTTCGGGCTGAAGGACCTAACCGAACTCCCTACACTTAGGGAACTTACGCGGGAGGAAGCGGCATGATGAAAAGAATATCGATAGTATTTACACTATTCACCCTGTTTCTTTTTGTCACAGGGGCGTCGGCAAAATCTACCTATACGATAAAAAAGGGTGATAATCTTCACGATATTGCAAAAAAGCATCATGTAACCGTAAGGGACATAGAGCGCGTGAACAAGGTCAATGCAGCAAATCTGAAACTTGGTTCGAAGATCATAATCCCGGCGCAGAATAAGTCTCACAAATTAGCAAAGAAAGAAACAAGAAAGGACAAAGCTGCAACCGCAGCATCAGCAAGAACAGCATCAAGGATAGCAAAGGCCGAGACAGCCGCACCGTCGAGGCTATCAAAACAGGAAAAAACAGAAAGGGAAAACATTCAGCCTGTAAAAACAGCCGCTGACAGCAACAAGTATCATGTAGTAAGGAAGGGCGATACCCTCAGGTCAATCGCCCGGAAGTATCATGTATCCGAATCAGACGTCAAGGGCCTGAATGCCCTGCATTCAGTGAAACTCAAAGCCGGCCAGAAGCTCCTCGTGGCACTGTCCGGCCCCAAGACCTATACTGTCAAAAAGGGTGACAACCTCTGGCAGATAGCAAAGAAGTTCGATATGGATTCTGATGACCTCATGGAAATAAACGAGATGTCCTCCCCTGCTCTCAAGGTAGGACAGAAACTTTTTCTTGAGGAAAAACCTGAAATTGTCAATGTAGACCAGAAATACGTAATCATGGCAAAGAATATCGAAGATGAGTTAAAGAAGGTCCCTGAGTCTCCAGAGTTTGCTGAAAAGACCTCACCTGACAAACTGGTCACCTTTGCAAAGAAGCTGCTGAACATACCTTACAAGTTCGGCGGTAACACCATTCTCGGTATTGACTGCTCAAGCTATGTAAAGAAGGTCTATGGCTTGATGGGAGTCAACCTTCCGAGAACAGCCCGCGAGCAGTTCAAGGAGGGCGAAGAGATCGTAAAGGAAGAGCTTTCGGTCGGCGACCTTGTTTTCTTCAGAACCTATGCATCGTTCCCATCCCATGTCGGCATCTATCTTGGCAACAATCTTTTCATCCATGCTTCATCCAAGGGCAAAAAAGTCACTATCGACAATCTCGAAACACCTTACTACGTCAAGCGTTTCATAGGCGGGAAGAGACTTATCTCGGCATCCGAGGAACAGGAAAAGGCAGCAACTGAACCTGCAAGTTAAACAATTTTTATTTTAAGCCAGTAAACTAAGACACCTGCGACGTATGCCGCAGGTGTCTTAGTTTTAACTGTGCAAATAGGGTAATATAATTCCACGGCTATGCAGAACTTTATGGTTATAGGTCTCGGCGGTTTTCTCGGTGCAGTTGCACGCTACGCCATAGGTCTCTGGATCGGTCAGAAATGGGGCAGGTCATTCCCCCTCGGCACTTTCTTCATTAATATAAGCGGCAGCTTTCTTATCGGCTTTCTAATGGCGCTCTTCACAGAGAGACTCATGCTCAACCCTCAATGGAGGATGTTCTTTGTAATCGGCTTCCTCGGCGCTTACACCACCTTTTCCACCTTTGAATACGAGACAGGAGCACTTCTAAGGGACGGCGAATGGTTCATCGCATCGCTGAATGTCGCTCTCAGTGTTATTATCGGCTTTGCTGCCCTCAAGTTTGGCGAAGGCGCCGCGCGCATGTTATAGGCTCCATGATAAGTCCGAGCGCATCGATCTTTTCTTTTCGTGTAAGTTTTTTCAGCTCGCACTCAAGTCGCCTCGCCTGTCCTGCATTTTTACAGGGTATGGTCTTAACAAGCTCAAAAGGTTTCCATGCTCTCACATATTTACTACCTCTTCCCTGATCATGTGCTGTTAGTCTTCTCTCAAGATTATTCGTCATGCCAGTATACAATGCGTTATTCCGACATTTGAGCACATAAACGCACCAGTTCTCGTTATGCACTTCTTGAGCAACCCCTTCTGCAGAATCTGCGAGTTCATGCATCCACAGTCTTAATGCTTTTCTTGCTTTCTTATCAACGATGGCGAAAATACGGCTTACCGTGTCACGGGCTCTGGCCTTGGTATGGCCCTCTACCTTGATAATCTCAAAATCTAAAGTATCGTGAAGTTCGAAAAATGATCGGTAAAGAGAAGCATTCTTCAATGGCCGCCCTGACCTTCTGGAAAGAAAATCTTCAGCAACCAGTCGCGCCCTTCGCTTGAACAAACCTGAAACAGACTGTGAATCGGTAAATACGCGGAGTTTTCCCTTAATTCCTTTTCTCTGCTCCTGAATCGCCCACAAGACGGTCTGCAGTTCGAGTTTTGTGGATGTAGTGTCTTCAAATCGTCGCACCTTTATACGGGCTGCAGCCTCAGTATTGTCAATGTGGAAAGAAGAAGTCTCAAGAAGTTGCATCGGCATGGCAAGATGCACACCCACGCCGACTCTGAGATCCGGATCAACGCTCACATCAGTAAAAAGAGCAATATCCTTCATGAATCTTGAAGAATCGAAACGCTTTCGATCGGCACAGAAATCCTGTTTTCTATCAGGCACTGGAGCATCTCAAGTTCATCCACATCAAACCAGGTCAGGCCGCAGACATTGCAGCGGTCGATCTCGATCAGATACGCACCGCTATAGAACGTCCTGAACATGACATTCCCGCATTTCGAACAGTTGTAACCTCGCATGGACCTCTGTTCAGTTTTCTTCAGATGTCTTATGGCAGAGGCCCGCTGATTGTCTGCAAGCACTGCACGAGCAAGTGCCTGAACCCGCTGCGTGCAGGGTTGTTCTCTTCTGGCAATGATTCGCACGATTCTGGTATTTTCCACAAGAATACCGCCGCATGCATGACACCGATGTACGGTCGTGCCTTCATAGGCCACATCATAAAGCGCCTGCTTACATACAGGACAGGAAAGAGAAGACAACATTCCCCTATTCATCTCAGTATCCGGCGTTTGATCAATAACTACTTTCTCCCCCTGCCCCTTCTCAAACAACGTCAGGTTTGTATGAGCCATTCTCAGAAGTATGCTTATACGCTTCATGATCGGCGGGTGAGTGGACATAAGGTCAGCCCACCAGCCCTCTGTCTCATCCAGAACAGTCGCAACAGGATTCACGATACAGAGCATCTCAAGGCCGGTACTGATCATGCCGCCCCCTGTCCAGTTTCTTGAGAGCAGATGGAGCGCCTCTGCCATGGCAAGAGGATTTCTGGTCATACGCACGGACGCAGCGTCTGCTCGATATTCACGCTCACGGGAAATGAACGTGCTCAGCACATCGCTTAATTTCAGAAGCAGCCACAGCGGCAGGAAAGAAGGCTCAAGGCCGCCTCTCCTGTCGTCATCTGAAAGTGACTGCATCTTCTCAAGAAACGTGATATACATGCCGAAGAGACTTGTGGCCAGGGTTGTTGATCTGCAGTCGCCCGAAAGAATGTGATATGCCTCGTGAGCAATAACCGCCTCCAGCTGGTCCCGGTTCAAGCGGGAAACCAGGCCTTCAGTTATGGCTATTACTGCCTCACCCCTCAGATCATCCGCCGCAAGAGCGTTCATGGAAAGACTGGGAATCACAAGGCATTGTATCTTCTTCCTGTTGCCTGAGGCTATTTCTATCTCTTTCATAATATTCAGAAGTCTCTTATGCCTATCGTCCTTCGAATCGGGAGATTGTGCTGCAAGGTTTCTCCTGATGGTTTCGATCACATTAGTTGAGGAAAACCAGAAATGACAACCCGCAATGGAAAGGGAGAAGAAGAATAGCACCCCGATTGAGGATAATGAGAGCCCTCTCGCGAACAGCAGAGGAAGAAAGAAGAAGGATACGCCAAGATAGACCGAAAGGGTTACGAGAAAGTAAAGGACGATCAGAAAGATAAAGAGAAAAGCTATGCGCGAGCTTTTCTCTCTTTCGATATCAATGAACGTGATCGGCATGGGCTAAACCAATTCGTGTAATCAGGTCTTATGAAACAGCAGAGACGTTAGGCAGATGCCTATCCCCTGGATCTGTTGAAAAATATTCATAAGAATGAAAGGTGAAGGCAGATGCAACAAGGTTATCAGGAAAGACCTCAAGCGCTGTCCTATAATTGGCCACGAGATCATTATAAAGCTGGCGGGCAAAGGCTATGCGATTTTCGGTTGAAACAAGCTCTTCCTGAAGATGCATGACATTCTGATTGGCTTTCAAATCAGGATAGGCTTCCATAACAGCAAAAAGTCCATTCAACTCTTGCGAGAGTCCAGCCTCAGCAAAGGCCCTATCCTTCACTCTCGCAACTGACAGCGCTAATTTTCGCGCTTTCACGACATTCTCAATGACCTGTTTCTCATGCTCCATATATCCCCGGACTGCAGCCACAAGATTCGGTATGAGATCATATCTGCGCTTTAGCTGTACGTCTATCTGCCCCCAGGCATTTCTCACATCATTTTTCATGGTGACAAGCCTGTTATAAATACAGATGCCCCAAATGGACAACAGGATGAAAAAACCTGCCAAAATCCAGACAACGATCATGCAGGCATCCTACGCGCTTTTTTCTTCCACCTTGCCTGCTTCAGATTCTTCTTCCTGTCCCTCGTCCTGCCCTTCTTCAGTCCCTTCAACAGCATCTTCGGAAAGCGGTGCTTCAGGATCTATTCCTTCAGGATTCTCACTCTCTCCTGATGGCTTCAGCAGGCCGCTCCGCCTCAATCTCTTTTCTTCCTGCTTCTTTTGCCTCTTTACTTCTTTCTTTCTCTTCTCGCTTTTAAATGCTCCTGCGCGCCTCGCCATAGCAACCTCCCCAAAAAAATATTTGTAATTATACCATGATGCGGCGACTAATTACTTTCAGGAGATGGAGAGAAAACTGGAATTAACTGCTCAGCCCGGCTCATTATATTACTACGCCTGAAACCGTCCCTGATTTACTCGCTCATTCCGCATCTGGTAAGATACGTTCGTCTGCGTTGCCGGCACACATTAAATCCATACGAGGTGGCTCTATGTCCGAGTTCAAGAATGTATCAATCGTAAAAAAAGCAAACATATATTTTAACGGTAGCGTAACAAGCAGAACCGTCATATTCAGTGATGGCTCAAAGAAAACCCTTGGCGTCATGCTGCCCGGCGAGTATGAGTTCAATACCGGAGACAAAGAGATCATGGAGATCCTTTCAGGGGAACTTGATCTGCTTTTGCCCGGTCAGACCGCATGGCAGCCTATTAAGGGCGGGGAATCTTTTGAGGTGCCGGCGAATGCCAAGTTCACGATGAAGGTGAAGACTATCAGTGACTACTGCTGCTCTTTTATAAAGGCGTAACAGGCACGGCCTGAACGCTGCACGTAGACTGCCAATTGAGTGTCTGTTCAGAATGACGTGCTTTGATATCATATTCCCCATTAACCTGGGGCCGCTCACATACCGCTGCCCTGACAGCCTGAGTCATATTGCAGAACCCGGAATGATCGTTTCTGCTCCGCTCAAGAAGAGTATGGCTACGGGGATCATTTATCAAAGAAATACAACTCCCCCTGCCACAAGTCTTAAGGATATCGCCCAGATTCATGGTGATACGCCGGTTTTCAGTCAAGCCTTTCTGAGACTGATCAGATGGATGTCCGAATACTATCTTGCTCCTGAAGGCCTTGTCCTGAAACAGGCATTTCCAAAAGAAATATTCACAAAAACGAAACGCAGAAAATCCGAAGCATCCTTTCCTGCAGAAATGGCGGCATTGCTCGACCTAACAGATGATGATCTGACTGAACTGCAATCTGCCATTAAGAAGAAGGACTACCGGACATCACTCATGTATACCCCTTCTGCTATCCATGAATACTCAGTGGCTGCATCAATGCTCAGGTTCCACAGCAATGTCATTATTCTTTTTCCCGAGATAGCTCAGGCAGAATTGTTCTACCAGGCTGTCAGAAACGAACACGGAGAAAGGGCTTGCCTGTTCCACAGCGATATGGCAGCAGGCAGACGTTCAGAAACCATCGATGGCATCATTGCCGGAAAGCATGATCTTATCATCGGCACCAGAATAGCCCTTTTCGCTCCCTTGAAAAACTTGTCACTTATCATGGTGATCCACGAACATGCATCGTCATACAAGCTTGAGGAGGGGATTAGGCTCAATGTCCGGGACATTGCAGTCATGAGGGGTTTCCTGGAAAAGATCCCTGTAATCCTTATGTCACCTGCACCGTCTATGGAGAGCTGGTTCAACGCACAGTCGGGAAAATATAACCTTATCAGAATGCAAACAAAGGCACTGACACCGGTGATCAGGAGCGCTGATTTGCGGTTCGGCAAAAAGCGCGGTGCTTACCTTTCGACAGCAGTGATCGACAAGGCTCGAAGATCGCTGCAAAAGAAAGGGCGAATACTCTTCATTATGAACAGAAGAGGACACACAACCTTTCTTCTCTGCGCTGACTGCGGAAATACGGAATCATGCCCTGACTGCTGCATACCTCTGGTGCTTCATAAGGACAAAAGACTGCTTGAGTGCCATTACTGCGCCAGGACGCTCGCGGTACCTGATGTATGCTCCAAGTGCAGCAGCTCGAATGTTGAGCAACTCGGTGCCGGAACGCAGAGGATCGAGGAAGATCTCAGGGATCTTTTCGGTATGGAACCATTGCGCTTTGACAGCGACAGCGCAAGCAAGAAAACAGAGATACAGGACCTGCTTCATCGCATTGCCATTGATGAGCCGCAAATCATCGTCGGCACAAAGATGCTGACGAAACGTTTGAGTCCTAATGGCAGTTTTTCCCTTGCTGCGCTTCTGAATGTTGACAGCAGCCTTAATATTCCCGATTTTCGGGCACGCGAAAAGACCTATCAGGAGATTATCTCCGTCCGCGACCTGGTATCCGCAAAGGGTGAAGTCATTGTCCAGACGCGTTTTCCCCAAGACCCTCTGTTCAGGCATCTGCGAGACGGCAACTACGATGCTTTCGCAGCAGAAGAACTTGCGATGCGGGCGGCGTTGAACTTCCCGCCCTATTCAAAGCTGCTGAATATTCTTGCTTATGGAGATACGGATATCTCAGAGAAGATCATGAAGATAATCAGAGAATCAGCAGAAGCGATCGAAATTCTCGGTCCAACGGAAAAGAAAACGAAAAAAGGAATCGAACACTCCTTTCTGCTCAAGCATGCTGAAAGAAAGGTCTTGCATACTGCTGCGCGCGCCGTGGTAAAGCACTTCAGAAATGCAAAGGATATTGAGATCAGGATAGACGCAGACCCATACTAACGGTTTTTGACTTTCAAATGAAACTCCTCACCCCCACCTCATACGCAAGCTTGTTACCCACACCTACTACTAAACGAAATTGGCAGGCACTGAAATTTGTTGAATATCAGGGAAAAGGCGCAACACTCGCCCGATAAACACCTATCTGAGAAACTACATCAGCATGATTAACTGGCTGCAGACATATGGTAAAGTATCAAAACAGAATTGCGCCAATAATTATCTGGGTGTGTGGATATTCTCAGGCTGGCAATCATTTAGGAGGATTTATGAAGATTAAATACATGGCTATGATGTTAGTGCTTGCTGTATTTATGACTATTTCGATTTCTTATGGCGAACCTAATCTTTGTTATGAGTATCTGCAGCAGAAGCGGTACGATGATTCCATTAGGGAATGCACGCGGGAGATCAATGGCGAGATTCGAATGCAGAATACTGCAATTAGCTACTTCAACCGCGGCCTTGCTTATCAAAGCAAAGAGCAATATGACCAGGCGATTGCTGATTACACCAAGGCGATTGAACTTGATCCGAAATATGCACGTCCCTACAACAACCGCGGCCTTGCTTATAAAAACAAAGGGCAATATGACCAGGCGATTGCTGATTTCACCAAGGCGATTGAACTTGATCCGAAATATACCTATGCCTACTACAACCGCGGCAATGCTTATCAAAGCAAAGGGCAATATGACCAGGCGATTGCTGATTTCACCAAGGCGATCGAACTTGATCCGAAATTTACCAATGCCTACTACAACCGCGGCTTTGCCTATAAAAACAAAGGGCAATATGACCAGGCGATTGCTGATTACAGCAAGGCGATCGAACTTGATCCGAAATTTACCAATGCCTACTACTTCCGCGGCAGTGCTTATCAAAACAAAGGGCAATATGACCAGGCGATTGCTGATTTCACCAAGTCCATTGAGTTAGACCCGAAGATTGAATATGAGTATATAAGACTTCTTATTGCGACCTGGCTTGCTAAAGGTAATGCCACGGGCGCACTCGATCGCCTCCGTCAGCATGTTTCTGCAAACAGTTCCGATGCCCTGAACAGTAATTGTGTTGACAGTCGGTCTTCCGGTTAAGCGCTTCGACT
>CAZDLA010000002.1:0-244782 GCA_964506525.1 uncultured Nitrospiraceae bacterium
ACACAGGACATTTCTATTTTGGTAAAAACCGGACATTTCTACTTTGGGTTGACAACAACACCCAGATGCCCTGTATTTCAGACCAGACATCAGGTAAAGTATAGTAATATGCGTTTTGATGAACTGGATATCCATCCAAAAGTCCTCGAAGGAATCAGGGCTGCAGGCTTTTCTGCTTGCACGCCAGTCCAGGCATTGACTCTGCCAGAGGCCCTGAAAGGCCGTGATATTGCAGCCCAGGCGCAGACCGGCACCGGCAAGACTGCCGCATTTCTTATTGCAGTATTTTCAAGAATGCTGGCCATGCCTGCTCCGGCACAAGGCCCCTCCCCAAGGGTTCTCGTTATTGCTCCAACCCGGGAACTGGTCGTTCAGATTGAGGTAGAAGCAAAACTCTTAGGCAACTTTGCGGGATTCAGGATCGTCTCCGCGTACGGCGGCATTGACTATCTGAAGCAGAGAGACGACATTTCGAGAGGTGTTGATGTACTAATCGGCACGCCAGGCCGTCTCATCGACTATCTGAAACAGAAGGTCTACAGTCTGAGAAAAACCCAGTTCCTTGTGATTGACGAAGCTGACCGCATGTTCGACATGGGCTTTATCGCTGACCTCCGCTTCATGCTCAGGAGAATGGCACCGTACAACGAGCGCCAGTCCATGCTCTTTTCTGCAACTCTTTCGAACCGCGTCATGGAGCTCTGCTATGAACATATGAACAACCCCGAGCGGTTTTCTGTAACTCCTGAGCAGATGACGGTCGACATTATCGAGCAGGAACTCTATCATGTGAGTAAGGAAGAAAAATTCGGCCTTCTTCTGGGGATCCTGAAACGCGAATCTGGCGGCCATTACCTGATCTTTATCAACATGAAATCCACGGCTGACAAATTAAAGGCCCTTCTGAATGCAAACGGATTTGCCTCTTCTGCCATAACCGGCGACCTTCCCCAGGACAAACGGATAAAGGTTCTTAACCGCTTTAAGAGCGGAGAGCTTTCAATTCTTATCGCAACCGACGTTGCAAGCAGAGGCCTGCATATTGACGGCATCACGCATGTTATCAACTATGATCTTCCCCAGGATTCTGAGGATTATGTCCACCGCATCGGCAGGACTGCACGGGCAGGAGCAGGCGGCAAGGCGATCAGTCTGGCCTGCGAAAACTACGTGCTCTCACTCCACGACATAGAAGAGTATATCAGGAAGAAGATACCGTCAGTGCCTGTAACCGATGACCTGATCGTTACTGATTACAAGAGAGTATCTATGCATCAGCCGTATGCAAAAAAAGGGGCGCCTTCTCACGGGAAAAGACCACAGGACAAAGGCACAAAGAAGTACGCAGCCAGATCAGGCAGCAAAAGCAGTGGCGCCGCAAGCTCAGAAAACCGCCGCAGACCTGATAGGCCGAAGAGAGATGAAAAAAAGACCGCGCCTCATGGCAAGCCTGACCCATCCGCCACATAGCAGCAGCCGACATGCAAGAATCCTCAGAAGACCTTGGTTGACAATAATAGATCTTTTACTATAATATCTAAACATTGCAACTATTTAACTAACAAGGAGGCATCCATGTCAGACAAGAAATTCGTTTTTACGTTATCGCACACAACTACCAACCCCATTGAGGTCCTGGGCATCATGAAGATCGCTTCGAACATTAAAGCGTTTTCTGACGAATCAGAGATCGCAATCTTTCTGATCGGCGAAGGTGTGCAGTTAGCCAAAAAGGGTGTTGTCGAGAATATCTCGATGGAGTTTGAGGGGAAACAGGTCAATTTCGGAGAGATGCTCGAGCTGCTGGTCGATTTTGGTGTCAAGTTCTATGTCTGCCACGCATTCATGCCGGGCTATGGTCTTACAGAGGAGAACTTGATCGAGGGAGCAGAGATCAAATCGAGTTCGTATCTTGGGGAACTGCTTCTCCAGGGATATGTGCCCTTCTCTCTCAGCCTCTAAGCATCACGCTATAAATGTCAAAAGGCTCCCATGGAAACATGAGGAGCCTTTTTATTTGATCGAATACAGGTTATACTGCTTCGATGTCGTCGTAAAGCAGTGATTCTTCTTTCGAGTAGTAAGGGACTTTTTCTGACGAGATGTATTCATAAACACCGGCAGCAACAGACCCCGCAACCATACCAGCTGTTGCTCCCAATAAACTTCCTCTTGCCGGCTGCCTGCGGTCCGAAAGCACGCCCAGGGCAGTTCCTGCCGCCGTCGCAACTCCAATCCATATGAGGTATTTTAATCTCTTCATCCTATTCTCTCAGAAAAGCAGTATAGGATACCACGAACAGCTGCCTGGAGACAAAGGATGAAGAGACAAAGTGTTTTCAGGTCATGTGATACAATAAATAAACAAAACAGCTTGAGGCTGCGAGCAAATCACAGCAGAGAAGAGAATCTCAACAATGTCCTGGAAGACCCTGAATCTGGAGAAACGCCTTTATCTCATAGCCGCAGCCATCTTGCTGGTGGGCTTAAGCAGCTCCATCATTGTTTACCTGACAGTCGAAAATGATCCGGGGACTGCACTGGGCTATGTAATAGTAAATGGTCAGTCCTATCCGATTATGCCGGGAGAATCCAAGATGTATAGACATGATCTGCAGGTCTATGGCGGTAAATATAGTGTGGCAGCTGATGAGTTCATGCGCTGGTTCAGCAGCCTCTGGCACGGACAAACACTGGCATATACCATGGCCTTTATTACTCTGCTGATATCTCTTGGGGTTCTCTTTGTGGCCAAAACCTCTCCACCAGACCCAAAACACTGAACCTTGGCAGAGAGAAATATTCTGCTATACTCTAACTAAGATGATCGACACGAACAGAACTCTGCCTTTCCTTGCTGTTTGCAGCCTCGGCCTATCAGCGATTTTTATCCTCGCAACGGTAACATCAGGCCTCGGCACACGGTTCGGTTGGTGGGGCTTCCGAACCGGGCTTACTCTCCTGAAATGGTCAGCGTACGCTGAGATTGCAATCGCGGCAGCTGCAGTCATCGGCTGTATCTTTGCCTCTTCCCGGGGACAGGGAAACGGTGGATACCTCTTCATTCTCGCATGCATCATAAGTCTTGCTGCTCTCATTGTTCCATTCCACATGTATCTTACTGCCCGCAGTGTCCCGGCAATCCACGACATCACCACAGACACGTCAAACCCTCCGCAGTTCGATGCGATTCTCGACTTGCGAAAAGACGCTCCGAACTCCACAGAATACGGCGGTGAAGCCCTGGCTGAGCAGCAGAAGAAGGCCTATCCTGATATTGCCCCGCTGATCATTGCACTTCCCCCTGCCCAGGCCTTTGAGAGAGCCCGCGCAGCAGTGCAATCCATGGGATGGCAAGTCGTGAGCGCTGATTCTGCAAAGGGTTTCATCGAAGCAACTGATACAACCTTATGGTTCGGGTTCAAGGACGATATCGTGATCCGCATCACCCCTCAGGGAAATGGCAGCCGCGTCGATCTTCGCTCTCTCTCTCGTGTCGGCAAAAGCGATGTAGGAGCCAATGCCCACAGGATACGCAGATTTCTGACTGCCATGAAGAAAGGCGCTTAGCATTGATCCTCAAAATAGGACACCGCGGTGCAAAGGCATATGAGGTCGAGAACACGATCGAGAGCTTTAAGAAAGCTGTTGAGCTGGCCGCTAATGCTATCGAACTCGACGTGCGGAGCTCAAAGGACAGAAAGCTTATCGTATGCCATGACGACAACCTGAAACGGGTATTCGGCATTGACCTGCTGATAAACGAGGCTACACTGAAGGAGCTCAAACAGGCAACAGGAGATAGAATACCTTCTCTCAAAGAAGCATTGACCTGCATTGGCAATAAGGTCGAAAAGATCCTGGTGGAATTAAAAGAACCGGGCGATGAAAAGTTGGTTCTTGATACGATCAAAAAGGAGAAGCTGGAAGGTCGCGTAATCATCGTTTCCTTCCATGAAGAGGTGCTTGCCACTCTTCGCAAGCTGGACAAGAAGATCGAGATAGGCCTGATCTATACGAAATTCAGGAATCCGGTTGATGCTGCTTTAAAACTTAATGCTGCCTATCTGCTCCCCCTTTATCGTTTCACTCATTCCAAAGATGTCGAAAAAGCTCATATGCATAACCTAAAAGTGATCGTCTGGACGATCAATACAGCAGAAGAAGCACGAGCTTACATAGCCAAAGGAGTTGATGGTATTGCCACGGACAGACCTGATATTTTTCAGGGGATAGCATAATCTTCCAGCAACAGGCAGAGATGTCGGAAAAGAGATGCCTGTCCTCCTCCGAGGATCCGCTAAGGCGGACAACACCTTACCTTCACCCGCTAAATCCAGACCAGCCAGCCTGTTTCTAAAGATCGCAATTGATAATAGCAGCGTTTACGTGATATTCAATTAAATCCTGTTGTCATTGCAGATCTTTTACGATGTTTCTGCCTGCTGCAATGCAACATTAAGAGTAACCACGCTTGCAAAGCCGCTCTCCATGCCCTTTGTTGCCTTCCTTATTTTCACCCGGTAAAATAGATAGCAGATATTTACTTCCGGCGACCTGTAGACATTAACTATCTCTCGCTCCATGTAACAAGGATTCAGATCAGCTGCGGAAAGAAAGTTCAGAGGAACTAAAAAGTCACTATGGATATATACAAAGAGATTGCGCGGCTCAATCGCCGGCAGGAGGAAGCGGTCATGCAGACTGACGGCCCGCTGCTTATCCTCGCCGGAGCCGGTTCAGGCAAGACAAGGGTCATCACCATGAGGACTGCTTACCTGATACAGACGGGCATCAGCAGGGCAGGCTCTGTCCTTGCTGTCACGTTCACCAACAAGGCAGCAAAAGAGATGAGAGAACGGGTAAAATCCATGCTCAAGGGAGAATACGGAACACCGGTGATCTCCACATTTCATTCTCTCTGCTTAAGAATTTTGAGGCGTGAGATCGAACATCTCGGATACCGAAAAGATTTCACTATTTATGATACATCCGAACAGGTCTCTCTCCTGCGAAACATACTTTCGGACATTAAATTCTACGATAAAAGTTTCAAGGCCGAAAATATTCTCGAAAGGATCAGCAGGACAAAGAACGACTTTGCACCCGTTGAGTCCGGACCATCAGACAACCCACTTGAAGAGGCTTCCGCAATGCTCTATCCCCGTTACCTCGACGCACTCAAATCGTTGAACGCGCTCGATTTCGACGACCTTCTCCTGCTTACCCTGAAACTTTTCAAGGAGCATCCTGACGTGCTTTCGCAGTATCAGAATATGTTTCGCTATATCATGGTGGACGAATATCAGGATACGAACAGGGTTCAGTATGATTTCATCAAGCTTCTTGCCGGAGACAGAAAGAACCTCTGCGTTGTTGGTGACGATGATCAATCCATATATGGATGGAGAGGAGCAAGCCTCGGCAATATCCTCCATTTTGAGAAAGACTTTCCCGGCACTGTCATCGTGAGGCTCGAGCAGAACTACCGCTCCTTCGGTAATATCCTGACTGCTGCCAACAGCGTCATAAAAAATAACAAAAAAAGGATGGAAAAATCGCTCTGGTCTGAAAGGGGTGACGGCCCAAAGGTCAATATTCTGAAGGCGCGGGACACAGAGGACGAGGCTGCCTGGATCGTTGATAGGATCGCCACGATCAAACTCGAAAAGAATACCCCTTACGAGCATTTCGCGGTGATCTACCGGGCAAATATATTTTCCAAACCTTTTGAGGAGGCCCTGCGAAAACAGCGTATCCCCTATTCCGTAGTCGGAGGTACAAGCTATTTCGAAAACAAGGAGATAAAGGACCTCGCGGCATATCTCAAGATCATTGCCAATCCTTCTGACGATTTAAGCCTTCTCCGTGCGGCAAGTGCCCCAAAAAGGGGGCTGGGCCCTTCTGCGTTGGCAGTCCTCTCGGAATTCAGCCGCGCTCATTCCCTGAGCCTTCTCGATACGTTTGGCAAAGCAGGCGAGGTGCCGGGGCTAGGACCAAAGCCTGCTTCATCAGCCAAGGCTCTTTTTAACCTGCTTGCGCAATACCGCGACCTGTTCAGGAAGGGAAGAGGAATGGACAAGACCCTCAAGACCCTTATTGATGAGGTCAATTATCGCGACTATATCAGCGAACTCTACAAGTCCCCTGAAGCAGCATTCAGAAAGTCAGAAAATCTCGATGGTTTTGTTGAGTCTCTCCGTCACTATGAGTCCTCTGAAGTAGCACCGTCTATCCACGGATTTCTCGAGACCATGGCGCTCACGGACCTGATGGACGAAAAGGAAGAAAAGGGAGGCTTTGGCGTTACGCTCATATCATTCCACTCCTCCAAAGGCCTTGAGTTTCCGGTCGTATTCATAGCCGGCGCTGAAGAGGATATTCTGCCTCACAAGAAATCTGCGGACACGCTGGAAGGGATCGAGGAGGAAAGAAGACTTTTTTATGTCGGTATAACACGGGCAATGCACGAACTGTATATCACCTATACGAACCAAAGAACAAAATACGGGAAAGACGCGCCCTCTGTTCCCTCGCGGTTTATTGAAGAGCTTTCAGAGGAAGCGACGAAAAAGCTCGATCGTTTTGAAAAACTTTCCCCTGAAGAGGAAGAGCTCTATGCCAAAAAGTGCTTTGCGAACATACGCGCCATGATTGGAAAACCTTAATGAACGAATTACATATATTCAGAATCGCAAGAGAGCTCGGCATAACACCTGAACAGGTAAAGTCTACAGGGGGGCTGCTCGATGACGGATCGTCCGTTCCTTTTATCTCACGATACCGCAAAGAAGTGACCGGAAGCCTTGATGAGGTGGCTGTTGCTGCCATCAGGGACAGGCTGGAGCAGCTCAGGGAGCTGGACAGGCGGCGCGAGGCAATTCTGAAGTCTCTGGAAGAACGCAGCCTGCTCACAGACGAATTAAAAGCAAAGATTGATGAAGCTGTTTCAATGACAATACTTGAAGACATATATCTGCCCTTCAGGCCTAAGCGCCGCACACGAGCAATGATGGCAAAGGAAAAAGGCCTTGAACCCCTTGCAGTCGCTATTTTCGAACAGAAAGAGATGGATATCGAGACAGCCGCAGCATCGTATCTCGATGCAGAAAAAGGCGTGGCCTCTTCAGAGGAGGCCCTGGCAGGAGTGCGGGACATTATTGCCGAATGGATAAGTGAAGACCAGAGAGCGCGGCAGCAGCTGAGGGAACTCTTTGCGACAAAGGGCATGCTGCGATCAAAGGTCATGTCCAGCAAAGAAGACGAGGCAATCAAATACCGCGACTATTTTGACTGGGAGGAATCGATATCAAAGGCTCCTTCACACAGAATCCTTGCAATCCGCCGCGGAGAATCTGAAGGGTTCCTGATCATGCGCATAACGCCGCCTGAAGATGAGGCGCTCAGCCTGCTCGAAACAATCTTCATAAAGGGAACCACACCTGCGTCTGAACAGGTGAAGCTTGCGCTGCATGACAGTTACAAGAGACTGCTTACCTCTTCCATGGAAGGGGAGATCCGTCTTGCTGCCAAGAAAAGGGCTGATGAAGAGGCAATTCGTGTTTTTGTCGAAAACCTGAGACAGTTACTGCTCTCCCCTCCCCTTGGGAGGAAAAGCGTGCTTGCTATCGATCCTGGCTTCAGAACAGGCTGCAAAGTGGTCTGTCTGGACCAACAGGGCAAACTTCTCCATAACGATACCATCTATCCCCACTTCTCCGAAAAGGGCATTGGCGAGGCAGGCACAAAGATCAGGGATCTCTGCAGCAGCTTCAAGATCGAGGCAATAGCCATAGGAAACGGCACGGCAGGAAGGGAGACGGAATCCTTTATCCGAGGTCTCGGCCTTGCACCTGATATAAACATTGTTATGGTGAACGAAAGCGGAGCCTCCATCTACTCAGCATCAGAGGTGGCACGGGAAGAATTCCCTGACCTTGATCTGACGGTCCGGGGATCAGTTTCGATCGGTCGTCGCCTTACAGATCCACTTGCTGAACTCGTGAAAATCGATCCAAAATCCATCGGTGTAGGCCAATACCAGCATGATGTTGACCAGACTGCACTGAAGAAAAGTCTTGACGATGTTGTCAGCAGCTGCGTCAACGGCGTGGGCGTGGAAGTTAATACCGCAAGCAAACAACTCCTCACCTATGTATCAGGCCTGGGGCCTCAGCTTGCAAAAGGCATTGTCGAATATAGGAATGAACACGGTCCCTTCAGATCGCGAGCAGAGCTGAAAAAGATCCCCCGTCTGGGACCAAAAGCCTTTGAGCAGGCAACCGGGTTTCTCCGCATACGGGATGGTGAAAACCCTCTTGATGGATCAGCAGTGCATCCGGAAAGCTATCACATTGTCGATGCAATGGCACGGGACTTGGGATGTTCAATGGTTGACCTGATGAAAGATGACAGCCTCAGAAAGAACATAGACCTTTCCCGCTATGTTACAGACACGGTCGGCCTCCCGACCCTTGGCGATATCATGTCCGAACTGGCGAAACCAGGGCGTGACCCCAGGAAACAGTTCGAGTCTTTCGCATTTGCCGAAAATGTGCAGAAGATCGAGGATCTGAATTCGGGCATGAAGCTTCCCGGCATAGTTACGAACATCGCCGCCTTTGGCGTGTTTGTTGACATTGGCGTGCATCAGGATGGTCTTGTTCATATCAGCGAGTTGGCTGACAGATTTGTGAAGAATCCCGGAGATGTCGTGAAAGTGCACCAGAAGGTAACTGTTACGGTGATGGACGTTGATCTGCTGAGAAAGCGCATTTCGCTCTCAATGAAAAGCCCTCAGGCCAAAGGCGAGTCTGCTGCAATAAAAGCAGCTGCCAGCCCATTGCCCAAAGCTGAAATAAAACACAAAAAAGAGGACAAGAGGCCTGCACCTTTTTCTAATAATCCTTTTTATGATGCGCTCAGAAAAAAGTGATGCATCATATTTTAAAAATCCCAGACAGGAGTATCTATGGATATTATTCTTGACGACAGAGAGATGCGCATTCTCGGATGCCTTATTGAAAAGGAGCTGACAACGCCCGAGTATTACCCCTTGTCCCTGAACAGCCTGACCAATGCGTGCAATCAGAAGTCCAACCGCAATCCAATGGTCTCCTATGAAGAAACCTTTGTACAGGAGGGACTGGACAGCCTGCAGGCAAAAGGTCTGGCGAGGAAGACGCTCACTTCAGGCAGTCGTGTTGACAAATATCTGCATACCCTCCTGGACAGATTTGATCTGTCAAAACCGGAAATGGCAGTCATTTGCGAACTCATGCTGCGCGGTCCTCAAACAGCCGGAGAGATCCGTTCCCGTGCAGACCGGATGTCTTCGTTTGAAAACCTTGCTGTAGCGGAAGAAACTCTCCGGGGACTGATGGATCACGAGCCTGCACTGATAATCCTGCTTCCCCGCGAGCCAGGCAGAAAAGAGCGCAGATATACACACCTCTTGTCTGCCACCAGCAACAATGTTGCAGACGATGCTGATCAGCAGGCAGAACCTTCCGTGCTCCAGGTCTCAGCAGACGAGAGAATCAACAGGATGGAGAAAGAAATTGCAGAGCTCAGAAACGAGATTGAGGAACTAAAGCTGGCCTTTGCAGAATTCAGAGCGCAGTTCTGAATTAGATCCCTACAAGGTATCGGCCCTGTCTGCCAGATCAGCTGCGACATTCTCTCCGCCGGAAAAACGCTCGATTGCAGATGCCGCCTCTGTGCTGATATCGAAAAAACTCACGCCATAACCCGGTTGCAGTTCATCAGGCAGAACACGCTCTATTTCGCCGGAAACCGTCACCTGCCTGCTGCCTGCTAACGCAAAGGTGCAATGGACAGTAGCTCCTTCGGGCATTACACCAGAAGACCTGAAAAACAGACCAGCAGCGCTGATGTTCTCGATCATACCCGTAAATCGTTTTCCCCGCGTCGTACATACCAGCCGAATCTTCACAGGAACCCGGCAGGTCTTACGTGGAGCGATATTCAACAGGCGATATGCCTCCTGCAGCAATACGGCAGAGGTGATCGGCATCGTTACATAGCCATTAGCATTGCAGTTGACGCAGCGTCCAGTCTCTGATTCCTGAGCCCCGCAAATAAGCAGTATTGAAACGCCGCGCGTTCCGGCATAGTCGCGTATCTGTTTGCAGAGTTCCTCGCCACTCATCTCCCCTGTGTCGAGATATGCCATGATAAGGTCTGCCTTCTCGGCCCGGTGCAGGGCAAGCGCCTGGCTGTTAGAGTCTGCAGTCCGCATTCGCACATCAACCCTGCTCAGGAAGCTCTGTTCGGGTCGGAGAAGTTCATAGATGTCCTGGGGCATGATGACATTTTTCATGGCACTCCTTAAGTATACCTTACAGAAGAGCCTTCTGCCCTTTTTCCACCGCATGGTATGGTAAACTCTCGTAATCATTAAGACAGAAATGGAAAGTACTCTTTACCAATCATAAACATGATAGTTCTCATCTATCCCCCTGTTGCTAAACCCTGCGAGCCACCAGCGGGAATTGGCCGCTTATCGGGAATGCTTAACCGACACGGAGTTCAACATGCCCTGCTGGATGCAAATCTCGAGGGTCTTCTGTATCTCCTCGGCCTTCCTTTCCCCTCTAGGGGAACTGACAGTGCCTGGACAAAAAGGTCATTCAAAAATTGCGATCAGAATATATCGGCTCTGAGAGATCCTCGACTTTATCGGCATCTTGATCGTTACAAACGGTCTGTAAAAGATATCGGTAAAGTTCTCAGGGAATTAAGTCCGGAAGGCACGTCCATCAGTCTTGCGGATTACACGCATCAGGGTCTTTCTCCCGTAAAAAGCATTGATCTGCTTACAGCGGCAGACAAGCCAGAGCTGAATCCCTTTTACCCCTATTTTTCATCAAGACTGCGGGAACTGTTCGACAAGAATGCGCCCTCTATGGCAGGAATATCTCTTAACTATCTGAGTCAGGCTTTATGCTCGTTTTCGATGATGGGGTTCATACGTCGTGAATTCCCTGCCGTAAAGATAGTCCTGGGCGGAGGGCTTGTCACTTCGTGGTTAAAGAATCCCTTGTGGCAAAACCCGTTTAAAGGTCTCGTGGATCATATTGTTACAGGGCCGGGAGAATATCAACTCCTTTCACTTCTCGGCATAGAAGCACAGGAGAGACTCATACCACGGCCTGACTATTCCTCGCTTCCCCTTCATCAATATCTTTCTCCCGGATTCATTCTTCCTTATAGCGCTTCATCCGGCTGTTACTGGAACAGATGCGACTTCTGCCCGGAGGAAGCAGAGAAGAATCCTTACACCCCTATTCCGCCCAAACAGGTGATCGAGGATCTGAAGGAATTATCAACAAGAACCAATCCTCGCCTTATTCACCTGCTCGACAATGCAATAAGCCCTGTTCTGCTTGAAGCTGTCTGCAGGGAAAGGCTGGCCGCGCCCTGGTACGGTTTTGCGCGTGTTGGCAAGCATCTGACTGATCCTGATTTCTGCATGGCACTGAAAGAGGCAGGTTGCGTCATGCTCAAGCTTGGGATCGAATCCGGGGATCAGGGAGTTTTGGATGCTTTGGATAAGGGTATCAGCGTGGAGATGACTTCTGTTGTTCTAAAGAATCTGAAAAAAGCGGGGATAGCAACGTACGTATACCTTCTCTTCGGCACACCGGTTGAAACAGAAACGAATGCAAGAAGAACTCTCGAATTCACAGCGCATCACAGCAACTGCATCGATTATCTTAACCTTGCGATCTTCAATATGCCGATCTGCGGCAAAATTTCTTCTGATCTGCCGATCAGGACATTTTCGGAAGGAGACCTCTCACTCTACACCGATTTTGTACATCCACAGGGTTGGGACAGGAAAAAAGTTCGTCTCTTCCTCGACAGAGATTTCAAGCGGCATCCTGCTGTATCAGCTATTCTGAAACAGGAGGTCCCGGTCTTCACCTCGAATCATGCACCTTTTTTCATGCTATAGCAAAGAAGGAAGTCCATCTTAACAGTGCGTCAAATCATGTGCCGCGGGGCTTTGTTCTTTTTGTCGGCACTGCGTTCCACGGGTCATCAGGCCAGGGATGTTTCGGATATCTGCCTTTTAGTTCCTTTTTGACCTGTAGATATCCTTGATTCCAGAACCCCTTCAGGTCCTGAGTCACCTGCACCGGCCTGCGCGCTGGTGAAAGAAGATGAAGGAGTACTTTTACTCTGCCCCCAGCTATCGTCGGAGTATCGGCAAGGCCAAACATCTCCTGAAGCTTGACCGCAAGCACAGGAGTCTCTCCTGCTGCATAGTCTATGGCAATGCGGCTGCCGCTCGGCACAGATAGATGCGTCGGAGCCTGTTCGTCAAGAAACTGCTGCTGCTTCCAGGATAGCTTTGCCCGAAGCGCAGGAAGGATGTCCAGGCTGGATAGATCCTGGGCAGTTCGCATTCTGCCAAGCCAGGGCAAAAGCCATTCCTCAGGATTTGACAAAAGGCGCTCATCCGACAGGTCAGGCAAGTCCTGTTCCGGAAAAGCCCTATTTATTAGGCTGACACGTGCCTGAAATGTTCTTGCCTCGTTGCTGAATGAAACTTCGGCCAGACCATTCTTGACTGCCTCACAGATTACAGGGAGGACTTCATTCTCAGGCGGAGAGAACGTCTTCACAGAAAGCATTACAGCACCAAGTCTCTCTTCTGTCGCTGAAATGATCTTTCTCTCCCTTTTGTTCCATTCAATTATACGCAGCGTCTTAATGCTCTTGCTGCATTCCTGACGAATGAGAAGTTCTGAAAGAGAAGCTGCGATATGCACTCTGCCCTCTGTCTTCTCTCCTGCATCCAGATTCACGGCAACAATATATGGACTTTTGGCAAGGCAGCTCTCTGCAGGTAATCTAACACCCCTTCCCTGCGTGAGCAGAAAGCTGCCGTTAGCCTCTTCACGAACTTTAGCTATCCTGTCGGGAAAAGCGCAGAGCAAAAGCCGGGGTATCATATCAGGATCACTGATCTCCTGGTCAGCTTCCTTGCTCTTGCCTGAGATAAGCCTTAAGAGTTGCTTTGATGTCTTATCCACAGCCCGCAGTCCCCAGAGATCGGCACCGATGGATATTTCTTTACTCCTTCGCCATGTATGCAGCATATCCACTCTTGTGCAAATATCAGGCTCACGAGAGACTGATACACTTCGCAGGAAAATATCGCGCTCTGAGAGAATTGCGGCAAGGTCAGCACCAAGATGAGGACAGCAAAGCTCAATAGCTTTCAGCAGCAGTCGGCCAAGACGGGGATGAAGCGGCAGTTTTGCAGCTTCTCTTCCTTCGGATGTGACTGAGTCTGTTTCATCAATGAACCCCAAATCCCTAAGAAGATGCCTGGCTGATGCAAGGGACGCAGCAGGAGGATCGTCAAGCCATGAGAGCATGGAAGGTTCCTTTACCCCCCACGCAGCTAATTCAAGCAGAAGCGACGACAGGTCGGACACAAGAATTTCCGGCGGTGTAAAGGGTATCATGGACTGAAATAGATGCCTGCTGTAAAGGCGATAACACACACCGGGGCCAAGCCTGCCGGCCCTTCCCTTTCGCTGCTCAGCAGAAGCTCTTGAAGTATTGAGAGTGATCAGGCGGTTCATGCCGGTTGATGGATCATACTGCAATCTGCGGGTCAATCCGCTGTCTATGACAACACTCACACCCTCAATCGTAAGGCTCGTCTCGGCAATGTTTGTCGCAAGCACTATCCTCCGTTTTTCAGAAGGAAGGATTGCACGTTCCTGCTCTTCAAACGGGAGATCTCCATACAGCGGATGAAGCGAGAGACCTTTGCTGTTTCCCTGAATAATTGCCTTGAGCGCATCGCCGCACTGACGTATCTCGCCAGAACCAGGCAAAAAAACAAGTATATCGCCTGAAGTTTCTTTGAGCGCTGTGGCAACAGCATCAGCAATTTTATCTTTTAGCTGCCTGCTTCCACTATCTGCAACATAGCGTTCTTCGACAGCAAAGGACTTCCCGACAGAAGAGACGATCGGAGCATTGCGGAGAAGAGCTGCGATCGGTCCGCAGTCAAGTGTGGCGGACATAATGAGCAGCTTGAGATCTGCTCTCAGCCCCTTAATGATATCCTGGCAGAGGGCAAGGGCAAGGTCTGCATGAAGGCTCCGCTCATGGAATTCATCGAATATGATCATCGCCACATTCTCAAGGGCTGGGTCTGACTGGATGCGGCGCGTGAGAATGCCCTCGGTTACCACCTCTATCCGAGTCTTCTCGGAAACACGGCTGTCAAACCGAATGGTGTAGCCAACTGTCTCGCCGACCTGCTCACCAAGAAGATGAGACATCCATCTTGCTGCAGAGACGGCTGCGATCCTGCGAGGCTCAAGCATAATGATGCGGCCCTGTGCGGGAGGAATGACCTCGAGAAGGGCAAGCGGAACTCTTGTGGTCTTGCCCGCACCGGGTGGCGCATGCAGCACAGCTGAGCTGTTCTGCTGTATTACTTCCTTCAGATCAGCCAGGATGTCATCTATCGGATAATGCTGTGCAGATGGCAATGAGTTGTTACCCTTCATCTATCAGACGGATTGCCTGTTCGGCTTATTTCTTGACATCGTAATCATTTGACTGATATATTTCAAAAAAATCCAAGGAGGTTTGTTATGAAACAAATGCTTGTTTCCGTGCTTATTGTTCTGTTTGTGACCGTCTCTATCGCTGCAGCCATCGATTCCTACCAGGTAACCGGTCCTGTCCTTGAGGTCAAGGATAACATGGTCACCGTGCAGAAGGATAAAGAAAAATGGCAGATTGCTATCGATAAAGACACGAAGACCACGGGCGACCTGAAAGTAGGTTCAAAGGTTACCATTAAGTATCAGATGAAGGCAGCCAGCATCGAGGTCAAAGATGCGGCAAAGAAAGAGGAAAAAAAGGATGTAAAGAAGGAAGAGAAGAAGGACGCAAAAAAGAAGTAGCCGCCTTTCCAATATTTCCCATTTATCTGATCAGGCCTGCATTACTGCAGGCCTTTTCTTTTTTTTATGGAAGGGCATACTGACATTGACCCGAATTAGTGGACACACCAAAAGGCTTGTTAAAATAAGCTCAGGAGATGTGACGGATGGCGGAGAGAGGAAGAGGCTCATACAGTCGGGATCAGCTCCACCAGATTTATCAGGCAGTTTCCTTTCCCTCATTATTCTGATTCAACCTGATAATCCTCTTATTCCGGCAATTCCAGTTTTATCTTCGCACTCCTGAACATTTCCCTTCCCTGTTCCTTTGCTATTATCTCTTTGAGATGGTTACGCAGCTCGGCAAGGATTTGATCCTCTGCTTTTTCTACGGACTGATCTATGATCGCGATCAGTTCCAGCAGATCCTTCTTTGTCACCCTCAGGGTATCGGGGTGGTAGTCATCGGTCTTTACGTAGATGCTGTAATCTGACGGCGAGGAATAAAACCCCCAGGACCCGATGTTCTTTACAGGGACTGAGTCCGCAGGCAGCGTGCCTTCAAACGGTATTTTACCCATAAGCCCTCCTTTGCTGATTTAAGCGTATCCTGTTCTGACCTCATTGTAAAGCATGACCTCCCCCAGCGCGTGTCCAGGGTCTGGGAATAATGCTTTTGAACGATCTTTTCTGTGCTATTATGGACAATGATTCAGCCTTAAAGGGGGTATGGTCTATGAGCAGCAAGATAATCTACGAAAGATTCCTCTGGTTCGAAAGGCAGGTGAAGAAGGGGAAGTTCCCGAACACCACGTCCCTTGCCAACAAGTTCGAGATGTCCACCAAGACAGCACAGAGGGACATAGATTTTATGAGAGGACGCCTTGAGTGCCCCCTCCAGTACGATATGACCAGAAAGGGTTTTTATTACGAGGATGAGACCTTCTCCCTGCCGGTCATGCATATGTCTTCATCCGAGTTCTCATCCCTTATCCTTGCAAGAAAGCTGCTTCTGGATATCAGCGGCTCTATCGCAGGGGACCTGGAGAAGGCGGTCCAGAAGATAACCTCTGTCATAGAAAGGCATGCGGAATCTCCTGATACCATTGAGCGCTCTGTATCCTTCCATGTAATACGCCATTCTCCGATCAAGGAGGATGTTTTCAAGGCAGCACTCGAGGCATGCATAAAGAAACGGTCTCTTTCTTTCAGATATGCATCACCTGCACATAAGGATAAAACCGAGAGGACTGTTGACCCCTATCACATCTTCAACTATATGGGGAACTGGCACCTTATGGGGTACTGCCATCTTAGGAAGTCGATACGGGATTTCCATATGGGCAGGATAGACAACCAGAGGGTCAAGGACGATACGTTTATAGTCCCCAGGAGCTTTGACTTCAATAAGTATTTCGATTCTTCGTTCGGCCTTTACAAGAGCTCAACAAAGCATGAGGTGACAATACGCTTCCAGCCGTCTCAGGCCATATGGATCAAAGGACAGGTCTGGCATAAGGATCAGGAGGAGAAGAGCCTGGCGGACGGATCGCTTGAGCTGACATTCCCAGTTGCTGACTTCATGGAGATATCCAGAGAGATCCTGAGGCTCGGCTCAGGGGCTGAGGTGATCAAACCGAAAGCGCTCAGGGACCTGATCAAGGCAGAAGCCCAGAGGATATGCGAGACGTATGAGTGATCGGCCATTGAACTGCCAGCCAATGCTCAGTCCAGAGTTTTGCGATACACCCCGAGACCGAGGCCAATCACTGCCAGCATGAAGAGAAGGATCGGCCAGATATTCGGCCAGACCTCAATAAGGGAGTTGCCCTTCAGCAGGATGCCGCGCACGATCCTCAGAAAGTGGGTCAGCGGAAGGACTGTGCCCACCCACTGCGCCCACTCAGGCATGCCGCGAAAAGGGAACATAAAACCCGAAAGCAGTATCGAGGGCAGAAAAAAGAAGAACGTCATCTGCATCGCCTGGAGCTGGTTGCGAGCTATCGAAGAAAATGTAATGCCAAGTGTCAGGTTGGCTGCAATGAAGAGCGACACGCAAAAATAAAGAAGCAGGAGGCTGCCATGCATCGGGACCTTGAATATGAGGACCGCGGCGGCAAGGAGCAGGGTCACCTGAATCAGGCCGATCATAATGTACGGGACTATTTTCCCGGTCATCACCTCGATCGGCAGCGCAGGCGTTGCAAGGAGATTTTCGAAGGTGCCGCGCTCCCTCTCCCGCGTCATTGCCAGCCCGGTCATCAGGATCATGGTCATGGTAAGGATCGTCCCGAGCAGACCCGGCACAATGTTATAGGATGTAATGCCCTCGGGATTATATCGCCGGTGAACCCGAATGTCGATAGGGTTGGCAGACGGAACGAGCGGCCGCAGCGTACCCTGAAGATCTCGGGACAGAGAGGTACGGGCGACTCCTTCGAGCGCGGCGATCGCATTGCCGGTTGCGGTCGGATCCGAAGCATCGGCTTCAACCAAGAGCGTCGGCCTTTCGCCGCGCACCAGCATTCTTCCGAAATCATCCGGAATGGTCACCACAAACTGGACCTCTCCGTGTGCCATGAGCTCATCGGCCTCGGCCTTGCCCGGCACCTCATGGTCAATGCGGAAATAGCCGCTGTTCTTAAGTCCCTCGAGCAGGGTCCTGCTATACAGGCTGTGGTCAGCAATTACAGCCGCTGAAGGCAGATGCTTCGGATCGGAGTTAATCGCATAGCCGAAGAGGATCAGCTGCATAATAGGAATGCCGATGATCATGCCAAAGGTCAGCCGGTCACGTCTCAGCTGAATGAATTCCTTCACAATAATACCGATCCAGCGTGACCACGAGAGTCTGAGGTTCATGGCAAGGTTCATGGCAGTTTTCTCAGGTGTTGTCCTCTGCTGCTGTTTCCATAAGACTGATAAAAACGTCCTCAAGGCCAGCACGGATCGGCACCCAGCGATGAGTATTATCTTTCAGTTTATCCGCAGCAGTCGCGTTGAGTGCGTCAGCATCATGCCCGGTGACATGCAGGGTGCTGCCGAATGCTGTGATCTGTTCAACGCCCGGCAGACCGCGGAGCTGTATTGCATAATGAACCAGGTCAGGACCGGTCACCTCAAAACCGGCAAGGGCCTGTGAATCAACCACCTCCTGCGCAGTTCCCGAGACCAGCAGATTGCCGTATGCAAGATACGCCAGGCGGTGACAACGCTCAGCCTCATCCATATAGTGCGTCGAGACGAGCACCGTAATACCGCTGCTGGCGAGTTCATTGATCTCATTCCAGAAATCGCGCCTTGCCTTGGGATCGACCCCGGCTGTCGGCTCATCCAGCAGCAGGAGTTTCGGATGGTGAAGCATGCATGAGGCGAGTGCAAGCCTCTGCTTCCAACCGCCCGACAGAGTGCCGGCGAGCTGGTTCTGACGTGATGTCAGTCCGAGTTTGTCGATAGCATTGGCAACGGCCTGAGTGCGGTCCTGCATGCCGTACATCCTGGCGATAAAATCGAGATTCTCCCGGATCGTGAGATCCTCCCAAAGAGAAAAACGCTGGGTCATGTACCCGACTTCGCGTTTGATGGATAAGGTTTCTCGGACAATATCAAAGCCGAGGCAGGTGCCGCTTCCCGAGTCCGGGGTCAGCAGTCCGCATAAAAGCCTTATCGAGGTTGTCTTACCGCTGCCATTGGGGCCGAGGAAGCCGAATATCTCACCGCGCCGCACCTGAAGTGAGAGGTCACGCACTACATGTTTTTTACCGAAATATTTATTCAGACCTGCAACATCAATAACAAGATCCGATGCCATGCTGCTGCTCACTTCAGCTCTGCGTCCACTGGCTGGCCAGGATGGAGCCGCGAAGCATCTGCTTCATCAGGCAAGGCCTCTATAAGAAACACGAGCCTTGTGCGCTGGTCGCGGCTGTAGATGACCGGAGGGGTATATTCAGGCTGACGCGAGATATAATTGACCTTTGCTGTAATTGCCTTGCCGCAGCCGCTGCAGGTGACCGAGACAGGTTGTCCAACTTTGACTGAACCCAGGACTGTCTCGGGCACAAAAAATCTGACCTTGATATTTCCGGCCGGCAGAAGGCTGACCACAGGGCTCCCGGCCTGAACCCACTCACCCTCAGAGTAAAACGTATCATGTACAAGAGCCGTCGCAGGTGCATTGATGGCACGCTGCTCCAGACGCCAACTGCTCTGTGCAAGCACTGCCCGTGCAGCATCTGCCTCGGTGCGTGCAGCCTCGATCTCCTTTTCCCGGCCCAATGACTGCTGGGCTGTACGAAGCTGTGCCTTTGCCTCAGCCACACGCGCTGTATTTGTGGTGTGGCTTGCCCGCACCTCGTCGAGCTGCTCCCGCGAGATGTAACCGGCGGCAAAAAGTTTCTCGTATCGCTGAAGCTGCTCCTGAGAGAGTACACGGGCTGCCTCTGCCTGGGCTATGGAGGCAAGGACTGCATCGATCTCAGAAGGCCGGCGGCCGACAACAATATTAGCAAGCCGCGCCTCAGCAGACCGCAGTCTTGCGTCAGCCTCGTGCTGTCCTGATCTTTCATTTTCCTGCTCAAGCGCAAAAAGCGGCGCATTCACCCTGATTTCCTGGCCGCGCTGCGCCCATCGCTTCACAAGGCGGCCGGAAGTCGGCGCTGCAACCAGCACAAATTCGCCTTCAGCATAGCCCTGAAATATTGATGCTGTTTTTTTCTCGCAGCCAGTGAGCATTGCCAAAAGGCAGACCGCAAGCAGGGGGAAGAGCAACTCATGCTTATCGTATTTCCAGTCAGGAACATGCCGGAACAGAAGACAATTAAGGGCGGTTTTCATGGTATTAGCTTATCAGGAATCAGGTCCTTGCACAATAATTATCCGCCTCTGTTAGAACGGAAAATCAGAAGACTCACCGCATCTGTCAGAGGTATAATGAACGATGGATGTAAGCTCTGAACTGAAAGCTTTCTGCCGGTCCTTAGGCGCTGACCTTGTTGGCATTGCAGACCTTGCCCCTTTTCAGCAGGGCTGGCCCACGCTCCCTTCTGATCTGCTTCGTCCCTTTACCCGTGCAATATCCGTTGCGGTCAGGCTTGATGACACGATCATGGAGGCCATCACCAGCCATCCCACGGCCGCATATGCAGAACACTACAGGACCGCCAACGCTGATCTCGATCGCCTGACTGCAGAGATCTCCTCATGGATCATGAATAGGGGTTTCAGGGCAGAGGCAGTTCCTGCATCGAAGATCATGGACACAGAGAATCTGCTCGGTGCAGTATCGCACAAGGCCATTGCGAAAATGGCAGGGATCGGGTGGCAGGGCAAGAGCCTTTTGATTGTCAGCCCGCAGTTCGGCCCAAGAATACGGCTTGCCACAGTGCTGATTGATATGCCTCTCACACCGGACGGGCCGGTCAGGAACCGCTGCGGCTCCTGCACCGAATGCAGAGATGCCTGCCCTGTGCAGGCGATCCGGAATGTGACTGCTTCTGACCGGTATGCAGACAGGGACGAGGCGCTCTTCTTTGATCTCTGCGTGAACAGGACCTATGAAAACAGTCTGCTGCCTGGCATAGGCGCACGCATCTGCGGTGTCTGCGTCAGGGCCTGCCCGAACGGAAGACCCCGCAAGACTGCAGACAGGTCTGCCGGAGCCTGAACATTGATGACATGCTGCCTGTTCTGTGCTATAAATGAGTCAGGAAGGGATCATGAAAATACTGTCAGACCATAGTATTTCAGGAGGGATTGTGAAACAGCTCGTATGTATTACTGTGCTCTTGCTTGCCTTGATCTTCGTCTGCGCGCCGGCAGTTCAGGCTCAAACCCAGGACATCGGGGGATATACGGTTATGCGGGCCGGATCCAGTTCCATAATCTGCATCGGACGATGGGTCCCGTCCACAGAACCGGGCAGGCCAGGCGTATGCGAAGGACAGATGGCAGATCCTTCACAGCTTACAGCCATCTCCACCAGGCAGACCGCAGAGAGGCTCGATCAGCTGCTCACTGTCCTTGAGTCAATAGATCAGAAATTGGCAGATAACAACAGCCAGATCGAACGCCTCATTGAGGCAACCGTCAATACCCAGTCAACGATAAGCCAGCAGACAGCGCAGGTTGGCGAGCTTATGCATGACACGATCTCCTCACGCGTCGATGCTTTGTCCAGAAGGGTGCTGGCCAATGATACCTTTAAAAAGGAACTAGAAAAGTTGAAGCAGGATATCCTGTCGGATATGAAAAAGTATCGGCCGGAACAATAGATGTGCCGATGACTCTTTACGCTTAACTCTTTACGACTTATCCGCCTCGGTCGCCCCGGCGACTCACTCCCGCACACAGGCGGGTTCGCCGAGGAGAAGAGGAGAGCGGACCCGCTGTTGCGGGCGACTTACGGTCTTTCAGCGGCCTTGCCGCTGCGATAAATACAGAACCGGGCGCACCCCGCCTCTTCAATAGGGGACAAGTGCCAAAAGGAGCAGACCATGTCTGAAAGTGTTTACAAAGTGATTGAACTGGTAGGAACGAGCACAGAATCATGGGAAAAAGCTGCAACTGCTGCGGTCAAGATGGCATCCAAAACGTTAAAGGACCTGCGCGTAGCAGAAGTTGAGAAGCTCGATATGCATATTGAGGACGGCAAGATCAAGGCGTACAGGGCAAAGGTAAAACTCTCTTTCAAGTATCACGACAAATAAGAGCTGCCGTGAACAGTTTAGCGGTATAGAGAGGGCTGCCTCTCAGGCAGCCCTTTGCCTGGTATTTAACAGTTTACGCTTTACGCATTATCCGCCTCGGCGGACCCGCTCTGGCGAGCGCTTTACGGACTTTACAAAGGAGTACCTATGGAACAGGCAGACAGCGGAAGCAGCAGCGAACTCTTTGACTGTATTGTCATCGGCGGGGGCCCCGGCGGCCTGCAGGCCTGCATCCACCTCGGCAGGTACAATTTCCGCGTGCTTCTGTTCCATATCCAGGGAGGCCGGACAGGGTATGCAAAGCATATCGAGAACTACCTCGGCATTCCGGTCGTATCCGGCCCTGCACTTCTGGAGACCGGCCTTGCACAGGTCAGGAACTTCGGCGTTGCTGTTGAGAACACAAAGGTAGAGCGGGTCACCGGACAGGAAGGGCAGTTCGAGGTGCTGGCTGGAGGCAAAACGTACCGCTCCCGGTACGTGGTCGCTGCCTCAGGGGCAAAGGAGACGCTGGCGCCCTTCAAAAACCTGGCCCGCTTTTTTGGCCACTCCTATTACACCTGCATGATCTGCGACGGGTACCGCACCACGGGCAAGAAACTGCTGGTCATCGACCGTACTGTAAACGGGGTAAGGATGAGCATCGGCATGAAACAGATGTATACCAGGGACGTTACCTTTCTTGCCCATGGGTTCACGCTCAATCAAGTTTACAAGACGCTTCTGGAAGATGAAGGCATCGGCCTGATAGAGGGACGGCCAGAGGAACTACTGGGAGAGACAAAGCTCGAAGGCGTAAGGATGGCTGACGGAAGCGTCATCCCCTGCGAAGTGATCCTTGGATGGGGCGGTATCACGCTCAATGATAATTACCTGGGGATCCTTGATCCGGAGCGCGACGCTGAAGGCTTTAAGATCGTTACGAACAGCATCGGCGAGTCGAGTATCCCCGGTCTTTTTGTGCTCGGTTCGCTCCGTACCGGCCACTCTCAGGCGATCATCTCTGCAGGCCAGGGAGCAGAGGCAGCAATAGAGATCAGCACGAGGATCGTCGAGATCTGAAAGGCCCTTGCACGTAAAGCTCAGCAGAGCCCAGCGGGAAATCGGACCTGAGGCGGGAAAACGCGTCCATTGCCATGCTGCAACTCAGGAAAATCAGGGCGCGTCGATCGGGTCGATCTCTCTGCCGTATACCTCTGCGAGTATCTTGTCCGCGCCTTTTGAAAGCAGCTTCTCTCCAAGGGCTATGCCGAGCGCCTCGGCATCTTCGATCTTCCCCTCAAGGTGCTCTTTTATGATCCTGTCACCGGTAACGCTTCCCACAAGCCCATCCATGATCAGCCTGTTGTCTTTAATTGTAGCGTACGCAGCGATCGGAACCTGACAGCCGCCCTGGAGCCTTTTCAGCAGCGCCCGTTCAGCCCTGACACAGATCGATGTCTCTTTATGGTTCAGTGGAGCAATAAGCTGATTGATGAACTCGTCGTTTATCCTGCATTCGATCCCGACCGCACCCTGACCTATTGCCGGAAGACTTGTTTCCGGCTCTATCACCTCAGTAATCCGCTGCTGCCAGCCAAGCCTTTTGACGCCTGCAGTCGCAAGGATCATGGCATCAAACTGTCCTTCATCGAGCTTTCTAAACCGCGTCTCGAGATTTCCCCTAAGCTGGGCAATCTTCAGATCGGGCCTTTTGCTCAATAGCTGGCATGACCGCCTCAGGCTGCTTGTACCAATGGTTGCTCCCTGAGGCAGGTCCTTAAGGCTCTTTGCTCCCTGCTCTTTGCTCTGGGCTATAAACGCATCCCGCGGATCCTCTCTTTCGCAGATCACCGCCAGATAAAGACTCTCAGGAAATTCAGTAGGCACGTCCTTCATGCTATGCACTGCTAAGTCAGCCTCTCCCTTGAGAAGGGCCTCTTCAATCTCCTTAACAAAAAGACCCTTGCCCCCGACCTTTGCAAGCGGCACATCAAGTATCTTGTCACCGGTCGTCTTGATCTTGTTCAGCCCGATCTCCAGTCCAGGATTCAGGCGCTGCAGCTCAGCCTTCACCCATTCTGCCTGCCAGAGCGCAAGCCTGGAGCCGCGTGTGCCGATTACCACTTTATTTTTTTTCATCATCTTCTCCGTTCAGACCATAGAGTCTCTTGATCACTGCTATCATTACGTCCTTGTCTTCAGCATCATCCTTCAGAGCTATGGTGGGCCCATGAATAAGCTTGTTCATGATGGCGCTTGACAGCCCCTCTATCGCTTTCCGTTCCTTCTCTCCCAGATCAGGGAAACGGTTCAGAAACCGGTCGAGCTCTTCCCTTCTGATCGTCTCTGCCTTTTCACGAAGAGCAACGACCGCAGGCACTGAATCGAGCGTGGACAACCATTTCTTGAAGGTCTCGATCTCTTCCTCGACGATTTCCTCGGCCTTCTCTGCCTCTTTCTGGCGCTCCTGTTTGTTTGTATCCACGACATCATTTAAATCGTCGACATTATACAGGTAAACATTATCCATATCATTGATAGCAGGATCGATATTCCGGGGCACGGATATATCGATAAGAAAAACAGGCTTCTGTTTTCTTGCCTTCATGGCCTTCTGCATATGTTCCTTCAGCAGCACATATGCAGGCGCTCCTGTGGAGCATATCAGGATATCCGTATCGACCAGTTTTCCCGGAAATTCCTCAAACTTTATAGCCTTGCCGTTGAATTCATGCGCAAGTTCGCAGCCACGCTCATAGGTCCTGTTGGCAACGGCAATCTCCTGAACACCGTTGTTCATCATATGTTTTGCAGCCAGTTCCGCCATCTCTCCTGCGCCAAGGAGCATAAATGATTTTCCGGAAAGATCATTGAATATCTTCTTTGCAAGCTCCACTGCGGCAAAGCTGATCGAAACTGCGCTCGATGCGATCCTGGTCTCTGTCCTCACCCGTTTTGCAACGGATATTGATTTTTTCAGCAGTCGGTTCAGGAGCGCACCCGTTGCCTTCTTCTCCAGTGCAAAATCAAAGGCGTCTTTCAACTGGCCGAGGATCTGGGGCTCGCCCAGCACCATCGAATCAAGACTCGAAGCAACTCTGAAAATATGCTTCACTGCGATCATCTCTTCATGGAGATACAGGGCAGCATCCAGGGAGTCGCGTTTGAGATCAAAGAACTGCACAAGGAAATCCTTGAGCGAGGCAAATGCATCCTGCAGGTCAGCAACCGTCAGATAAATTTCAACCCTGTTGCAGGTCGAGAGTATTGCCGCCTCTTTTACACCGGGAATAGCTTTTATACTGAGGAGTCCCTCTTCAAGCTTTGGGCCGTTAAAGGCAAGCTTTTCCCTAAGTTCAACATCAGCTGTTTTGTGGTTCAGTCCGATAACTGCAATTTTCATCAGAATGCGTGGTATCCCTTAAGGAGCAGATTGACCCCGAAGAATGTGAAGAGGACAACAGAGAAGCCGATGATCGAAAGAATGGCCGCTTTCTTCCCCCTCCATCCTTTTGTGAGCCTGAGATGGAGCACGCCGGCATAGATAAACCAGGTGATGAGGGACCATACCTCTTTGGGGTCCCATCTCCAGAAGCTGCCGAGGCTGCTTTCAGCCCAGAGCGCTCCGGTGATGATCGCCAGGGTCAGGAACGGGAAACCGATCGTGATCAGGCGATAATTCATTTCATCGAGGATCTGAAGGCTCGGCAGTCTTTTGAAGAGACCTCCAAGATGCTTGGACTTGACGTAATGCTCCTGCACCAGATACATGATGCCAACACCGAATGCCATGGCAAAGGCAGCATCGCCGATAAATGCAAACGCCGTATGGATGAAGAGCCAGGAACTCTGAAGAAGCGGGCTCAGGTTCTCGATCTTCCGCGGCAGCATAGAGGAAGCGAGCATAAGGACAAATACCACAGGCATGATAAATGAGCCGAGAAGTCCGACCCGATACCGGTATTCAAGGAAGAAGAAGAGCAGCACAATGCACCAGGAGAAGAAAGAAGAGGCCTCGTGGAGACTCGCTGTGGGCATGTGGCCAGAGATGAAATACCGCGCAAGGATATTGATTGTATGAAGGACAAATCCGGCAACCACAAGACCGAACATGATGCGCGAGGTGGTCTTGGTGCCCTTGAACAGTTCGAGACCGCAGGCAATTGTCGCTGCAAAATAACAGGTAAGTGCAAATTCAAAAAGAAGCGTTTCCATCAGAAGCAACCTAACTCGCAGCTCTTGATCCTGATGCCGAGGTCATTCGCAGCATCCCCGACCTCACGATAAGGGATCTTCAGGTCTTCTGCGATCTTTCTAGCGACTGAGCAGGGAAGTTTCCCGTCAGTGGCCTTGTTCATCATTTCCTGTTTCAGCTCTTCGTTCATGTAATATCCCGGTCAATGTTCCAAAAAAATCGTTATATTCCGAGCCTGAAAGGCTGCGGGGGAAAAGCTTCCTGGATTGAAAGGCTGCGGGGAGCTCAACTTCAGAATCAGTCAGGATAATATCAGCCCCAGCTGCGAGTTCTTCAGTGCCAGGCTTCCAGCGTTTTCTTCCTTTACCAAATATAAATATTACAACATCAGGCTTTAAAAACTCAATTGCGCTGTTGCCTTCCACGATAATCAGATCAAGATGGGACAGTCTTTTCAAGGCCTCAGGCAGAAGATCCGGAAGGCCTGGGCGATTCGACCTGACCCATATCACTTCCCTGGCACCTGAATTGAGCATCTGCCAGGTATCCTTGCCACGTTCCATAAGGATCAGGCGGTCAGAAATAAGTTCCGCCACAGATTGTGTCCTTGTGTATTTAATGGCACCCCAAGTAGAAGACGTAAAGCGTGAGGCGTGAGGCGTGAGTGGTAAAACAGAATGGCCCGTATAATGCCTGAGGATCATGGAAACAAGGAAGGTCTTGCCCGAACCGCTGTGCGAGGCTCCGATAGCAATAAGAATCGGGCGTTTCATTCGTCCCTCTGTCTCAGAATGTTTCAGCTTCTGAAGAACGTCAGCCTCGTCTCAGCTTGCTGCCGCAGTATCGTTATCTTCTTTATTGACCTCAGCCTTGTGACCACATTCCTTGTTAGCGCAGATGTGAGTCACATTGCCTGCCTTGTCCCACTTTTCTGTCAAAAAGGCTGCACCGCACTTGGGGCATGGCACAGGAACCGGCTTATACCAGGAAACAAAGGTACAGTTAGGATAATTTCCGCATCCCCAGAATTTGCCTCTTTTTGATCTTCGCTCAACAATATCTCCGCCATCGAGCGGGCACTTCATGCCCGTAGAAACAGGCTTCGTTGTCTTGCATTCAGGGTATTTGGAGCAGGCTATGAATTTTCCAAATCTGCCTGACCTGATGACCATGGGTGATTCGCACTTCGGGCATTTCTCGTCAGTTGTTTCAGGCTCCCCGGCAGCCTGGCCTTCACCTTCAAGCGGTTTGGTCGTCTTGCATTCAGGAAACCCTGTGCAGGCGTAGAACCTTCCATGTCTTCCCCAGCGTATCACCATCGGCTTTCCGCAGTTCTCGCATGTCTGCTCAGTCGCAATATCCTCGGGCTTCACCTTGCCCTTAACCGCTGCAGCCTCGTTCAATTTTGCATGAAAGGGCTTGTAAAAGTCCTTGACGATCTTTGCCCACTTCTTTTTGCCGTCCTCAATATGGTCAAGGTTCTCTTCCATGTTTGCGGTAAAACTGATATCCATCAGTTCACTAAACCGTTCAACAAGAAAGTCGTTCACAACCGTGCCGAGTTCGGTGGGAGAGAACTTGCCCTCTGCCTTCTGTACATATTTTCTGTCCTGTATGGTCGAGAGAATAGCAGCGTACGTGCTCGGCCTGCCAATGCCTTTTTCCTCAAGCGCCTTGACCAGTGTTGCCTCGGTATAGCGCGGCGGCGGCTGGGTAAAATGCTGCTTCGGCTGCAGTTCAAGAAGCGCGAGAGCTTCGCCCTGATTGAGCAGGGGAAGAAGTGCTTCGCCTTCATCCATAACTTCATCCGTACCTTCTGTATACAACGCCATGAACCCCTGAAACTTTACAACACTGCCTGAGGCCCTGAGCACAGGCTCACCCTTGCACGGTTCAGCAGCGCAGGAGATCTCAAAGGTCGTCTGTTCAAGTTCTGCTGGAGACATCTGACTGGCAATGAAACGGTTCCATATGAGCTTGTACAACGCAAGCTGGTCTTTGCTCAGATACTGCTTTATTGCTTCAGGAACATTGGTCAGATAGGTTGGCCGAACCGCTTCATGGGCATCCTGGGCAGATGCCTTGCTCTTATATACAGGCGGTTTTTCCGGGACAAAATCCTTGCCATACGTCGCTGAGATATATTCTCTGGCTGCCTGTTGAGCTTCAACAGAGACCCTGAGGGAATCTGTCCTCATATAGGTAATAAGTCCTACTTCCCCTTCTTCCCCGATTTCTATGCCTTCATAAAGCTGCTGGGCCATCATCATGGTCTTCTTGGCAGTGAAGCGAAGTTTCCGTGAGGCCTCCTGCTGGAGTGTGCTTGTTATAAAAGGCGGGGCCGGGTTCCTCTTCTTTTTCTTCTTGTCTATCTTTGAGAGAACAAACCTGCTGTTCCTGATATCACTGGCAGCAGCCTCGGCCTGTTCTGCATTTCTGATCTCTACTTTCTCTCCGCAATATTTTACGAGCTTTGACCAGAATGTCGGTTTATTCGAGCCTTCGAACTCTGCGTTTATAGACCAGTATTCTTCCTGCTTGAAGGCCTCAATCTCACGCTCCCGGTCAACGATCAGCCTGACCGCTACAGACTGGACTCTGCCCGCACTTAAACCTCTCCGCACTTTTCTCCAGAGCAGAGGACTGAGTTCATATCCGACAAGCCTGTCGAGGATCCGGCGTGCCTGCTGAGCATCAACTTTCTGAAGATTGATCTCGGTCGGGTGATTCATCGCCTCGCGGACTGCAGTCTTGGTTATTTCATTAAAGGTGACACGAAAAACTTTCTTTGCCTTGCCCTTGATCTCCTCAGCAATATGCCAGGCGATCGCCTCACCTTCGCGGTCAGGGTCAGGCGCAAGATATACGGTATCAGCCTCTTTGGCAGCCTTCTTCAGGTCCTTGATCACCGTCTCCTTGCCCGGAATGATGATATACTTGGGAGCAAAGCCGTTCTCTATGTCAATGCCCATCTCCTTGGCAGGAAGGTCTCTGACGTGGCCGACTGAGGCCTTGACCGTAAAATCTTTGCCAAGGATCTTGCTGATCGTCTTGGCCTTTGCCGGCGACTCTACTATAACAAGCGATTTCATTTATTCCTCCAGATACATTCAGACAAACTTATCAACTCCACAGGATCCTTCTGCCGTTGCCGAAGATAAAGGAGAATATGTCCTCTTTCTCGTAGGAACTGTCCCGTATCAATATATAAACAAGAAGTGCTTTCAAAATGTCAAGCTCAACCTCGTCAACCTGCTCCGTGGCTTCAAGTTCATCGAGCTCTTCCCATATCTCGGCAAGGTCCTCTTCTTCATAGTCAACAGACTCGAGAAGCTTCTCTGAATCGATCTCGATATCGTCCCTGTCCGTGGATATCATGCGCAGTATCCTCAGCAGCTTCTGGGTCAGCGTTTCTGTTTCATGCAAGATAGAACCTCTTTCCATCTGACTGTCTTACAACCCCCTTTAACTCCAGGGAAAGGAGTATATCAAGAATCCTGTGAACTGGCAACCTGCTCTCTCTGGATATGACGTCAATGTGCTGCGGTTCGCATGTCAAACAGGCACAGAGACCCTTTTCCTCAGCCGAGAGTTCAACCTCCCGCTTGGTCGCGCTCCTGATGAATCCTTTAAGCACAGGAGCCAGTTCCTCAATAATATCATCCGCCCGGGTCACCATCCGGGCTCCCTGCCTTATCAGCACGTTCGTGCCGGCAGAGGTGGCTGACGTAATATTGCCTGGTACGGCGAACACTTCCCTGTTCTGCTCAAGCGCTATGGATGCCGTGATGAGCGAACCGCTTCCCTCTGCTGCCTCGATTACCAGCACGCCCATCGAAAGACCGCTTATGAGCCTGTTCCGCCGCGGGAAATTCTCCCTGTTCGGCGCTGTTCCAAGGGGGAACTCGGTCATGACACAGCCAGATGCCGCAATCTTTTCCATGAGCCCCTTGTTCTCTGGCGGATAGAAGACATCAAGCCCTGAGCCTAACACGGCAATAGTTCTGCCCCCCGCGGCCAGAGAGCTCCGGTGAGCAAACGTGTCAATGCCCCGTGCCATGCCGCTGATGACCGTGAACCCTGCAGAGGCAAGTTCTCCGGAGATCTTATGCGTTACTGCCTCGCCATACGGGGAATACTTTCTGGAGCCAACCACGCCAATGCCATACCTGTCTTCAGCCTGATACGTTCCTTTTACGTAAAGAACAATAGGCGCATCGGGTATCTCTTTCAGCGCTGCAGGATATGCCTGATCACCATAACAGACAGCAGAGAGCCCTCTTTTCTCCAGACCTCTCACCTGCTCTTCCACTTCGTCCCAAAGCGAAAATGTTCTGATACTCTCTGCCCGGGCTTTGGCCATGCCATGCATTGAAAGAAGGTCATGCATATCCATTCTGAAGATATGCTCAGGATCCCCTGCATGCGCGATAAGCTGCCTTGCTGTTATCGGTCCGATGTCTGGAACGAGAGAAAGGCCGATCCAGTATCTGATGTCAGACACTACCTGGACCTGAGTGACCTGTTCGCCTTAAGTCTCAATGCATTGAGTTTAATGAACCCTTCAGCATCCTTCTGGTTATACACATCCTCAGCCTCAAAGGTCGCAAGCTTCACATTATATAATGACTTCGGTGCCTTCCTGCCTGCAACAACGCAGTTGCCTTTGTAGAGTTTGATCCGGGCAGTGCCGGTGACAACCTTCTGGGCCTCGTCGATCATGCCCTGAAGTGCCATCCGTTCAGGTGCAAACCAGTATCCGTAGTACACCATCTCCGCATACTTTGGCATGAGAGAATCAAGGAGATGAGTGACCTCACGGTCGAGGGTGATTGACTGCACAGCCCTGCGCGCTGCATGGAGAATGGTTCCTCCGGGGGTCTCGTAAACACCCCGCGACTTGATCCCGACATACCTGTTCTCGACAATATCGACTCTGCCGACGCCATGCCTGCCACCGATCTCGTTCAGTTTTTCGAGGAGTTTGGCAGGCGAAAGTCTTTTGTTATTCACGCTCACCGGGTCTCCCTGCTCGAAGCCGATCTCAACATACTCCGGCTTTGCAGGAGCCTCTTCGATCGGTACGGCCAGAGTGTACATATCCCGGGTAGACTCAAGCCACGGGTCCTCAAGAACCCCGCCCTCATAGCTTATATGAAGGATATTCCTGTCCGTGCTGTATGGCTTGGCTTTTGTGGCTGTGACCGGTATCTTGTGCTTGCCCGCATAATCGATAAGAGATTCCCGCGAGTTGAATGACCATTCCCTCCAGGGAGCGATCACCTTGATATCCGGCTTAAGCGCGTAGTAGGTAAGCTCAAATCGTATCTGGTCATTGCCTTTGCCTGTTGAGCCATGAGCAACGGCATCAGCTTTTTCCTTTATCGCTATCTCTATCTGTTTTTTTGCGATCAGCGGACGCGCAATGGATGTGCCGAGCAGATAGAACCCTTCATACACGGCATTGCCGCGAAGCATCGGGAAGATATAGTCCTTGACGAACTCTTCGCGCAGATCCTCTACATAGACCTTGGAAGCGCCTGTCCTGAGCGCCTTCTGCTTTACGGTCTTCAGCTCTTCCTTCTGGCCAAGGTCAGCGCAGAACGCTATGACCTCTGCGTTATAGGTCTCTTTCAGCCATGCTATGGCAACCGAAGTGTCCAGGCCTCCGGAATATGCAAGCACGATCTTCTTAACCATGGTATGCCTCCGTGATATTAGGGAATTAATGGTAATGAAACTGCAGGGTCATAATAACTGTATCAAAAGCGGATTAACCTTAGCACAAACTCTGATTATTTGCAAAATATGCACGGTAAGTTGTTAAGCCCCTCCTTACCAAGGAGGGGATGGGGAGGTTTTTATAATTCTATCAATACCCCTCCATGCCTCCCCTTGGAAAGGGGAGGATTTTTCGCTTGCAACTGAAGCGTCACTCATGCACTTTCCCCTCCAATTGCAACTTAATCTCAATTTCAGTTATACTTTAAAAATGGAGAGCAGAACTTTTCAGGACTTCCTTGTTGGCCGCGGACTGAAACTGACCAAGGAGCGCATGGCAGTGGTTGGTGAGATCTTTTCCACACACGGCCATTTTGAGCCTGAGCACCTCTATTTCAAGATAAGGGGGTCAGGCATCAAGGCCTCACGCGCGTCAGTATACAGGACCCTGAACCTGCTTGTAGAGAGCGGGCTGGTGGAGCGTATTTCACGGACCGAAAAGGGCAATGTCTATGAACTCACCTTCGGTCACAAACACCATGACCATATGGTCTGCACTGATTGCGGCGAAGTGATCGAGTTCTATTCCGAAAACCTGGAAGCTATCCAGAACGATATATGCACAAAATACAGTTTTGAAGGAACAAGCCACACTCTCGAGATACGGGGCCAGTGTAAAACATGCAGAAAAAGAAAAAGATAAGAGACGACAGACACTCATACAACAGGATCATTCTGGTCGGAAACCCGAATGTCGGCAAAAGCGTCATCTTCGGACTGCTGACCGGCAAATACGTCACGGTGTCGAACTATCCCGGCACCACGGTCGAGGTCGCATCAGGCAACCTGACGCTCAATAACGAAAAATTTCTCCTTATTGACTCTCCCGGCGTCAACAGCTTCACGCCGATGAGCGAAGACGAGCGGGTAACGCGGGACATTCTCCTTGCTGAACGCTCCAATAATGTGGTGCTTGTTGCTGACTCAAAGAACCTCAAGCGCACGCTCATGCTCCTCATACAGCTTGCTGAAATGGGCCTGCCCTGCATTCTCGTTCTGAACATGGAAGATGAGGCAAAGGCACGCGGCATTGACATAGACTACCGCAGACTTGAAGAGATACTGGGCGTCAAAGTCATCGGCACGGTCGCTCCGCAGCGCAAAGGTATTGGCAAACTCAGGGAATCTTTGCTCATGCCGCAGAATGCCATAATCTCTACAGACTATGGCCATATCATCGAGGAATATGTCGATGCAATTTCATCATTGCTGCCTGAAGCACATATCTCACGGCGTGCCCTCAGTCTTATGATCCTAGCCGGTGATGAGAGCCTGAAGACCTGGTGCATTGCTCACCTCGATCCCGAGACCATCGACAAGATCGAGGATCTGAGATATAAGGCAGAAACACGGGCCAAAGAACCGCTCTCTTCCATGATCTCACGCGCACGGATCGAGACTGCAGAGAAGGTAGTGCTTGAAGTCCAGACCCGATATGAACCTGAATCCGGACATATTGCCCGGTGGTTGGGCAAATGGACCATGCATCCGTTTGTCGGTCTATTCTTCGTACTTTTCGTTCTCTTCTGCTTTTATGAATTCGTCGGCAAGTTCGGCGCCGGAACACTGGTGGACTTTTTCCAGAGCGTGATCTTTCAGGAATATCTGAACCCCGCGATCGAAAAGACCATCAAAACGCTGATACCATCGCCCTTTATACAGGACTTTTTTGTGGGCCAGTATGGTCTTTTCACCATGGCCCTCACCTATGCAGTGGCCATCATCCTGCCGATCACCGCAACTTTTTTTATTGCCTTTGGCTTTCTTGAGGACAGCGGGTACCTGCCGCGCATAGCTGTTCTGACAAACGGCGCTTTTTCAAAGATCGGCCTGAACGGTAAGGCAGTGCTGCCTATGGTTCTTGGGCTCGGCTGCGGCACCATGGCCACCATGACCACGCGCATACTCGAAACAAAGCGGGAACGGCTCATAGCGACCTTCCTTATTGCACTGGCCATCCCCTGCTCTGCACAACTGGGCGTGATCCTTGGCATGCTTGGACCCTATTCCATAAAGGTCCCTCTCTGGTGGATAGGCACGCTGCTTGTGGTACTCCTCCTTGCGGGAACCATAACTTCCAGGGTGCTGCCCGGAAACAAGGCGGACTTCTTTCTTGAAATACCTCCCATGCGCATGCCCCGCATGGGGAATATTTTCATGAAGACCATCGGCAGGATAGAATGGTATCTGAAAGAGGCAGTGCCCCTTTTTATCCTGGGTACTCTCATCCTGTTCGTGCTCGACAAGACGCATATGCTGAAATGGATAGAGGAAGTTGCTTCACCTCTTGTGGTCAGATTTCTCGGTCTTCCCCAGGAGGCAACTGCTGTCTTCATCCTGGGTTTTCTAAGAAGAGACTATGGCGCAGCAGGACTCTTCGAGCTTTCCAAACAAGGGCTGATGAATGAAAATCAGGTGATCGTGAGCATTATCACGCTCTCACTCTTTGTGCCCTGCCTTGCAAGCTTCTTTATGATCATTAAGGAGCGGGGCACAAAAACTTCGCTGCTGATGTTCTCGCTCATTACGGTCTTTGCTCTGCTCGTAGGCGGCGGAATAAATCTGATATTATCGCTTCTGTCCTAATACCGGTATTGGCAGCCGTTTTATAGTATAATTTACGTTACCGTGAAACCAAAGCTCATTATTATTTTTATCCTGTCTTCCATTCTTATCGGCGGCATTGCGGGCGGCTATGTAGCAATAGCCAAGGGCATTCCCTCCATCGACGAACTCAAGAATTACCAGGCAGGCGGCGGCACAAAAATTTATGCTGATGACGATGTTATGATCGGCGAACTCAAGGCAGAAAAGGGCATCTTCCTCTCGATCAATAACATCCCCAAGCAGATGACCAACGCAATCATTGCGGTTGAAGACTCACGCTTTCTCAAGCACAAGGGAATAGATTATATTGCTATTGTACGGGCGATCGTAAAGGACATCATTCATGTAAGCCTGAAGGAGGGAGGCAGCACCATCACTCAGCAGCTTGCCAAGGTCGTGTTCCTGTCATCCGAAAAAACAGCAAAGCGCAAACTGCTCGAAGCTGCCCTTGCCTTCAAGATCGAGAAAAGTCTCAGCAAGCAGGAGATCCTCGAACTGTATCTCAACAAGGTCTATTTTGGACACGGAGCGTATGGTGTAGAGATGGCTGCACGCACCTATTTTGGAAAGTCAGCACGCCAGATTACCCTCTCAGAGGCGGCCATGCTCGCAGGCCTGGTAAAGGCCCCTACCACCTATTCCCCTTTTAATGATCTTACACGCGCCAAAGAACGGCAGAACATTGTCCTGAGCAGAATGGAAGACGAAGGATACATCACAAAACAGGAACGGGAAAGCGCTTACAATCAGCCCCTTTACCTCTCGAGCCTGAAAAAAGGCATCGAGGCAAACAGCTATTTTGTCGAATATATCAGAAAGTATCTTGAAGAAAAATATGGGGAAGCGGCTGTGTACAAAACAGGTCTTAAGGCCTATACCACCCTGAACAGGGCTATGCAGCTTTCGGCCGTCAATGCCATGCAGAACGGCCTGAGAGAAGTTGACAAGCGCAGAGGATGGCGTGGCGCGATCGAAACAAAGAAGGGCATTGATATAGAGAAAGAACTGAAGACCCGCGACATGGGCACAACGGTCATGAACAACCCCGGCGATATCTACACAGGCCTTGTGCTGAAAGTCACTGCTCATGAAGCGACGATAAAGACCCGGGGACTGTTGGGCAAGCTCTCGATCAAGGATGCACAGTGGGCATCGAGAACGCTCAGCAAGTCAGGCAGTGTCAAGGTCTTAAAGGACTTTGGCCTCAATCAGATCCTCAACCCCGGCGATGTTGTCAGGGTAAGCATCAAGAGCATCCAGAAAAGCAGTGTCCTGCTTGCGCTTGAACAGGAACCCGAAGTTGAAGGCGCACTTGCTGCTGTTGAACCGTACACCGGTTTTATCAGGGCAATGGTCGGCGGGTATGACTTTTCGAGGAGCGATTTCAACCGTGCTGTTATGGCAAAGCGCCAGCCCGGATCATCCTTCAAGCCGATCATCTATGCGGCTGCCATGGACCATGGCTTTACACCGGCAAGCCTTATCGTGGACGAGCCGGTCACCTATTCGGGTGGCCCAAAAGGCGAGTGGACTCCCGAGAACTATGATCACAAGTACTACGGCCCCACGCGTCTGAGAGAAGCCCTGACGTATTCGCGAAATGTGGTAACCATCCGGCTTGCGGATACCATGGGGCTTGATGCTCTCATGAACTTTGCACGGACCATCGGGGTTACCGCAGAGATGCCGCGAAACCTGAGCATAGCGCTCGGATCATTCAGCATCACGCCTCTTGAGATGGCAATGGCGTACAATGTCTTTGCGAGCAATGGCATGAAGTCAAAACCTCTTGCCCTGAAATATCTGACTGACAGCAAGGGCAGAGTCCTCGAGACTAACGAGCCTGAGCCTGAGCAGGTGATCAGTCCTCAGACAGCATTCCTCATCACCTCCATGATGGAGGATGTCGTAAAATACGGCACTGGCTGGCGCGCCAAGGCCCTGGGCAGACCTGTTGCGGCAAAGACCGGAACAACGAACGATTATAAAGATGCATGGTTCGTCGGGTACACGTCAAACCTTGTAGCTTCGGTCTGGGTAGGACTTGATAATGCAAAAACCCTCGGATCGCAGGAGACTGGCGGCAAGGCTGCCGCTCCAATCTGGACCATGTTCATGAGCAGCGCAGCAAGAGGGGAATCTGAAGGGTTTCAGCAGCCTGAAGGCATTGTTAGCCTCTCCATTGACCCCAAAACCGGTCTTCTTGCCAAAGACGACTCAGGCCTGAAAGAATACTTCAGGGAAGGAACGCAGCCGAAGCAGTATGCACCATCCAAATCCATTTGGGAAATAAAAGATCCGACCCAATTCAATTTTGATTAAGGGGAAAACCATGAAAAAGACCTTCAGTATTATCCTTGTGACCCTCTGCCTTTTCGTCTCTAGCGGACTTGCTTCTGCAGATTATGCTTCGGGATTGACTGCATACAACAAACATCAGTACAAAAAATGCATACATGAGCTGCAGGCATACACAGAAAAAACGCCTGACCCGCGGGCTTTCTATCTAATGGGATATGCAAGCTACAAACTGAGGAATTATAACGAGGCAAGAGAATACTTCAGCAAAGCCTATCTTCTGGATCCCAACTTCAGGCCTGCCTCACTCGGCGTGAAGCAGCATTAAGGATACTCCTATTTCTTTTTTGCTACCTGCCTGGCAATAAAGACCACGCAGTCTTCACAGATCCTTCCGGATTCAGTATTGCAGATCATCCGGTTCAGTTCCCAACAGGGCTTGGTCTTATCTATATACGCAGAGCACTTGCCCTTTCGCTCCTCAGGGCAGCTGGTAATCTCCCAGCAGGGAGCATAATCAAGGAGCTTCTTGATGCCTTCAATGCTGATCTTCTGGTTATGGATCAGGTCCCTGAGGCACCGAAGCCACTTGATATTATTCTCTGAATAGAATCGGTTCTTGTTTCTGCGTGCCGGTTTGATCAGGCCATGCTTCTCATACAGCCTGAGCGTCTGGTCAGTCGTTCCGATCAGTTCAGCAACAATACCGATGGGATACAGCGGAAGGCTCTGCTTCTCCTCATCAGTAAGATCCTTTTTTACTTTATCTTTTGGCATCAATATTCCTGTTATCCATGGAGTAGAAAGGTGCGCTGTTAACTACAATTATTAATACACTTTTGAAATAAAAAATGCAAGATTATTGCTTTCATTGTCATTTTTTATGGACCTATAAAACCGTTGCTAATCCTTGACTTCTCGCATTTTTCTTAGGTAATATTACCCTACTTTTCTCCTAAGGAGATTTCTAAAATGCACGAAGAAAAACTATTATCTGATATCTTCATAAATGTTCATGCTGTTCCGCACTATGTTTCGTATGCATTCCTTGCATCTTTCATTTTGATAGTAACTGCTTTTATGGTCAACAGATCCATGAAACTTGTTCCGACCGGTCTGCAGAACTTTATGGAAACAATTGCAGAAGGTGTGCTCAGTCTCTGCGAGGAAAACATAGGCCATCACTGGGCAAAGCATTTCTTTCCCCTCATAGGCACGGTTGCCCTGTATGTTGCTGTCTGCAATTTCATGGGTCTTATTCCAGGGTTCTATTCTCCGACCAGCAATATCAATAACAATGTTGCCCTGGCAATTCCGATCTTTCTTGCGACCCATGTGTACGGCCTCAGAGTTCATGGCATCGGCTATTTCAAGCACTTCCTCGGGCCTATCCGGTCACTTCCGGCACTGCCGCTCATGATGCTCATATTCATTATCGAACTGATCGGCCATCTGGTCAGGCCTGTCACCCTTTCGGTCAGGCTCTTCGGCAACATGGTGGCAAAGCATATCATCCTGCTCGTGCTTGCAGGACTTTCACCCTGGCTGGTCCCGACGCTTATCCTGGCGCTCGGCACGCTTGTCAGCGTTATCCAGGCTTTTGTTTTCACGCTGCTTACGACATTGTATCTCGCTGGTGCCGTTGAAGAGGCACATTAAATCAAAGTCTTTAAGAAAGGAGGAAAGAACAACATGAAGAAAATTCTTTCTCTCGCACTGCTCACATTCGCTGTTATCTGTCTGCTCGCTCCTGTAGCTGTCTTCGCTACAGAAGCTGCTGCTCCGGCTGCTGCACAGGCTGCAGATTCCGGTTCAGGCAAGGGGATGGCTGCAATTGCTGCAGGCATCGCGATCGGCATCGCAGCTCTTGGCACAGGCATTGGCCAGGGTATGGGTCTGAAGGGTGCTACCGAGGGTATCGCAAGAAACCCTGGCGCTTCCGGCAAGATCACCACGACCCTGATCATCGGTCTTGCCATGATCGAGTCTCTTGCGATCTATGCGCTGCTTGTAGCACTCGGCATTCTGATCAACGCAAAGATGTTCTTCTAAAGAATATCTATTTCTCAAACGACAACGGCCCCCTGAGAATCTCGGGGGGCCGTTGTCGTTTCTTTTTCCAGCAGAATTACGGCTTATTCGCAGAATGGAGCTTTTCGTACATCCTTGCGTTCTCGATAGCAATGCCGCATTGTTCCGCAAGTGCCATCGTAAAATCGATCTCATCCTGACTGAAGGTCCTGTGCACGTTGGTGAGCAGCCTCAGCACGCCGATCACCTTACCTTTTGCCATGATAGGCAGGGCAAGCACGCTTTTGATCCCCTCTGCCTCGGTCTCTTTCTTGTACGTGATCCTCTCATCAGTCATAACATCATAAATGGCAACAGGATTTTCGTTTAAGGCCTCCCGTATATTCTCCTCAGTATCAACCGGTCCCCTGCCCAGATACTGCGCTGAGAGGCCGTGAGACGCTTCCAGCACCAGTTTATGGCCCGTATCGTCAAGGAGCCGGATAGTTGCGGCCTTCAGTCTCATGACCGCAGGGATCATCCTCACGACTGTATACAAGACCTCTTTCACGTTAAGCGTTGAACTGATCGTCTTGGTGACTGCCTGAAAAATATCAAGATACTCACGCTCGCGTGAAACGCTTTTCTCAAAATGGCGTGCATTCATGATCGCAATAGCTGCCTGTTCAGCAATGGCAGCAAGAAACTTCAGGTCTTCGTCCGAATAATCCAGGGGTTCTGCTGTGTACATTCTGAGCACACCGATCACTTCATCCTTGAACCTGAGCGGTATCGAGAGAATCGTACGAATGCCTTCTTTCTCAGCCTCCTGCCGGTATTTTGATGACCGGTCTTCGGTGATGTCGTAGATCGAAACCGGCTTTCCTGCAAGGGCGTCGTCAATGGAGCGGTCATATTCAACTGGCCCCTTATTCACATAGCTTTCGCTCAGGCCGCAATGGGCAGCGATCTCAAGCTGGTTCTTCTCCCTGTTCAGAAGCCTGACAAGGCTTGCCTTCATGTTCATCACCTTGACCACATGCGTAACAATAAGGTTCAGGACCTCATCAACCGAAAGGCTGGTGCTGATCGCCTTGCAGACATTCTGGTAACTCTCGAGGTAAATGCGTTTCGAGAATATCTTCTCTGCACAGACAGGGCACATGGAGTGCGTGAAATCACCGAAGCCCTGCTCCGTGAGATAGGCCTCAAGCTGCTCCCACGTTTGATCATCATGCCGTATCTTCTTGCACCATCCGCAGATCGGGATCAGGCGTTCGAGTTTCCGGGACTTGAGCTGAAAGGGCCGGAGTGTCATGAATTGAGAAATATCCCGAAAGACAATGATAATGCCTTCCGGCCTGTCATCCCTGCGCAGAGGAGATATCGTGCATTCCAGAAGGGTTCTGCTGCCATTTCTGGCATTCAAAAAAAGGTTTCTCTGTCTTGGCTCATTCCCCGCAGCATGGGAAGAAATGAGATCGCAAAGGGCATTCCCCTCCTCATCTTCGAATCTGATCATCTCATCATGACAGGATTTTCCCAGCAGTTCATGAGCAGGCCAGCCGGTTATTGCCTCTGCCCCTTTATTCCAATGCGTAACTTTGCCGTCAAGGGTCACAAGACAGACCCCGTCTGCCATCTGTTCGATGATCTGTTGATATACTTTCAGCTTTTTGTCAAACATGATATTCCACAATGATTGATACGTAGTAGTTTTTATCCATCTTTCTATTTACCCCTCCTTACCAAGGAGGGGCATGGGGAGGTTTTGAAAGCTTCCTATCCTTACCCCACCCTACCTCCCCTTGTCTCCTCGGCGACCCGCCGTGTGCGGGGAAAGGGGAGGAGATATTATCCAAGCCAAAGAATAGCGAAAAACATTATAATTATACATGAGTTTATCAGAATCCTTCGACACGAGCCGAAACATATGCTTCTCATAACTGATCTCAGCAGAATCACTGAGCCGTTTACCAACAGCGTCATTACCCTGGGCAACTTTGACGGCATACATCTTGGTCACCAGGCACTGGTGCGCCTGGTTATGAAACGGGCTCAGGAGATCCAGGGCCAGAGCATGGTCGTCACTTTTAGGCCTCACCCGCTCAAGGTGCTTGCACCGGAAAAATGTCCTCCCCTCATCAGTATCTATGAAGAAAAGATAGAACTGCTAAGCAAGTTAGGCATTGACGTGCTGGTCAAGATACCCTTCACCCTTCGTTTCGCTGAAATGTCTCCCCGCGAGTTCGTGAAGAATATCCTCTGTGATCTCCTCGGCACAAAAGAGATCTTTGTGGGATGCAACTACCGCTTCGGCAGGGGAAGAGAAGGAACGACAGAGACCCTGAAACAGATGGGGGCAGAATTTGGATTCAAGGTTAATGAGGTGGAGCAGATCTCTCTAAAGAGCGAAGTGATCAGCAGCACCAAGATCAGGCAGCTGCTGGCAGGCGGAGAGGTCGAGCACGCAGCAGAACTGTTGGGCAGACCCTATGCCATAACCGGCATTGTCGTCAGGGGGGACAGCAGGGGCAAGACCCTCGGATTTCCGACCGCAAACATTGCCTCAAAACATGCGATCATACCTGCAGACGGCGTTTATGCAGTAAAGCTTTCCGCGAGGGATACCTGTCATGACGGCGTGGTCAATATCGGCCTAAGACCTACCTTCGACACAAAATCCCTTGCGATCGAAGTGCATGTCTTTGACTTTAATGAAGACCTGTATGGCGAAGAAGTGACGATCTATTTCATCAAAAAGCTGCGGCAGGAGAAGAAGTTCGATTCATCTGATGCGCTCATCGATCAGATCACCAAAGATGTTGCCGAAGCAAAAGCAGTCCTTGCAGAAAATCCCGACTGTGTTGACCTCGGGATCTGATCAGCAGAAGGTCACGCAAACCTAAACCTGTCCCTAATTCACAACCGTCTTGACCTATTTCTGAACGCAGGAACCGCCTGACATCTGACCCATATTTATGCGAGTTGCAGAAATAACAATGCAATCGTAATCAGGATCGGCCGCGTGAGCAATCCATATTGTCCTTGATGGCGAAATAAGCCCCCTGCGGTCAAACCTGAAAGTAACCGGGATACCAAAGCCATTCGCATTGTTATCATACTCAATGGTTTTCGGGAATGAGGGAAGAACAGTGTCACCAGCGCCGACATTTATGGCACTATTCTCATTCGTATCTTCAACGATTCTGTATGATGTAGCAGTCGGAAGATCTACGTAATATTCCCGGCCTCTTTCTATGGCCAGCGTGCGTGCTGTCAGCATGTCAGAATGCATCTCCTTTGTCTGCTTCTCCACCTTGTAATTACCCATCCATCCGGAATAGGCAAAGCCGAGTGAAGCGCTAAGGACGCCGACTACCGTGACAACGATCAGAAGCTCGATCAAGGTTATACCCCGGCTGTTGTTCATTCCCCCACCCCAAAAAAGTTTTTGCTATTTTACTGACCATGGTCACTGTTTTCAACCTATATTTTATTTGGACCACATAGACCAAAACCCTTGTCCGCTGCCGCATACCTTTATAAAGCGCCTACGGTTTTAAGTTTCGAATACTTATTATGATTGCTTTACATGATATCACTATGCTATCATGTAAAGCAGGCACACAGACCAAAGGGGAATGACAGATGAAGAAAATTCTTATTGATACAAACGCGTATGTCGCATTCAAGAAAAATGAATCACACGCTGTTACGGCTTTTAAATTAGTGGAATATATAGGCATAAATATCGTTGTATTAGGTGAATTATTCAGCGGCTTTATGGGTGGAAGCAAAGAGTTAAAAAATAAGGCAGAACTTGAACAATTTCTTGATTCCCCCCGGGTCAGCGTTATTCAAATGGATGAAGAAACCGCAGAGTTCTATGCAAGGATTTACTGGGATCTAAAGCGAAAGGGTAAACCTGTTCCGACTAACGATCTTTGGGTGGCCGCTTCCGCCATGCGGCATGGCCTGGCGCTTTTTACGTATGATGAACATTTCGACAACATTGATGGACTTATTTTACATAAAGGAGACTTGCAAACAGGAGGCCACCATGTCAACAATGACAATTAGAGGACTTGACGATTTGACGATAAAGGCGCTCAAGGAAAGGGCAAAACAGGAAGGGACAAGCATTAACGCTGCTTTGGTGAAACTTCTCCAGGAAGAATTAGGGTTCAAAAAGAAAAAAAGAACAGTTGTTTATAATGATTTAGACCATCTCGCCGGAACCTGGAGCGATAAAGATTATAAAGCGTTCCAGAAGAAGACAGAGGATTTCGAAAAGATAGATGCAGCCATCTGGAAATGAAACGCACTCTTGCGAGGTCTTTTTCACAACCGGATCATTCCGGTAATAGCTTGAGGGATATCAGCTCAGTGTCTACTTCAGAATGCATCTCCTTTGTCTGCTTCTCCACCTTGTAATTACCCATCCATCCGGAATAGGCAAAGCCGAGTGAAGCGCTAAGGACGCCGACTACCGTGACAACGATCAGAAGCTCGATCAAGGTTATACCCCGGCTGTTGTTCATTCCCCCACCCCAAAAAAGTTTTTGCTATTTTACTGGCCATGGTAACTGTTTTCAACCTATATTTTTTCTTTTTGGGCATAAGGCCGCCATTCAACAATAGCGCTCACGCTTGAGCTACATGTTTTATTGCATCAGGAAAGAAGTTCGGAAGTTCGAGTCAACTGAGGCACTGTTTGCTCAGATCACTAACGTCTTGCTTACGCAAAAACAGTTCTTGCAGGATATTCTGGCGGTCTGGGCCTCGGAATCTGCCGTTCAGTACGCGTACAGGAGAGAAAGTCTGGCACGCTCCCGAGGATTAGCCGTGGCCTGTGACTGGATCTCAACTCGGTAAAGATATGGGTTATGGGGCGGATTTACGATACCCGTATTTGAAGCAACAACCCCTGCCCCTCCGAGCTCTCCTGAAACGACAAGGCCGCCAACGTCAGAATTACCCTGGACCGTATCAACAATCTTGGTAAAGACCGTGAAGGTGGCAGGCGCAACACCAAGCGTATAGGTAAAGTCAGGCCTCCAGGCAGTCATGTTTGCAGGGTCTGCAGGAATCAGGGCAGTATCTGCTGTGCGGTTAGCCACCGGCCAATTGGACGTCGGATTGCAGAGCTTGTCGCAACGGTCAGAGCGGGCTCCTGTCATGCGGTCGATATTGTCATTAAAATTGTATGGATCAACGCAGTTACAGTTTGCTGTATATGCAGTGCCTGCCATGCCACCCTGAAGGGTCAGGGGCAGCAAAGGGAGATTCATAATACCTCTGCCACCGAGATACTGAACAGCGAGTTCCATGCCGCCATAGCTTGCCTCTTCAGCGGTCCTGTAGAACTTCTGGGCACTCGAACTTTGTGTGCCCTGGGTCAGCATAAACAGCATTGCAGAAACGATCGCAAGACCAATAAGCGCCATCACAAGCACCATAACCAGTGCAATGCCTTTTTCATTCTTTATACGTTTCATCATTATCCTTACCTCAGATTGTACGGCGTAATTACCATGGTATAGATCTTCCACCGGTAGTTGCGATCAGGAACATTATAAACGAGCAGATTGCCGGCATTTGGGTCTGTGATCGTTATTGTGGCGGGTGAGGTGTATGTGGCGTCCCTCTGGCCCTCATGCAGCAGGATATAGACCCTGATCTCTTTGAGCTGACTTCTGATCTCAGACGCTGTTGTTGCTGCAGCACCTGAAAGGATCGGCCAAGCGCCTAAGGTTGCAAAAGAATCCGTACTTCCATTAGCGTCAGTATCCCGCGCAAGCACGATCTTCATTGCAGCCACGCAGTCAAGAAGAGGATATTCAGTGTGACCTCCGCCGCCTGCAGTGTGGTCTATGGTGCCCTTATAGAGAATCCCTGTGCCTGTGGCACAATGCACCGGCATCGTGCCTGGCGTCCTCACATAAAAGTCTGCCCTGTTAAATGGCATAATCGGGTTTGCAGCACCCCTTATGCCATACACAAGAAATGTTTCATAACTGTTCGTCGGCGGAGCAAAAGCGGATGCTGCAAGCGTAGCGCCATTGGCGCCGTAAGTAACAAAGAAATTCCCTCCCTGCACCTGCAGGATCTTTCGGCCGCTACCGACCACCGGCTGCAGGACTGTTACCCTGTCAGTGGCCAGAAGGTTCTCGTCAGCAACACCTGCGCCTGCTGCATCGGTCCAGGTCGTTATGCTGCTGGCAGCACCGGTATTTGCAATATAGGCCCATTTCTGGGCAGTATCGTTCATTGCGACATTTGTTGCCTTAACCGCAAGCACGTCGGAAGTGCCGGTCATGGTTGCATTGCCGCCGACCAGAACTGCCCGCGGCACATTTGCAGCCGCATCATTATATAACGCTCCATTGAAGGTGACGGTTGCTGAATCATTCGCAGCCTCAGCATACACCGCCCCGTTTATGTCAAAAGGAAGCCCGTATCCTGCCTGCTCTATGTCAGCCTTCAGCATCTGCAGGCCAACGACACCTTCGATGTTCGTCTCGGCTATTTTTGTCTGCTGCTTGAACTGGCCAAGGACTCCGAGGAAGATGTTAGAGGCTGCAACGATCACAAGGGCAAACATAATCATAGTGATCATCAGTTCAGTCAGACTAAAGCCTCGTTCGTTCCTTATGATCATCTTGACCTCGTTGTTATGATCTGGTTCTGAAAATTTTCGTTCTGCCAGGTCCAGGTCGTTGTTACGGTGACCCGTGTATTATTCGCATCCAAAGCAACAATATTCACGGTGACAGCAAAGGGCACTGTAATGCTGGCACGATAAGTCCTCGACTGGTTCCGGTTGAACGTCAGGGGATACACATCAGTCGCTCCATCAGCATTCATGTCATCAAAGTTCGTACCGCGTAGACGGGAGATTTGATCTGATGTGATCTGGACTGCTTCATCCCTGAGCACATTCTTCATGTTGCTTTGAATCGATACAAGGGCAGCCTGGATCAGGCCCAAAAAAACAATAAGCAGGATCGTGAGCGATATCAGCACCTCAACCAGTGTTACGCCCTGCTTTCCTCTGACCCTACCTGACATCGCAGTTGCCTCCATTCATCTTGCCCGTCTTTATTCTTGTCTGAGATATTACAATACAATTATAGTCAGGGTCTACATCAGCAGCAGTCGTGAGGGAAATGGTGCCCACAGTATTAATAATTCCTCTCTTGTCAATGGTGATCACCTGATTTGCCGGAGCTGCAGCGTTCCAGTTGAGTGCGTATTCTACACGCTTCGGAAACATCGGCCCGACGACATCACTGATGCCGCCAACAGTATCTCCGCGGACCCCGCTGTCGTTCGTATCCTCGGTCACAGTATAGCTGTTGGCATCAACGAGGTTCACAAAATACATCCTGCTGCGCGTCACAGCAAGGCCGCGTGTATTCATAACGTCAGTGTAAAGCTCCTTGGTTATCTTCTCTATTTTGTACCTGCCCATCCAGCCCTGGTACGTAAATCCAACGGCAGCAGCCAATATTCCAATAACACCGACCACAACCATTAACTCAACAAGGCTCGTTCCCTGTTCAGTCAGTCTGGTCCGTCCCTGTTGACTTTTCCTCGAAAAGCCGGCAGACAGAAATGCATGTATATTCGGCATCTTCATTGGCAGCCTCATTTCTTCCTGATATGCAGGACCTTGTTTATGGCCTTGGGAGGAACAACAAGGGCAAGTCCCTGATCAGTGGGAGGCACGCCGTCAAAAGCAGCTGTCCGTCTGCCTTCCTTCTGGGTGAACTGACTTGAAAGTTCCACTTCTCTGATCTCACCGGTTGAGACCTGCAGAAGTCCTACTCCGCGCAGAGAGCTGGCAACTGTGCCGCCTGTGTCGTATTTCACAGCCCAGATAAAGCTTGATCCGCCATATGCGCAGATATCAGAACTGGGGGCAAAGCTGGTGAAGAATATTGCACCTGTCGGTGTTGCAAGCGGGTCAGTAATAACCCGCTCTGCAAAGGTGGAGTTGGCAACAATTTGAGGATCAAGATTTATGTACCAACCGTCAACATCAACAGCACCTGCAGACACGCCCGTCGCATTCCCGAGGTCGCTTTTTGAGACCGTATCAGGATAGGCAGCATCGACGCATGTCGGCGATGCTGTGGTCGTAATGTTCAGAATCTTTGAAAGACACTGCTCTTTCACGCCAAAGATTGCGCGCTGGTTGGTCGCATCATCATTGTCGGCAGCAACCGCACTTGAACTCTTGAAAAAATACCGGCCATTGCCGAAGTAGATATAGGCCTCATCCGGTTTTGTTGCATTTGTCGCATAATGTGCGAGATGACCAACAGCAGCAGTTACAGGACCGAGTGTATGCGTTCCCCCGGCGTTATTATGGATAATTCGGGTCAGCTGCCAGTTGGCCGGATTTAATGCTGTAGTCCCGGCCGAAGTTAAATTTGTTCCGTTCAGGTCCTCGCGTGTGATCAGACGGAGAACTCCTCCTCCTGTCCAGGGATCGGTCTTTACATTCGGTGATGTCGTGGAGGTCGTTGTGTACCCCATATACATGGCATCATCCTGATAATCAAAGTCATAGTCGATCGTTGCATTCTTCATCGATCCCACGAAGGCATTGGCAATGCCTGAATCGATCGTCCTGACAAGTGTGCCGGTCTTCAGATCCAGAACAAACAATTTTGCATTCTGGGTTGAGTGGCCATTGAACTGGTGCGTGGTAGTATCAATAAAACCGGTCGGGCCTGACCCAAAGACCGCAAACCATCTGCCATTGCGTGACTTGTCAGCAACGCTTGTTGACGTGCCGTCAGGATTCGGTATCCTTGCGTTGATCTTTACGATCGCAGGACCGGTAGTTGAGAGGCCGAGACCCCGATCTGCCACGGGAATGTCCAGATTCGAAAATTCCCAGAGAAGCGTCGGCACTGCCGGGTTCGTGATATCCAGTGCAAAGTACGAAGAATATCCCTTGTCCGTGGCAGGCGTCTGCACGCAGTTCGGATCAGTACTCGTGTTCGGGCAGGCATTCTGACATCCGCCGCCGAGCCGCATGCCGCCGATAAGCACAGTGCGCCAGCTGTCTTTGCCCTTGATACATCTCCAGTATTCTGACGAGGTGCATTCAACAGGCTGGTCAGCCGTGCCGTCGTCGTTCGTGTCACTGTCAATATCGAAGCTGGCATCAAAGATGACCGGCGTCAGGTCATTGTAGTAGATATGACAATAGTTGTTCTCATACATATATTTCAGGTATGGGAGGGAGTTCTTTGGGATAAAGGCCCATGCCTCCTGCCCCATATTCGAGGTGCCGGTTTCAGCAGCATCGCATACCCTGTCTCCGCTTGAATCTTCGCAAAGCTTTGCCTTGGTTGAAGAGCTGTCGTTAATGACATCGAGCGTGCCGAGCGTAAAGGCATGCAGCATGCCGTCATTGGCTCCGGCAAATACCATGCCCCTGGTCTTATACGTTGAAGTTCCAAGGAAACTCGTATAGGTAGCGTCACCATAAGATCTGTCATACTGGTTCAGCGCTGTCCAGGAAACGATACGAGGCGTTGAATTGACAACATCTCCCAATTTCCATACGTTATATTCAGATGCAGCTATAAGACCGTCATTATTAAGGTCGATCTTAACTTTCCTGTTTCTGTAGCTTATCGTGCCCTTGGTATCAGTATACTTAGTCAGGTCAGTGCTGGTGCCCTGATTGGTCACCGGCTGCTTACCGTGTACATAATCAATAAGATTCTGAGCAACTGCATCGTTCTGAGTCGCAGTCCTGTTGCCGGTGACGGCAGTGTCGCCATTTTTATCGTCTGTGTTGAGATAAGGCCTCAGGGCTGCAAGCTGTGCAGCGGTAGTTGAAAAGGCATTGGCAGCGTTTGTCAACGCAACGCCTGTATTCAGATTCGTATAGATGCTGCGCGGCGAGGTAGTGAGGTTCCGCTCCCAGAGTTTTCTGCCTGCCTCCCAGAGATAGTTCAGGTCCTCAATATTCACCGTTGAGACTGCATCGAGATCATTGATCACGCTGTCGCTGTTCGTGTCAACAGTCGTGCCGTCCGAATTTGAATTGAAAAGCCGGGCCCTGGTCTTCTGCGTGCCGGAGTCGAAGAAAAATTTGACTATGCGGTCGCTGTCGAGCTTCAGATCCTTGACGCCTCCTGCATCTGCTGTATTCTCCCGGATAGAGCTATTGGAAGAACGCGGATCAATATAGTACCAGAGATTCTCGAGCGTCCCGGTCCAGAGTATCTCAGTCTCATCAAAGAAGGCGCGCTTGGGATAAAAGATCGCCTGAACGAGGTTTGCACCGCTGCCTTCGCCTGATGCCAGAACCGAAGCAGCAGTTCCTGAAGCCGAGCGCCGCAGGATATCGGTCAGGGCCTTATCAAGCTCAGCCTCAAGTCTCAGCGGGTTTGCAGCATAGAAATACGTGTCAGGGTTGCCGTCAAGGTCCTTGTCCCATTCAGAAGTAAGGTCTGGCGTGAGACTGCCGTTCGTGTCACTAAAACCGCCATATTTTGCCGCATACCAGAGAGGGCTCTTCAAAATTTTTGCCGTGCTCGCAGCAGGCGTGAACCGCCTTACGATCTCTGAATCTTCCATAAACTGCGATGAGGCAGCAGCGCAGGTGTCGCCGGGGATAACCGCATTGCAGGCTGCATCAGCTGTGCAGTTGACCCATTTCGCATTCGTACAAATCCTCACATTGGCATTGTCAGTATTATAGGTGTATCTCTTTGTGGTATCAGTTCCGTTGCAGTAATTGACACCGAGTATGTTCGTAAAAGCGCCATTGCAATACCGGTCGCAGTCTGTGCCTCCTGAATTGCCACCGCAGGACAGTTCATAATACTGCCCGGGATTCACAACTCCGGTTATAATGTAACCAACCCTGTTCGTATTTCCTGCATTGGAATATACACCTTTGGTCTTGAGTTCAAGCTGGCCGCCGACTTCCCTCCCGTAAATCCTGTAAACAGCATCAAGATCATGGTCACAGCCTGCCTCGCAGTCATCCCACATGATCTCATATCCATGGGAGTACCCGGCTGCAACCTGCGCTGCGCAGTCAGTATCGCCCGCAATACAGGTCACGCCGTCACCGACGAGCACCTTGAAGTTAACGATCTGGCCTTTTGAGTTGTCAGTAGCATCATCATGGATCGGCAGAATTTTGATCGGAACTCCGCCTATCTGAAGCGAAAGCTCAGGCACAGGGGCTGAGGTAGCAACCACATAGGTCGTCACCTTCTGATCACCTGTGGCAGCGTTCACATCATGTGTATGTGCCCACCATGCAAGACCGGCAATATAATAAGAGCCCTGCCGAGTCGGCTCATCTATGCAGAGGCCACGTATGCTGGCAAAATCAGCTATGCCTGCAACAGGCTTTGCTGTACATTCCGTATCATACGTGCCGGCGTTTTCACCGATAAAGATCTGGCCGATACTTTCTATAGTGTTGATGTTCGCATTCGATGCATTCATCAGGGTCTGAACATTCAGTCCGGTATCATTCGGTGAAGGCGCAGATACCCAGTAGGAGCCGGGCAGATGATCTGAATCAAAGGACGGGCTCAGATCGCTCATGATAAGAAAATACGGCTTTGAGCAGCGGGGGTTCGCAGCAAAAGGGTTGTCCCACTGCGCTTCGATCGTGGCATTGTTCAGACGCTGGTCAGCGGTTGCAGTCTTGAAGGTGGTTGTTGGCGTCTGCTTGCCCATAAAATACCTAAGGCCTTCATAGACCATCTCACCCACAGGGTTTTCCCAGCTCGCCTGAGTCGAATAGCCGGAGGAATACGTATAATCAACGATCTTGAAGAGGTCAATATTCTTGACGATCTCTGAGCTGTTCTGGAGTTGGCCATTTGCATTACCGAACTCATCAGTCACACTCTTGAAATTGGCGCGGAGCACGCCGCCCTTGTCATTGGTATTCTCAGAAAAACTTCCGGTAATGAGGCCGAAGAGCATGGAGGCAGTATCATCGCTGGTGTCGTCACTTTCGTGCCGGTTAACACCGTATTTCTGCATAAGGCCCGTAGGTTTGTATTCCGGGGCCGAGGCTCCCTGGAAGTAGACCAGGCAGTTCGGCTCAAGATAAGCAGTGCCGAGGGTGTTGTCACAGACCTTTATCGTTGCAAAGAGCTGCCAGTACTGATTAATCGCCGGATTCGTGCCAATGGCAACGTTCACAAGGGCAACGCCGGTGTTGGAAGTTTTCTGACACTGATAGGTCTCGGTCGCATCAGCGTATGGGAAATAACCCCGGATCGCAAATATCAAAGAACCAGTAGCCTGGGCTCCGTTGTCTGCTGTGTTCGTATTGCAGAGAGTAATGCCGTCCGCAGTCTCAAAAGCCGTGGGAACAAGACTATTAAGGTCTGCGCCTTTATAGACCTTTGCAAAGGAATGGGCATCGCGCGGCAGCACAGAACGGCCGAGCGCGGTATTGCCCCCGGTATCAATTACCCTCTTGCCGCCATACAACACCTTGCGCATGATGTCCATGCGCGTCATGGTTCCCCAGTTCAGAAAATTGCCGCTCCATTCACTCGCTCCGGTGCAGTAATGATTGTGCGCTCCGGATGCCAATGAGGAGGCCACAAACTGGTCAGTGCCAGTATTATAGGTGTAGCACTTGTTCGGATCGAAATAGCCATAGTACCCGCCCTTGCCTGTGGACACTTCCCATCCAATCGTGTCCTTATAGGTGTTGTCGACACTCCCGTCTTCATCCAGGTCAATAATATCGTTGTATGCCTTATAGAACTGCTTATGGTCCTTGGACATGATCACCATAACAAGGGGAGGTGCAGTGTCGCTCACAAAAGGCGGCGTTATGCAGTAGTCCTTCATGGTGCCTGCAGCCTCAGCCCTGTCAACCGCAGCGAGCGGGACAATTACTGAAAGAAGAATAACCAGAATAACGAAAATGATATTTTGCGGGCTGACCTTGCTCATGACGACCTCCTTAGGATCCATACAGCACATGCTTAATTATTACACATATAAAATATTCCGCAAGCATGTTTGCAATTAGCATACCATAAAAAGGCAGGGGGAAGAACAGGCAGGTTAATTGAATTATTGAATAAAATTAGTAGGTTAGATACTTTTCGCTATTGACCAACATGCAATAACTATGGAATTGATTACATAACCATGAAATGGATTACCCAACAGGGCCTTACTGCTTCACCCCTTCAAGAAGCCTGCTTTCTTCGTCATTCAGTTTATTCACGTCTTCGTTAAAGCCGTTGATCTTTGTCTCAAGGTCTGTTATGCGCCTCTTGTATCGTGTCGAACTGTTCCTGGGATCTCATCACCCCGGCATTTTTCACATCAGCATGGAACCGCTCCCGCTCCTTGATACGCTTGATAAAATCAGGTTGCAATATTTCTATTGACACACTGCCATATTAAGTGATATGGTTAGCAATATGAAGACAACCATACAGATACCTGATAGCCTTTTCAATGAGGCACGCAAACTTGCAAATGATGAGCAGACAACTCTGAAGGCACTCATGGAGGAGGGACTCCGCCGGATTATTTCTGAACACAGGCAACGCGGCAGTTTCAAGCTCCGTAGCGCCGTATTCAAGGGAAATGGTCTTCAGTCCAATATGGAAGGGGCAAACTGGGAGCGTATCCGTGATACCAGCTATGAAGGACGCGGCAGTTGATTGCAGTAGATACTAATCTTCTGGTGTATGCACACCGCGAAGACGCTCAATGGCATGATGCCGCATATCGTTGCATAGCAGGATTGGCAGAAGGGCAGGGCCTATGGGCAATACCATGGCCATGCATTCACGAATTCATCGCAATTGTTACTCACCCGAAAATCTATTCTCCGCCGACGCCAATCGACAAGGCAATAGAACAGATCGAAGCATGGTTGGAATCCCCAAGTCTTGTTCTGATCTCTGAGACAGAGGATTACTGGGCACAGATCAGGCCCGTTCTTCTGAGCAGCCGGATATCAGGGCCTATGGTCCATGATGCAAGAGTCGCGGCAGTATGTGTGCTGCATGGTATAACCGAGTTATGGACAGCTGACAGGGATTTTAGCCGGTTCGCCGGACTTCACGTGAAAAATCCGTTAGTCAGCTAAAGGTAGCTGTCCATCTGTTCATTTTGCTGCTGACGAATCTATTAATGCCTTTTCCTCTTCATTCAGCTTATTCACTTCTTCGTTAAAGCCGTTGATCTTTGTCTCAAGGTCAGCTATGCGCCTCTTGATCGTGTCGAACTGTTCCTGGGATCTCATCACCCCGGCATTTTTCACATCTGCGTGGAGCTGCTCACGCTCTTTCATCAGCCGCTCACGTTCAGGCTGAAGCACGGTCTTTCTTTCATTAATAGCATCGAGCTGGCGTGCCTGCTCAGCAGTCAGACCTCCCACTATCTTGCCGTCCTTGGGCTGTGCACCTTTTGCTCCGGCCGGAGCCTTATCCCCTGGCTTTTTGTCATCAGTCTTGCTGTCAGAAGGTTCGGCTGGGCTGACCCCGCTGCTCATGCTCTGGAGCTTCACATCACGGATGCTCTCTATATCCTGACGATCTATCTCCAAGCTCCCGCCCGAAACGCTGCAGAGAAGCTTGCCGCGAACATCCCTACAGAAGTCAGCCACAACAGACCTGCCGTTCTTCAGTGAGATCTTCACGCCGGTCAAGACATCAGTCTGAACTTCTTCCGGCTTCGGCTTTTCTGAAACAACAGGTTTTGAAGCCGCCTTCTTCCCCTTTGCCTGCTCTGGCTGAGGAGCATTCACAGGGGCCAGCGGCTGCGGGGGAGTGACGACTGCCAATGGTACCGCCGGCGGCAGCTCCTGGGCAAGCTGCTGTGCCCTCTCGCTGTTCTGTATGCCGATAAAGGTGATGACTGCATAAGCAACAATGCCGCAGAGTACTGCACCCAGCACCCCGCCTATAAGGTATTCCTTTTTCATGGCTATTTCCCTTCTCCTTGTTTAGGCGGATTCGTCACAAGATCTTCGTAACTATAATGGGGGCAGAGTGCTATTTCCTTAATATGCTCAAAGTGCCTCTTGTTTCTTGTAAGGAGCGGCAGTTTCTTGGCCCAAGCTGTTGCGGCTATAATATAATCTGCTACTGATTTTGGGTCTTCTCCGTATTTCTTCAATAAAAGAGAAAACTTGTTGATTACATCACTGTCAACCTTGAGAACTTTTATATTGGAAAGGAGCGCCTTTATTTCCTTCTTCTCGGAATTCTTAAGCCCCACCTTTGTTATCAGTTCTTTCTTGCTCTGAACAGAGCAGTATAAATCAAACTGCCCTGACCTAAGAAGATCCTTTGCTGTTTTTATGCCCTTGAGAAAATCTATCAATATGTCAGTATCTACTAAGAGCCTGACTTTTGCCATTCTATCAGCTCTTCTATATATTTCTTGCCTGACTTGATTTTTCTGCCCTCTTTACCTCTCAGGTTCCTCACATATTCGGCGGAATCGTGTACCTGCTTGTAAGAGAACCCTTCTTCTTTAAGTTTGAGAAATTGAGCAAAATCTATTAGTTCTTTAATCTTCGGCTCAGGCAGCCCCTTGGTTAACTCCAAGATTTCTTTCTTATAGCTGAGTGCTGTCCCCATCAAACCTCCATTGGTTATCCTCTACTTAGCTCTTACTTTCAAGGTTAAATGTAACACGGAGCGAATAAGTTTTCAATAATGCCGGCCAGATATTATTTGATCTCCTTCTTCGCAGGAGGGTTGGTAACAAGGTCTATGATCGCCTTTGCATCTTTGCCGCCGATCGCAACCATGCCGTCAGGGAAAACCATGGTCGGGGTTCCGGTGATGCCGAGTTCAGAGGCAAGCTTGATATTGGCCTCAACCTCCTGCTTATTGTCACAATCAGGCTTGGGTATCTCTTTTTTCACAAAATTATCCTCAAGCCACTGGACCGAACTCTTGCAGAGAATGCTCTGGGATTTCCAGAAAGCATCCGGATGCATGGGCAGGGGCATCAATTTGAGATAAAAGGCAATGTCTTTTCTCTCTGCAACGACCTTTTTTATCTCCTCATGGACCTTTGCGCAGTATGGACAGTCAGGATCAGTAAAGACCGCTATTTTGTATTTCGCACTTTTTTCTCCGATGATCAGGGACTTGTCGAGCGGGATCTTTCCATAGTCAACATACCGGATCATATCGCGGTTCACCCTCTCGAAAGTCTCCTGCGTCTTGTTCAAGCCGGTATCAACTTCGAAGACCGGGCCGGCAACAACATGGCGTTTCGAAAAACCGACGTACATGACACCTCTGGTGCCCCGGTCCTCAATAATGACCTCCCAAAGCCCTTTTACCGGGCTTATCTTGATATCAAGAGGCTTTGCCTCAGTAGCGCCGAGCTTTGTGAGTATCTGCTGCACATCCTGAGTGCTCATGGTATGGCATTTCATGCAGTCTTCCTCGCACCCGCCAAAAGCAGAGACCTTGACCGGCTGCATACCCTGCAGGGCATAAAACATTGCTACAAAGAAACCTATAATTAATATTTTTCTCATAAACCTGTCTTCTCCTTCGTCAATAAGTAACTACTCAGGTTGCTTAGACTGTAGTCTATTAGGTATAGGCTATAGGCTAAAAACCTACAGACTATCCGCCTGTGTAACTATTTTTATATCACAACCTGCATTATTTCGCAAAGGAATGAAAAACTTCAGAGGTGCTTTTATCAAAGGGATGTACTTCGGGAAAGGGTGAAAAAGGAAGGGAGCGGGATTACTTCTTGTCGATCTGTTTTATGATCTCAGCAGCGTCCATGGCGCCCGGAATGAGCGTGCCGTTTGGAAAGATGACTGCAGGCGTTCCGCTTATGCCAAGCTTTCCTGCAAGTTTGATATTGTCGTCAATCACTGTGGTCTCACAGCTTGGTGCAGGCAGAGGCTTCTTCTCAAGTGCAGCCTCAAGAAGTTCAAGAGACTGCTCGCAGATGATCGCCTTTGATTTTCCGTATGCTTCTTTGTGCATAGGGAGGGGGAAAAGGATGGTATAGAAGGCTATATCTTTCCTGTCCTTTATGACCTTCTTCATCTCCAGATGAAGTTTTCCGCAGTATGGTCAATCCGGGTCGGAGAATACTATGATCTTGTTCTTTGCAGTCTTATCGCCCAGGACAATTGCATCCTTGAGCGGTATCTTGGAAATATCAACCTTGTTGATCTTCTGGAAACTTTCCTGGGTAAGATTCTCACGCGTTTTCAGCGTGACAATATTCCCTCCGGTGGCAGGCGATATGATATGTTTCTTTGCGTGGTCGAGATAGATGATCATCTTCTTCCCGCCTGCATCAACACCAATTTCCCACAGACCGGCAACAGGCGCCTGCTTTACATGGATTATCTTTACATCCGGGATGAGTTCGCTCAGTACGGTTTTTGCCTCTTCAGCACTGAGGGCATCACCCTTTGCAGCATAGGCTTCTGGCCTCATTGAGACAAGGGCAAAAAGAATAAAAATCAGGATCCATATCTTACGCATGAGATACTATACCATAATTTGAATTGCAGATGGAATGCCTTATGGGTCAGAAATTAAGAGGCAGGCCCTCGGTCTTGGTCACAAGCCATGTAGTGCGCTCTTTTTCGAGGGAAAACTTCATATGAAAAGGCTTTGAGAGGTCGCCTGCGATATATCCTGTGTCGCTGCCACGGGTTGCCAATACCCGGACATCCAGCTCAGCAGTGGCAGTATTATCCTTTATCTCAATGCGGGTGATCTCATATTCGACCTTGATATTGTCCATGTTCTGGAAGAGCTTGGTCATGCCTTCCTTGATGAAAAGATAGGTGAGCCCGTATTCATCCGCATAATTGAACGATACTTTTGCTACAACCTCGTCGATCTTCTCCTGTTCAATGGACTTTACACCCTCTCTGAAGAGTTTCTTTATCCTGCTCTCGTCAGTGGGCCAGAGAAAGTAGATAATGACCGGAGATATGATAAGAATAAGCAGGGATATGATCGTTTTTTTGTTCATGATGTTACGGGAAACAGTAACTGCTCAGGTTGTTTAGCCAAAAGTAGGCGCTTCTAAGCGACTGTAGTCTTTTAGGACTGCTTCTTAAGGCACCTGCATCTGGGCAAAGAACGAACAAGGTAATAAGCTTTATGGAATCTCGCATGGCTATTCCCCTTTATACCTACAGACTATCCACCTGAGTAGTTGCTGAGATTATAGCATCCCTGAGGACCTTGAGCATCTGAGTAAGATTTTCGATGCTGATATTCAGAGGCGGCATGATCACCACAACATTGCCCAGAGGCCTGATGATAACGCCATTGTCCCGGGCATGGTACGCAACCTTCCAGCCCATTTTTTCTTCCCAGTGATAGGGCTCTTTTGTCTTCTTGTCCAGCACAAGTTCAACCCCGGCCATAAGCCCCTTGCTCCTGACATTGCCGACATGGGGGAGTGCATGCATATCCCTGAGCCATTCATCGAGGAGTGTGATCTTCGGTGCCATATTTTTGAGCGTCTCTTCCTTCCCGAATATATCAAGGCAGGCAACTGCAGCTGCGCAGGCAAGGGGATTGCCAGTGTACGAATGACCGTGAAAAAAAGTCTTCAGATCTTTGAACTCGCCAAGAAATACACGGTATATTGTTTCTGTTGCAAGCGTGACTGCAAGGGGCATGTACCCGCCGGTGATGCCTTTGGAAAGACAGATAATATCAGGCATGACATTCTCATGTTGACAGGCGAACATTCTGCCCGTTCTGCCGAAACCCGTTGCAACCTCATCAGCAATAAGTAGTATGTTGTATTTTGTGCAGAGCTCGCGTACGCGCTTCAGATATCCGGGAGGCGAAACGATCATTCCTCCTGCTGCCTGGACCAGGGGTTCTATGATCAGGCCTGCCAACTCATGCTGATGGTCTTTCATCAGCTCTTCGAGTTTATCAGCACAGAATAGGCTGCAATCAGCATATTCCCTGCCAAGCTCACAGCGGTAACAATAGGGCGAAGGGGCTTTATACGTCGAAAAAAGGAGCGGACCAAATGCCTTATGGAATATATCCACTCCACCCACACTCACTGCGCCGAGCGTGTCTCCGTGATAAGCATTATTAAGAGAGAGAAAGGATGTCTTCTGCGTTTCGCCCAGGTGCTGCCAGTATTGGAATGCCATTTTAAGAGCAACCTCAACAGCAGTTGAACCATTGTCTGAATAAAAGACCCGGCTGAGTGCCAGAGCATTTTCATCTGCCCCTTGCCCCTCACCCCCTGCCCCATTTACTATGCTGACCAGTTTTTCAGCCAACTGGATCGCCGGCACATTACTGAGGCCGAGCAGTGTGCTGTGGCTTATCTTGTCGACCTGTGCCTTTATGGCATCATCGATCTCTTTTTTTCTATGGCCGAATATATTGACCCAGAGAGATGAGACCCCATCGAGATACCATCTGCCATAACTGTCTTTGACAAAAGAGTCGCGGCCTTCAGTGATGATGATAGGCGTGCCCTCTTCCCACTCCTTCATCTGTGTGAAAGGATGCCAGATATACCTTCGGTCAGCATCCTCGAGGCGGCTGTTATCTTCCTGCAGCCCCATCTCTGTCAGGCTGCTTTCTGGCGGCCGTGAAAAAAGTAGAAGACAAGCCCGGGAAGGCTGCCGACAAAGTTGGACAAGAACCAGCCCAGGGAAAGAGAAGTTGCAGCCTCCGGAGAAATGTGGATAAGCCCGAGCAGAATGACAAACGTCCCTTCACGGACGCCGAGGCCGGAGATCGAGATGGGCAGGGCAACGATGGTTGTGACGATCGGAAGAAAAACAGCAAGCAGGAGCAGGGAGATATCCTCGCCCATGCGTGATGCAATGATAATAACACTGAAAAAATTCAGGAGCTGCACGCCGACCGAAAGCAGAAGCGTCTTCAGGATTACCATCTTCTGCGACTTGAGCGTTAAGAAATACTCATAGATATCAGTCATAAGCTGGAAGCGCCTTCCGAGCCTCAATCCAAAGAAGACCACGCTGCCTGCCACAAAGGAGAAGAAGAAGCCGGGCATGAGCCACCGATGGGGCGAGTCGCCGAAAACATCGAGACTGAAGGGAAAGGCAGCCATGCCGATCAGCATGAGCGTAACAAAACCAAGATACCGGTCCATAAAAACTGCGGCAAGAGTGATTCCGATCTTCTTTGCATCCTTGTTCAGGTAGTACGCTCTAACCGCATCACCGCCCACAACCCCGGGCAGGAAACTGCTAAAAAAAGCACCGATCATATACAGCGAAAACAGCCGCTTCAAGGGATATTTGTCAGGCAGAAGAAGCTGCCACCGCATGGTCGAGAGCACCTGCGAAAGAATATAGAGCAGTGACGAGGTGAGGAACGTGACGATCCCGATGCTCTTCAGGATAAGGGCAACATGCGCCATATCAGTCTTTCTCGAAATGAGATAAAAAGCGAAAGAACTGATAGCAAGTTTAACGATAAAAATGAGGAGTTTCTTATGAATTGCCAGGACCGATAACCTTCTTAATGACATAAATGGGTTTTTTCTGGGTCTCGTGATAAACGCGCACCATCATTTCGCCAAGCAGACCCATTCCAATGAACTGGATGCCGACAATGATCAGCAGTGAACCTAACAGCAGGAGCGGTCTGCCTCCAATGTCTTTGCCTACAATAAGCTTTTCTATCGTGAGATAAGCTGAGATCAGAAAACCGAGCATACCGCTCGCCAGACCTATGGGGCCGAAGAACTGCAAGGGCTTTGTTGAAAAGCTCTGGAGAAATTTGACCGTGATCAGATCAAGAACAACCTTCATGGTCCGCGAAATACCGTATTTTGACTTGCCGCGCACCCTCGGATGATGTTCTGTCTCGACCTCTGCGATACGCACACCATACCAGCTGGCAACCGCAGGGATGAAACGGTGCATTTCGCCGTAGAGCTTGAGATTTTTGATGACATCCCGCTTATATGCCTTGAGCGAGCAGCCGTAGTCATGAAGATTTACGCCGGTGACTTTACTGATAAGCCAGTTCGCCATGATCGAAGGGAGCCTGCGCGAAAGAAAAGGATCTTTTCTCTTCTTTCTCCAGCCGCTCACCAGGTCATTATCCTTCATCTGTTCAATAAGCTTGGGGATGTCATTGGGATCATTCTGAAGGTCCCCATCCATGGTGATGATGATGTCACCCCGGGAATAATCAAAACCAGCGGCAAAGGCTGCTGTCTGGCCGAAGTTCCTCCTTAGGCTCAGAACAATGACTTTGCTGTCACCTGCCTGAATCTCCTGGAGATATTTCAGGGTATTATCAGTGCTGCCGTCATCAATAAAGAGAATCTCATAGTCAGTCCCGAGCGTATCCAGGACCATCTTCAGGCAGCTGTGAAGCTCCTGAACATTCTCTTCTTCATTATAAAGTGGTATTACGACAGATATGGTCATCAAAAGGTCTCCGGCTGCTGTGATTCAAAACCTTTGAAATCATAACATGCGAATACGCTAAATTTCAGCGTTTTCTTCTTTCGCGTCGTTATCTCTATCATCTTCAGATCGCACGAATTGAACGAGAGAGAGATCTCTTCGGGAAGATTTTTCTTATCCCTTGTTCTGACAAAAATGGCATTCTGACCCTTGAGATTCTCAAAGCCGGGCCAGAGATCATACTGATTCATCCTCCTGCCGAGATTAACGCAGTACGTGACCGGATTATCTTTCATGTAAAAGGCCAGTTCGCTCGCCACCTGGTAGCTGTCAGAAAAAACAAAGACCGGCCCCTTCACTGCCATCTCGTTATAAAGAACTGATGCCTCTCCTCCCAGCTCTTTCCAGCCCACAAGCCTGAGAGAAGGATCAAGTTTTTCCGGCAGCCTCAGCAGAGACGGGGCATGGGCAAACAACGTTGCCAGCAAGGCAAGGGATATGGCAGATACCACCGTCATGCGAAGAGGCTTTCTGAGTTCTTCCCAGCGGCGCAGGAAGAATGCTGAGAAGGCAATAATGCCTGAGATGTATCCGGTCAAGGCCCAGTTTGCCTGCACCTTGCCCTGCATGCTCTTGGCAAGGAAGAAGGCTATTGTCGGCAGAAAGAACCAGAAGAGAAAGGCCCCTTCTTTTGTCTTGCGCAATTTCAGGACCGCAATGATGATCATCACAAAGAGCAGTGGTGTCACCACCCCAAACTGAGAACCAAGGAATTCAGCAAAAGACCGGAATGAAAGCACCAGACCTTCATGTACATGCGCCTGCCCGGCAGTATGTTTCAGAGTCACCCAACCGCGTGAAGCATTCCAGAAAATCACCGGACTAAAAACCAGCATGCTGACCAAGAACGCCAGATACGGGCCGGGGGTCTTGAGGAGCCTTCGTGCATCCTTTTCAAAAAGACAATAGAGAAATGCCGAAAACAGAAAAAATGCCATGGTAAACTTTGTGAGCAGGCCAAACCCCACTGATATGCCTAACAGAATCCATAGCATCGAGGATGCCCGTTCACCTGAAGGGGAAAGCTCCTGCCTGATAATACGATGAAAAAGATAGAGAGACAGTATCCAGAAGAAGATGAACGGAGAGTCAATTGTCAGGAGCATGCCAAAAACAGAAAAAAGAGGCACAATCTGCAAGAGAAGAGCAGAGGCAAGACCAGTTCTCTCGTCATAGAGCTCCCTGCCGATCCTGAAAAGCAGGATACTGCTGAGTGCAGAAAGAAGGACTGCAAACGCCCGAATCCCAAAGACAGTGTTGCCGAAAAAGAAGGTGCCGATGCTGATGAGCCAGGCTATCACTGGCCCTTTTGAATAATAGCTCCAGTCAAGACGGCGGGACCATTCCCAGTAATGCGCTTCATCAGCAGTAAGGTCAAAGGGACCTGTCATGATGTAGAAGATGCGGAATATGCTCAGCATTGCGAGGCCAAGAAAAAGAGCCTGCTCATAGGAGCGCTTTATTGCTATCTTTCCCGCCCATCGGTAAAGCATCACTGCGCCGTATGCAGAAACGGTGCCGACAAGAGCACCTGCAACCACATCAGACGGGTAATGGACACCGACAGAGATTCTTGAAAAACTTATCAGTGCTGCAGCTGCAATAAAAAATAAGCTCAGCCTGCTTCGCAGCATGAACCATACGGTCATGGCAAAGGCAAAGGCATTCGATGCATGATTCGAAGGCATGGAATACGATTTACTGCAGCCGACAAGGAGGTGGACGTTATCAAGCGCATTGCAGGGCCTCTGCCGCATCACCACTTCCTTTAATACGTGGCCGCCTGCATCAGCAAAGGAAATAGCAAAAAGCCCGGCAACCAGAATCGACACCACATGCTTCTTCTCTCTGAACCAGAGCAACAGAATAAAGGGAAGAAAAACAAAAAATGTCTGGGATGTTACAAAGGGCATGACCCTGTCGAAAACAGGGTTCTGCAGGTTCTGGTTTATGAAAGAGAAGAGCGCTGAATCGATATCAGGAAGATTCATTCAGATAGGCCCTGACTTTTTCCCGCAGTTCTTCCAGTTTAAAGGGTTTCTCGATAAAATTGTCTGTATCCATTTTGTATGAGCCGCCGCTCATGATCAGCACCTTGATCTTGGGCGAAGACTGCTTCACCCGGCCGATGATATTCTCTGCTGTATCTTCCTCCATATGGAGGTCTGTAATCATGAGATCAAAGGGCGCTTCCCTGAGCGCTGTGCCGAGCTCCTCCATATTTTGTGCCCTGGCAACCGTGTAACCAACCCTTGTAAGCGCTTTTTCGACCGTGTTCAGGATAAGCAGTTCATCGTCAATGACAAGAATTTTGGAGGACATAACGCTCGTACTGTAACATTTTTCAGGGTACAGGGAAAACAGAGGATGGAGCAAGCGGACTATAGGCTTTTGAGCTCTATAAGATTCCTCGAAAGCGTGATCCTGCCCTTGCGCTCAAAGTCCTTGAGAAGCCTGCTCACAACTTCCCGGGACGTGCCGAGGTCATCTGCGATCTTCTGGTGTGTTGCCGCCAGTCTGTTATCTCCGGATTTTTCCACAATATAATCCATCAGCCTGCGATCCATACGGCCGAACGCTATCTCTTCGACAAGGGCCATCACTTCGGCAAGCCTCTGGCTCAGGATATTGAAAACAAAGTTTCTCATCTCCTCATAGTCAGCAACCAGTCTTCTGAAATCATTCGAGGGGATAAGGAGCATCTCGCCCGCTTCCATGGCAACCGCCTCGGCAGGGTAGGAAAGGTTCGAAAGGATACAGGATGCGTTAAGAATGCAGGTTTCGCCAGCTCCTATTTCATAGAGTGTTATTTCCCTTCCGCCCTCGCCAGTCTTGTACACTCTGATATCACCGGAGAGCAGAAATGCAATTGCAGCGCAGGCATCACCATCTCTGTAAACCTGCAGGTCTTTGGGGAATTTCTGGAAGCGCGCAACAGAGAGCAGGTCAGTGGTCAGTTTCTCTGTTGCTTTTGCAAATAGGGGGAAGGCGTCTGTGAACTGTTTCTTTGTGACCGTTTCCATGGACTAAGTCTATCTTTTCCCGCTGAAAAAATCTATTCAGCTTTCCTGCCATACAATTGCCTACAGCTGCCGCTCCTGTTCATAATTTAATGAGATCAGAACATTCGATTTCAGCCTCTCTCAAATCCTCTCTATCAAACATGGTCGGCCTCTTGATATTTTTAATTCTGTTCTTTAAAGTATTCAGGTTTGACTTTGCCACACAAACTCCTTTTCAAAAAACAGGGAAACATTTGAGAGAATTTAGCAAAACAATAGTCCGGCTACTTCTGCTCTGTTTCATGCAGATCGCCTCAGAATCTGCAGCGGAAGTCATATCGCCTTCCCCTCAGGCCACCTCAACAGAGAAGAGCGTGAGAGAAAATGTTGTCATAACAAAGATCACGGTCACCGGATCATCAATCTTTTCCGAGAAAGAGATTCGCGATTTCGTCGCTCCCTATGAGAACCGGTCAGTGTCTTATGAAGAGCTCGAGACGCTCAGGCAGGAAATAACAAAGGTCTACGTTACGAAGGGTTATGTGAACTCCGGCATCCTCATGCCGGACCAGGAAATAAGTGGCGGCGTCCTGAAGATGTATGCCGTAGAAGGCACCCTCAAGGAGATAACAATCGATGGGCTAAAACAGTTCCGCTCGTCTTATCTCACAGCCAGACTTTCACGGGGAGCAGGGCACCCCTTAAACTTGCTGAACCTGCAGGAAGCGCTGCAGCTTCTTCAGCAGGATACACGAATTAAGAGGATCAATGCAGAGCTCAAGCCGGGAATAATTCCCGGCGAGGGAATACTCCAGGTCAAGGTGGAGGAAAACAGACCCTATCGGATGCTTTTCAGTTTCGGCAACACCCAGTCGCCAAGCACAGGGGCATATAAGGGAGAGGCGGTTCTATCGCATCTGAACCTGCTGGGCATGGGCGATATCCTTGAGGCAAGATTCGGGCTGACCAAAGGAACTACCGATTACGGACTGCGCTATGTCCTGCCGATCAATTCTCGTGACACGACATTAGAACTGCGTTATCTAAAAACCCAGAGCACGGTAAAAGAAGAGCCATTTGAGAAGCTCGATATCGAGAGCAGGTCTGAGACAATGGGCATTACGCTCATTCATCCCGTGCGGCGAATTGCTTCGGGTGAGCTCTCTCTCTCTGCCTCGGCTGAACTGAAGAAGAACCAGACGTATCTGTTAGGCATCCCCTTCTCCTTTACCGAACTTGAAGATAATACTACACGGGAAACGGTCATACGCATCGGTGCCAGTTTCATTCATCGCACGAGCAGAGACGTGCTGGCAGCGAATGTATCCGTGAACTGGGGCGTCAATGCCTTGGATGCAACGGTCAGCAGGCATGCGGCTGACGGGCGGTTCCTTCTGTTTCTCGGCCAGGTCCAGTGGATCAGGCAGCTAACTGACAGCGGATATCAGATCCTCCTTCGTGCATCTTCCCAGTTCTCTAATGATCATCTTCTGCCCATGGAGAGGTTCGCGGTGGGAGGCTTCAACACAGTCAGAGGGTATCGGGAAAATCAGCTCACCAGAGACAACGGCCTTGTCGCTTCTGCAGAGGGGCGCATGCCTCTAATTCGTAATGCGCGGGGAGAGACTGTGCTGCAGCTTGCACCTTTTTTCGATGCTGGCTGGTCCTGGAACAGCAAGCGTGATACGCCGGCGCCGCGATCACTATCAAGCATTGGAGCAGGCATTCGCTGGGCAGTTATGCAGAATATGAATTTTCAGCTCTATGCTGGCCATCCATTGCGTAAAATTGAGTCGGGCCATAAGGATCTTCAGGATATGGGGATCCATTTTCTGCTGTCCTGGCAGGTATTCTGATTTTTCATGAGAGGGACCACATGAAACAATGTAGATTCATCCAACTAATGCTCAATGCCCTGCTTGCATCCTTCCTGCTCGTTCATACGGCAGAAGCCGAGGTGGTCCTTGACGGCAGCATGGGGACAAGCGGATCCGTTGGCGGACCATTCTATGATATCAGCGCAACCCTCGGCAAACAGGTAGGGGGCAACCTCTTTCATAGTTTTTCGAGATTCAATGTTCTGACGGGAGAGATCGCGGCCTTCTCCGGGCCCAACAGCGTCAACAATATTTTAGCGAGAGTTACAGGCGGAAGTGCTTCTTCTATTGACGGTACAATCAGATCAACAATCCCCGGCGCAAATTTCTATCTCATTAATCCGGCAGGCGTGATGTTCGGCCCCAATGCAAGCCTTGATGTAAGCGGATCATTTACCGTTACTACAGCTGACTATGTGAAATTGAGCGATGGAGGAAGATTCGAGGCAACAGTGCCGGAAAACAGCGTATTGACGACAGCAGCACCTGCAGCCTTCGGCTTTCTGAGCGGTGCTCCTTCAGCCATAACCTTTCAGGGCAGCCTTTTGCTGGTGCCGACCGGCAAGTCGCTATCAGTTGTAGGAGGCGATATCACCATAGAGAATGCAAACCTTATTGCGCCGCAGGGTACGATCAATCTCATTTCAGCTGCCTCCGCAGGTGAAGCGGTCATGGAGGGGGCAGTCTTCAACACTGATTCATTCACAGCGCTCGGCTCCATTTCTATCACGGAAACACGTGATGAGGCGGATATGCCGGCTCACGACTTCAGCGGTGAACTCATCGGCAGTCTCGACACCTGCGGAGATGGCGGCGGCAAGATCTTCATTCGCGCAGGAACACTTTTTGTTGATGCAGCCCAGATGCATTCGGACACGTATGGGGATCTGAACGGGCAGGGCATCGACGTCAGCATCGCCGGCGAGACGACCCTCACGAACTGGGGAGGCCTCTATTCCATGTCATACAGCAACGGCGATGCTGGCGCCGTAACCCTTCAGACCGGTTCCCTGCATGGCGATATGGGGTACATCGAGACAGATGCGCGGGCTGCCGGCAATGCCGGGAGCATCTCTGTGCAGGCCGGGGAGATAGACGGCACCTTCAGCTTCTATGCCGACACCTATGATGTCGGCAATGGCGGGGACATTGAGATCTCTGCTGACACCATGAACTTTGTCTATGCAAATATCACCTCTTCATCAGTGTATGGCCTGGGCAATGCCGGCAACATAACGCTCACGGGTAAATCGATCAATCTGGACTACTGGACATTGGTCTTCAGCGACACCTGGTATGGAGAAGGCAGAGCAGGCGATATAAAGATCTCTGCTGACACACTGAATGTAACGGACGGTTCATGGGTAAGCACGACCACCTGGCTCGGACCTGGCAAGGGCGGGGATATATACATAAAGGCCGATACCGTAAATGTCTCCGGGGCAGATGAGGGCTATCCTGCCCAGATTTCGAGCGCCACGGTGGACGGAAGCGGAAATGCGGGTAATATAAGGATCGATGCAAGATCCGTAAATGTAACGAATGGCGGAAGTATCAACTCCACCAGCATGTATGAGGCAGGGGAAGGCAAAGCAGGCAACATCGAGATAAATGCCAAGTCAGTTACTGTTTCAGGCTATGCGACAGACCCGTCGTACAGCGATCCGACACTCGTATATTATCTGCCGAGCACCATAGGCAGTGACACCCTTGGCTCCGGCAGCGGCGGCCAGATCCTCATCAATGCGGATTCCATAGCGATCACCAACAGCGGCAGGATAAGCTCATCCACGCGGAGCGGAAGCACGGGTGAAGGGGGCATCATCGAGCTGAATACCGACTCCCTGAATATCACGGGCGGCGGTCAGATCATGACCACCAGCAGCGGCAGCGGCGGCGCCGGGACGATTACGGTCAACGCCGAAAAGGTCTCCATATCCGGTGCAGGCGATCTCGGAGACATGGTCATTTCCTGGTGGTATGCAGCGGAGAATCAGAAGCACAGCGGCATCTACAGCAACGCTGACAGCGAGGGGATCGCCGGCTCGATTGCCGTTATTGCGGACAGCCTGCATATGCGGGATGGGGCTGCCATCTCATCTGAAAGCAGCGGCACTGGTGATGCAGGTGACATTCATCTCACCATCCGTGACGAAATAATATTGAAGAATGCTGCCGTGACGACAGCAGCTGCGGATGCGGACGGCGGCAATATCATCATCGATCCTGTTCTTCTGTTCCTGCAGGACTCAAACATCACGGCAACCGTGAATGGAGGTGCCGGCAATGGTGGGAATATCAGCATCGAGGCCGATTATGTGGTCCTGGCAGGCAGCGGGATCATAGCAAATGCAATCGGCGGCAATGGCGGGAATATTGATATCGTCTCTGACGTCTATCTCGCCACGCCGGACAGCACGGTCAGCGCCTCATCCCAGCTCGGTCTTCAGGGCACTGTTGCGATCAGTGCTCCGCTGATAGACCTGAGCGGAGAACTGGCCTCACTCCCGGACAATTTCATCGACCCGAACAGCATCATGCCAAAGCAGTGCGCTGAGAGCGAAAAAGATATGAGCACATTTGTGATCAAGGGACGGGACGGTCTTCCTCCTTCTCCCTCGACCTATCTGCCTGGATTGTGAGGGAATAATGAGTTACAAGAAAAGTATGCTCATCACCCTTCTCACCCTGCTCACGCTATTGCTGCTGCATGCAGCCGCTATGTCAGCCGGGCATAGTAATGGAGAAATTGAACAAATGAACTCGGCCATGGAAAGGGGGGACTTCAAGGCAGCCATTGCAATCGGTGTCCCGCTCGAAAAAGCCTTTGCCCTTTCAGGCAGGACCATTGAACAGGCAGTAGTGCTGGGTCGGCTCTCTGCCGCCTATCAGTCTCTTGGCTATCATCGCAAGGCCATGGAAATCCTGAGGAAGGCCGCAAACCTTACTCCTGAAGTCGACAGGACTGCTGTAAAGGCCAGGTTGGCAAATGCCCATCTTTATGTTAACGAGTTCGATCAGGCAGCCTCGCTTCTTGATGAGGCGGTCGCCGAGGCGAGGAAGAAGGGTGACTCCCCGTTACTTGCGGCCATTCTCAATTATCAGGGGAATCTCTTCGCGCTCAGAGAGGATTACTCCGCAGCCAAGAAGGCATTCAGCGAGGCGCTCCGGCTGTCTGAATCTTCCGGCCAGGCCCTCCTGCATGCGAGGATCGCTGCAAACATGGCGCGTGTCCTGATGCAGGCGGCGGACCCTGCTTCTTCTGATTTTGCCCTCATATCGTTCAGAGAACATAAGAACCTGCCGGACAGCCATGACAAAGCCTTTGGTCTTGTCAACACAGGTCAGATTCATCAGGCAATATCAAGAACGCTTCCCCAGGGCGCCGGTGAAGCACTCTCCCGTGCTGAGCAGGCACTCCGTGAGGCCCTCAGCACGGCCCAAAGGATACAGGACCATCTCACCACATCCTACGCAATTGGGTATCTGGCTTTGTTACAGGAAAATGTCGGACAGCAGGAAAAAGCACTGCAGTCGGCAAGAACAGCGGTTACTGAAGCCCAGAAGGCAGAAGCACCTGAGTCCCTGTATCAGTGGTACTGGCTGATTGCCCGCATAGAGAAACAGAAGGGGAACATGCAGGAAGCTCTCACAGCATACCGCAGGGCAGTAAAGACCCTGCAGTCTATACGTCATGAACTGCTCGCAGACTGCAGAATGTACAATCAGGTATCGTTCTATGACATAGTCGAACCTATGTATTCCGGCTTGGTCGAGGTGCTGCTGTCGGTCACTGATGCAACGCAGGATGAGAAGGCTGTCAAGACATATCTTGCAGAAGCCCGCGAGACCATAGAACATCTCAAGACTGCGGAACTTCAGGACTATTTCCAGAATGCCTGCGTAGTCTCGGGCAAGTCCCTGCTGAAACGCCTCGAAGATCCTGTGCCGGGCACTGCCATGGTCTATTATGTCCCTCTGCAGGACCGACTGGAGATCCTGGCTGCCTACCCTTCCGGAACAAGAAAGGTGACCGTTGCCGTTACGAAATCACGACTGATGAGTGTTGTCCGTGAGTTCAGGCAAAAACTTGAAAAACGCACGACCCGAGAATATCTTGCCCATGGAAGACAACTCTATGAATGGCTGATTCTGCCAATCGAAAAGACCCTCTCTGCAGAATCGGTGCAGACCCTTGTCTTCGTACCTGATGGCCCGCTCAGAACCATCCCCTTAGCAGCTCTGCATGACGGAGAACAGTTTCTGATGAGACGCTTCCGTATCGTGAACACACCCGCGATAAGCCTTACTGATATTCAAAGAAGTTCTGGGGCCCCTCGTGTTCTGATTGCCGGAATTACCGAGGCAGTGCAGGGGTTCCCTCCGCTGCCTCATGTCCCGGCCGAAATTGACGCGATCGAAGCGTTGTTTAGTTCCCCTGCTCTCAGGAACAGCGCCTTCACGGCAGCTGAACTCGAAAAAGCGCTTGAAGAAAAGCCTTTTTCGATAGTCCATATAGCCTCGCACGGGGAGATCTCCAAGAGCATGGATAAGACTTTTATCCTGACCTGGGACCACAAGATCTCGATGAACTCACTTGAGGATTTTCTGCGTATAAGCAAGTATCGCAGGATGCCTATCGAACTGCTGACGCTCAGCGCCTGCCAGACCGCAGCCGGAGATGACCGGGCAGCGCTCGGCCTCGCCGGAATCTCCATCAAGGCAGGAGCACGAAGCTCGCTGGCAAGCCTCTGGTACATCAATGACCAGGCCAGTTCAGAACTCGTGACCGAGTTCTACCGTCAGTTAAAGGGTGGGTTGGTCGATAAGGCAGAAGCCTTACAGAGAGCACAGATAAGACTTGCCGATGACCCCCGCTTCCAACATCCTGGGTATTGGGCTCCGTTCCTCCTGATCGGTAACTGGATGTAAGCTGGCTAATCCGTGCGGGGAGGGAAAAAAGAGAGACTTTATTTTGTTCTTGTCAGTTTGGCACTTTCATTGGCACTTTCCTGCCTGATCATTCTTGCAAGAAACCAGGGCATGCTCGAGAGGATTGAACTGGGTGCCTATGATGCATATTGCCGAGCAGCAGCACAATCAAGTCATTCCGAGGAGCCCCGTATTGTTATCGTCGCCATTTCCGAGGCAGACATCAAAGGCCTCGGACATTGGCCCGTGAATGATCGCGTCCTTGCCGAACTGCTGAACAGAGTGGAAAATGATTCGCCCCGCGTCATAGGCCTTGACATGTACCGTGACATACCTGTGCCGCCGGGAGGCCAGGCGCTCAGAGCAGTTTTTCGGCGCCACAAAAACATCGTCGGCATCAAGAAGATCGGAGATGCATCGAACACCGGCGTGGGCAGCCCCTATGTTGCCGCAGTTGATGGCGCCGTGGGCTTTAACGATATTGTCGTGGATAGAGATGGGATTGTGCGGCGGGGACTTCTCTATCTGGATACCGAAACCGGACCTGAACAGTCCTTCCCTCTCCTCGCAGCCTTATTGTTTCTTGGCAAAGAGGGCGTGGTGCTGAAACCTGACAGCGCCAATGCCGAACATATGCGCATTGGTCTGACGAGTTTCATCCCCCTTGAGTCCCGCGACGGCGGATATACGACCATGGATTCGCGCGGCTATCAGTACCTGCTCGACTACCGTAAGGGCCTGCCACGATTTCAGACCATTCCACTCCGCGAGGTGCTTTCCAAAAGGATGCCGATCGGAACCTTTCGGGATAAGATCGTGCTTATCGGTGTCACGGCAGAGAGCCTCAAGGATTTTTTCTACGTTCCCTTTCACCGGGGAGAAGTATATCAGAACCGCGTTTCCGGCATAGAGCTGCAGGGACTCATGATCAGACACCTGCTGCTCGCTTCAGCGGGACAGGTCGCACCGTTCAACTTCCTTCCCGACCGCTTCGAGTGGATGCTCATCATTGTTATCGGCCTGATCGGCGCTGCAGCAGGCAGCCTCAGCAGGTCACCATGGCATCTTGCGCTGATCATCATCCCGGTCGTCGGCATCATCATAACCGCATCGCATGTGATGTTCATGGGTGGCTGGTGGATACCGATAATTCCGCCGCTCATGACCGGCATTGGTTCACATATAGCAGCCGGCGCCGTAGGTGTCTATAAGGAGAAGCAGCAGAAACATGCGCTTATGAATCTCTTCGAGCGCCATCTGTCCAAAGATGTTGCCAGTGCAATATGGGCCAAGCGAGAGCAATTCATGGAGGGGGGCAGGCCTAAACCACAGGCTCTCACGGCAACCGTCCTTTTTACGGACCTGCAGGGCTTCACCACCATCGCGGAACGGCTTGACCCCCATTCGCTCGTCACCTGGCTGAACGGGTACATGGAAGCCATGACCGAGATCATCGAAGCGCATGGCGGCGTCATCAATAAGTATATCGGGGATGCTATCATGGTCATCTTCGGCGTACCCGTTCCGAGAATCTCTGACCAGGAAATAAAAAAAGATGCAGAAAATGCAGTCTCCTGCGCCGTGGCCATGGCAGCGTCCCTACAGGACATCAACCGCGGATTTTCGGCAAACGGCCTGCCCGCTATGAAGATGAGAATAGGCATCTACACCGGGGAACTGGTCGCGGGAACGATCGGAAGCGCCCGAAGAATGGAATATACCGTGTTGGGCGATACGGTCAACATTGCGTCGCGGCTTGAGAGTTTTGATAAGAGCCTGCTGGCCACTTCCTCTGACACCAGGATCCTCATCGGTGAAATGACTGCAGAGCTCGTACGGCACCGCTTTGAGCTCGACACTATTGGCACAATGGCCATAAAAGGCAAGGAAACGAAGATACCTATTTATCATGTCATAGGAGAAAAACAATAATGTACATTAGGAGGACCCTCATGATTCGATGCACAAGCACCACTGTTGCGCTATTTCTATTAATGCTCATTTTCGTCCATCCTGTATTTTCAGAGTCGAGAACCTCAGCCGCTCAAGGGGGCAAGGCCAAAACTATCCTCTATAAGCCGCCCTTTCGCGGCAAGCCGAGTAATCGTGTCGGCGGTGGGACCAGAGGCACCCAAAACGAACTGCCGTCCATAACGGCCATCGTGCCTGAACATACCGGGCTGACCGTCAGCGAGCAGCCCAAAATATTCTGGCATAGCTCGAAACCCTTCCGAGGCAAAATAGAGTTCACCTTAAACAGTGAGCAGGAGGTTCAGCCTGTCATAGAAGTGTCACTTGGCAATCTGGACAGGGCCGGGATTCAGGTCCTTGATCTGGCAAAGTTTGCTGTACGCCTTGCCCCAGGGGTTGAGTACCAATGGTTTGTTGCCATTGTGCCGGATGCGGACTACCGCTCGAAGGATATCGTGATCAACGGCAAAATAAAGCGCATTGTGCCTGCAGATGAGATGATCGCAGCCCTCAATGTCTCATCCGGACTTGATATGCCGTTCGCCTACGCATCGCAGGGAATTTGGTATGATGCCCTTTCCGCTCTATCAGGATCGATTAAAGGCCCTGAGCCCGATGCATCTCTTGCCCGGGAGCATTGGAAGAGCCTGATGAAACAGGCAGATCTGCCGGAACTGGAGTTTTGAGAAAAGATCGCAGGAGGCAGCAGGAGCTCTCTCAGCAGCGAAAACGCATGGCCAATGCGCTTGTTGCGGGTCAAGCAGACTTAAGGTCTCTGTGGTAGGATTTCATCATGCAGATAGTGCCGCTTATCGTGATGGGAGCAACTGCGATACTCATGCAGGTTGCGATGCTCAGACAGCTTATGACGCTCTTCTCGGGAAATGAGCTGGTCATCGGCATCATTCTTTCCGTCTGGCTCACTGCTGTCGGCGCTGGCAGCCTTCTTGGTCATAAGATCAAATTTCCCTCTGCTTTCCCGCTCTCTTTTCTTCTTACGGCAATTCTCTCGCAGATAATGATACTGTCAGCATTACTGGTCAGACCCTACCTGTCTCTTGAATTCGGCGAAACAGTATCTCTGTCTGCAACAGTTATCTCTGTTACTGCACTCCTGGGACCATTCTGCCTTCTGCTCGGAGCCCAGTTTCCGCTTGCTGTCTCTCACAGCCGCGGCAACACATCCCTTGTGTACGGCGTCGAGGCTCTTGGCAGCCTCGCAGGCGGCATGATCTTCACCTTTCTGATCGCCGGGAGAATGGATATTCTTTCGCTTACACTCTGCATAGCCTCAGTCAATATACTTACCGGCATCCTGCTTGCAGGAAACAGGCGTTTCCTTTTCCTCCTCCTTATACCTTTTCTACTTTACTTCGCATCTCTGAGAACCATCCCCCCATTAGCCTGGAAAGGCGGCCAGCTTATCGAAAGGGCCGAGTCGAAATATGGCGAAATCCTGACCGTAAAAACAGGCGAACAGGTGAATGTCTTTGCATCCGGCAAGTTCGCATTCGCCTATCCTGACCATCAGACTGAGGAGATAAGAATCCATACTGCCATGTCCCTGCATGCTGATCCAAAAGCTATATTGCTTGTTGGTGGTTCACCTGCTCTGATCCGGGAAGCGCTGAAGTATCCGGCTGAAGAGATCGATTTCGTTGAAATGGACCCGAAAATGATCGAGATGTCTCTCAGCATCCTGACCATGGAGGATAGGGATAGGATCAGGGATAAGCGCGTAAGTCTTCATAAAACGGATGCCAGAAGATTCATCAGGCAGGCAGCAGGACAGTCCTATGACCTTATTCTGCTGAACCTTTCTGAACCTTCCACCGCCCAGGTCAACAGGTTCTACACAACAGAGTTCTTCAGGGAAGCAAAACAATCGCTGAAGCAGGGAGGCCTGATCCTGCTTTCCCTTCCGACATCATCAGGATATATCGGCAGAAGCATACAGCTATTGCAGAACACGGTCTATAACTCTCTGAAGCAGGTTTTCCCTTACGTGCAGGTTTCATCAGAGGAATACGGCATCTTCTGCGGTTCTGACAAGCCGATCCAGATTGACCCGCTCGCCCTTGAAGAGAGATACAATAAGCGGTCGGTCAGAACTGCTTTTTTTGTGCCGTCTCTTTTCTCTGACATCTTTTCTCCGATGAAAACAGACAGGATAAGAACTCTCCTCAACAGCAGCAAAGAGATGAACACAGACATGAAGCCTGCGGCCTATCGGTACAGCCTCATGCTCTGGCTGGAATCGCAGGGCAGTCAGATCGCAATCTCTCTGCTTCAACATGGTAGAGAGGTGGCATACACATTTATCGTCCTGATCATTGCCTTCGGCATCCTGCTCTTTAGGAAAAAACGGGTTGTCTCATTTTCCGTATTTATTTCAGGATATGCTGCCATGGCATGCTCATTAACGCTTATGCTTGATTACCAGTCGCTCTTCGGTTATATCTACGAGATGATCGGCCTTCTGACTGCAGTCTTTATGGCAGGCATAGCAGCAGGATCCTACTTTATGAGAAAGATAACAAAACCCCTATACGGTATAAGAGCTGCTGGAATAATAGGAATTGCTCTCCTCCTGACTGCACCGCTCCTGCTGCGAAACGAAGCGTTCTTCTTTATACTAAATTTTCTGGCAGGCATGATTGCCGGAGCCGAGTTCATCACGGCAAATCAGATCATTAAAGAACAAACGTCTGAACAGATCGCAGGGAGGCTTTACGGTATTGAACTCATCGGCTCCTTTTTCGGCGCCCTGCTCACGTCGATTATCTTTGTTCCTCTTATGGGGATACCCATCTCTTTCCTTATTGTGGCATTATTAAAAATGGTTTCAGTGACTATGATCTTCTTTTTTTCTTATGAAAAAGCTTAGGCTCCTGATCGGTCTGATCGCAGTCCTCTCCCTGGGCTTTGGATATATTATCTCCCCGGAAAAAGCCGTTGATGAGCGTTTTTTCCTCAAGTACATAGCCCCTGGAATTCAGTTTTTCGAAAAGAAAGGTGTGCCACCTCTGTATTCGACTGATACAGGGATCGTCGCATTCAACAGCTATGATATTGTCCCGGAAATTCGCGGATACGCCGGTCCGATCAAGCTTCTGCTAGCCATGGACAGCAACGGCAGGATTACAGGTTTGCGGATCCTTGAGCACAGGGAAACAAAGAACTACGTCCATTACATGGAAACTTCAGATTACCTGGCCCAGTTCATCGGGAAAAGTGTCCATGACCCTCTAACCGTGGACAGGGATATTGACGGGATCAGCAGAGCTACCGTGAGCGTCAACGCGCTGGCAAAAACAGTCGGCGATTCATCAAGGATCGTTGCGTCTCAGGCATACGGTATTTCTGCTAAGACAAATGAGAGCGCAACAGGATCATTTGCCTGGTTATGGTATCTCCTGACTTTTTTGGCAGCGTTTGGATCGTATTTCATCACCCGGCAAACGAGGAAACTGCTCAGACTCAGGGATATCACTATGGCAACCGGCGTTGTGGTCATTGGCCTCTATCTCTCAACTCCCTTTTCGATTCTGCATGTTTTCAATCTTGCTTTGCTGAGGCCCTCTGCTTCCATACTCTGGTATCTGATCATGGCAAGCACTGCCCTGTCAGTTGCGCTGGCCGGCAGGTTCTATTGCGGATGGCTCTGCCCTTTCGGCGCTCTCTCTGAGTTCATCAGCCGCCTGCCTTTCAAGAAATGGGCTATCCCTGTTGAGACAGATGACCTATGGAGAAACGCGAAATATATATTATTTGGCATAGCCATGCTTGCCGTGTTCCTTGGCAGAAGGTCAGATTTCGGGAACTACGAAACCTATGTGACGCTCTTTTCATTCAGCGGCAACTATCTTGCCTGGTTACTGGTCGGGTTTTCCCTTGCTGCCAACCTGAGGATTGAGCGTTTCTGGTGCAGATATCTCTGCCCTGTTGCAGCGTTGACGGGTCTGCTCTCCCGGAAGGCAGCAGGTTACCTAAGCAGGCATGACTGCCCCATGGCAAATAAGCCTGAGCCTCTCATTGCAGAGTGCATTCGGTGCAATAGATGTTATACGTCAGTGATAAAGAGGCAAGAGAACAAATGAAAGATACCATGAAATTCAGGATGATCATGATAGCTGCAGTTTTGCTGACTGCCCTGGTGATCCTGCAGAATATAGCAAAGGAATATTTCATGGCTGACATTGAGGGGTACCTCACAAGACGGCTCTATTATGAACAAACCATCTCACAAAAGGGTCTAAGCGAGAAGAAGGGTATGTACTGGAGGGAACAGGAATAGAAGTTTTATAATATGAGTATGAGCAAAAAGGTGGTCTGTGAGCTTTGTCCGACTGAGTGCCAGCTCGACAATTACCAGATAGGTGGCTGCAGAACGCGCATCAACAAGGACGGTGTGCTCTTCAGCCTGGTGTATGGAAAACCCTGTGCAGTCGCTGTTGACCCCATAGAAAAGAAACCCTTCTTTCATTTCCTGCCCGCAACAACAGCTTTTTCGATCGCTACCGCTGGATGCGTGCTCGGCTGCAAGTTCTGTCAGAACTGGCAGATCTCCCAGGCAAACCCTGAAGAAACCAGAAATCAGGACCTGCCTCCTGAGGATGTTGTGCGGCAAGCCGCTTTTTATTGCTGCAGGTCCATCACCTATACCTATACTGAGCCGACAGTCTTTTATGAATACATGTTTGATACGGCTCAGATCGCAAAAAAAATGAACATAAAAAACACCATGCATTCGTGCGGATATATAAATGAGAAACCCTTGAGAGTGCTTGCAAAATATCTCGATGCAGCAGATATTGACCTGAAGGCATTCACCGAGGATTTCTACAGCAGGATCTGCGGAGGGAAGCTTAAGCCGGTACTCGACTCCGTGGTAACATTGAAACAGGAGGGCGTTTGGCTCGAGATAACGAACCTTGTCATCCCTACGCTGAACGATGACATGAAGACGATTCGCGAAATGTGCCGATGGATCGTGAAGAATCTCGGGCCGGATGTGCCGATCCATTTCTCGCGTTTCTTTCCTCATTACCGGCTCAAAGACCTGCCGCCCACCCCGCCGGAAACCGTCCTGCTTGCACGGAATACTGCACTTGATGCCGGGATCAGATACGCATATATCGGCAACATGAGAGGCGATGCAGAAAACACCTATTGTCCTAAATGCAGAAAACTTCTCATTGAGAGAATGGGCTATACTGTAAAGCAGAATATTTTAAACAACGGGAGGTGCAGAACCTGTGGAACAGCAGTTGCAGGCATCTGGCAATAATATAACGCGAAGGGTATTTCTGGGCTTCTTTGCCCTTGGCAGCATCATCTCGCTTGTCATAAATAAATTCGGGGTCCAGAGGAAACAGCGGTCTGCCATGTTCTGGAAAAGAAAGAATGAATAAGAAGAAAACTCTCTATTTTGGCCTGTGCCTTATTCTGTTGTTGTCAGCGTTTGGATGCGCTGAACGCGTGAAAGAGCCTGCTGTCGCAGGATCGTTCTATCCGGCTGATGAAAAGACCCTCCGAGAGACTGTTGGCAGCCTTCTTGCCGGGGCAGAATACCGTGCAGGCAATGGCCGCCTCATTGCCCTTATCTCTCCTCATGCCGGGTACATCTATTCGGGCAAGATCGCTGCCCACTCATACCGCCATCTGAAAGAACGCGACATAGACACAGTCATACTGATCGGCGCAAGCCATCATAAGGCTTACCAGGGTGCCTCGGTCTATACAGAGGGCAGCATGAAAACGCCGCTCGGTCTGGTGAAGATCAACGAAAAGATGGCCCGGTCACTGCTTGATGAAAAAGCCCAGGTGACCTTTTTCAGCGAGGCATTCGAAAAAGAACATTCCATAGAAGTACAAATACCGTTTCTCCAGGAAACGCTGAAGGATTTCAGCATCGTTCCGATCCTCATGGGCAGTCCTACCCAGGAGTCATTCACCTATTTGAGCGAAAAACTTACTGCCATCCTGCGGGAAAATCCGAAGACTATTATTATCGCGAGCACTGATCTTTCGCATTATCATGAGTATGAGACCGCCCGCCTGAAGGATATGCAGATCATTGATGCGATACGGAGGATGTCTGTTGAGGACACCGAGCAGCTGCTCAAGACAGGAGAAGGGGAGATGTGCGGAGGCTATCCTGTGCTGCTGACCATGTTGGTTGCAAGAAACCTTGGCGCCACTGATGCCATGCTCTATCAATATGCAAATTCAGGGGATGTTACTGCCGACAAACGCAGTGTTGTGGGATATGCCGGCATGGGGCTGTACCGCACAGAACTGACTGCTGATGAGAGAAAGGAACTCCTCAACCTTGCCCGGAAGACCATTCAAAGTTATGTGAAAAGCGCGATCATTCCTGATGTAAAACCCCAGGACCAGAGACTCCAGGCCAACGGCGCCACCTTTGTAACCATAAACAGGGGAGGCCAGTTGCGGGGCTGCATCGGCAACATTATGCCGGTCATGCCGCTCTACCGGTCAGTGATCACAAATGCAGTGTCTGCTTCATCTAATGATCCGCGGTTCTCTCCTATGGTCGATGCAGAGCTTGCTGACATGGAAGTCGAGGTGACGGTCCTTTCACCCCTCGAACCGCTCAGAGACCCAAAGGATATCGTGATAGGTAAGCACGGCCTTTATATCACTAATGGCCGCAACTCGGGAATACTTCTGCCCCAGGTAGCAGTCGAACGGAACTGGAATACGCGCGCCTTTCTTGAAAATGTCTCGCTCAAGGCCGGCCTGCAGAAAGATGCCTGGAAAACCTCCAAGCTCTATATTTATACTGCTGATATTATCAGATAGAGATCATTGGTGCCGGTGGGGAGAATTGAATGCCGACGGGATTGCCCATTGCATCTGGTTATTCATCGGACTGTTCGCAGTGTTGACTTGCATACCCCTTGATCATTACTATGAATAGCACTGTAATAATACTCGTGCAATGGAGGGCCTTATGATGAAAAGAATCGTTATTTCATGTTTCTGTATCTCTATTCTCCTGGTTACCGTGGCCATGACTGAAGCATCGGGGAGCAAGGCGAGCAACATACACAAAAAGACTTTATATAGTGCAGCAGCAGTAATTTCGATCGATGACAACCTCGAACCATCTATTACGCGCGGCTGGAGTGTCAGTGCGGTAACAAAACTGGATGTAGAAACTTATGAAATAGCATTCGTCTCGGCCTTTCCTTCTGTGCCGATATGCACTGCTACACCTGGCCTGTACAGCGCCCACCCCACATCGATTGACTCGGTAACAACATCATCCGTGGTTGTGAGGAGTCCGGACGGGAGCAACTTTTCTGTCATCTGTCTGCTGCCATGAAGCAATAGAATTTCTGATAAGATCACAGATACCAAGGGTATAAAGAGGAGTCGAAAGACTCCTCTTTTTTTGCAGATCAGAACAGATTCATTTTCACCGCAGTCACCAGGAGGCACAGGAGAGACTTGAAAGGGTTGCGGTCGGGCACAATATGGGCACAATCCCTTCTGTGGAGAAATTGACACATGCGTCGGACACGTTGCAACCTATTGAAAAATATGGTGCCGGTGGGGAGAATCGAACTCCCACTCCCTTGCGGGAACCGGATTTTGAGTCCGGCGCGTCTGCCAGTTCCACCACACCGGCACATGGTGTGAGGTGTTGATTTTAAATGATTCCCTGCTGTCCGGTCAAACACCCCTGTGAGTATTTCTTACCGTTGCAGCGAGATTACGAGCTTGCGATTGAGAGCCTTTGCCACTCTATCCAGAAGCTCAAGAGAAGGCATGCGCTTGTCTTTGGTACTTTCAAGCCTGGATATGACCTGCTGACTGCTTTGTATCTCTTTTGCTAACTCTGCCTGTGTGAGGTGTTTTGCTTTTCGCAGGAGAGTTACTTCCTGGGCAATCTTTCTTTTTGCCTCAGCCTTATCAAAGGCAAGCCGGAATTCTCTGTCTTTCATCTGTCTGTCAATATGCCTGTCAAGGTCACTTTTCATTTTCTTGCCTCCTATAGCTGTTTCATACGTTGTTTTGCAGTCTCTATTTCCTTGGCCGGGGCTTTCTGGGTCTTCTTCAGGTATGCATGAAGCAATACCATTTCACTGCCCCTGAGAACCACATAAAAGATTCTATGCTGGTTGCCATGTGTTTTGATCTTCAGTTCCCATAATTTCCCTTCTATCTGCCGGAATTCAACGCCAACGGCATCAGTGCCGTATTCCTGAACACCCTTCAGAGTAGAAAGTATTTCCGCCCTTTCGTCTTTGTTTTCAATATCGTCAATGTAGTCTTCTGCCGGGGCTTTCCCGGAGGGTTTTCTCCAATAGTTGACGATAAATTTCATGCTTTATATTACAACCATTTGGATGTAATGGCAATCTGCTTTTCTATCTCCCCATACTCAGTGCCTGACCGAGTGCAGGGATGAAATCCTTTTTTCTGGACATCACACGCGGCAGGATGCAGGTGCCGTTTTCGACCTTCACATTAAACGCCTTCTCGACGATCCATTCCTCGCCCTTCAGAAGGACACGCTCATAGGATGCAAGGAGCGGATTTGTTATCAGGAGCACCGTAAGGTCATAGCCGTTTGACGACCGAATCCGCTCCAGTTCGGCCAGAAGGTTCTGTTCTATCCAGTCAATCTCTTCACAATCCAGCACCATCATCTGACTAACGCCTAATTTCTTCCCGCTGATAAGAAACTCCTTAAAGTCAGCTGCGATCAATTGTTCTGCAGTCTTCCCCTCTATATTGATGCTGGCATGAAGGAGCTCCTTGCCAAAGTCCCTGAGCGATATGCCGGCTATCTCTGCAAGTTTTGCTGCTGTCTCCTTGTCGCGTCCGGTCGTTGTTGAAAGCGTGAGCAGGAGCGTATCCGAGAGAATACCGGAAAGGAGTACTCCTGCGATCTCCTTCGGGATATTCACCTGCCAGAGGAACATCATGCCTGCAACGACCGTGCACGTACTGCCGACCGGATCGTTGTACACATAGATCGGCGCAACGGTCGAGATGTCTCCGACACGGTGATGGTCAATGATCTCAAGGATCTCTGCCTCATCGATATTGTCAACAGCCTGTGATACCTCATTATGGTCAACAAGGATCGCCCTTTTCCGCACAGGGTTGAGCAGGTCTGTTCGGGTAATGAAGCCGATCAAGCGGCGATCCCCGTCTATGACGACCGCAGAGCGGTATTCTGATTCGAGCACCTTCTTCCTGAGCTCAGAAATGGGCGTATAAAGACCGACCTCAGATGTGCGAGAACACATGATCGACACGACCGGCTCGGACATGGTCATGAGCTGAACAGTCGCGTATGCATGATGGGGCGATGATATCAGCAGCGTGCCATGAGCCTCGGCTGCGGCTGCCACGTCATTGCCAATCGGCATGTTGTCGGTAACAACAAGCGCTGAACAGCCTGAGGTGATGAGGTCGAGCTGGATATCCTGCTGGTCGCCGATGATAACAACGTCTCCCGGACGTATCCTGTTCAGGATCGTACCCTTCTGCATTGATGCAGTATGGATCTTCCCGGTGAGCAGCTGGACTTTTTTTGCATTGCTGATCACTCGGCCGTCAAGGGTTTTGATTAGAATGTCGAGACTTATGGGCGCATGGGAAAGATCTGAAAAACCGGCGCTCTCCATATAATGGCTTGCGATATCCTTGAGACCGACAATGCCGGAGACCCTTTCGTTGTCGTCAACAACAGGAAGTGCACGAACGCCGCTGTTCTTCATGAGCAGGGCAAGCGCATGCACAGAGTCCCTTTCATGGACCGCAATCGGCTTTTTCATCGAAAGGTCGTTCACCGTTGCAGCAATGCTCTCCATTTCGGTCGGCACCGGCACGTTGAACCGTTCGAGTACGAACTTCGTCTCCTCATTGATCTTTCCTGCACGGACAGGGGTGAAGAGAAATCGCTTGTCCGTGATATTCTTGAAAAGGGAATATCCTATTGCAGAACAGACAGAATCAGTGTCCGGGTTCTTGTGCCCGATAACATAAACGATCTTCGTGCCCTGTGATGTCATATTATTCTCACACCCTGCCCTTCATCAGATTTTGAGCTCACTACTCCCAGCCCACGCCTTTATTTCCCTATACAGAAACTGCTGAATATTTTCTGCAGGATCTCGTCGGTTGTAATGGTTCCGGTGATATCTCCGATACGGTCAAGACTTCCGCGCATCTCAATAGAGAATAGTTCAAGAGGGTCATTCCCGGCAAGAAGCGCGCCCGCCCTGTCGAGCGATTCAGCGGCACTGTCAAGTGCAGCCTTGTGACGGATATTCGTGACCACCACGCCCTCCCGCTCTTCTTTCCAGCCATGAAGATTCAATTCGAAGATAGCCGACTTGAGCGTCTCAATCCCTTCGCCCGTAACCGCGGAGAGACTGACAGACGGTTTTCCTTCAGCAGTACTAAGTTCAACTGATATTTTTTGGGGCAGATCTGCCTTGTTGATGACTATAACAGCATTTTTATCTTTGACAATACCAAGGAGATCATGGTCCTCCTGAGCAAAGGGCTCGCTGCCGTCGAACATTGCAACAATGAAATCAGCAGACTCTATTGCCTGCATGCTCCTTCTGATCCCTTCCTGCTCAATGATCTCGTCAGAACTGCGTATACCTGCGGTGTCCATGATCCTGATCGGCAGGCCATTGATATTCAGATAGTCTTCGATCAGATCGCGCGTCGTGCCCGGCAGATTCGTAACAATGGCACGGTCCTTCTGCAGCAGTGCATTCAGCAGCGATGACTTTCCGACATTTGGCCTTCCCACAATAGCAACTGACAGCCCTTCCCTGAAGAATCTCGCCTCATTGAACGTATCCGACAGTCTCAGAATCTCTGCGCTGACATCCGAGAGTTTTCTTCCAATCTCTTTTTTTGAAGCCGTCTCGATATCATCCTCAGGAAAATCGATATACGCCTCAACAAAGGCGGCTATCTCGATAAGCTGCTCGCGGATTGCAGAGAGTTTCTCTGTCAGGCCGCCTCTCAGCTGCTCACTGGCGATCCTCATGCTTTCTTCGGTCTTTGCATTTATGACATCGAGCACTGCCTCTGCCTGGCTCAGATCTATCCTGCCATTAAGAAACGCCCGCTTCGTAAACTCCCCGGGCTCTGCAACCCTGGCTCCCTGCCTGATTACAAGTTCAATTACCTGCCGCACGGAAAACATGCTGCCATGGCAGTTGATCTCAACAACATCCTCGCGGGTGTATGAGTTAGGTGCACGCATTATTGCAAGGAGGACCTCATCCACGATACGTTCGTCCGCGGGATCGACAATGTAGCCATAGAGCATCTTATGGGAGGGTGCATAGGAAGGCTTCTCTTTTTTTCTTGAAAAGAATATTGTGTCGGCAATCGCAACAGCTTCAGGTCCACTCAGCCGGACAATGCCGATCCCTCCCTGACCAACGGGAGTTGATATGGCGGCGATGGTGTCGTCAGAATAGTTCATGGTTATTGGCTCATAATTCCGGATCGATGGACATGCTTGTATTATATGAAATTAATGAAAAAGTCTGCAGGCTGTGCTCTATCGGATGAAGGCAGTGTAAACGACGAACTAATGAGCTGGTTCGTTTGCGAGGCTTCTGTTGACGAAAAACTGCTGGATGATTCCGAGTACGTTACCGATAAGCCAATATAAAACCAGTCCTGATGCCATATTCAGAAAAACAAAGGTAAAAATGAGCGGCATCATCAGCATCATTTTTGCCTGGGCCGGGTCCATGGTTGACGGTGTCATCTTCTGTTGAATGAACATGGTGGCACCCATGAGAATCGGCAACGGGCCCAAGGCTAAGCCTCCGATCAGAGGAAGAACTGCAGGGATATGCCCAAAAAGCGTGTCAGGCCCGGAAAGATCTGTGATCCAGAGCATGAACGGCGCGCCTCTCAGTTCAATAGCTCTCAGCAGAACCTGATAGAGCGCAAGGAAAACCGGTATCTGAAGAAGCATCGGCAGACAGCCTCCCAAAGGACTGACCTTGTGCTTTTTATAAAGACCCATCATTTCTGCCTGCTGCTTTTGTGGGTCCTTCTTGTATTTCTCCTTAATCTCATTCATCAAAGGCTGGATCGCCTGGAGCTTTTTCATAGACTTCTGGCTTTTCGTCATCAGCGGTATGAAAGGTATCCTTGTCACAATCGTAATAAGAATAATAGCCCAGCCATAGTTGCCGAGGAACTGGTAAAAGACCTTGAGTACCCAGAAGAGCGGCCGTGCAACGATCGAAAAGAAACCAAAATCTATAACATGCTCAAGCCCGATATTAAGCGCACTGAGCCTGCCATCCTCTTTTGGCCCTGCATACAGATGGAACTTGTTCGAACCGCTTTTTGCCTTGAATGCCACGACCGAGGAATCCTGCACCAGAAAAGCCTTTGCCTCTTCAACAGGAGATGCAGGCACGAGCGCTGCGAAGAAATACTTGTCCTGCTGCACAATCCATTTAAGGTTCTCGTGAAATATTTTCGGCTCTTTCAGGTCCTTGGCCGGGAGATCCTTAAGATTCGTTCCGGCGAGCACGGTCGGCCCGACATGAATGGAGTCATCTTTTTCAAATATGCCGAAGTCGCTTCCCAGGGTTATCCAGTATTCGGGAAAACCGGAAACCTCATCAGTAAGCTCAACCAGATATGTGCCGGCTGAAAAGGCATAGGTCCTTCTGACTGCCTTGCCATCCTTTGCATACTCGAAAACAAGGGTGCCTGTCTTATTCGTATTATCAAGCTTCAGGTTCCTGCCAATAACGGAGAAGTTGACGTTTGCAAGATCAAAGGAACTGCTCTGGCCTATTGCAGCAGCAGATACAACACCGGGCTTCTTAAGCAGAACAACCTCTTTGCCTGCCTTGTCCTTATACGGCTTAAGGGTCCAGGACTTGATTGTGCCGCCGCGCGAGGTAAAGACTGCAATGAAAAGATCATTCTCTACGGTAATTTCCTTCTCATCTGCAATAACAGTCTCCACAACAGCCTTTGGGGCTTCTGCCTTTTGCACCGGATCTTTCTTTGCTGCCTCTGGCACCTGCTGCTGTTCAGCAGGTTTCTGCACAGGGGCCTTCTGGGGCTCGCCGGGGAAAAGGTATTGAGATCCTACGATAACAAGGAATGAAAGCACAACGGCTATAACGGTTTTATTGTCCATAGTTATTTGACCGGGTCAAACCCGCCCTCATGAAAAGGGTTGCATTTCATAATCCTGCGTGCGGATAGGACTGAGCCTTTCAATGCGCCATACTTTCTGACCGCATCGATTGCATACTCAGAACAGGATGGCGTGAACCTGCAACTGGAGGGGAATAGAGGTGATATCATATATTTATAGAGCCTGATGATCGCTATGATTAGTATTCTCATGCTTTAATCCTGCAAAGACCCTGCATACGCTCCTGTCAAGGTCAAGAAACTCAGCCTCTGCAGCTGCACTCCGTGCAACCACAACGATATCACAGCAGAGGGGGTTTCCCGCCAGCAGTTTTCTGAAGATCTCCCGAAGACGCCGCTTAACCCTATTTCTCGTAACCGCATTCCCGACCTTTCTGCTCACCACAAAGCCAATTCTGCTCTGTTGGAGGCCATTGGGATGTACGTAGAGTATAAGGTGATGGGAAGGAAATTTACGGCCCTGCTCAAAGACGTTCTTGAATTCTCCTCTTCGAGTCAGTGTTTGAAGAAGGCTTCTCTTCAAACAGCCAGTCTTTTCCGTCCTTTTTTCCTTCTCCTCTTGATCACATTGCGGCCGCCGACCGTGCTCATTCTTACGAGAAAGCCGTGCGTCCTCTTCTGTTTCTTGTTGTGTGGATGAAATGTTGTATATGTTCCCATAGTTTTTTCCTGAGCGAGAATTATAACCATAGCTTTTTCAGAATGTCAAGGGGCAAGGCAGGGATAAAGCAATTCTTGATAAAAATCAGGCAAAGAAGGTATATTATCAGACTAATTTTCTTACGGAGGTATCTCATGTTTACAGACTTGGCTTATGCAATGGGCGCTAACCCGCAGGCAGGACAGGGGCAAGGCGGGGGACTTATGGGATTTCTTCCTCTTATCCTTATATTTGTAATTTTTTATTTCATGCTCATCAGACCCCAGCAGAAAAGAGCAAAAGAGACTAAGGCCATGATCGAGAACCTGAAAAAAGGGGACAAGGTCATTACCTCGGGCGGCGAATATGGCGTGGTGGAAGAGGTCAAGCCGACCACGGTCATTGTAAAGATTGCTGAGAACGTCAGGGTGAAGTATGGCAAGGGCTTTATCGCCTCTGTCAGGACAGAAGAGGACGAATAAGTCCACATAACACAATTAGTTTCTTCATTAGATCACCATTGCAAAAAATTATCTAAAGCATATATCGCGGAGGTTATTAGATGAATAAGAGCATTTTCTGGAGATTCCTGTTTATCGGGATAGCTGTTGTTGCTGCAGTTATCTTTTTTCTGCCCAATACTCCTTTTTTCAAGAGCATGCCTGCAGGGTGGCAGAAGAATATGCCGAACAAGGGCATCGTCCTGGGCCTTGACCTTCAGGGCGGACTGCATCTTGTCTATGAGGTAGAAGCGGACAAGGCAGTCGAATCTACCATTGAGCGTTACGCGTACACCATAAAGGAAATGCTCCAGAAGAAAAAACTCCAGACAGAAGTGAAAAAGAACGGTTTGAACATTGAAATAACGCCTGCCACTCCGGACATCATAAAGGCGCTCAAAGAAGGGTATAACAACCTCGAGATGTCCGAGTCAGGACAGATGGTCACCCTCAAGCTGAATGATAAAGAGAGAACATTTATTAAGGACAATGCTGCAAACCAGGCGCTTGAGACGATCAGAAACAGGATAGACCAGTTCGGCGTTGCTGAGCCTACGATCCATCGGCAGGGTCAGAATGAGATCGTAGTGCAGCTGCCCGGAGTTAAAGACCCTCAGCGGGCAAGAGATCTGATCGGCAGAACAGCGCTGCTTGAGTTCAAGATTGTAAACGACGAATCTCCTCTTGCCGCGCAGTTGCCTTCTTCCGTAACACCAGGCGACGAGGAGAAGATACTCAGCCAGTTTGCAGACAAGGTTCCAGCTGACAGCCAGATCCTTTTTGAAAAGAAGGTAAACAAGGAAACCGGCGCAGTGACTAAATTCCCCATACTCGTGAAAAAGGACGCCATGCTCACCGGTGCGCTCCTGAGCGAGGCAAAAGTCACCCTTGACACGCAGTTCAGCACACCCCACGTATCAATAACCTTTAATCCTGAAGGCGCGAAAAGGTTCGAGGAAGTGACCGGCGCAAACGTAAAGAAGCGTCTTGCGATCGTCCTTGACAACACGGTCTATTCAGCGCCGGTGATCCAGGAGAAGATCGGGGGCGGCAGTGCACAGATAACCGGAAGCTATGGCATGGAAGAGGCTAAAGATTTGAGCATCGTCCTGAAGGCAGGCGCGCTTCCGGCACCGCTCAAGATGCTTCAGAACGTTACCGTCGGTCCGTCGTTAGGCAGTGACTCGATCGAGGCAGGAAAGATGGCAGGCATTGCAGGAACGATTGCAGTAGCATTGTTTATGATCTTTTACTACAGACTGTCGGGCGTCATCGCTGACTTTGCCCTTCTGTTGAACATTATCCTGCTCTTCGGGGCCATGGCGTTTCTGAACGCAACACTCAGTCTGCCGGGCATCGCAGGCATCATCCTCGCGATCGGTATGGCTGTTGACTCCAACGTGCTGATGTTCGAACGAATGAGGGACGAACTGCGGGCAGGCAAAACCCCGCGGTCAGCGGTTGATTCAGGATACAAGAAGGCATTTTGGACCATCTTCGACTCGCACATTACAACGTTGATCACCGCTGCTGTTCTGTATCAGTTCGGCACCGGGCCGATCAAGGGTTTTGCGGTCACTCTGGGCCTCGGCGTTATGATCAATCTTTATACAGCACTGATCGGAACCAAGTCCGTATTTGATCTGATCAATTCCAACAGCGACGTCAAGAAGCTGAGCATATAGGAGAGACCATGTTTGAACTTGTCAAGAATACCAACATAGATTTTTTAGGAAAAAAATATATTGCCTTTGTCCTCTCCGGCCTCATCTCGATCGTGGGCCTTTTCGCGATATACCAGATCGCGCATGGCAGGGCAAACCTCGGCATTGACTTTGCCGGCGGCACGTCAGTGCAGCTGAAGTTCGAAAAAACGGCAAAGGTGCATGATATCAGAAAGGCGCTTGAGGACGGTGGAATCAAGGACTTTGACCTCCAGGAACTGACCGGCGAGAACAAGATGCTGATTCGGGCAAAGAATATCGAGATCCAGTTAGGCAAGGTGTCGGAACAGATAACGAGCGTTATCAGCCAGAAGTTTCCGGAAAACAAGTTCGTTGTGGATTCGACAACAGAGATCGGTCCTAAGGTCGGCGGCAAGCTTCGCGCAGATGCTGGCATGGCGATTATCGTTTCAACTATCGGCATTCTTATCTATATTGCGATCAGGTTCAAACTCAACTTTGCGGTCGGAGCAACGGTTGCCACATTCCACGATGTGACCGCAGTATTGGGCATCTTCTTTCTGTTAGGCAAAGAGATCAATCTCATACTCGTAACCGCACTTCTGACCATTGCCGGGTACTCGCTGACTGACACCGTTGTTGTTTTTGACAGGATCAGGGAAAACCTCCGCACGCGTCTTAAGGACCCGGTTGAAGGCGTTATGAACCTGAGCATCAATGAGGTTCTGTCGAGGACTATCGTCACCTCTTTCACCGTTCTCCTTACATCGGTCGCACTCTTCTTCTTTGGAGGAGAGGTACTCCATGACTTCAGCCTTGCGATGATCCTGGGCGTTTTGGTCGGCACCTACTCTTCGATCTTTGTCGCGAGCCCGATCGTGCTCCTCTGGGGCGGCAACAAGGCCTTTGCAAAGAAATAGTAATTCGTGACACGTAATGCGTGATGAGGCCAAGAATTATATTTTTTCAAAGCTGATATTTTTCTTGTCTGTTTCTGATCACCCATTACTCATTACCCATCACGGTCTCTATGCATAGGCGCTGGTTCCATAACAAGACAAACGCTGAATTTATTTCTTATCTTTCCCGGGCAGCATCGATTTCCCCTGTATTCGCCCAGATCCTTATCAACCGCGGCATAAAGAACGCAGATGAAATACAGGACTTTCTGCATCCTGGCCTTACCGGCCTTTCAGACCCCTTTGATCTTCAGGGCGTAAAGCAGGCTATTGAGCGGATAAAAGCAGCTCGCAAACAGGGGGAGCGGGTCTTCATTCATGGAGACTATGATGCAGACGGATTGACCGCCACTGCTATCATGGTAAGTGCGCTCAGGACAGCAGGCCTTGATGTCCACTACTTTATACCAAACAGGATGACCCACGGATACGGGTTTAATGTTGTTGGCGTGGAAACAGCCCAAAAAGCCGGGGCAAAACTGATCATAACCGTTGACTGCGGTATCAGTTCTTTTGAAGCTGCAGCGCATGCACAAAGTCTGGGCATCGACCTGATCATCACTGATCACCACGAACCGGAAAGAGCGTTAGACGTAAAGCGTGAAGCGTTAGGTGAAAAGGATGATAAGGCCTTAGCCTCTGGCGCTGTGCGGGTGCCGCCTGCTGTGGCGGTCATCAATCCAAAGTGCTCTCCTGACTCCCCGGCCCTCACGGTTCTCTGCGGCGCCGGCATAGCCTTTAAGCTCGCCCAGGCAATGGCAAGGGATAATGACATAGCCTTTTCTGAGGATGACCTGCTGTTACTCCTGGACCTTGCTGCTCTCGGCACGATTGCTGATGTTGTTCCTCTTATCGGCGAAAACAGGATCATCGTCAAGCTGGCCATGCAGCATATTCAGGATGGGAACAGGCTTGGCTTGCGCGCGCTTAAGCAGGCTGCTGGACTGGACAATAAACAGCTAAAGGCCGGCATTCTTGCCTTCACCATGGTTCCGAGGATCAATGCCGCGGGCAGGGTCGGAGATGCACAGGATGTGGTGAGACTTTTTCTTTCTTCTGCTGAACAGGAGGCCTATGACCTTGCAGCCTGGCTTGGCCAGACAAACAGCGAACGTAAAAAGATCGAGGAGATTGTTTACCAGGATGCGCTTACCCTGCTCAAAGGGATTGATCCTGAAGCGGTAATCATACTTGCCAAAGAAGGATGGCATCCCGGTGTTTTAGGCATTGTCGCATCAAAGATAGCAGAGTCTTTTAATCTCCCTGCCTTTATCTTCACGATCGAGAACGGCATTGCTAAAGGCTCGAGTCGCAGCATTCCGGCATTCGACGTCTGTGCAGGGCTTTCAGAATGCAGGGACCTGCTTATCGCTTTTGGGGGCCACAAACAGGCTGCAGGGGTAAAGCTGCGAGCAGACAATCTCCCTGTCTTTGAACAAAGACTGCGTCAGATCGTACAGCGGGATGTCTCCCAAGAGGATCTTGTCCCCACCCTCGAGATACATGCCTCTGTTCTGCTCCACCAGCTGGACACCCAATTGATGCATGAGCTTGAGCAACTGGAGCCTTTTGGCCATGGCAACGCGGAACCTCTCCTTGGGGCAAGGGAGCTTGAAATGATGTATCCCAAGGTGCTTAAGGAACGACACCTCAAAATGAAGCTCAGAAAAGGCGCATCCTATCTTGACGCCATCGGATGGGACATGGGCCATCTCCTTGAATTTCTCAGCCAGGCAGCAATCTTTGACGCTGTTTTTACGCCCTCGTATAACGACTGGAACGGAAATAGAAACATTCAGTTGATCCTGAAGGGCCTAAGGCCCTCTGCGTAAGGCGTAAAGTGTAAGGCGAAGAGTCTGTCATGCACCGGTTGTGAACCTTTTCACGCCTCACTGTTCACTCTTCACTATTTCACAGTATAATAAGGTATGTCTGAAACCTTATCCCTAACCGGGCTTATCAACAAGGTCCGCTCGTATAGCCAGGATGCTGATTTTAATGCTGTCCAGCGGGCATATCATTTCTCGCGCGAGGCTCATTGCAGCCAGAAAAGAAGCGAAGGATCTCCGTACATCAATCATCCCCTTGCTGTTGCCTATATTCTTGCAGACATGAGGATGGACACGCTTTCGATCGCATCCGGCCTGCTCCATGATACGGTTGAAGATGCTGAAGTTACGATGGACGACATCAAGATCATCTTCGGCAAAGAGATAGCCTTTATCGTAAAAGGCCTTACAAAACTGGCAAAGGTTGAGTTCAGAACAAAGCAGGAAGCACAGGCCGAGAACTTCAGGAAGATGCTTCTTGCCATGTCAGAGGACATCCGCGTCATGCTCATCAAGTTCGCCGACAGACTGCATAATATGCGAACACTCCAGTTTCTGCCTGAAGCCAAACAGCAGCGTATTGCAGCTGAGACGCTTGAGATCTACGCGCCTATCGCAAACAGGCTCGGTATCGGATGGCTTAAGACCGAACTTGAGGATCTGAGCTTTAAATACCTCATGCCCCAGCTGTACGATGATCTGGTCAAGAAGGTCGCAAAGCGCAGGGAAGAACAGGAAGGATACATAAAAGAAGTCGTTGCCCTCATCGAACAGCAGCTAAAAGAAGAGGAGCTTCCCGGCAAGGTCAAAGGACGGGTAAAACACTTTTACGGCATCTATCAGAAAATGCAGAAGCAGCGGATCACCTTTGACGAGATTCATGATGTCATAGGCGTCAGGATCATTACAGACACGAATGCCAACTGCTACGCCATCCTCGGCATCATACACTCCCTCTGGACTCCTATCCCTGGCAAATTCAAGGATTATATCGGCGTGCCCAAGTCGAACATGTATCAATCTCTTCATACTACGGTCATCGGCCCAAAAGGGGAGCGGGTAGAGTTTCAGATACGAACCAGCGAGATGAACAGGGTGGCTGAACAGGGCATTGCCTCACACTGGAAATATAAGGAAAAGGGAACCATTGACGAGAACAACAACAAGTATATTACCTGGCTCAGGGAGTTGGTGCAGGTGCAGAAAGATGAACCGAGTGCTGTCGATTTTCTCGAAGCTCTCAAGGGTGAGGTCGTGCCTGAGGTGGTCTATATTTTTACTCCCAAAGGCGAGGTGAAAGAGATGCCTCTCGGCTCAACACCGGTTGACCTTGCGTACAGCATCCATACCCAGATAGGCCACAAGTGCGTCGGCGCAAGGATCAACGGCAAGATCGTCCCGCTGAAATACAAAATGAGAAACGGCGATACGGTCGAGATCATCACGTCGCCGACACATGGCCCGAGCAGGGACTGGCTCAAGTTCGTCGTAACCCAGAGGGCAAAGGCACGAATAAAGCAGTGGATCAAGGCAGAAGAACGCACACAGAGCGTTGAACTCGGCATCAAGCTTCTCGAGAATGACTTTAGAAAACATGGCATGAGCCATGCGCTGATGAAATCAGACGAGATACTGGATGTAGCGAAAACGCTGGGTGTCGGCAACCTCGAAGAGCTTTTTGTAGCTGTTGGCTTCGGCAAGATCACGCCACACCAGGTGATCAACCGTCTCAGGCCGGAAAAGGCAGTAACTGAAGAAGAAGCAGTAAAAATCAGCAGGCCGGTAAAAGAACATAAAGGCATCAGCATTAAGGGCATTGACGATATCCTCTACCATACGGGCAAGTGCTGCTTCCCTGTACCGGGCGACAGTCTTGTAGGCTTTGTCACGATCGGCAAAGGTGTTACGATCCACCGAAAGGACTGCCTCAACCTTGACAGGCTTGCGATCGAGAACGCACGGCTCGTAGATGTTGAGTGGCAGCCATCTTCGCAAAGTTCTGCGAACACCAAGCTTTATGTCGAGACAGTTGACAAGCCCGGTATTCTCGCAAATCTCAGCGTTCTCATCTCGTCGGTCAATATCAATATTGTCCATCTTGAGGCATCATCGACCCAGGATAAGAAAGGCCATATAACCCTTGTCATTGAGGTAAAAGACCTCGCCCAACTCAAGTCGCTCATGCACAAGATTAGCCAGATGGATGGCATTCTGCGTATCAGGAGATAATTTTCCCCTCAGGTTGACAAGATTCATCCCTGAGCTTAATATAATAACCTTCGTGCCGAAGTGGCGGAATTGGCAGACGCGCCAGATTCAGGTTCTGGTGGTGGAAACGCTGTAGGGGTTCGAGTCCCCTCTTCGGCACCAATTATTTTCTTCAAATCAATTGGTTGTTTTTTGTAAGTCACACTACTATCCTTTACAAGCCATCACCAAAAAGCAGTTTCCTGTCTCCCTCTCTATGCCATCTCTTCTGCAACAATCTATTTGCCGATATATGAGTTCAGACCTGAGTGCCTATGCAATAATCCATGAATGACGTATAATCAAAAAAGGCAGCGATATCCTTCAAAAAGAGCGTGAATCATGAAAAAACTGTTGCACATTATTGCCACGCCAAGAGGAGAAGATTCAAGGACCTTGCGCGTAACAGAAGCCTTTCTCGAATCGTTTCAGAAAACTCAGCCTGACTGGGTCATAGAAGAATTGAACCTGACAACAGAAGAGCTTCCCTCCCTCACGACAAAAAGGGTAGGCGGTAAATATCTGCTCCTGAGCGGCAAAGATCTGTATGGCGAATTAAGAGAGGCATGGCAGGAGATCGTGCAGTATATTGAGCAGTTCCTCTCTGCCGATGCGTTTCTCATCAGCACGCCCATGTGGAATTTCAGTATTCCCTATGTCCTCAAGCACTACATTGATATCATTGTGCAGCCGAAATATCTTTTCCGATACACAGCAACCGGCATAGAGGGTCTTGCGCTGAACAAAAAAATGGTCGTAATAAACAGCTGCGGAGGCGAATACCATTCTCCTGATATGCAGTCGTTTGATTTTCTGGAACCTTATCTGCGCATGATATTCGGCTTTGTCGGTATTTCAGACATACAATTTGTGACTGCCGAGCCAATGGATATGGGAACGGAAGTTCGGCATCAGAGAATAGATGAGGCCAGGAAAGCGGCAAGAGAAGCTGCTTTACGGTTTTAGCTCGCAGATGCAGATGAACAATGAAGGATAACTAGATGCCCAGAGATATCCCCATCGGCAATGGAAATGTTTTGATCGCCTTTGATAAGGCTTACCAGCTGCGCGAGTTTTATTTTCCCCATGTAGGCGAAGAGAACCATACCAAGGGGGAACCCTTTCGGTTCGGCATATGGGCAAACGGCAACTTCAGCTGGATTCCTGAGGGCTGGCAGATCAGGATGGATTATCTTGATGATTCCCTGGCAACAAATGTGGAGCTTGTCAACGATGCGTTGAAGCTGCGTATTGCTGCCCTTGATCTGGTCGATTTCCACGAAGATATATACTTCAAAAAACTGGTTCTGGAAAACCGCGCAGACCAGGACAGAGAGATTCGCTTATTCCTGTCGCACGATTTCCATATCTACAATAATGAATTCGGCAATACTGCTGCTTACCGGCCTGAGTCAGGCGGCATTCATCACTATAAAGGCGAACGTCACTTTCTGATCAATGTCTTTGCGAACAAGAAATACGGCATTGATCATTTTGCTACAGGCAACAAGGAATTCAATAATAACGTGGGGACCTGGAGAGATGCTGAAGACGGTCTGCTGAGCGGCAACCCGATTGCACAGGGCTCGGTAGATTCGGTCATTGCCGTCCATCTGCGGCTGAAGGCAGGAGAACAGGAAACGATCTATTATTGGATATGTGCGGGCAGGAACTGGAATGAAGTGAGCAGCCTCAACAGCCAGGTTATGAAAAGAAAACCCGAGACCTTCACAAAGAGGACCATAGATTATTGGAAACTCTGGGCAGATAAGGAAGATCTGCATGACAGCCCTTTACCGGAGAATATTAAACGACTTTATCAGAGAAGCCTTCTGATCTGCCGCAGCCAGATAAACAACTGCGGCAGTATAATTGCGGCTAACGACTCTGATGTTATCCAATTCAACCGAGACACCTATAGTTATCTGTGGCCGCGCGACGCAGCCCTGGTTGCTTATGCGCTCGATCTGGCCGGCCATTTCGAACTGTCCAGAAATTTCTTTGCCTTCTCTTCAAAGATCATTGAAAAGGACGGTTACTTTCTCCATAAATATACGCCATCCGGATCACTGGCAAGTTCCTGGCATCCCTGGCTAAAAGATAAGAAGCCTCAGCTGCCCATCCAGGAAGACGAGACTGCGCTGGTGATCTGGGCACTATGGAATCACTACAAGATGTATAGAGATATCGAATTCATCAAACCTCTTTATAAACCTTTGATAAAGAATGCTGCTGATTTTATGATGAATTACCGGGACACAAAAACCGGTCTTCCGCTGCCGAGCTATGATCTCTGGGAAGAGAGGCAGGGCATACTCACCTTTACTGTTTCTGCAGTATACGGCGGGCTCATGGCAGCAGCGAATTTTACCGAGGCATTTGGCGAGACTGATCTGGCAAAAGAATATCGCGAAGGGGCTGGCCGCATGCGTCAGGCAATGGACAGATATCTCTATCTCGAAAAAGAAAAACGGTTTGCCAGAATGATCAATTTTCGGAAAGACGGCTCTATTGATATTGACGCAACTGTGGATGCCAGCCTTTATGGGATATTTGCCTTTGGTGCGTATGCCCCGGATGATGAAAAGGTAAAGAATACGATGGGCCAGGTAAACGATACATTGTGGTGTAAAAGAGAGGTGGGAGGATTGGCGCGGTATGAAGATGATCAATACTATCGCGTCAATAACGAGGTACCCGGAAATCCCTGGTTTGTGACAACGCTCTGGCTGGCACAGTATTACATTGCGTCAGCAAAGACTCTGGATGATCTGCAAAAAGCGTTAGAGATTCTGCACTGGGTAGAGCAGCATGCCTTGCCAAGCGGTGTGCTCGCAGAGCAGGTTAACCCGAACACTAACGAGCCCCTTTCCGTTTCTCCTTTAACCTGGAGCCATGGGACATACATCGCCGCAGTGCGGGAATATCTCACTAAATACAAGGTAATTGCATGATACGATCGAGATTTTCATCGGTATCCCTGTTCGTGCGCATGATTATCATAACGTTGATAGTCATGCCTGTGGTAGGATGCAGATACATGGAAAAACAGACAGACTCACCTCTTCTGACCGTTGAACAAGTTGACCTGCAGCGATATATTGGCGTGTGGCATGAGATCGCGCGCTATCCGAACAGGTTTCAGGAGAACTGTATCGGCAGCAGGGCAACCTACGGGCTGAGAGATGACGGCGCAATATCTGTTCTCAATGAGTGTTATGACAGCTCATCCGGAGGCAAGCTCAGGTCTGTTACAGGCAAGGCAAAGATCGTTGACACAAAATCCAATGCAAAGCTCAAAGTCTCCTTCTTCTGGCCTTTTTACGGAGACTACTGGATCATAGACCTTGGCAAAGATTATGAATATGCAGTTATAGGTCATCCCAAGAGAAAATATCTCTGGATCCTGAGCCGCTCTGTTACTGTAGATGAATCAGTGTATGAGGGCATCCTCGAGCGATTGAAAGACAAACAATACGACATTACGAAACTGATTAAAACACCTCAGAAATAGGAGATAGCGCATGAAACTGAAAGAATACTTCGAGAACATTCGCGGCACCGGAGTCCTGGCAACGGCTGATGCAGATGGCAAGGTCGATGCCGCAATATACTCCATCCCTCATGTAGCAGATAACAGTGCTGTTGCCTTTGTTATGCGGGAGCACCTGACCCATTATAATCTGCAGTCAAATCCCCATGCCACATTTCTTTTCATTGAGCAGGGCACAGGACATAAAGGGGTGCGGCTGTTCCTGAAGAAGACTAAGGAAGAGACCGACTCAGCACTCATAGCCTCGATGACCAGACGCCATCTTACCCCTGATGAGGACCTTCAGAAAGGGCCGAAGTTCCTGGTCTCATTTACTGTAGAGAAAATTCTCCCTCTCGTCGGAAGCGGAGAAACAGATATATCCTGCTGAACGTGAGGTGAATATATGGAAAACATGGACCTTTTGAGAAGCATCTCTTTTCTGAAAGACCTCACGACCGGCGAACTGATCAAGATCAACATCATAACTGAAAATGTATCGTTCGCTGAGGGTGAGAAGATTATGCAGGAAGGGGCGCCCTGCGATGCGATCTATATCGTAAAGTCCGGGAGTGTTAGGATCATGAAAGGTGGCGCCCATCTCGAAACTGTTGAGACAGGGGAACCTCTCGGCGAGATCGCTTTTATCGACAAGGGGCCGCGCTCTGCCACCCTCGTCGCAGGTGCAGATACCGCGTTAATCAGGCTTGCATCAGACAAGTTCCAACAGGTTCTGGCCCATGACAAGGAGCTTGCAAATAAGATCTACTTATCGATTATCATGACCCTCTGCAAGCGCCTTCGCGACGCAACGCAGGCCCTTAAGATCATCCCTGACTATGTGATGGAGTCCTATAAGAACTTCGAAAATATCTAGCTGTCCTATTGGCAGGGTCTCTCAGAACGTCAGGGCGTGACAGTGTATTGGAGCGGTTTCTTTTGCCGATAGTCATAAGGTCAGTATTTATAGGAGGCAAAAGCCTCGGAGTTCCGCAAAGCGGGACGAGAATGAGCGAGAATATGCTGTCCCGCCCCGCTGAAGCGAGGCTATGAAGTCTACACGTCAGCCTAAATTACGCACCCAGGATCTTCAGGGAATAGCAGCACATATGGTTGTCGAGGATCTTGTCAACAAGCTCCTTCGGCACGCCGCTTTCTGCAAGCCACTTTTCCGCAAAACCTTTTTTACCTGAACCGGCCTTGCAGCCAAGCTGCGTGATCTTTATCTTCTTGCCGCCTATGGTGATCTTCTCTGCAAAGGCGCTCCGCATCGGCTGATGCACTGAGCAGAAGGGGCTCACGCCTGCTCCTTCTCCAACCCGGAACTGGTCAGTGATATTGCTCGGTTTGTTGAACTCAGCGGTGAAATCAGCAAACCCGTCTGGCAGTTTCTCAAAGACCTGGGTGTAGTTCTTTATAGATGGACCAAAAGGGCAGTACTGAAGGCCAAAGACAAAATTGCCGGCATGGGTTGCCTTGCCTTCGATCATGGTGATCGGATTTGTGGCGTTCTCTATTGCCGCGAGATAGTCTTCAAAGGTCGGGTAGTCCACCTCCGAGATCCGCTCTGCAGTCTTGATAGCATTCCTGATGAGCGTGCCCTTGGCACTTGCAGCACCGCTCAGGGTTATCATGATCTTGATCATGTCGAGGAAACTGACATGCGCGATATCGAGTATCTTTCCTTCTTCAGCCATGGTGCACCCCCTTGCCTTAAATTGCCGCTGCGACAGCAAGCTCGCCGCAGTGCTTCTTCAGCTTCAGCCTGATCATGCCGAGGTTCGCGTCCTTGTCCGCAATAATGACGAGAAACGCATCATCGCCAACGGGTGAGAGCATGACAGGTCCCTTCTCGAATTCGATCATGCTGATCGCCATTGAACCCTTGCCAAGCTGTCTTCCCATGGACTCTGATGCACCGAATCCGCTTGATGCGATCGCACCGATCATCTCGGTGTCGATTCCCGTGCGTGCAATACTGTCTAACAAAAAACCGTCCCGCGCTACAAGGCAGACTGCGTCGACGCTCTGGATCTTTGCAAGTTCGTTCAGTATCTCCTTTGTTGTTGCCATCTTATCCTCCTTTGTAATTGTTTCCTGTGTCTGTTTTGTTTGGGCAGCGTCTTCTTCGTTTATCTCTTTGAGGAACGTGCCGAAATCCACTGAATCAGGCCCGACCTCCTTTGCTTCAGCATGAATTGAAGACTGCGCCTCTGCCGCCTTCATCTTTTCATCCCTGAGCCGGTACCCTTCCATCAAAATGTAGGTCAGGGACGACTGTATGTTGCGGGTCTTTCTTCTGCAGATACTTTCTATCTCTATCTCAGGATCATCCCAGCATACCATGTCAAGTGCAGCCTTCTCATGCTCGTCAATGCCATTGTCAGCCTCTATGAGCAAGCCCTCCTGGAAATAAAAGAATCCCTTTCTCCCGTGAGAACCTATTATGAGCGTGCAGGTCTTTCTCTCCATCTCCACAAGCTGCAGGAAAGCCGGAAGCGTAATGCCCTTGATATATCCTTTTGAGACCGCATTCAGCTCTGCAAAGATATGATCAACGAACTCCTGAAAATCGATCGGCTTTTCGAGGATCGTAAAGGCGCCGAGGCTCTTCAGCCTGGATTTGATCTCCGGCGTGCAGTACGCGCTCATCATGATGACAGGGATATTCGGATGCATCTTGCTCATATGCGCAAGAAGGCCAAACCCGTCCATCTCAGGCATCTTCAGGTCAGAGACAACGAGATCGATCTTGGTTGAGCTGAGCACGTCCACGGCAGCCTTGCCATTCTGGGCAGTGAGTGTATTAAAGTCTGCGGCATATGCATCGAGCCCCTGGAGCAGGCTCAGGAGAAATGATTTCTCGTCATCAACGATCAGCACATTCTTCATTTTGCCGTTCTTTTCCATAGCGCTCTTATAGTGCAATGGCCATGCCAGGAGGAAAGAGAGAGGCTGAGGTTAAGGCTTAGGATTAAGAAAGGTGATATATCATGGAGTTACGCATTGAGGCATCTGCCTATGTGTGTGTGATCGCGGGATTTTAAATAATGCAGTCTGACTAATTCATTTTGACCTATGCAGTCTGGGCACTATCAGGGCCATAAAAAAGTTACTCCATATGATATTTCTTCAGCTTTCTCTTCAGGGTAGAAAGGGATATACCGACAGCACGGGCCGCACGGCTGAGATTGCCTGAATGCTCTGCGAGGGCAGAAAGAATATGGTTCTTCTCAACATCATCAAGCGTTGCAGATGAACTTGAAGCAGGTTTTTGTTCAGTTGTCATCAAGGGCTGCCGCGCCTTTTTTGTTGTTACAGCAAGAAGCTCAGCCGGCTGCAGCTCAGTTCCCTGCTGAAGGATGACCGCGCGTTCAAGGACATTCCTCAGCTCTCTTACATTGCCGGGCCAGTCGTACTGTCTCATCTTTTCGATCTGTCCAACTGCAAGCCTGAGCTGCCTTCCTTTTGCAACTTTCGAAATCAGTGCCTCGCAAAGCGCCGGGATATCATCCCTACGTTCCCTCAATGGCGGCAGATGGATCTTTATGACGCCGAGGCGATAGTATAAGTCCTCCCTGAATGTTCTGGCCTTTATCGCCTTTTCAAGATCAACGCTCGTCGCAGCAATAACCCTGACCTGGGCATGGAGAAGCACTGTGCCGCCGAGTCTGCGATATGTCCCATCATCAAGAACTCCTAAAAGCTTTGCCTGAAGGGCTGCAGGCATCTCCCCGATCTCATCAAGAAAGAGCGTTCCTCCCTCTGCCATCTCAAACATGCCTTTTTTCATGGCTGCTGCGCCGGTGAACGCTCCCTTCTCATACCCGAAGAGTTCGGCCTCGATCAGGCTCTCAGGAAGGGCTGCGCAGTTGATGCTGATGAACGGGCTATGCCTGAGCTGGCCGCCATAATGAATTGACCGGGCAGCAACGTTCTTGCCCGATCCGGTTTCGCCGGTGATCATTACAGGAGCATCTGCATTGGCAGCAAGGCTGATCAGTCGATGAATGTCCGCTATTCCCCTGCTCTCTCCTACGAGCACATGCTCCTCACGCTCCTTGTCTGACCGGTAGTTCTGGAACTGCTCAACCTTCTCAAGATCACCGGTTCTGAGGGCCCGGGTTATGGCAAGCCCCAGCTCTTCAAGCTCAAAGGGTTTTGAAAGATAGTCAAAGGCCCCTGCCCTGACAGCCTTTACCGCATTTTCAAAGCTCGGAAAGGCAGTGGTGAAAATGATCTTTGTCTGGTTATTGAATTTCAGGATCTCAGGGCAGAGAGTATGGCCCTGGGCATCAGGAAGTTGCTGGTCAAGGAGCAGCAGATCAATCTGCTTTTTTGAGCAGATATCAAGACATTCTTTGGCTGTGTGGGCGACTGAAACCTCTGCATCATCTGATTTAATATAATCTTTGACAGACATGCAGAAATTTCTGTCGTCATCAACGATCAGAATGTTTCTCTTTATCCTATGCATCGCCTCCACCATCAGCAGGCAGGCTCAGAAGGATCATTGTCCCGGCATTTTCCCAGCTCTCAATCTCGATCGTCCCATTCATTTTGAACATCATCTTCTTTACGATCACAAGTCCTAAGCCCGTCCCGTGGCTTTTGGTCGTTGAAAAAGGCTGAAACAGATGTTTCTTCTGCTCATCAGGCATGCCGCAGCCATTATCCCTTATCCTAATGATTATCCTGTTGTCAGATCTGAGTGTGCTGATGCTGATCTCAGGCGATTCGACATTCTGGAGTGCATCCGAGGCATTGGTCAGCACATTCAGCATCACATGCTGCAGCGCACGCGGGTCGAACAGGCCATATTCAGCATCAGGCCGGTAGAAGGTCTTGATCCGAATTTTCTTCTGACTGAAGTCACGTTCTACCATAGCGAGGAGATTGTTCATAAAAGATGCAATATGGACCTCACGGCACTCAGGATTTTCATACATGCTGAAATTCTTGAGGTCTTTAAGAAGTATTTCCACTCTGCCGATGTCCGAAAGCATTCTGTCGAGAAACTCATTGACCGCTTCTTTGGAATAGGTTGAAAGGTTCTTCTTGCATACAGCAAGTGTTGTCTTGATGGAGTTTATCGGATTGCCCAGTTCATGCCGTATGCCTGAGAAGATATAGCCGAGATTGTCCATAGTATTCACAGCCTCTGCTATGGCCTGCAGCCTGGTCTTTTCCGTTATGTCACTCACATAGACCCAGAGATAGGTGTCTGAGATAAGATAGATGGTGTATCCGAGAAACTTGTTGCCGTACCGAAGGCTGCGCGGTTCCATGAGCGTTGCGGTCAGAAACGGAATTTCGATGTCCGAGAGCAGGAGCGATGCCAGTGCCTCATAATCCTTCGGTTTTATCGTGCCTCTGAATATTTCGATCGCAAGCTTGTTCTGGAAAAAAACTTCTTTCTTCGAGATATCAAAACCGATAATGCCCAGGCTGATATCATCAAGAATATTCGCATAGATACACTCTCCAAGGCAGGGTGTCTTGCTAATCGGGCATGCCTTGCCCTCTCCCCGGTGGGAGCAGGTGATCATCTGTTCGTTCCCGCCTGCATTTTTCATGTCACTTCGTAACAGGGCTTATTCTTTTTCTCGTGTTATATCAGCCCCGATTTTCATTAACTTCTCTTCGATCTTCTCATAACCCCGGTCAAGGTGATATATTCTCTTTATGGTTGTCTCTCCCTCTGCGGCAAGAGCTGCCACAATAAGCGATGCACTTGCCCTGAGATCAGTTGCCATGAGCGGAGCGCCCTTTATCTTCTTTGCGCCTTTTATCGTTGCAATGCCGCCTTCGGTCGTGATATCTGCACCCATCCTTTTGAGCTCTGCAACATGCATGAATCGGTTCTCGAATATCTTTTCTGATATCACGCTAGTGCCATCAGCAATGCACATCATAGCCATGAGCTGGGCCTGCATATCAGTCGGAAATCCGGGATAGGGCATGGTTGTCGTGCTCACTGCCTTCAGCCTCTGCGGGCCGATGGCCCTGATACCGGTCTTCACGGGCTTAAAGACTATGCCAGTGTCCGCAAGCTTGTTGATCACCGCATCGAGATGGTCGGGCCTGCAGTTCTTGATCGTGATATCGCCCCCGGTTATTCCTGCTATTGCCATAAAGGTTCCTGTCTCTATCCTGTCCGGTATGACCGTATGCCTGAGCGGCTTCAGCTTCTTAACGCCCTCGATCTCAATGACACTCTCGCCCGCACCTTTTATCTTCGCTCCCATCGAAATAAGAGCATACGCAAGGTCAACAACCTCAGGCTCGCGTGCAGCATTCTCAAGGAATGTCTTTCCCTCTGCAAGCGTTGCAGCCATCATCAGGTTCTCTGTGCCGGTCACGGTCGGGATATCAAAATTGATATGTGCGCCCCTGAGCTTCTTTGCCTTTGCGATCACATACCCTGAATCGAGGGTTATGGTTGCACCCATCTTTTCAAGGCCCATCAGGTGCAGATTTATCGGACGTGCGCCGATCGCGCAGCCGCCGGGAAGAGATACCTTTGCCTTGCCAAGCCGGGCAACAAGAGGACCCAATACCAGCACCGATGCACGCATGGTGCTGACCAGATCATAGGGCGCTTCGAAATTCTTTATTGCGGTGCAGTCAAGAATAGCCTTGTTCTTTTCGAGATGAAAACCAGCTCCAAGATTTGCAATAAGACGCCCCATGGTAGAAACGTCTCTGAGGTGAGGGACATTCTTGAGTATATGCTCACCGGGCGCAAGAAGCGTTGCAGCCATGATCGGAAGCGCAGCATTCTTCGATCCGCTGATCGTAATCGTGCCCTTCAGCCTTTTGCCGCCTCTGATGACGAGCTTGTCCAGATTAGCCTCCCCTTACATCTTTGTCGGTATTGTAATACAAATACAGTTATTTGGCATAACCGAAATATGGTATATTTTAGACATGAGAGAATTTATGATCTACCAGGATGATGACGGGACCTGGGTTGCCGAGGCAAAGGAACTCCCCGGCGTTCATATGAGAGGCAACACCCAAAAAGAAGCTCTCGAAAAAATTCAGGCGGCCTTGAAGATCTATTACCCCTGCAGGTGCGAAGACTAAGCTGCAGAGACAGAAGTCCCTGCGTCAAGAACATATCGTATCTGCAAATCGGCTTGCTGAGCCATTTCCCTTGCATTGCGACATTGACAAAACCTCCGTCAGTATGGTCTAATACCTTCACTAACAAACCACATAAATCTTCCCTAAAACAATCCGGCTCATCACGCTTTTTCCTATATGTTCAATGCAGCCAATTTAATAATAAACAGGGGTTTTACAAGGATATAACGTTAATAGCGTTACGGCCCTCTGTAATTGTTTTAATGGAAGGATTAAGGAGGTATGCATGTCGAAAGAAATGACAATTGACACACAGTCTAAAAGGCCCGCGCTGATTCCTCGCCTGTTCCTGGTTCTTATGGCCATGATCACTCTTACGCTGGCATTTGGAGCAATACTGCCGGGCGTTCGTACAAACATGGAGTTCTTTTCATCTTTCAATGCAAACAGTGATGATGCGGCAAAGAAGAGGATCCTGGACTGGATGGCAGAGAACTCTGCTGTGCCGGACCAGGTATTAGCGAAGATCTATAATGCAGCTTCAGTCACCGGCAACAGAGACCTGATCCTTGCGATCTGTCTTGTGGAGTCCAACTTCAACCCGCACGCAAAAAGTGACAAGGGAGCAATCGGCCTTATGGGTATCATGCCTGGTGTCTGGGTAAAAGAACTGAAGGAAAAGGGTATTATCAGCGAAAAGGAAGATCTGTTCAGGATCTCTGGCAACATAGCAGCTGGTGCCCACGTGCTTGAGACATATCTATTGGAAACAAATGACCTCAGGAAAGCATTGGTCCGGTATGTGGGCGGAGCGTCCTGGTACGCGACAAGGGTCATGGAGGCTCAGAAGCAGATCAGGCTGGCGCAATATTCAGGCCATCAGCTCATGCATGAAGACGGTATTAATTAAACGATTCAGAAGAGGTAACAGGTCTGCCCTCGGGCTGCACGCGCTCCGCTAATCACGTATTCACATACCTGCGGCCTTCATCTCCTCTGGTGTCCGCTCCCAATAAGGCTTTTCGAAATAGAATCTTGCCTTCTTCTCTTCTGCGTATACGAATTGGTGGTTAAAGTAACTGTATACTGCATCACGTAGTGATCGATCGCGGATAACGAGAGCACTCGTCTGTTCATAATGTTCAAGCAGTTTCCGGTATGCATCGATAGGCTCCCAGCCTGCCTGCTGAAAAATGATCCTGCCGCCGAACTCATGAAACAGGGCCTGATTGATCTTCCACTGCTTGACCCAAACCGATGCAACCCGCTTTTCCGCGTCCTTCAGCAGTTCAACCTGCGCCGGATCTTTCAGTTCCAATTCCCTCTTGGTATCGAAATCCCGAAGGCTGTTCAGCGTATCCAGATACTGCTGCGCCTGCTTGCGTCGCGGCTCTGGCAGGGATTGAGACGCCAGCTCTTTGATCAGTGCTTCGCGCTCTTTTTCTCTGCGTACGCGGTCCTCTTTCATAAATCTGCGGGTCTGGTTCATGTTTGACTCGATCTCAGCTTCAGTGGGCTCAATCTTCCTCTTCTGCGAATAGTCCGCGAATACACGTGACCATATCAATGCCCTGAAATTCTCCGACGCTGTGCCGTCATGCCAGGCAGCATATGCATCAGTAGAAAGTTTTTCCTTCTGCTCCCTTTCCTGCAGAGTGGGAAGAAGCTCGTCTGCGTATATCGCTTTGCCAAGCAGTTCAGCCACGGGTCTGCGATATCCTGTATCAGCCGCTCCGGCAGATGCGGTGAAAGTTGGACTGATAACAAGAAGCGCCAATATAAACACGACAGATATCAATCTGGTAAGCAGTCTGGCAGATGTCGCAAAGGCACTATATGAGGCTTTACCCATGATTTTAGTATATCAGGAACTATCGCCCTCTGCGCTCCCTAAGGGTGGTCGAGCTGTTTGGCCAGGGGGAGAATGCGTTGATAGTCCTGATAAGAGACTGAGGAGTCCCATCTGCCTGTTAGTTTGGCAATGGTTACACTTCCGAAAAAGAAGATGATAATGAGGCAGATGAACAGGAGAGGATGCGCTGTTATCCGCCGGGGAAGAGATATATCGAGCGCGCCTTTTGCGGGGCAATGACTTACGCAGGTCAGGCATCCTGTGCATTCCGGAGATCTCACCTGTATAAGCGTTTCCACAGGCAGGAGCGAGGGACAGTTTTCAGTGCACTTTCTGCAGTGGATGCATGCCGCTTCATTCCTCCTGATCTTGAAGGGGCTCATAATACTCAACAGGCTGAGAAGCGCACCATAGGGACAGAGATATCTGCACCAGAAGTTCTTGTACAAAAGCGAAAAAACGAAGAGCAGTGACAAAGAGATCGCTGTTGTTTTTGTCATCTCCGTGAAGAAAAAGAGCATCTTCACATCTGCTATTTTGTAATAGTCGTTCTCAAGAAACCGGAAGATCGCAAGAGCAGGCATCTTCAGGACGATAACATAGATAAAGAATGCCATGAGCAGATACTTTACGGATCTCAAGCCGTAGTCTGCATAGCGGGGCATAGAGAAGTTTCTGCCGAAGATCTTTTTGCCAAGCTTCCAGACGCTGTCAGAGAGAGAGCCCACAGGACATATCCATCCGCAGAACCCTTTTTTCAGAACAAGCGCCATACCAATGGCTGAAGCAAATATGACGAGGCCTGCAGGATGAATGCGATCGAAGACGCCTTCCATAAGCCAGAGCTTTAGACCCATGAGCGCACCGATTGGGAGAAAGCCTTCAACTCCCGGGAATCTGTTCTTCAAGAGCTCTTCTTCGCCTCCAGCCGGCAACGCCCCCATGCTGAGGAAGTGGTCAGTGAATATGAAGAAGCGATAGCCTGCATAGAACAGGAAGAGGACTATTCCCCACTGAACTGTGTACCGCAGATATCGCACATACGCCCGATCGATCTTTTCCATGCATATAGTGTAATGAAAGAGAGGCAAAGGAATATATGATTTATGACATATACCTTCGGGGTCACTGCCTCGAAGATCATGGCTTACTTTTCCCTCGCCATAAAAGCAATTATGAACATGCCATTATTTACCCGTAAACGTATTCAGCAGGTGTCAATTCATTTTATAAGGTAAAATACTGCCATGGGATACCGGGAAATTTCATTGCAGCTGCGTACTGATTACGATGAGGGCGAGCTGAAAGAAGAGATCGCGAAACAATTAGGCATTCACGAATTCTCGTATCAGATAGAGAACAAAAGCCTTGATGCACGGAAAAAAGCTAATATCCACTGGCTCGTCAGGGTCATGGTCTTATCGGCTGAAATTGACGGAGGCGCTCCTCTTCTATTCCCTTCTTTGGATATACCGCATAAAAAGAGAACTGAGAAGGCAGTTGTAGTCGGAAGCGGTCCTGCCGGTTTCTTTTCAGCGTTTATTCTGCAGAAGGCAGGATTTGATACCACGCTTATTGAACGGGGCACGGAAGTCCACAAAAGGGCTGAAGGGATTAGGGAATTTGAAAAGACCGGTGTTTTTAATCCTATGGGTAATTACGCCTTTGGTGAAGGCGGTGCAGGAACATTTTCGGACGGGAAGCTTACGTCACGCTCCAAGCACATATCAAAAGAACGTCAGTTCATATTAGAGAGCTATATCAGCGCAGGAGCCCCGGAAGAAATAGGATATATGGCACATCCTCATCTGGGGAGCGATAATCTGAGAATGATTGTCAAAAATCTCAGAGATGCATTCAGTGCGCTGGGTGGCCGCATGATATTTCATACACTCCTTGAAGATCTGAAGATCGAAAATGGAAAGGTCATTGAAGCGATCACTTCATCAGGCAGCATGGAGGCTGACTATTTCATTATTGCACCGGGCCATTCTGCTTACGAGACGTACCGGATGTTGATCAGAAGAGGTGTTCAGTTCCGTACAAAGAATTTTGCCCTGGGCAGCAGAGTGGAACATCCTCAGGAGATCATAAACAAGGCACAGTGGGGCCAAGAAAGCCTGGCCGGAGTCAAAGCTGCTGAATACCGCCTTACGTCCCCGGGCGATGGCAAGCTTCCGGTCTATACCTTTTGTATGTGCCCAGGCGGCATTGTTGTCCCTGCAGCTGCATATCACAATAGTAATATCGTAAACGGCATGAGCCGGTACAAGAGAAATGGGAAGTTCGCGAATGCCGCATGTGTGGCCGGGGTTCATCCTGACAGGCTGATCGGCAGGGAGGCATTGCCAGAGGAAGCACTTGACTGGGTACAAGCCCTTGAAGAAAAGTTTCACCGCTATTCGAATGGCTTTGCAGCGCCGTTCTGCAGCATACAGAATTTTATTGACCAGAAGGAGCAGGCAGATATTGTTGAATCAAGTTATCCGCTGCGATTAAAACCTGCGGCACTATGGAATCTTCTGCCTGCTGAAATAAGCAGGTCCATCAGGCAAGGCCTCAAGGATTTCAGCAGAAAAATACAGGGATTTGAAACAGGCACTATCATGGGGCTCGAAAGCAAGACTTCAGCGCCGATTCAGGTCCTGCGGGAAAAAGAGCGCTGCTGCATTGGCATTGAAAATCTTTATGTAGTCGGGGAAGGCAGCGGATGCTCCGGAGGTATCATATCAAGCGGAGCTGATGGCATAAAGGCTGCCCTGCATATTGTGGAAAACAATGCTTAAGGTGGATATTCTGTAGGTATTTAGTCTATTAGGGAAGGGAGACAGCCAACAGCAGAAGCTGTAGCCCCTTATTTTTGACTATTCTTATTGACAGACGTTGGCCTGGATACTGACAGACTACAGACTAACCAACCTGAGTTGCTACCAGAAATCTTCCAATCCCGGCATAATCTTTAATGACCGTTACCTCTCTGAATCCTTCAGAGCGTGCGATCTTCTGAACATCCTCTGCCTGGTCATACCCGAGTTCCAGGAATATGAATCCGTTAGGGTTGAGATAACGGCCGGCCGCAGAAAGAATAGCCCGATAGAAATCCATGCCGTCCATGCCGCCATCAAGTGCAGCAACAGGCTCCCAGTCGCGGACTTCACGCTGAAGGGTCTCGATCTCATCTCTCCTGATATACGGCGGATTGGCAGTGATGATATCGAACTTCTTCCCCTTCACCGCGTCAAAGAGCGAACCCTGCCTGAACTTAACATTTTTAATAGTGTTTACCTTTGCATTTATCCTTGCAAAGGCAAGCGCCTCTTTTGACAGATCAGTGCCATACACCTCTGCATCGGGAAACTCCTTTGCAAGCGCCAGGGCAATGCAGCCGGTACCGGTGCATAAGTCAAGAAGAGACCGTAAAGCGTGAGGTGTAAAGCGTGAGGTGTTTTTTTCTGAACTCTTTCCGCCTAACGCCTTACTCTTCACGGTCTTTATCACTTCTTCAACCAGCAGTTCTGTTTCAGGCCGCGGGATGAGCACTCCTTTCCCAACCCTTATGGTCAGGCCGAGGAATTCGATATGGCCGATGATATATTGAACCGGCTCGCCTTTGATCCTTCGCTGAAGCAGCCTTCTGACCTTTGCAGAATCCGCGCTCTTTATCTCCGGATTGTCAATATAGGCATCGAGCCTGTCCATGTTAACGATATGAAAGACAAGCATCTCTGCGTCGGCCAGTGCATCGTCAATGCCGGCTTTTTCCAGATACGCAGTCGATTTTCTCAGCAGCTCAAGCAGTCTCAAAGTAGTGAATTCTCATGCCTCTCAAATTATACAAAGAGAGCTGGGTGCTGAGTAAACACCATGACGACACCTTGAAGAAGCAACGCATGATATCCATATAACGAACCATATTATGAAACCTCTGACGTTTGATATCAAGGAGTGATACGCCATTTAAATATATTGTCGATTCATGGGGTTTGCGAAACATCCAGCCTCTTTTGCCTCTATCGGGCGGGAATATTAAAGGTCTTTAAGTCGTTCGGAGTTAAAATGCGTGGTGAGGTTGTCGACCATCTCATCGAGGTTGCCCTCGAGAATCTGTTCAAGCTTATGCAGAGTAAGCCCAGTCCTGTGGTCTGAGATACGATTTTGCGGATAGTTATAGGTTCTAATCCTCTCAGACCTATCGCCTGAGCCGACTTGCGACTTCCTCTCTTGCGCCCGCTCTTTTCCCTTCTCTTCGATCTCTAAATCATAAAGCCTTGAGCGCAGAACCTTCATGGCCTTCTCCCTGTTCTTTGTCTGGGAGCGTTCGTCCTGACACTGGACAACCACACCTGTCGGAATATGCACGATCCTGACAGCAGAGTAGGTCGTATTAACGCTCTGACCTCCTGCGCCCGATGAGCAGAAAGTGTCTATCCTGAGGTCTTTCTGCTCTATCCGGATATCAACTTCCTCTGCTTCAGGAAGCACGGCAACTGTTGCAGCCGAAGTATGTATCCTGCCTGATGCTTCAGTACTCGGGACTCTCTGCACTCTATGTACACCACTCTCGTATTTCAGCCTGCTATACGCACCCTTCCCCTCGATAGCTGCAACCACTTCCTTTATGCCGCCGATACCAGTAGCGTTCATGCTAATGAGTTCAACCTTCCATCTCTTTGACTCAGCATACTTGGTGTACATCCTGAAGAGGTTAGCGCCGAACAAGGCAGCCTCTTCACCGCCTGTGCCTGCGCGTATTTCGAGGATAACGCTTTTTGAATCACGCGGATCAACCGGCAGAAGCATAAACTTCAGTTCATCTTCAAAAACAGGAGCCTTCTTCTTCAAATCTTCAAGTTCAGCCTTTGCAAGTTCCTTCATCTCAGCATCATTGCCGCTCAAGAGCTCTTCTGTGCTCTGGATATCAATAATGAGTTTCTGATATTCCCGTATTTTTTCAACAATAGGCAGGAGCTCTGAATGTTCGCGGGAGTACTTCTGATAATCGGTTGGCGTTGAAAGCACTTTGGGATCGCTGAGGAGGTTGTTCAGCTCCTCATACTTGTGCTCAAGCGCCTGGAGCTTCTGCAGCATCTGCTTCCTCCAGTTTCAGGACCTCAATCAGAGCGCTCAGCGCAACCTCAAGCTGCGCATCATCAGGTTCGCGCGTTGTAAGACGCTGGAGCATAAGGCCTGGCGAAATCATAAGGTGCATCAGCGGGTGATGGTCCCATTTCGCTGAAAGCTTCAGGAGTTCAAAGGACGTCCCTGCGATGAGCGGCATGAACACGATCCGCGAAAGAAACTTGTATACAAAAGGCCAACTCTGAGGAATAAACGAAAAAACCAGGATACTGACCACCATAACGATCATGAGGAAGCTCGTGCCGCAGCGCGGATGCAGTGGACTGTATTGCCTGACATTCTCGAGTGTAAGCTCAAGGCCCTTTTCATAGGCGTGGATCACCTTATGTTCTGCACCATGGTACATGAAGATCCTCGCCATCTCCTTCCACATGCCTATGCCGATTACGTAACAAAGAAAGATGAATACACGTATGATCCCGTCAACGAAATTGAAAAGGAACGAACTCTTTTCGACACTTGAGATCACCAAACCAAAAAGTTTTGTGACGTACAAAGGGAGCAGTATGAAAAGACCGATGCCGAGGCCAAATGCCACAATCATAGTCAATACAAGAGAAAACTTGCTCAGGCTCTCTTCGCCCTCTTCCTCGTATGCCTTGCCGGCAGAGAACTCGATAGCCCTGATTCCTAATGATAATGCATGAAAAAGGGCAACAACACCCCTGATCATCGGCAACTTGAAGAAACGGGGCATTTCAGTCAGCTTCTCCTTCAGGAGATGGATCGTGCCCTTTGGATCGCGCACGGCAACAGTCCAGTTTTTGGGTGAGCGCATCATAACGCCCTCAATAACTGCCTGTCCGCCTACGCTCTTTATCTTCTGGTGTGTGCTCATAGGTATGCAAGAAAAAAACAGGAAGCCAAGACGGCTTCCTGTTTTCTATGGGTTCTCAGCCTAACTACTGCTTAGCGTATTTCTTCTTGAACTTCTCGACTCTTCCCTCAGTGTCCATGATCTTCTGCTTGCCGGTGAAGAACGGATGGCACTTGGAGCAGATGTCGAGACGAATGTCCTTACGGGTTGAACGTGTGGTGAAGGTCTCGCCACAGGCGCAAACCACATTGACTTCCTGATAATCCGGGTGAATATCTGCTTTCACTGTCTGCCTCCTGAAATTTGATCTTGTATTCTAATAAATATTCTCCTTTTTTAGCAACATGCCGGCAATGAAGCCGCCTTGATTTCCTCTATCCCATCCTGTATTCTTGCTGTATGCGACAGGAGATCGTTGATTTCCTCATTATCGGAAGCGGTGTAGCAGGCCTTCGGGCTGCTATTGAACTGGCTCCTTATGGCAATGTCCTTGTCGTTACCAAAGACAAGCCAACAGAGAGCAATACTGAATATGCACAGGGCGGCATTGCTGCGGTCATGAGCGATGAGGACGAGGTTGGCATCCATCTCGAAGATACGCTCAAGGCTGGAGATGGCCTCTGCAATGAAGGCACGGTCAAGACTCTGGTTGAGGAAGGTCCGGAGCGAATAGCCGAACTTATATCCTGGGGAGCTGAATTCGACAAGGAAGGTTCTAAGCTCGACCTTACTCTTGAGGCTGCTCATTCACGCAGGCGCGTACTGCACGCACAGGGTGACTCAACCGGCAAAGAACTTACACGCGTTCTTCTCGATAAGGCACGATCTTTCCCCTCAGTTCGCAGATATCCATTTGCAATAACCGTTGACCTTATTGTTCAGGATAATGAATGTCATGGGGCCTATGTGCTGCGCGACCGTGAAATGACCGCCCTTTATGCGCGGGCAACTATCCTCGCTACGGGCGGAGGGGGGCAACTTTACTCCCGCACGACGAATCCTCAGGTTGCAACCGGCGATGGTATGGCAATTGCCTTCAGGGCGGGAGCAGAGCTTGAGGATATGGAATTCATCCAGTTCCATCCCACAAGTCTCTATAGCCCGACAGCGCCCCAGTTTCTTATGACAGAAGCAATGCGCGGCGAAGGAGCCCTGCTTCTTAACAGCAATGGTCAGCGATTCATGCAGTCTCATCATGCTCTTGCTGAACTTGCACCAAGGGACATTGTATCCCGCGCAATAATATCGGAAATGGTCAAGACCGGCAGCAACTTTGCCTATCTTGATCTCAGACATCTTCGCAAGGATTTTGTAAGAGGCCGCTTTCCTAACATCTACGCAACATGCCTGAAATATGGCATCGATATCACAGGGGACCTCATCCCGATTTCTCCGGCCGCCCATTACATCATGGGAGGAGTGAAAACAGACGCTGACGGCAAGACCTCGATACCAGGCCTCTTCGCGGCAGGGGAAGTTGCCTGCACCGGCGTGCACGGCGCAAACAGGCTTGCCTCAAATAGCCTGCTTGAAGGACTGGTCTTCGGGGCGCGAGCAGGAAAAGCTGCGCTTTCCTCACCGGTCCAGCCGACAATAAAAGATTCAATCGCTTTCAGTCCGGTTTCTATCAGAGACCATGACGAGATACGCCACGCACTCCGAAAAATGATGTGGGAGCGGGTTGGCATTATTCGATGCGCCACGTCCCTTGGTGAAGCAGCTTCCCGGCTGCTTGAATGGAGTATGATAACAGAACGCAACTATGGCACCCGCCGGGAACTAGAACTGAAAAATATGCTGACTGTCGCAGGAATCATTGTTCAGGCAGCGCTTGCTCGAAAAGGCAGCGTTGGCGCTCATTTTCGTTCTGACTTCAAGGATCGCGGAGAGAACTGGCTGCAGCATTTTGTATGGGATAGAAACTGCATTACGCTGTCGGCGAAAGACAGTCAATTATCAGGCAAGGAAAGGTACAACTAATGAAACAGAGAAGAGCAAAAATCGTCTGCACTATGGGACCTGCATCCATAAAACCTCAGGTCCTGTCTGCTCTTGTCCGCGAGGGCATGGATGTGGCAAGGCTGAATTTTTCTCATGGGAATTATGCGTTTCATCGTAATACCATAAAAGAGATCAGGCGGCTTGCAAGGAAATACCATCGATCCATCGCAATTCTTCAGGATCTGCAGGGCATCAAGATTCGTGTCGGACTGATGAAAAATGGCGGCGTAGAGATCAAGAAAGGGGCAGACCTGTCAATTTTCCCGGGCGAAGGTGTCGGCGATGAAAAAAATATCTTTGTATCGTATCCGCATCTTCTGACAGACGCAAAAGCAGGGGACAGAATACTGCTCGATGACGGACTGATTCAGTTGAGAGTAGAAAAGAAATCCAGCACATCTCTTACTGCAAAGGTTATTGAAGGGGGCATTCTTAAAGACAGAAAAGGCGTAAATCTTCCTGGCATGAAGATATCTCTCAAATCTTTTACGGAAAAGGATAAGAGAGATCTTGCCTTTGGCCTCAGCATGAATGTGGATTATATTGCCGTCTCTTTTGTCCGGGAGGCAGAGGACATCCGCCAGATCAAAAGCTGGATGAAGAAAAGAGGAAAGAACACGCCGATCATAGCCAAGATCGAAAAACCAGAGGCACTCGACAATATTGATGAGATTCTCGATGCTGCTGATGGCATCATGATCGCCAGGGGTGACCTCGGCGTTGAAGTATTCCCCGAGAGAGTACCGCTCATACAAAAAGACCTTATCTGCAGGGCAAACAACAAGGGAAAGCTTGTGATCACGGCAACACAGATGCTCGAATCCATGAAGGAACACCTGAGGCCTACCCGCGCAGAGACAACTGATGTTGCCAATGCCGTGCTCGACGGGACTGATGCCTTGATGCTCTCTGTAGAGACCTCAGCCGGCGCTTATCCTCTTGAGGCATTCATCATGATGAACAGGATCATCACCTTTACCGAACAAGCCAAGCCGGTCAATTCCTGTTACGAACGGGGAAACACCTATGCAGAGGCCCTTGCTGATGCTGCCTGCATGGCAGCCGAGGACATCGCGGCAACCGTGCTTGTGGCATTTACGCAGTCAGGATTTACGGCAAGGCTTGTTTCGAAGTTCAGACCAGGACTGCCGATCATCGCTTTTACGCCTGACAAGGCCGGCCTTGCCCGGCTAGCTCTCAGCTGGGGCGTGCTCCCAAAATATATGAAACCTCTCAAAGGCACTGACCAGATGCTTCATGAAGTGGAAAAAGCGCTGCTTTCCGAGAAGATCGCAAAAAAGGGTGATCACATCGTGATCATCTCAGGTTCGCCGCTTTCAACGCAGGCAAAGACAAATTTCCTGAAGATACACGAGATAGGGAAGTAGAAAAGACAGGATACCTGCCTACGGCATTTTGATGTCGTAGGCCTTGATCTTTCGGTGAAGGTTGCTCCGTTCAACATCAAGCAGTTCCGCGGTTTTTGAAACATTCCAGGAATTCTCTTCAAGTTTTCTGATGATAAAGTCCTTCTCAAAAGCATCCCGCGCATCTTTCAGGGCAGTCAATGAAAAGTAATCAGAACGGGGAGAATCAGCAGCAATAATATCCACCTTGCTGATGATCCTTGACGGCGTCATGATCACGAGCCTTTCGAGTACATTCTTGAGCTCGCGGATATTGCCTGGCCAGGAATAAGTCCGGAGCGCCTTGAGAGCTTCAGCAGAGACCTCCTTTTTCTGCTGACCATACTCGGCAGCAAAGAGCCTTAGAAAATGATCCACCAATGCAGGGATATCTTCAGCACGCTCCCTGAGCCCGGGCACCCTGATCGGGATAACGTTAAGCCGAAAAAAGAGGTCTTCCCTGAAGGCACCTTTCTTCACCTCTTCTGCGAGATCCTTGTTCGTTGCCGAGATGATCCTCACATCAACCTTGATATTCTTGCTGCCGCCAACGCGCTGGAACTCCTGGGTCTCGATCACCCTGAGGACCTTTGCCTGCGTCTGGAGCGACATGTCACCGATCTCATCGAGAAAAAGCGTGCCGTTGTCAGCGAGCTCAAATTTTCCCTGCTTCCGCTCGAACGCTCCGGTAAAAGACCCCTTTTCGTGGCCGAAGAGTTCGCTTTCGATCAGCTCCTGGGGAATGGCAGCGCAGTTAACCTCAACAAAGGGGCCGTTAAGCCTAGGGCTGTGCTGATGCAGTAGATGAGCAACAAGCTCCTTGCCGGACCCGCTTTCTCCTAATATAAGCACCCTGCCATTGCTTGCACCAGCCATCTGTATCTGCGATAGTACCTGTTTTATCTTTGGAGATTCTCCGACAAATCTCCATCTCCTCGAAAAGTTCTCCCGCAGGGCCCTGTTTTCGATCTCAAGGCTTTTCTTTTCAAGGGCACGCTGTACCGTAAGAAGGACCTTATCAAGAGAGAGCGGTTTTTCGAGAAGGTCATACGCTCCCATCCGTGTTGCCTTGATCGCATTTTCTATGTTTGCATGACCGGAGATCATGATAACAGGGAGATCAGGATATGCCTGTTTAAGCTCCTGTAGCGTCTGGATGCCGTCCATGCCGTCCATCCAGATGTCCAGTAAAACAAGGTCAGGTGCTGTCTCCTTTGCGATCCTGATCGCTTCCTCTCCTGACGAAGCAGTAACCGCGTCATAGTCGTCCTCAATGATCTGCGACAGGCTTTCCCGTATGCCTTCTTCGTCATCAACGATCAATACAAGAGCTTTTGCCATTTAGCCTTCCTTTATCGGCAGTTCGATGCTGAAAACGGTTCCGCGTGGGCTATTGTCCCTGACCCTGATATAGCCTCTGTGTTCAGTCACGACCCTGCTTGCAATCGCAAGACCAAGCCCTGTCCCGTCCTTCCTGGTCGAAAAATAGGGCAGGAAAAGTTTTTCCTTGTCCTCTTCACGAATACCAGGGCCGTTATCAGCAATATCTACATACACGCGGTTAGAGAGAGCATCCTGATGTATCATTATATCAATCCTTCCCTGATTCTGCATTGCCTGAATTGCATTATCTACGATATTGATGATGACCCGCTTGAACTGCTCAGCGTCCAACTCAATAAGCCCTTCACTGCCGTTTGCAGAAAGATGCATCTCAATGCCTTTGTAGTCCTTGTAAAGATTGATTACGCTCTCAATGATCGAAGAGAGCAGCACAGGGGCCTTACATATCTCAGGCATCTTGCCAAAGCGTGAAAACTCATCGACCAACCTCTTCAGGCTCTCCACCTCCCGTATAATGGTCTTTGTGGATCGCTCAAAGACCTTGCCGAAATCCTCGTCTTTATTCTGCCACTTCTTCACCATATGGTCAGTCGACAACTTTATCGGGGTAAGCGGGTTCTTGATCTCATGGGCTATCCTTCTGGCTACCTCCTGCCAGGCTATAGCCCTCTGCGCCCTGGTAATCTCTGTCAGGTCATCAAAAACAACCAATGTCCCCATGAAGTTCTCTCTATCCCTCAGGGTCGTGATGAATAGTCTGAGCAGGACACGTTTCTCTCCAACCATGATTCTGATCTCTTTTTCCACGCCCTTGAAATCCCTGATAATAATGCCCTTGACCGTTTCTCTCAGTTCATCTGAGTCTATGAGGGCAAGCAGGGCATCATAGTTTTTGTTCAGGACCTCAGCAGGCTCTATGTTCAGAATCCTGCAGGCTGCATTATTGATGATAAGGATATTGCCCTCAGCATCCAGGGATATGACACCCGAGTTCACGTTCTCAAGGATCTTCTCGATAACCAGCCTGCGCCTGTCCGATACCTGGGAGGCATGCTGGAGCGACTCTTTGTTCTCCTTCAGATCCCTGACCATGTTATTAAAAGAGCTCACCAGAAGACCGATCTCGTCATCCCTTTCGATATTGACCGACATATCGAGATTGCCCTTCGCAACCTCCGCAGTTGCCTGCGCAAGGGCCTGAATAGGATCTGTAATGCCGCGCGAAATTCTGAGCGCTATCCAGAGCGCCATGAAGACCATGAGCAGGGTCGAGAAGCCGAGTATCAGGAGATAATTCGTCTTGATCGGCATCTTCCAGGATTCCAGGGTGAGATAATTCTTGTAAGCCGCCTGGATCGTTTCAGCATTCCGGCTGATGTTTCTGTCCATGATGGATTCTGCGACCACAATGCCTTCCTGAGGTCTCTGCCTGTTTCTCGGCACTACGGCACGAACAATATCGCCGTCTGCTGTAGTAATTACCTCAACCTCTTCCTTTCCCTCAAAACCGGCCTTGATGGTCTCTGATGCGTTATCAGGAATTGCATACAGGGTGTAGGTTTTCAACCCTTCCGGAAGAGGTTGACCTGAGGCGGCTGCCTTTGCAAAGGCAAGGGTCTGCTGCCGCTGCATCTCATAAGCAGACTTGGCAACCTCAATGGCGAGGTCCAGGGGCTGCTTTATCTGCGGATCGAACCAACGGTCCAGGTAGTTCGTCACAACACCGCTCGAGACAATAAAGAGGAAAGCTGACGGGATAAGTGTCATGACAACAAGGACCACGACAAACCTTGTCTTCAGCTTATAACCAAGCACCTTGTGTTTACGCTCAAAATAGAGTCTGACCAGACTTTTACCGACAAAGAACATCAGCGTCAGAAGTGCAACAAGGTTAAGATTCAAAAGGACAAAAAGAAGAACTTTCGTAAGGAAAGGAACATCTTTGAGCCCCATATAATGGAATTCTATTGAGAAGACCGTGATGATGAAAAGTATTATGAGGGAGATAAAGAGCGGGAATCTGACATTCTTCATGGGCTGCCCTCGATCGTGAAGACCGTTGAGTCCTTTATTGTCCTGAACTCGTTCTCGGAGACAAAGATGAACAGATACCCGATAACAGGAGGCAGTTTGCGGATCTTCGATTCAACCGTAACCCGCACAAAATACTGGCCAGGCTCAAGTTCCCTGATATTGGTAAGCTTCAGGTCCCTGAATACGACAACCCAATCCATCATGGACTCAAATGATTTAAACCGTTTTTCTGTGAGCACGCTCCCGTCGCCTGAGGTCGCAACATATTCCTTCTTGATAGGATCAACCTTCACGGTCTTGACGTAGGCCTTGCCAAGCACAAACTCATCGGGCCAGATCTTCCATATCCTGAAGAGGTCGACATAAAATTTGAGCTCTTTGTCCACACCGCCCCTGATCGCGTCCAGGCTTTTTTCGTCAAGGGTGAGGCTGAAGGAAACGAAGAGGTCATTATTGACCCTCTTCACCTCAGGGCCGGAGAGGGTTTGACTTTCCGACGCAAGGGGATAAAACAGAGCAACAATGAGCATAACTATACTGAAAATACGAGACATTTCGGCTTGACATCTCCTGAAAAATATTTCCATTATAGCATAACCTTGCAAATCCAAAAGGGTTCCAGGGCTTAAGAAAAGGGGGTCCTATGGAGATAACATCCGTAAAACTCGAGATTCCGGAAGACTGCAATGTCATACTGGGCCAGACGCATTTCATCAAGACTGCTGAAGATCTGTATGAGATCCTTGCCACAACAGTTCCCCAGGCGCAGTTCGGCATCGCCTTCAGTGAGGCATCCGGCCCCTGCCTCATCAGGACCGAAGGCAATGACAGCAAACTGATAGACGTCTGCACAAAAAACCTGCAGGCTGTCAGCGCAGGCCACGTCTTCTGCATCCTTATGAAGAACGCCTTCCCGATCAATGTCCTGAATCAGGTTAAGAACTGCGCGGAAGTCTGCAGAATATTCTGTGCAACCGCCAATCCTGTTGAGGTAATCACGGCAGAGACTCCACAGGGGAAAGGCGTGCTCGGGGTCATTGACGGGTTTTCTCCCCGTGGCATTGAAACCTCTGAGGACAAGGCACACAGAAAAGAATTTCTCAGAAAGATCGGTTACAAACTTTAGAAATGGAGAAGAAATGAATCTATCAGAGCTGAAATACGACAAGCATGGACTCATACCAGCCATCATCCAGGATGCTCAGAATAATGAAGTCCTGATGATGGCATACATGAACGAAACCTCTTTACAGAGGACTATCGAAACCGGGCACACGCACTTCTGGTCCCGGTCCCGCCAGAAGTTCTGGAAGAAGGGTGAATCGTCAGGCCATGTGCAGGAAGTGAAACAGGTCCTCTATGACTGTGATAAAGACACTGTCCTTATCAAGGTCGATCAGAAGGGACCAGGCGCCTGCCACACAGGCCACAGGTCATGCTTTTATACAGATATCAGCGGCAGAGAGATCTCTGGCAAGGTATTTTCTGAAGAAGCAGTATACGGCAAGAAATGATCCTCGACGATCTTCAGACTGTTATTCTTGACCGGAAAAACCATCCACGGGCTGAATCCTATGTAGCCTCACTACTTGCAAATGGTAAGGATGAGATTCTGAAGAAGATCGGCGAAGAGGCGGTCGAGGTGATAATTGCATCAAAGACCGGAGACCGGCAGCAGGTCATCCAGGAACTGGCTGATCTCTGGTTTCATTGTATGGTGCTGATGCCTGAAGATGGGGTAGATCATAATGACGTATTCAGAGAACTAGAAAGAAGATTCAACAAAAAGGAGAACCGCAATGAGTGATTGTATCTTCTGCAAGATCGCAGAAAAGAAGATCCCATCAAAGATTGTATATGAGGACGATCGGGCCATTGCATTTGAAGATGTGGCTCCGCAGGCACCGGTACATCTTTTGATCATTCCGAAAAAGCATGTCGCAACTGTTCTTGATATTACGTCGGAGGACCACGGCCTTGTCGGCCATCTGTTCAAGGTCGCAGCGACCATTGCAAAAGACAAAAGCATAGACGGGAAAGGCTTCAGGCTGGTCATGAATACGAACGCTGACGGCGGCCAGACCGTATTTCATATTCACCTGCACCTGCTTGGCGGCAGGGCCATGCACTGGCCCCCGGGGTGAGACATTAGAAACTGCCCTGAAGCTTGTTTTCTGCGAGGAGAGGGGAAAGATGGTGCCGAAGGCGGGACTCGAACCCGCATGGATTTCTCCACACGCCCCTCAAACGTGCGTGTCTACCAGTTCCACCACTTCGGCAAGTAAGGAAGAATATACACCATACGGTGCTCTGTTTTCAAGAGAATGATGTTTGAGCCCGCCCACGACGATGTCGCCTGACTCTTTTCCCTGCCAGGGCGTAACTCGTCATGAAACAAAGATATTCACTTTTTTCAGCGAGCGCAGGAAATTCTCCACAAGAATGGGATTGAAGTCCTTTCCCGAGGAGTCGTTCATGAGGCCGACAATGACCGGAACTTCGAGAGCTTTTCTGTAAGGACGGTCTGTCCTGAGCGCATCGAAGAAATCCGATATGGCGATGATCTGGCTAATAATATGCTGCGTCCTGCCTTTTCTCCTCGTGGCCGGATAGCCCTGACCATTAAACTTCATGTGGTGCTCGTATGCAGCGACAAGGGCGTATTTGGGAATGTCAGGGAGCGTGGCAAGATACATGGCGCCATAAACAGGGTGTTTCTTCATCGCTACCCATTCCTCGTCATTAAGCTTCGCCTCCTTTTCGAGTACCTCTGTGGGAACAAACATCTTGCCAATGTCATGGAGAAGACCTGCCATGCCAATGTCATGGAGAAGGTCGTGTTTCACGCCAAGGGACTCTGCCTGGAAGATCGAGAGCACAGCCACATTGGTATTATGTGCATAGGTATATTCGCTGTGTGATTTTATAGGGCTTACAACCTTCAGGACATTTGCCTCCTGCTTAAGAGTTGTTATGAAACTGACCACCACATCCTCAAGCCCTACCATATCGAGCCGTTTAAACCGGGAAACTCCGTGAAAGACGCCTTTCACTTTCTCGATATTCTCTTTCATCACAGCCCCGATATCACCACCTCCACCTCCGCCAAGCTTCACCTCGATAATGCCTGATGAGATATGGGGATAGGAGCCCGTGATCCTGTCAGAAAGAGCGATCTCAGATATGAAGTCCTTCAGTTCTGCTGCTGTCACGCCCTGAGATATAACAATCTTATCCACTCCTTTTCTCTTGAGCTTTTTTATAAAGCTGCTCACATGCATATTTCTGGCCGGGAGGGACTGCTCGTTGATGACCATGCTGTCGCCGAAAAGAGCTATGCTGAACTTCTCCTCAAAAAAGAGTGGCTCAAGAACAGCCACAGCCTTTTCGGAAAGATGCAGGACAGCCGGGTGCTCCTTGGTATAAAGAGAGCAGTTCGACATTGCTGTCATAAGGTCAGAGATGAACTCAACGATTTTTTCAGACATTGGTCATTTTGCCTTTGCTGCGCCGGTATGAAATGCCACGAGAAGCTTTTCGCTCAAGGCATGAATCTCTTCGTTTCGCGACCCAAGCCCCAGTTCTATCAGTCTTCTGACAGACTCCAGGGGATAATTTTCGAGAGACCGAAATATCTCCACCTTCAAGCCCTCCAGATCTCCCCGGTAAAAGAGGGCCCTTGCATGACAGATCTTTTCGAGTGTTTCAACTGCCCTGACATCGCCTATCTCTCCCAGCGCCCTGACAAGGTCAGTCTTGTAGTAAGCCTCAGTTCCGAAAAGATCACGCTTCTCCAGGTATTTCACAAGATACGGAACCGCTTCTTTCACCCTGTAGGTGCCGGAAAGCCTTATGGCTCCGGTCCGTACAGCCTGGACATCGCTCTGGAGGCATGCCCTCAGTTGAGGCATGGCATCCAGTGTCTTGAAATGCAGGAGCGTGCGCAATGCCTCCATGCGGACATTCACATTTTCATGCTTCAGGAACTTGCGTATCTTATCGAGCTGTTTTTCCCCATGACAATCGCGGATGAGACAGATCATGTTCCTCACAACAAACCAGCGGCTGTCAGCGAGCCTCTTGACAGCCACAGGAATAATATCGCTTCCGATTGCCTCAAGCATGGAGAGCAGGAACTTTCTCATGCTTGCATCCTTCTCTTCCTCAAGGACATCAAAAAGCGGCATAACGATAGTCCGCCGCAGTGCCTTGGCAAGCCTGAACGCTCCGTCACGGTCCTTTCTTCCCCAGAGCCTGAAGGCTTCAACAAGTTTTGCAATGAACTCCTCGGAATGGAAGAAATAGTCCACAATGCTTGATGCTTCGTTCTTGAATTTTCCGCTCAGAACATGAGTAATGAGGGTGTTATACGTATCCAGTATCTGCTCAAAACGGCCGGTCTCGGTGAAAACATTCATGAATTCGGACAGCTTGGTAATAAGCGTCAGGTAGTCTTCCGGCTTCAGATAGTCCTCATGCAGAAGCTCAAGCATGATTTCGAGAGCTTCTTTGTCAATAGCCTCTTCCTCGCACTCCTTTCTGAAGCGGATGAATTTGGTATTATCCTCTGCCTTGACCCCGAGCATGCGCTCAAGCTCTCTTTGGTATTCCTTCCCCACATAGGCATGGAAATTATCCTCACCGAAGAGCTTGAGTACTTCATCGCCAAGCTCGATATCGTGGAGGACGGCGGTATCGTTATAGAAAAAATCAAAGTGCCCCATATTCCCCTTCTTGATGGAGGAGAGCTTATCGATCAGATTTTTCAGGGTTGTCGGAATGATCGATGAATTCTCGGTCAAAAGCTCAGCGATCTTTTCAAAACCCTCAGCGGTCATGCCGTTGATAATTGTCTCAACATCCCCAATATCTTCAGTAAGCCGGGACCCTGCTCTTGAGAGAAACTGCCGTTTGATCTCGGGCTTCAGTCTGTCTATAAAGGCGAAGAACTTATTGAACGCTTCCCTGCTGATCTTTGAATCGCTCTTTTTCTTGATGTACGCTGTGATCACACTGTCGTAGGATGCATTGCCCGCCTTCTCCGGCAATGCGGCATTGACCATGTCTGCTACCGTTTCCGGGGGTATAGAAAGAATGTCCGGCATACCATCTCCCTCCCCCAGTTTCCCCTCAAGAAGACCGTACACATAATCCTCCCAGACATCACCGCAGGCTGTGCCGGACCTCTGGGCGCCTTCAACAAAGCAGAAATTCTCGAAGTCAATAGGGCTCAGTCTTATACGGGTGATCTCCTTTTCCGCAAGCTCAACAAGATCCTTGCCTATGGGCATATCCTGCGCTGAAATGAGCTCATGGAGCCTGGTCAGATCTCTCTGGTTCAGACCCATGGAAAATGTAACTGCAGCAATGCCCTTTGTATGCAATGTCTGGGCAAACTCCCTAAAGACCGGATTCCTGCGGTCAAGGGTAAATTCATCAACAATAAGCGCATCCTTGGCAATGCCAAGGGTTATCTCGGCCCTTATCTCAAAAAGCTTCTGCAGATGCTCGAAAGCTCTTTCGATGGAGGTCCGGACAATGGGGTGCTCAGGAGGGTACAAACCGACACTGCGACGCGATATGTTCAGCTCTATAACAGCGTCTGAAAGCAGTTTTGCGTCAAGGGGAAGTTTTTCCTGTTTATCTTCTGACATAGTCTCTCTGATATATCATTACGCAACCAACAACAAACTGATTATAGCATGCTATTTCGTGATATCAACACACTGTTCTTTCTCTGCAGGTGGCCTTTACCTGTTGTTATCCGTGATGATACAATCCTCCCACGCTATGACCCATAAAAGCATTAAGGAATGGCCGGAGGACGAAAGACCGCGAGAGCGGCTGCTCAGGCACGGGGCTGCAAGCATGTCAGATGCTCAGCTGATCGCGATCATCCTACGCACCGGAGCTGGCGGCAGAAGTGCCCTTGATCTCGCAATGGAACTGATCACGATCTTTACATCCCTCAGGGGATTGGAACAGGCATCGCTCCAGGAAATAACATCGGCAGTCAAAGGAATAGGCAAAGCAAAGGCCGCGCAGATAAAGGCTGCGGCTGAACTCGGCAGGAGGATGTTTCGCGAAGCCGTTTCCCGGGACCAGGCATTTTCAACAGGCAAGGATGTCCATGCCTTCTGTTTTCCCAGAGTGCAGGGACTCAAGAAGGAGATATTCTTCTGCCTGATGCTTGATGCAAAGAACAGGCTGATCAACGAAACCGAAATAGAGATATCAACCGGAACCCTGACTTCGTCGCTCATTCATCCCCGCGAAGCGTTCAGGGACTCGATCAAGGCATCTGCAGCTTCTGTCATCTTTGTCCATAACCATCCGAGCGGCGATCCCTCTCCGAGCCGCGAGGATATCCTGATCACAGAGAGGCTTGTCAGCGCCGGTGACATTGTAGGAATAAAGGTTTTGGACCACATCATTGTCGCTGAAAACGGATACACCAGCATGCTCGAAAAAGGCTATTTGAAGACTGGATAAAGTATAATAGTCAGCATTCAGGTGTCAGTTGTCAGAATAATTCCTTGGCGATCAAAGCTCATAATCTTTATATTCTGTCTTCTGATTTCTGGATTCTGAATTCTCAGATGGGGGTTTAATTATGAAAGTACTGGTAATAGGCAGCGGGGGCAGGGAACATGCAATCTGCTGGAAGCTTTCCCAGAACAGGTCAGTTGACAGGATCTACTGCTGCCCCGGCAATGCCGGTATTGCGCAGATCGCAGAATGTATTTCTGTCAATCAAAACGATTTTCATGCTCTTCTTGATTTCGTGAAATATGAATGGATAGATCTTACGATCGTAGGGCCGGAAGACCCGCTCTCCAGAGGTATTGTAGATCTCTTCGAGAAAGAGGGCCGGAAGATCCTAGGGCCCACAAAGGCAGCTGCACAGCTCGAATCAAGCAAGGTCTTCTGTAAGGATCTCTTGAAATCCCATGGCATACCGACAGCTGAATACAAAGCCTTTACATCCTATATTCATGCAGAAGAGCATGTGCGGTTCAAAGGTGCCCCTATCGTGATAAAAGCTGACGGCCTTGCTGCAGGCAAGGGTGTTTTTATTGCCTCTACGGTGGAGGAAGCCCTTGACGCCCTCAAGGTGATCATGAAGGACAAGGCTTTTGGGGAAGCCGGAGAGAGGGTGATCATTGAAGACTGCCTGCAAGGCGAAGAAGCTTCATACATGGCATTTACAGACGGCAAGACCATTGTACCTATGGTCAGTTCACAGGACCACAAGAGGATCTTTGACCATGACAAGGGTTTGAACACCGGCGGCATGGGAGCGTACAGCCCTGCTCCGATCATAACACCTGAAATTGAAAAGATCGTTATGACAAAGATTCTTGAGCCTACAATCAAGGCGCTCCGTTCAGAAGGCATCATCTATAAGGGCATACTCTATGCAGGGCTTATGATCCACAATGGCATGCCCTCTGTGCTTGAATACAATTGCAGACTTGGCGACCCGGAAACGCAGCCTGTGCTTTCGAGGCTCAAGACCGATTTCATGGAGATAGCCATGGCCATAGCTGAAGAGCGCCTCGCAGATATTAAGATCGAGTGGATGCCTGATCCGGCAGTCTGTGTTGTGATCTCATCAGGGGGATATCCGGGCAATTATCGTAAAGGCGATGTTATCACCGGCATTGATGATGCAAATATGCTCGAGGGTGTCCAGGTCTTCCACGCCGGCACTGCCTTTAAAGAAGACAAGATCGTCACCTCGGGCGGGAGAGTTCTTGGCGTAACAGCAACCGGCAATGACATTGCAGCAGCAAAAGCGCGGGCGTACGAGGCTGTTCAGAAGATCCATTTCGATGGTATGCATTTCCGCAAAGATATTGCCGACAGGGCATTGAAAAGACCGTGATCCGTGAATCGTGATTCGTAATGAGCAGACAGCCGCTATCGATTATTTTTCTCCTCATTCCGAATTCGTGATCATTAATTGCTATTTTATGGAGGAACTATGAAACCAAAAGTCCTGATCATTATGGGAAGCGACTCTGATCTGCCTGTTATGGAAGAGGCTGCGAAAGTCCTCGCTGATTTTGATATACCCTGCTTTATGACAGTTGCCTCTGCTCACAGAACTCCTCAGAGGACAGTCAGCATCATTAGAGATGCTGAAAAAAAGGGCGTTGAAGTTATCATCGGTGCAGCAGGAATGGCAGCGCACCTGCCTGGAGTGATCGCATCCCACACTGTGCTGCCCGTGATCGGCGTTCCTCTCGATGCATCTTCCCTCAACGGCTTGGATGCCCTTCTCAGTATTGTGCAGATGCCTCCCGGCATACCCGTGGCAACCGTCTCGATCGGCAAGGCAGGTGCAAAAAACGCCGCTATCCTTGCTGCACAGATCATTGCCAGAAAAGATCCTCAGATGACGAAAAAACTGCTTGATCATCGAAAGAAGATGGCAAAAGAAGTTGAGGAAAAAGCACGAAAGGTAGAAAAAAGAAAATAATGAAGACCTTCATGGACTGCCTGCCCTGTTTTCTGAGGCAGACGGTCATCGCCTTAACGCAGTATGGATGCAATGAGAAGACCCAGCAGGCAGTCTTTTGGGACGTGCTTGCGATCATGCAGGATACGGATATGAGCAAGCCTCCTGCGTATACCACAACACTGATCCACCGGGCGATACGCAAGGGTATTGCAGGAGATCCTTTCGAGAAGATCAAAAGGGAATACAACGATATCGCTCTCGCCCTTTACCCAAGACTGAGGGAGCAGGTTAAAAACAGCGCAGATCCCGTCAGGACAGCATCACGGCTTGCCATAGCAGGCAACATAATAGACTTCGGCATATTCACAAACATTGATATCGAAAAATCAGTTGATCAGTCCCTGAGGTCTGAGATAGCAGTAGATGACTATGATGCCTTTATGCAGGACCTTTCTTCTGCCCAAGAGATCCTTTATCTGCTGGATAATGCAGGTGAGATCGTTTTTGACAAACTCCTGATCGAGGAACTCAGGCTTAAGGGCAAGCAGGTCAAGGCGGTGGTAAAAGGTTCGGCAGTGCTGAATGACGTTACTCGGGAAGATGCGGTCCAGGTCGGTCTTGATACCGTATGTGAGGTCATTGACAACGGCTCAGACGCGATCGGGACAATACTTCCCTGGACATCATCTGAATTTCAAAAGGAATTTGGGAATGCAGAGCTTATTATCAGCAAAGGACAGGGAAATTTCGAAACGCTCTTTGGAACTGCAAAAAGGACCTACTTCCTTTTCCAGTCAAAATGCGACGTGGTTTCCAGGGAATTGGCACTTCCGGTCTGCTCTATGCTCTTCAGAAGATCCTGAAAAGCTGGTCAGCCTGCCTTAACTAACGCTTCTCGGACAGTTAGTCTCTGTCTCTTGAGCCGCCCCTGCCGCCGCCAGATCTCGGCCTGAATCCGCCTTCTCTCTTCTCCATAGGCTTTGCCTCGTTCACGACAATCGCACGATCCATGAACTGCTGACCGTTGAACATCGAGATAGCCTTCTGCCCATCCTCATCAGAAACCATCTCAACAAAGCCGAAGCCTCTCAACCTGCCGGTAGCATTGTCCTTGATCAATTTTACGTTTGCCACTTCTCCTGCCTGCGCAAAATGGTTCTGCAGGTCTTCCTCAGTAGCCCTGAAAGAGATGTTCCCAACATACAGTCTCGTACCCATGCTTCCTCCTAAAGATATAAACCTCCTGAGCACCAAAAGATGCTGTCACAGGATAGCCTAAATATGCCTAATGCCTGCGCTTTTGTCAAGGAATTATTGAGGAACTTCCTAAAGATGACAAGGCTGTGCTACCATCTCCCATGGAGATCCTCAGACCATCTGAATTGGGTATGGATAACGCCATAGGGCGTCTGCGCCAACTGCTGGATAATGCAGAAATCATTGCCTATCCCACCGAGACTTTTTACGGCCTGGGCGTCAAATTTGATCAGAGTGAAGTGCTTGAAAGACTTTACCATATAAAACAGCGGCCCTTGGACAAGGCTATGCCGCTCATTATCGGCAGAACAGGACTGCTGACTCTTCTTACACCGGGGTTATCTCCTTTAGCGGAAAGACTCATAGAACAATTCTGGCCTGGCCCTCTCACCCTTATTTTTGAGGCACGAGAAAGCCTCTCCCTCCGTATCACTGCCGGCACCAACAAGGTTGCTGTCCGCATCCCTGGCCAGTCCTTTGCTCTTGACCTTGCCAGACATCTTGACTACCCAATCACCTCGACCAGCGCCAATATAGGAGGGATGCCTCCGGCAGAGACAGCAGATCAGATCATCGACTATTTCGGCAACTCGATAAGTGCAGTCGTTGACGTTGGAAAAACTCCGGGGAATGCACCATCCACCATCGTTGATGTGACCGGTCCTGAGATCAGGATAGTTCGGCAGGGGGTGATTCCTCAGGAAGAAATCTATGCTTTTGTTTATCAGTAGCCGAAGACAGCGATGAGCAGCAGGAACGCAAAGCCTTTTACCATCTCGATCCATCCCGTTGTTGGCAGACCAACCCGGTAAAGAGTCAGGGCAAAGACTATATTGTCGATGAGCGGCAGAAGCAGGAGAATGCGGTATTCCATGCCATAAAAAAATATGGCTGCAGCACCAACATAACAGAACATGGCCACTCTGAAGCGAAATTCCTTTTTGAACTGAATGCGCACGCGAAACACTCCAGCAACAAAGAAGACCGCAACAACAATAAAAAGTCTCGCATCAAGGCCGCTGCCGACAATGGCCTTTGCAACCAGAGCAGCGAGTGACAGGAGGATAAAACCAAGCACCTCGGTAGTGATGGCATGTTCTCCGAAAACTTTCAGGGAAAACAGGTAAGCTGCAGGGAAAACAGTAAAGGGAAGCAGCAAGAGGATGTTATACTGTTGATACAGAGGAAACAATAACACAGAGGCTGCTAGAATTTGCACAGCAAAGATCATCCCCGGCGCAATTTTCTCCTTTGCTGCGGTCCGCATCCAGATTGTAACTGCCTGTTTTGCATTGATAAGAAGTGCGAGGGCAAGGAATCCCGCAAGAGACTTCAAATGTACCTGCCGGGCTGCGATAAGGCCGGCCAGGTAGGCCACTGTCATAACGCCCCATGATCCGTATTCTTTCAGAAAATATCTACGCAATGTTTCGTCCCCGCAGCATCCGTCTTGCCATAGTATCTCATACCTAAGAGCAGGAGAAAATGAGCTGCATCATATTGCCCGATGAGGGAGGGGGGGGGAGGGTGTATTACTGGAGGCCCTTATCGTTAAAGAACTTCGAATACTGTTTGTCAGTGCCGAGGATATGCTTTACGAGCCAGTCTTTCAGAAATGTCATGAGTTCATCCGGAATCACCTTTTCGCCCTTGCTCAGCCTTTGCTGAAATTCGAGCACTTGTTCTATAAAGCGGTCATGCTCTGCTTCGTGGGACTCATATCCGGAAAAGCCGAACTGCGTCATGTACCGTTCTTCAGCCTTGAAGTGGCTGGATGCATACGCAATAAGACGATGGATCATATCAACCTCTCCAGCATCGTCTTTTCCCTGCTCCATGACATCGTGGAGTCCGTTGATCATAGACACGATCTCTCTGTGCTGGTCATCAAATTCCCGCACGTGTACACTGAATGTTTCATTCCATTCAAGGTATCCCATTAGCAACTCCCTGTCGGCCCCAAATGTCCGTTGTACAACATCACGCCCTGAGATTCTTGCTTTTCTTGTGTTCGTACATCATCTTGTCCCCCCGGTCCAGAAGTTCCCCGATCGTGCAGGGCTCTTCCGGATCATAGAGCGCAATGCCATAACTTATTGATATCTGATAGCTCCTTCCTGCCTGGGCATTGACGAGTGAGATATTGTTATGTAAGCGTGCAAGTACCGTTTCAAGCGAGGCATTGCTGATAACCGCCGGCATTACCACAAACTCGTCGCCGCCGATTCTTGCAGTAACATCGGATTCCCGGAAGGTTTCCCTCAGGATTCCCGCAGCCTCGATTATAGCTCTGTCGCCTTCCTTATGGCCAAAAACATCATTAATGGTCTTGAGATCATCGAGGTCAGCATAGAGGATCGAGACCTTATTCTTCATGCGGTTTACGATCTTCAAGTACTGATCGGCAAGAGCAAGGAATCCTCTGCGATTATACAGCCCGGTCAGCTCATCGGTCAGAGACAGCGACCGCAGCTCCTCCTCCATGCGCTTGCGGTCACTGATATCCTTTGATATGACCGTTATTGCAACGATATTGGCATCCTGATCCTTTACCGGGCTCAGGGTTTGAAGAAAATATCTACTGTCACGCTTGCTCATATGTTCGCTCTGGACTGATTCTCCGGTTTCAAAAACCTTATTAACATGTTCCATGAACTTTGATGTCTCTTCGGGCGAGTGAAATTCATGGTAAAAATGGCCAAGGAATTGATCCGGAAGAAGTCCCATTCTCTTAAGATGCTTCTTGTTTATGAAAAGATAACGATACGTTTTATCAATGAGATAAATCGAATCCTCGGTCGATTCGACAAGAGATCGATACTTTGCCTCAGTATCCTTAAGTGAGCTTTCAACCTGCTTTCTGTCAAGCATCTCCTGTGCAATCTTTTCGTGAGCCTGCACAATCTCCCGCGTCCTCTCTGCAACAAGCTTTTCAAGGTCGTTCTGATGCTTTCTCAGCTCTTCTTCAGCACTGTCACGCAAGCGAATGCTTCGATTCGCATTCATGGCGCTGAGAACAACTCCCGCAAGAAGACAGAGAGCAACAACGAACACAACAGCTGATGACCTTGAAATAAGACTGCCTAGTTTTTCCTTGCTTTTCGTTATGTCGTAGTAAAGTTCAAAGGCTCCATTGAACTGCTGCTTGTCCATGAGCGGCACATAGGTCTCAACAACGTCCCTGGTCATTACCTGCCCCTCAAGCGACTGCGCCGACTTTTTCACCACCTGTGAATAGTTACCACCGCTGGAAACAATCTCGATAAAATACTTCTTGCGGTTAATCTCGCCGATGTCTTTGGACTCCGTAGAATAGATAATCTCCCCTGACGGCGCAAACACCTTCACTTTCACCAGCTGCATATCCTTTGCACTCTGCTCTATTGCCTGCTTAAAGGCAGGAGTTATCAGGTCTTTGGTCAATCCGCTGTTGCCGGGAATAAGCCGGGCAGCAAGATGCGATGCAAAACGGGCAGCTTCTTCTTCGGTCCTTTCGGTCAGGAGCTTATCAAAAGATGGATAAAGAAAAAAGAAGGTATAGATTGGGAGGAACACTACCGAACAAAGCGATATCAGAAGAATTCCCCTCAGCAGATTAGATTTAACCAATCGTGACATATCCTCCCCGGTTATAACTCATTGTGTAACATAGATATTCTCATGATTTTCACTTAATTACAAGCACAAAGTATCACCTGCATTGCTAACGAAAGGAGAAAGATACCAATACGCACAATAGTTTCGTCATAATGACAATCTCATACTGCAGACGAAAACATGATTCCCTGATACTATAGAGGCCATGAGCTCGGGCGTTTCAGAATATCTGCAGGTCTTCAGGAACAGACGCATCGGCATCATGCTGCTGCTGGGATTTTCATCTGGCCTTCCTCTTGCGCTGATCAGCGGAACCCTCCAGGCATGGATGGCGGTGGAAGGGGTTGATCTTAAGACCATCGGCATCTTTGCCCTTGTCGGCACCCCTTACGCCATAAAATTTCTCTGGTCTCCTTTTATGGATCGTTATGTTCCACCCTGGCTCGGCAGGCGCCGCGGCTGGATCATAACTACGCAAATGCTCCTTATGCTTGGCATAGCTGCAATGGCTTTCCTGTCGCCAAAGGATTCCCCCTTTATTGTCGCTGCGCTTGCTGTATGGGTTGCCTTCACGTCGGCGTCGCAGGATGTTGTCGTAGATGCATACCGCACAGATATTCTCAAGGAGCAGGAGCGTGGTGTCGGTGCAGCAGTTTTTGTCACAGGGTACAGGGTCGCCATGCTCGTATCAGGCGCCATTGCCATGATCCTTTCTGAACGCATTGGATGGCGAACCACATACCTGGTTATGGCAAGCCTCATGATCATAGGCATGCTCACCTCGCTTTTTGCCCCAGAACCTGAAGTAAAAGTCCTTCCGCCAAAAAGCATTAAAGAGGCTGTCTGGGGCCCCTTAAAGGATTTTTTCGAGAAGCGCTCTGCGCTCCTGCTTCTGCTGCTCATTGTTTTATACAAGCTCTGTGACGCATATGCAGGAAGCATGACAACCGTTTTTCTGATCAGGGGCATGGGCTTCACTGCAGGAGAAGTGGGCACCGTGAATAAGGGCTTCGGCCTTGTAGCGCTCATTGTCGGCGCAACCTTCGGCGGCGCTCTGATGGTCAGGCTCGGTCAGTTCCGCTCCCTGCTTTATTTCGGCATACTCCAGGCAGTCTCGATCCTATCCATGACGGTTCTTGCATGGATAGGCAAAAGTTATGTTGTGATGATCCTGGCAGTAGGCCTTGAAAATATTACCGGCGGCATGGGAACTGCAGCATTTGTGGCTTTGCTCATGGCACTCTGCAATCAGCGATACAGCGCAACACAGTATGCGCTACTGTCGTCTCTTGCCTCACTCGGCAGGATCTTTATTGCGCCAAGCTCAGGATTTCTTGCAGCAGCGGTCGGCTGGCCGCTTTTTTTCATCATAGCAACGCTGACTGCAGTGCCAGGTCTCATAATGTTGATAGCGCTGAAGAAAGAGATCGTGCAGATAGCAAAGTAAATCCGCTCATATTTTTTCTGGCAACGGCCTCAGCACGACCAGCCCAAGCTTGTTCTTCATATACTGCATGACATCCTGGTCGACTACTTTGCGAAGATCCCGTGATGAAGAAGCATGCCGCAGAGAAAGAGAAGCACCGGCCCTGATTATGATCCCGACATGAGATACATCGAGCCCTGCTGAGTCTGAATAAATGCCTGCATAATCGCCTGTCTTTAGGTTCTGAATCACGGCTTGATCAATCTTGTCTGCAGGGATATAGGTAATGGCCCTGTTCACGGGCTCTATTCCACTCAGGAAAAGGGTTTCGTCATCTTTTCGGTTCAGCGTCTTTTGCACGATCTTCGCACTACCCTTTCCGATCTCCGCTGTTGCATCATTTACAAGGGCAGACCGATATACAGCCCAGTCAGTAAAGAAATGGTTCCTTGTTCTGTAAGAGATAAGGCCGCCTCTGTACCGCACCTGCTTGAGACTGTTCTGAAACTCCTGGAAAGACCTTGATAACCTCATAGCCTCTGCATAATCGAGAAAGGTGTAGCAGTCCATACCGCTGAGATCGATCACAAGCTCTTCATCAAGCAGGTCGCTGCCGATAAGAGTGGACTCCTGATAGGGGGTATTGAGAAAATGTTCCGAAAGGAAGGCATTGCGCTGTCCAGGATCGGCCGTTTCCGAGGCCTTCCGGATGATGCGGTCCAGTTCGTCTTCTGTCCATCTGCCGGTATTACAATGCATGGCGTTATGCACAAAGGTATCAAAAGAACCCCAAAATAGCAATACGGGGGCAGGTCCCGTGATCTATGGCTGAAGAGATGAAGTTGGCTTATTGCAGGGTTTGGAAAGACAACTGTCTTGAGACCCTCCGCACTCGGCAGTTGAGTTCTTTTCCCCGGACTGAAAATGAAAAAGCCCTTTGCCTTTGCCAAGCTCCTTGTTACATGCTGCAATGCAGGCTCCGCAGTTCACGCAGGAGATATCACGTTTGTTCATCCTTGGCAGAACGTTCATAAAGCACGCCTTCTCACAGCCTTTGCAGTTCGTGCATTCGTCAGCCCGGCCCATATTCATTCTAACCCTAAGGGAAACAGGGCTTACCCAGCCAAAAAGCATCTGCATCAGTCCGGCAGCACAAATATATTTACAGAGCGAATGCCGCACCAGAATGGATGTAATCAGCATATAGATCGAAACACCGATGATACCTGCCTTTACGCCAAAGGTAAAGTTCCAGCTCATGATCTGGGCCCAGATAGTCTTTGGAGCAACCAGATAACCAGTAAGAGCGACTCCGCCGATCAGCGGAAGAACAACCATGCTCAGGAGGGCAATGATCACATAGAGAAATTTCCTCTCTCCGGATACCTCCGGATCATTCGGCCTCTTCACAAAAAGACTTCTGCGTCCGAGAAACTTGAGAGTGAGATTGTCGGCCAGTTCAAACAACGTGCCTTCAGGACAGAACCAGCCGCAGAAGAACCTGCCGGTCAGAAATCCAAGAAGAGGGAAGATAGCAAGAAACGCTATCCAGGGCAGAATGGCCTTCAGAAAGAACTGCAGGGCAACATGGCCTGCAGCACGCATACTGTGGTCAGCATAGAACGCCTCTTTCAGGCCAAGACCCCAGACCTGTCCGAAAATGATCAGTTCTTTTGTGGCAGTGTCATACCTGAATATATTCAGTACTGGCATGAGGAAAACGAGCAGGATAAAGGCTATCTGGGTAGTCCTTCTGTATGCGGTAATAGTCATACTGTAAGCCTATCACTGAAGTTGAATCGCTGCCATGATTTACGTCATACAGAACAAAAAAGGGGGAAAGGGGGAGGCTGCCCCGGTTTATTGGAGGGGACAGGGGCAGCCTCTGGGGACAAAGAAATATTATATATGGTTCTCTGCTTTTTTAAAAGACCACATCCTTGCTCCGAATTGACTCACAAAGAATGTTACCGAAAGGGGTAAGAAGAGAAGGTTATTGACTCATAATGCATGTTACCGACACGATCTTTCCTTTGCCATTTCATGTATCCGCTTCACCCGTTCTACAACAGGAGGGTGGGAATAGTGAAACGCCGCATACAGCGGATGGGGATGAAGATTCGAAAGGTTGTCCTTTGAGAGCTTGATCAGTGATGTAGCGAGAGCATCCGGCCTTGGCGCAATATCTACAGCAAACCTGTCAGCCTCGCGCTCATGCCTGCGGGAGAAAGCACTGTAGAGCGGTGTAAAAGGGAACGAGACAATACTGAAGACAAAGCTGAGGATCACCAGCTCTGCGAAAAAAGTGTTGCCCTTGATACCAAATATCTCTGCAAGAATGCCTGCCTTAAGGACCTTGAATGCTATGTACGCACCGACCAGCGAAAGCGCCTCAAATATAACGAGCATCTTGAGCACATGCTTCTTTTTCCAGTGCCCTCCTTCATGAGCAAGCACTGCAAGGACCTCATCCTCATCCATCTTGTTCAGCAGCGTGTCATAGAGTACAATCCTTTTTGTCTTGCCGATACCGGTAAAATACGCATTCGTATGATGGCTGCGTTTTGAGGCATCGATCTTAAAAACGCGGCTGATCGTTATGCCGGTCTTTCCCATCATCGCCTTTATCCGCTCCTCAAGGGTATCGCCCTCAAGAGGTGTGAACTTGTTAAAGAGCGGCTCGATCACGTACGGAGAGACATACATCATGAAGATGCTGAAGACAAAAAAGAAGGACCAGATATAAAGCCACCAGAGCTCAGGGCTCTTCTGTATGATCCATAAACCACAGGCCATAATAATGCTCATCAACACAGTCGAGATGAGCGTTGACTTGATAAGGTCCGTGATCCAGAGCTTCAAGGTCATGGTATTGAAGCCATATTTATTTTCTATTTTGAAGGTGTTATACAGGCTGAACGGGATCGAGAGCAGAGAGCCTGCATAACTCAGGATAAGGAAAAAGATCAGACCCTGGATAATGAAGGAGGGGGAAAGAGATGATATCCATGCGCCATAGATGGCGAGAAGGCCCCCGTAGATAAAGACAAGGGTGATGATGTTGCTGATCACCGATTCGACAAGGCCGATGGTGCTATGCTCGATCGTGTACGCATGGGTTTTCTTCAGCAATGCCTCGTCAATGTATCCTTCAAACCCGGGCGGTATAGCAAGGCCTGTCTGCTTCATATGCCTGATATTGATATAGTCCAGATAATAGCTTGCGACTTGGATCAGGAAATAAGCAACGAGAATGATATAAGCGGTTGTCTGCATGGGAGATATTATAACAGCCAAGAGACAGTAATAAAGCAGGCCTAAATCTTCAGCACCCTGCTGAGAAAGGTCTTGGTGCGTTCAGCCTTCGGATTGGCAAAGATCTCTTCGGGCGAACCGATCTCCACGATCTCGCCTTTATCGAATACCACAACCCTGTCAGCGACTTCTCGTGCAAAACCCATTTCGTGCGTTGCGATGATCGTTGTCATGCCTTCGTTCACCAGCCCCTTTATAACCGCAAGCACTTCGCCGACCATTTCAGGGTCAAGGGACGATGTGGGCTCGTCAAAGAGCATTGCCTCAGGCTTCATCGCAAGTGCGCGCGCGATCGCAACGCGCTGCTGTTCCCCGCCTGACAGTTGGTCAGGATAGCTGCTCACCTTTGATTCAAGATTGATCCTCCTGAGCAGAGACACTGCCTGCTCAGAGGCCGCATCCTTGCTCACGTTCAGAACGCTCATGGGCGCCTCGATGATATTTTCGAGCACGGTCATATGAGGGAAAAGGTTGAACTGCTGGAAGACCATGCCGACCTTAAGTCGAATTCTGCGTATTGCCTCAAGATCTGCCGAATCAGGCCTCACTCTATTGATGGAGTGCAGTTCAAGGGAATCGACCAAAATCTCGCCCTTGTCGAAATACTCAAGGCCATTAATACACCTCAGAAATGTGCTCTTGCCGCTGCCTGACGGTCCGATGCAGACAACTACTTCACCCTTGTTGATCTCAAGGTTAATACCCCTGAAGAGCTGCTGTTCACCAAAGGCCTTATGCAGATCCCTGACCGCAATCATCGGCGTTTCCCCTTCAGCTTCTCCTCAAGACTGCGGGCGAAAAGGGAGAGCGGGTAGCTCATCGCAAAGTAAAGCACTGCCACGATCAACCCGAGCTCAAAAAATCTCAGGGTAGAGGCAGCAAGTATGGTGTAGGTCTTTGTAAGCTCGACCATCGCAATGATCGAGACAAGAGAAGAGTCCTTAAAAAGAGCTATGAAGTCATTCGTTACGCCCGGCAACGCTATCCTGAAGGCCTGGGGCAGAACAATCCTGCGCAAAGCCATTCCCTGGGTCATGCCGAGCGACAGCGCCGCCTCCATCTGTCCCTTTGGAATTGCACTAATGCCTGCCCTGTAAAGCTCTGCTTCATAAGCGGCATAGTTCATGCCCAGACCAAGAAATGCAGCAAAAAAAGGGCTCAGGGAAATACCGATATTCGGAAGTCCATAGTAGAGGATGTAAAGCTGTATAAGCAGAGGAGTACCTCGATAGACCTCAATATATGCAACAGCGAGATTGCTGAAAGGAGCCTTGCTGTAGAGTCTCACAACCGTCAGAAGAAGGCCAAGGGTTACGGCAAGTGCCATGGCTGTGGCTGAGATGAAGATCGTCAGACCGGCTCCCTTCAGAAGCATGGGGAAGAAGGTATAGACAGGCGCTTTCTTGCTCTCCTCAAGCCCGCTGCTGCCTGACGTATCCTTCAGGTTCTTATAAAGTTTTTCCTGCGTCTCGTTCCAGAGGTCCCACTTTTCATAAATCTTCTTCAGTTCTCCTGACTTGAGAAGCTTTGCAAGAATATCATTTATGGCTTTCTGGAGATCAGCATCTCCTTTGCGCACCGCAATGGCATAAAACCCCTCACCCATCGGCATTCCGGCATATTTGAGTTTCGGATTCGACTTGCCGTAATATGCGGCAATCGGAAGGTCAAGGAGTACGGCATCGATCCTTCCGATGGCAAGGTCCTCATACGGCTCAACCTGACCCGGATAGATCCTGACATCTACACCGCCGATCTTTGTCAGGATATCCTGCGCAACCGTGCCTGAAAGGGTGCCGACCTTCTTGCCCTTCAAATCCTCAGTAGTCTGGATGGCTGTTTCATCTTTTCTGACAACAAGCTGTTCAGTATAGATATAGTAGGGCAGAGAGAAGAGAACTTCCTGCTCTCTCTGGGGCGTGATCTCGATGCCGTTCATCGCAATGTCATAGTCACCCCGCATAAGGCCGGGGACGAGACTATCCCAGGCATTCTGCGACTGCTTTGCCTTTACGCCCAATTCCCTGGCTATCACATCGGCAATATCAACTTCAAACCCGATGAGCTTTGACGGATCTTTCGGATCAGGGAAAATATAGGGAGCGCCTCCCTCTGCATCAGAACCCCAGAGCAGATATCCGCGTTTTTTGATCTCGTCGAGTGCAGCCGGTTTAGACTGAGATGGCACTGCCCAGTAAAGCAGCAACCCGAGCCCAAGGAGTAAAGATGTTATTCTTAGATATCGCCTCACATTCATCCTCTCCGGATAAGGTATATCAAAATCTCAGGAGCGGTCAAGCCCTTATTTATCTGCTATAATCCGATAAATATATTCCGCCGGAGGTGCTCTATGGCAGCAAATAATAAGAAAAAACTGGTAAAGCAGGCACAAGCGCTCATGGAGGATGAGGGCTTGGCCGATGCCCTGTCGCAGATGATCGAGGACCAGAGAGGCCATCTCGGATTTCTTCTGAGCACGCTAAAGAAGCGGCACAAGACCTTTAATCCCTATGTGCTGAAGGGCATGTCAGTTTATCGTGAGCCTGCTGCAATAGACAAGAAGACTGCAGAACTTGCAGCTATCAGCGCAGCAACAGCGCTCAGGTGCGAGCATTGTCTTGATGCGCATATGGGCCGAGCAATGGAAGAAGGCGCAAGCATTGAGGAAATCCTCGACGTCATACTCATCTCAGCAGCCATCTGCGAATCATCTACGCTTTCTGTTGCGTTCAGGAAGTTCAAACAGTTCGAGGGAAAACAGGAAAGGCAGACAAAAAAGCCTTAATCAAGGGGTCTCAGCACCACGAGTGTCGCACCCCAGCTGCCTGCTGTTTCATCAGCAAGTTTGAATAATATGACTTCAGGCAGGCGCATCAGGATAGCATGCACAGTCTCGCGCAGCGCGCCGGTGCCCTTACCATGGATAATCCGGATTTCGAGAATCCCCTTTTTTCTGCATTCACACAGATAATCAGGGAGCAGGTCTTTTACCTCACGAGGATGAAAGGTGTGGAGATCAAGAATCCCGTTAATCGGCAGTTCAACAGGCTCAGGATCTGATATATTATCGCTTTCCATAGCGACTATTTCTCAAACAGTTTCCTGTATTGTCCAAATCCTTCTTTCTCAAGGTCTTCCTTCGGGATAAAACGGAGTGCTGCCGAGTTCATGCAGTATCTGAGACCTGTAGGCTTGGGGCCGTCGCTGAATACATGGCCAAGATGCGAATCACCCTGTTTGGACCTCACCTCTGTCCTTGTAGCGAACCAGCTCCGGTCAGTCTTCTCAACGATATTCGCTGACTCTATCGGTTTTGTAAAGCTTGGCCATCCGGTTCCTGAATCATACTTATCGAGCGAACTGAAGAGAGGCTCACCAGAGACAATATCAACATAAATGCCCTCTTTCTTATTGTTTGCGTATTCATTATTGAAAGCTGGTTCTGTGCCTTCCTCCTGCGTCACCTTGTATTGCATCGGTGTAAGCCTTTTTTTCAGCTCCTCTTTTGATGGTTTCATGTATGTTTTTGCTCCTTGCGCAATTGTCGTTATCTCAGCCTTTCCCTTCCATGTCTTCTCAAGAAACTGGTCCCTCCCTGAATTGAAGCGATAGAATTTGTATCTGACCGGATTTTTCTTATAATAGTCCTGATGATATTCCTCTGCCTTGAAGAAGGTTGACACAGGAAGAATCTCCGTAACTATGGACTTGCTGAATACCCCTGACTTGGCAAGCCGCTGCTTTGATGCCTCGGCAGTCTTTTTTTGGTCCTCGTTATGATAGAAGATGGCAGAGCGATACTGCCCACCTCTGTCAACAAACTGCCCACCTGCATCTGTGGGGTCAATATTCCTCCAGAAGACATCGAGCAGTTTATCATAGGAAATCACGGAAGGGTCATAGGAAATTTCGATTGCCTCCAGATGACCGGTAATGCCTGAAGACACCTCCTCGTACGTAGGATTGAGCTTTTTGCCGCCGGTATATCCGGACAAGACCTCTTTCACACCTTCAAGCTTTTCAAAGGGTGGCTCCATACACCAGAAGCAGCCCCCAGCAAAAGTCGCCTTCTCCCATTTCATTGCAGCACTCTTATTTACCTGCGCATCAGCCATAGCAATACTCCCGATGAGCATTAATAGTAGGATTGTAATTATCTTTTTCATGCTTCATCCTATACCCATATCGTGAAGAAAATATGAAATTCCGGGCATACAACTCTAATTGCAGCTCTTCCTTCCGATACTATAACCTCGTGCATGTTCGTGTGTGCTATAGCTTTGATTATACCGCAGTCCTGTAATGATCACCTTTTGTATTGGAAGCATTCCCATCGGTCTGTTACAATGATTTGAAAAGGAGATACACTATGGCATGGAAATGTCCTCAATGCAGACAGACTAACGAAATTTCACTGCATAAATGCACCTGCGGATATGCTTATTATGACGTGCTCGGATTAAAGGAAGATGCGCCTGCACAGTCAGTTGAGCAGACGTATAAATATCTGATTAAGGTCTGGGAAACGCCGGCCGAAGCACATGATGCCCGCTCCCGTGGCAGGTTGGATGACCGAGTAAAAAAGATCAATGATGCGTATGCTGTTTTCAGGCAGATGTCCAAAGGCACAGACAGCGGCACAAGGAACCCCCATGTCATGAAGATCGCTATTGGAGCGGGAGTTACCTTCGTTGTCATTATTGCCGCCGTCTTTCTTCTTTGGTCAAACAAGAAAGATGCTCCGCCTACTTTAGTACCTATCTCCTCACCCTATCAGATGGCAGTGCCTGAAAAAAGCGCATCTGTTTCACAATCGCAATCTGTTCCTGTCCAGCCTGCAGCGCAGCAGTCGTTGCCCGAAAGAAAAAGCGATGCACCTGATATGAGCGCAGACAAGACACCTGACTGGGCAATTGAGTCAGTGAAAAAATCACACATACTTGATCGTTCTGCAACGGTTGATGTTCTGGTCAATAAATGGACAAAAGAGAACGTTGATAAACTCAAGGCCATAGGCTGGATTGCAAGAAAGGTGGATGAGAAGGCATACCTTGTTACCTATACAGCCACTGACGGGGTTACGCCAAGAGGCTTCTATTTTGAGCTGAATGTTGAGACAGGAGATATCAAAAACATCGCCGGCAACTCTGAACTTCAGCTGAAATACGGCATAAAGGGAAATTGACTTCAGTTGCTTCATGTTACTGCTCAGTGATTCAATTATCGTTCAGCTCGCTCGATGGACTGATGCTGCTTCTCAAATCTGAATGCACGTGATGCTGCAGTGACTGCTCACCGTATTCAATGCCGTAAATTAATTTCTGCAATAACACAACATCTACTGGTCACTTAGCGGCTTCTTGCAGTATAATGAAACAGTACCATTATTACAGGAGGCATCTGACATGGGTTTTAGACCACTTCATGACTGGGTTCTCATCGAAAGAAGCGAACCTGAAGAAAAGACCAGCGGCGGCATCATAATCCCTGACGCTGCCAGAACTAAACCGACAGAGGGTATTGTAAAGGCTATCGGTCCCGGCAAATTCGAAGAGAAAAAGGATGCTGGCAAGGGGAAAAAAGAAAAAAAGTTTGTCCCTACGGTTCTGAAACCGGGTCAGCGCGTTATGTTCATTGATTACATGACAAAAGATATTGTGCTTAATGGCGAGGAGATTACGATCATCCAGGAAGACAACATCCTCGGTGTTTTCGAAAGCTTCGGTCCAGTTGCAGTCAAAAAACAGTATCATGTTGAAGTCAGGAAAGACCATCCGCCAATGATTCAAGCTGAAAAAACCAAGGCTTTGACAAAGAAAACATTCGAGGCTGAAGTAACGTTCAGAAAAGCTGTAAAGACTGGCAAGTCTATCAAAAAGGTTAAGGCAGAAGTTAAAACTAACACGAAAAAAACAGCAGCAAAAGGAAAGGACAACGAAATGAAAAAGACCGCAAAAAAAGCCGCACCCAAGAAGGCTGCGCCGAAGAAGGCTGTTGCAAAGAAGACCGCAAAGAAGGCAGTTGTCAAAAAAGCTGTAGCGAAAAAGGCTGCGCCGAAGAAAGCCGTTGTAAAGAAGGCTGTTGCTAAGAAGACCGTTGCAAAAAAGGCGGCTCCGAAGAAGGCAGCGGCAAAAAAGGTCGTCAAGAAAACAGCCGCAAAAAAGAAATAGCACTATTCTCAGACCGGAATATCAGGAGGGGCAGGGAGATATTTCTCGCTTGCCCCTCTTTGATTCAGTAAGTAGCAGTTTCCATCTTTTCAATCCGCTCCCTTTTTTCTTCATTTCCTGAAATATCCCGATAAACAAGCTCATCCGTTTCCAGGTCATATTCGGGAATTCGCGGGTCAGCCCATTGATTAAGGAAATACTGGTAGAATATGGTATAAAGGCTTCCGGGATCCTGGTTGTGAACAAAGACATATTCAGGCATGACCTGCACATCGAGTCCTGCATGATAATGGTTCACCCATAAATAGTCTCCTGACAAGGCCATCTTCAGAAATGGAACATCATGGTATAGTTTCAGTCTGATATCTTTCTGAACGGCCTTAAGTTCTTTCAAGAAAACGATACTTCTTTTGATCTGCTCCCTGAACTTATCGGGGGTGATCTCGGGATCAAGAATGCTCTTTGCTCGCGCGGCTGCTCCCTCACTTGCCGGGTTAAGGAGCATGATCTTTGCCTTTCTGCAGTTCTTTATGACTGCATGAAGATCTCCCCGCGGATCCTCGAAGGTCCTAAAGCCAGTTGAGCCGATCACCATCACATCCCGGGCTATGCCCTGAGCCTCTTTCAGCTTTCTGTTGCGACGTCTCGCAAATACACCTCTGGAAGATGATGCATATAAAAGCCCTGCAGCCCGTGCGATGCGAGCAAGCCTTCTGTCCCTCCAGACCCAGCCCAGGTAATTAAAAAATAGGATAAGTAGAACTGCCAGGACAGTCTCTGCAATCAGGAGAAATATCTTCTCATTGCCGATAACAGCCCAGGACGTCATAAAAGCATGAGACAGGGACCCTACAATGTAGGGAAACGAAAGCGCAATGCCTGCGCTGATAGCGATAATGATCACATGTGACAGAATATGAGCAGGAACTTTTAGAATATCTTTCATCGCAAATTTCTTAGACATGGGACCTCCCGAAATAATAAATACAGTATTTTTTGACAGAATTTGCCAAGCTCCTACGAATGGATAATGCATAATGATTAGCGGGAATGATACCACAGGGAGGGACTGAGAAAGATTAAGATATGTTCATCAAGATAGCTGCAACTGTGGCACTACTTTAAAATCTCCGGCTCACCTTCTATGGGGAAGTCTGCTTTCTTCATCACAGCTTTTATCGAATCCAGATCAATATTCGTATCATCAAAGATTATAGTCAGCGTTGCATTCACCATATCGTCGTCCACGAACAAGATGCCGGGAAGGGACTTGGCCGCGTCACTGGCAGCCATGGCTGAGGAGGCTCAGGTTATGCCAGGCACCCTGACCTTTATTTTATGCTCCACTGCAAAAGAAATCGAGGCAACCATAGTGACCATCACAAAAACAATCAGTAGGGCAATATTAGTTTTCCGCGCTGTTACCATATAGCGATCTTATAATTATCCGCTTTGAAGTTTTTCCAAGGCTTCCTTTGCAGCATGAGCGACTATGCGATCAGGGTCAGACACCGCCTTTTCAAGGGCCTTCTCTGCAGTCTCTCCACCGATCTGGCCAAGGCTTCTCGCAACATTCTTCCTCACCATGTAAGAAGGATCGCTCAGCGCTGCAACAAGTTCGACAACTGCGCCATGCGCACGGAGCAGACCCAGCGTCTTTGCAGCACTTTTACGCACCCATTCCTCGGGATCCTTGAGCAACAGCATAATGTCGGGCACAGCATCAGATGCGCCGATCATGCCAAGCGCAAAAGCCGCATTATTTCTGACCGCCGAGTTCTTGTCATGAAGAGCCTGAACAAGGGCTTTTTCTGCCTTTCTGTCCTTTGCTTTTCCCAAGGCTTCAGCTGCCTTTGCCCGTTCAAGACCCTGTCCGCTCTTGAGAGAGGCAAGAAGTTCATCTATGTTCATACGTTTCGCCTTCTTATCCTTTTACCCGATACCTCTTTACACTGCCCATTTAACGAGGCCTGGCACAAAGGGGTTCTCAAGAAGATCGTTCTTCGGAAGGATTCTTATCGAGAATCCCTGCATTCCGCTCAGTGTACAGTTAAGACAGCCGGAGAATTCATACTTGCCATCGCTCAGTTTTCTGATATCTTTAAGACTGTCTGAAACTCCCTCAGTGATCATGCCCGTGTTATCCACAAGCCCATGATAGACCTGCACATCAACATGATCCGGGTTGATCTCTCCAAGGTTCACGGTTGCGAGCACGGTAAGGCAGTTTCCGATCATCACCTTTTCCTCTGCATCCGAACGTATGTCCTCGATCTTTATCTTTGACCACTTCCCGGCTATTCCATCCTTGAACCCGGCAAGCGCCTTTGCATTCTCAAAGTTGTTTTGCGTGATAAAACCGAAGCGGCTCTCTGCTTTGTTGTAGCACCTCTCTGTGTATTCAATGACCATCCTGTTGGTATTGAACACAGGGTAAAGGCTCCGTACAGATTCCTTCATGTAATGTATCCAGCCGCGGGGCAGTTTATCGGTGCCTCTTGTATAAAAAAGCGGGATAACCTCCTTCTCAAGCAGGTCATAGATGGCATTTGCCTCAATGTCATACTGGTAATTGATGTCAGAGTATTCGTCCACCTTGCCGATCGCCCAGCCGATACCCGGCTTGAAGGCCTCGTCCCACCAGCCGTCCAGAATGCTCATGTTAAGGACACCATTTACCGCGGCTTTCATGCCGCTGGTGCCTGATGCCTCGTAAAGCCTGCGTGGTGTGTTGAGCCAGACATCAACGCCCTGCACAAGATAGCGGGCAATCGCAATGTCATAGTCCTCAAGAAACACTATACGCTTTCTGAATTCCTCCCGTTGAGAAAGATGAACAAGCTCCCGGATCAGTTCCTTGCCCGGCGTATCCTTGGGATGCGCCTTGCCGGAAAAAATGATCTGAACGGGATTGTTCTCATTGTTCAGTATGCGGGCAAGCCGATCCGGGTGACGCAGTATAAGGTCCGCCCTTTTGTATGTAGCAAACCTTCTCGCAAACCCAATAGTAAGTATCTCAGGATCAAGGACCTCTTCTGCTGTCTTGATCTCTGTGATCGGCGCACCACGCCTGATGAGCTGTTTTTTCAGCTTCTTCCGGGCAAAGGATACCAGTCTTTCCCTTCTGCGCTCATGGGTCCTCCAGAGTTCCTCATCCGGTATCTCGTCAACGTGTTCCTTCTTATTCATGTTCTGCGGTTCCTGTATCCAATTTTCTCCCATGTACCGATAGTAGAGCGACTCCATGTCATGGGATATCCAGGATCTGTGGTGAATGCCATTTGTGATCGATGTAATCGGAATCTCGTCCTGAGGGAGGCCAGGCCATATGTATCTGAAGATATTTCTTGAAACATGTCCATGGAGCTTGCTTACTCCGTTAGACCTTTCAGAGAGGTGAAATGCCAGAGCTGCCATAGAAAAACCATTATGCCTGTTGTCGTAACTGTCGGCGCCCAATGCAAGAAAATCATCCCAGCTGATACCCAGTTCCTTTGCATAGTCAAAGAAATATTTTTTCATAAGATCAGAAGGGAATACATCAATGCCTGCAGGCACCGGCGTATGCGTGGTAAATACGCCGCCCGCCCTTGCGACCTCTATAGCCTGCCTGAATGACATCTTCTCTTCCTGCATCAGAATTCTGACGCGCTCGAGCCCCAGAAAAGCTGAATGACCCTCATTCATATGACAGACCGCCGGCATGATGCCGAGCTGCTTGAGCATCCTGATGCCCCCGATACCGAGCACCATCTCCTGCTGCATCCTCTTTTCGTTGTCTCCGCCGTATAGTTCGTCCGTTATATCGTGATCAGGCCCTGCGTTCAGAGAAATGTTTGTATCCAGAAGGTAGAGCCGGACGCGGCCGACGTTCGCAAGCCATGCCTTTGCATAAACCTTTCTGCCTGACATGTCAATCGATACGACAAGATTATTGCCATCCTGGCCTTTAACCTCTTCAACAGCCATATTGTAAAAATCGTTGATCGGATAGCTTTCTGCCTGCCAGCCATCGTAGTTAAGGTGTTGCCTGAAATAGCCGCACTGGTAAAGGAGCCCTACGCCGACAAGGGGAATACCAAGATCAGAAGCTGATTTCAAGTGGTCTCCTGCAAGAATTCCAAGGCCACCTGAATAGATGGGCAGCGCCTCTGTAATGCCAAACTCCAGAGAGAAATAAGCTATGATCGCATCCTTTTTCCCGAAATGTCTGTCATACCATTTCGGCTCCTGCATGTATCGCTCGAATTTTTCCGTTACTCTGCGGTAATGGGCAAGGAATCCATCGTCCTTCGAGAGCTCATCGAGCCGCTCCTGACTGATCATGCCGAGGATCTTGACAGGGTTATGATCAGCTTCCTCCCAGAGGTCATGATCCATCCTCCTGATAAGAGAAACAGCCTCATAATCCCAACTCCAGTTGAGGTTATAGGCAAGAGCTCTCAGTTTCTCTATGCTCTCAGGAATCTTTGGTATGACTCGGAAGGTTGTTACTGGTCTCATAAGTCTCCTTTTTGTTCAGTCATGGGTAATGGGGCAAAAGTGCATGAGCGTTTCATAATAAATAAATGAAAAAGCTCACGGATTACAGCTGTTCCAGATTCATCCGTTTACGCCTTACACCTTTCTCAGCTTCTATTTTCCCTATTTCACCAATAAATTCAACATGTTTTTTATATGCAAATGTCCTCTTATCCTTGGACTGAGAGCTCATTACCGGAAGCTTTGCCAACGTATTGACAAGTTAATGAGTATCGAATAAACTTAACTTATATTTATAATTTTAGATAGGAGGTTATTTATGGTTATCAGGAATGTGCGATTATTTTTTGTAGCTTCAGTGGTAGCAATGGTCCTTCTTGCAACAGCAGGGCTATCATTTGCAGAAAAGCCTACGGTTCTGGCTCCATGCAAACAGTGCCATCAGCCTGAAAAAGACTTGGTTAGGGGCACCCTTGTATCAGTCTCAGAAAAGTTCAAAACTATTAATGTCCAGGTGGGTCAGAAGCTTGTATGGATAATAAATTACGGCGAAGACCTGAAGCTCAGCGGCGCAGACAAGCTCATTTCGATCGCCAAGGATAAAGAGATTGGCATCAGGTTCAGCGGCGACGAAAAGAAGCCCTATGCAGTAAGTCTGGCAGTTAAGCCGCCAGCCAAGGTCGCTCCGGAAAAGCTCGTTTCTGTTGATGAGCTCGTAAAGCTAACCGCTTTGGCTCCTGAGAAAGGGGGTTATCTACTCGTTGATTCAAGGCCTAAGCCAAGGTTCAACGAGAGCCATATTCCTTATGCAGTATCTCTCGATAACACCAAATTCGATGAACTGAAAGATAAAATACTGCCAAAGGAGAAGGACAAACTCATTATCTTTTACTGTGGTGGCGTTACCTGAAGGTTGAGCCCAGAGTCTGCCCGTCGGGCAGAAGCAGCAGGACACACAAAGGTTAAGGTATTCCACGATGGACTGCCTGCATGGAAAAAAGGAGGCAATCTCATAGTTTCAGAGCCTGCAGCGCTCAAAGAGCTTATGGACAAGGACATCGCCCATGTGCTTATCGACCTTCGGGACTCAAAGGAAGCTGAGAAGGGCTTTATACCTGGAGCAGTCTCGATTCCGGCAAAAGACCTCTCAACAGCAAAAGACAGGTTCCCTGGCGACAAGTCAGCACCTATTATTATCTATGCAGACAAGTTAGATGAAGAAGCATTCAAGACCGTCAGAACCTGGGGATACGGAAACAGTTCTCTGCTGAATGGCGGTATTGCAGCTTGGACAAAAGATGGCGGCAAGGCAGAAAAAGGCAAACTTGCAACAGCGATATCGTATGTTCCGAAACCGAGACCGGGCGAAATAGCGATAGAAGAATTCAAGGCAATTGCAGAAAAAGGTTCTCCTGACAAAATAATCCTTGATGTCAGAGAATCGGATGAAACTGCTAACGGTATGATCAGGGGAGCCACCAATATCCCTGAGAGCCTCATTAAAATCAGACTGAAAGAACTTCCAAAGGACAAAGAGATCATAACGCATTGCGCCACTGGCATCCGTGCTGAAAACGTCTTTGAGGAGCTCAAGGAAGCAGGCTTTAAGACCCGCTTTTTAAACGCAGTTATCCAGATTGATAAAGACGGAAAATACGAGATAACAAAAAAGTAGTCTTCTGACGATCAATAAGGCAGGCTCATTCGCCTGCCTTATTGATTAATTATTTATACCGCCTTCATATTCATCAACCGCTTTACATTTTCTGTAATAATCCTGCAAAATCAATAACATAAATATGTGCATTGTTCAGAACATTTGATCGCGAAACATCATAATGGAAGATAAAAACAAAACTAAAGATCAGCTTATTGCAGAATTAACGGAACTGCGTCAAAGGGCTGCAGATACAGAAAAGCTAAGGACCAAATTCAACCGCGTCCAGAAAATGATGCGAGAAGCCGTTGTGCGGGCAAATGACGAGAAGGCAAAAACTGAAGCCATCATAGCTACCCTGGGAGACGGGATCAGCATTCAGGACATTCACTACAAGGTCCTTTTTCAGAACGAGCGGCACAAGCAGCTTGTCGGCGACCACGCCGGTGAATACTGCTACAAGGGCTATCAGAAGAAAGACCGTGTTTGCGAGGGATGTCATCTATCTCTTTCTTTCAAGGATGGCCAGATTCACAGAAAAGAGCAGTTCAGGATAACAGATAACGGCAAGATTCATTACGAGATCATATCATCAGCCTTGCGCAATGCTCGTGGCGAGATCGTCGCTGGCATTGAGGCGGTTAGGGATATAACTGATCGCAAGAATGCCGAGAGAGAAAAAGAGAATCTCATCGCACAGCTAAAGGAATCCCTCGAAAAGATCAACACATTGAAGGGTATGATCCCCATGTGCGCCTGGTGCAAAAAGATTCGTGATGACAGGGGTTACTGGAATAACGTGGAAAGATATGTGGAAGAACACACTGAAGCTCTTTTCACGCATGGAATATGCCCTGACTGCATTGAAAAGGTTAAGGAAGAAGAGGCTGATGAGTAGTAACACCTTCCATTTTTCTCCGCAAATAACGAGGTTATCCAGCCAACATCAATTAGGACAAAATATAGGTAAGGGGAACCATATGATTCTCGGGCAACTAAATCCATGAATAAAGACCACAATATAAAATGGCACAACGCCAGGATCACAAAGAAAGACCGCTGGATGCAGAATGCGCACAGGTCGCCGCTCATCTGGATAACAGGCCTGTCTGCCTCAGGCAAATCCACCATCGCAGCAGAGCTCGAGCACAGGCTGTTTCATAACAAGATCAATACGTTTGTCCTTGATGGTGACAATGTGCGCCATGGCCTCTGTAAAGATCTTGGATTCAGCGCTGACGACAGGAAAGAGAATCTGCGGCGTGTCGGAGAAGTTGCCAAGCTGCTTGTAGATGCCGGAGTGCTCACCATAGCAGCTTTCATATCACCCTATACAAAAGACCGGGATTCCATCAGGGCTCTCTTCGATGCTGATCACGAAGAGTTCATTGAAGTGTATGTGAAGTGCGATATAGCTGTCTGCGAAGAGCGAGACCCGAAAGGTCTGTACAAGAAAGCCCGAAAGGGTGAAATCCCCTTTTTCACCGGTGTCTCCGACCCCTATGAGCCTCCAAAATCCCCCGAGATTTTGATAGAATCTGATCATCTTACTATTGATCAGAGCGTTGAAAAAATCTTCAGTTTTCTCAAGAGCAAAAAGATCGTTTAAATGTCCGGCATAGCCATGGGAATAATCATATCAGCCATCCCGCAACTGCTTCGCATATCTCATGAAGCAGGCACTGCCATTCTTGAAGTCTACAACTCTGACTTCGCTGTTGAGCAGAAAGACGATAAAAGTCCGCTTACCCTTGCCGATAGAAGGTCACATGAGATAATAGCTTGCCAGCTTGCCAGCTTGCCAGCTTGCCAGCTTCCCCTTCTGAGCGAAGAAGGCAGAAACATATCCTATGACGAACGGAAGTCCTGGGACATGTTCTGGCTTGTGGACCCCCTTGACGGGACCAAGGAATTTGTTAAACGCAATGGCGAATTTACCGTAAATATCGCTCTGATACAGAACGGCCGCCCTTTGCTCGGTGTTATATACGTTCCGGTGAAGAATATCTTCTACTTTGCTTCTGAGGGTCTTGGTTCATACAAGTTCGAATTATCCAATGCAGTGGTACCTGCCTCGATTGAAGGACTGCTGAATATATCATCCCGTCTTCCCATTGCCCATTGCCCTCTACCCTCTGCCTCTCTCATTACAGTCATCGGCAGCCGTTCACATATGTCACCAGAAACAGAACAGTTTATCAATGATCTGAAAACAAGGCATGAAAAGGTCGATTTTCTGGCAGCAGGGAGTTCGCTCAAGTTCTGCCTTATTGCTGAAGGCAAGGCAGATGTTTATCCGCGATTTGGCCCAACCATGGAATGGGACACTGCAGCAGGACAGGCAATTGTGGAGCAGGCAGGTGGGAGAGTCCTCAGAGCAGACTCACGGGAACCGCTGTCATATAACAAAGAGAATCTTCTTAATCCCAGCTTTATCGTAACTGCTCAGGTTGTTTAGTCTACTGTTGGTTATTTCTCATCACTAACAGACTAAACACCTACAGACTATTCCCCTCAGTAGCTGCGCTTGAGCGAGGATCTCCTTGTGTTTACTCGTTATTCAGATCAAGAACCTGCTTCTTTATGACGGGGCCTCTTGCCTGCCTGAAGCACCTTTTTCCTCAGTCTGACAGAGTGGGGCGTTATCTCGACAAGCTCGTCTTCCTTGAGGAATTCTATTGCCTGCTCAAGACTCATGAGTCTCTGAGGTATGAGCTGAAGAGCCTCATCCGCTCCTGATGCCCGCATATTCGTCATCTTCTTTTCTTTGATAACGTTTACGTCAAGATCATTGTCCCTGGAATTCTCGCCGATGATCATACCTTCATATACCGGAATGTTTTCCTGGACGAAAAGCGTGCCGCGGGGCTGAAGATGAAACAGTGCATAGGTTGTTGTCTTGCCTGACCGGTCAGCAACAAGCGCTCCGGTCATACGCTTTGATATGGGCCCCTGCCAGGGCTCGTATCCGTCAAAGAGATGATTCAGAAGGCCAGTGCCGCGCGTGTCAGTCAGAAACTGAGAACGAAACCCAATAAGTCCGCGAGAAGGTATTCTGAACTCAACGCGTACTCTTCCATGGCCATTGTTCTGCATCTTCTGCATTCTTCCTCTGCGCATGCCGGCCTGCTGGGTAACGACACCAACATACTCCTCTGGCACATCTATCACCAGCATCTCCATAGGCTCATGTACCTTGCCGTTGATCTCTTTAGTAATCGTCTCGGGCATGGAAACAGAAAGCTCATATCCTTCCCTTCTCATCATCTCGATCAGGATTGCGAGCTGAAGCTCACCCCTGCCCATGACTCTGAAGGCATCCATATTGCTGAAATCAACCTTGATCGAAACATTATAGAGAAGCTCCTTTTCGAGCCGTTCCCTGATGTTTCTTGACGTAACATATTTCCCTTCCTTTCCTGCAAAGGGAGAGGTGTTCACCGCAAAAACCATTGATATGGTCGGTTCATCAACCGTGATACGAGGAAGTGGCTTCGGGTTTTCCAGATTAGTTATTGTATCGCCAATGTTTATGCCTTCAATGCCCGCAAGCGCAACAATGTCGCCTACTGAGGCATCTTTGATATCAACGCGGTCAAGTCCCTGGAAACCATAGAGCTGGGTTACTTTTGTCTTGACGGTCTCTCCGTCACTGTTAACAACAGCCACCCAGTCGCCCACATTTACCGTGCCGGAAAAGACTCTTGCGATTGCAAGTCTGCCTACATAGTCGTTATAGTCGATATTAGTAACCAGAAGCTGGAGCACGCCGCTCGCGTCTCCCTGAGGAGCGGGAATGGTTTTCAAAATAAGCTCAAAAAGCGGCTTCAGGTCTGTATTTTCTTCATTCAGGTCAAGCTTTGCAGTTCCCAGCTTTGCGTTCGTATAGGCAATTGGAAAATCGAGTTGGTCTTCGGTTGCATCGAGATCGATAAAAAGGTCGTAGACTTCATTCAAAACATCCTGAATTCGCGCATCAGGCCTGTCTATCTTATTCACCACAATAATGGGTGGGAGGTTCAGTTCAAGAGCCTTTTTCAGCACAAATCGTGTCTGGGGCAGCGGACCTTCTGATGCGTCAACAAGCAGAAGAACGCCATCGACCATCTTGAGCGTCCGCTCAACTTCTCCGCCGAAATCAGCATGACCTGGCGTGTCAATGATGTTGATCTTCGTGCCCTGATAATCAACAGCCGTGTTTTTTGCCATGATCGTAATACCGCGTTCGCGCTCCAGGTCAATGTTGTCCATAACCCGCTCCTGCACCCTCTCGTTGGCACGAAAGGTGCCTGACTGCCTTAACAGGCCGTCAACAAGCGTTGTCTTGCCATGGTCAACATGGGCTATAATTGCTATGTTTCTTAAATTCTCGCGTTTCATTGATACCTCATTTTGTTTAAATTATCTCCAAGGCAATAAGCAGGCAAAACTGTTGCATCGAAGCACATTTCCGGGATTTACAGCCAGGAGTGACTACAGGTTGGTATTTTACTGGGGTTGATACGAAAAAAGCAACTTAAAGGTATTCAGCTTTGCAGGCTAAAGACCACAACACGACAGGGAGCGCGCTAAAACGCGGAGATTGCCAGTCTGGCGAACATGAGGAACTTTGACGGCAAAATACCGATGAATATCACCGCAGTTACAGTGACGATAAGCGCAAGCGCAAGTCCTGGGGAGCTGTTGAGCTGCACTTCTTCCTTTGGCTCTTTCATGTACATAACCATAACAATCCTGAGATAGAAATATGCAGATATGGCACTAAAGAGAACAGCTACAATCACGAGCCAGGTATACCCGGCACTGATGGCAGACATGAAGAGATAGAACTTGCCCATAAAGCCTGCCATGGGTGGTATGCCGGTAAGCGAGAACATGAAGATAAGCATAAGGGCTGCTGCCATCGGATGGGTCTTCGATAGGCCCTGATAATCTTCAATATCCTCACCCTTAAAGGTCTCAGTTCTGAGCATAACAATAATGGCAAAGGCTCCGATGTTCATGAAGGCGTAGATAAGCATATAGTTGAGCACGCTCGCCATGCCGTCAGAAGTTCCTGCTATGATGCCAACAAGCATGTATCCGGCATGTGCGATCGAGGAGTATGCCAGCATTCTCTTGATATTCGTCTGCGATAGAGCAACGATGTTTCCGACAGCCATGGTGAGGATCGCTATCGGAATGAATATCACCGCCCAGTCTATGCGAACAGAACCGAAAGCCGTGAAAAATACCCTGCCGAGCACGGCAAACCCTGCCGCCTTTGGTCCGACTGACATAAATGCGGTTATCGGTGTGGGAGCACCCTCGTATGCATCAGGCGCCCACATATGAAACGGCACTGCAGCGATCTTGAAGGAAAAGGCAACGGCAAAAAGGATCATTGAAAGCATCAGCACAGGATTTGAGGCAAGTTCGGTTTTCACTATATATGCCGAAATATCCCTAAGGTTTGTCGTACCAGTGAGGCCGTAGATCATCGATGTTCCATACAGAAGTATAGCTGATGCAAATGCACCCAAAAGCAGGTATTTCATGGCAGCTTCGTTCGACTTGATATCATAGCGGATGAATCCGGCAAGTATGTAGGTGCTCAGTGCCATAAGCTCAAGGCCAAGATAGAGGACGATGATATCAGCAGCAGATGCCATAAGCATCATGCCAAGCGTTGCAAAGAGGATAAGACTGTAGTATTCCCCGAAGTTGATCTTCAGGGTCTCAAGGTATTTCGACGACATCAGAACCGTAAGGATCAGATTGATCAGGAAGATGAGCTTGAAGAAGGTGCTGTACCCGTCAGAAACATACATGCCGCCAAAGGTCGTGCCCGTGGAACCAACAAGCATAAAACAGGCAATGAATCCCCCGATTATAGTCAGAAATCCTATAGTCTCTTTCCTTTTGATCACCAGTTCCAGCATGAGCATGGCGATTGCAATAACAGTCATCACAATCTCAGGCATCAAGGGCTTAAGGTCAGGCATTACCAAAGGCATGAGCACCCCCCAAAAACAGGAGACAGGAGCCGAGAGAGAACTATTTCTCTGATATTTTCTGAATTCTGCATTCTGGTTTCTCTATTTCCCATTATCGTATTTCTCATTTCAGAAGTCCCATGATATTCACTGCTACTGACGGTGCGCTTCCATTGTTTACCCTCTCAAGAAGGTGCTGGACTGTCGGGTGCATGAAGCTCAGGAAAGTGCCCGGATATATACCGATCCAGAATATCAGGACAACCATCGGAAGAAGTGTGATGAGTTCCCTGGTGGTTAGATCCTGCAGTCCCGTAACTTTTGGGCTCGCTTCCATAAAAAATACCCTCTGATAAAGCCAGAGCATGTATCCTGCGCCAATAATGATGCCTGTTGCCGAGAGCACCCCAGCCCACTGGCTTGCCTTAAAACCGCCCAAAAGAATGAGGAACTCTCCCACAAAACCATTCGTTGCAGGCAGGCCTATGGACGCAAACGTAAAGACAATAAAAAGCGAAGCGTATATCGGCATCACTGATGCAACTCCGCCGTAATCTGCGATCACTCTGGTATGTGTTCTTTCATAGATGATGCCAACACTCAAGAACAGGCCTCCGGTAACAATACCGTGGTTCAGCATCTGCAGTATGCCGCCCTCAACGCCCTGCGTATTCAGGGCAAATATACCAAGGGTCACAAACCCCATGTGGCTTACAGAGCTGTATGCGATAAGCCTTTTCAGGTCTGTCTGTGCAAGACAGATGATACCGCCGTAGATGATAGCAATTACAGATAGCGCAATCATGACAGGCGCCATCTCCCGGGAAGCATCAGGGAGAAGCGGCAGCGAAAATCTGAGGAAACCGTACGCTCCCATCTTGATAAGTACTGCGGCAAGAATGACACTGCCGGCAGTTGGAGCCTCGGTGTGAGCATCAGGCAGCCACGTATGTACCGGAAACATGGGCACTTTCACGGCAAAGGCTGCAAAGAATGCCCAGAAGAGCATTAACTGCATCTTATACGGATATGCCTTTGTCATCAGCTCAAGGATATTAAAAGTCCTGCCGGCATAGAAATAGAGAACGATGATGCCGACAAGCATCAGCACGCTGCCAACAAGCGTATAAAGAAAAAACTTCACTGCTGCATATACCCTGTTTGGCCCTCCCCACACACCGATAAGCAGATACATGGGAATAAGCATCGCCTCCCAGAATAAGTAGAAGAGCATGAAATCAAGGGAGCAGAAGACCCCAATCATGGCGCTTTCGATCACCAGAAGGCAGATGAAGAATTCCTTTGTCTTCATCTTGACCGATTCCCATGAGATCAGCACGCAAAGGATCGTGACGAGGGTCGCAAGAAGAACAAAAAGCACACTGATACCGTCAAGGCCAAGATGGTAATACATGTTCAGATACGGTATCCATTCATAACGTTCGACAAACTGCATCATAAACGTTGATTTATCGAAATGGCTAAAGAGAAAGATCGAGAGGAAAAACGTTGCAACGCTGTACAGAAGGCTCACCATCTTGATCGCCTTCTCATTCGTCCGGTTGATGAACAAAATGCAGGCTGCTCCGACCAGCGGCCAGCAGATAAGCATGCTCAATATCGGAAATCCCAATGCGTTATTCATCGTCTGTTCCATCATCTACCTCAGGAGCATCATGGCAATAATCAGCAGGATACCGGTTGCCATAATGGTCGCATAGTGCTGCATAAGCCCTGTCTGAATTCGCCTCAGGCCTGAACTGAAGGCAGCAATCGCATTCGGCACACCATTGACAATAGCCTCGATAATGCGCGCGTCCGTAACCCCAATAAGAACGTTCTTTGCGATCCAGATCGTCGGCCTGATTATCATGAAATCGTAGAGCTCATCAATATAGTATTTATTAAAGAGGACCCTGTGAATTGCGCTAAACTGCTGAGCAATCCGGGCAGGCAGTTCGGGCCGAAGGATGTACATGAAGTAGGCAAGGCCAATCCCTGCAAATCCTACAAACACGGATATTCCCATGACCATCCACTCCTCTGCATGCGTACCATGCCCTTCAGGATGGCCTAACACGGGTTTCATGAACTCGGTAAAATGTGCTCCGCCGCCAACAAGATGCGGTATGCCCACCCAGCCCGCTGCAACGGCGCCAACACAGAGAACCATGAGCGGCACAGTCATGGACTTGGGAGATTCATGGAGATGATGTTCCTGTTCATGCGTACCACGGAACTTTCCATGGAATGTCAGGAATATGAGCCGGAACGAATAAAATGCAGTCAGAAAAGCAACAAAGGTTCCCATGAGCCAGACAAGTTTGCCGACATGACTCGGGCCTGAGTACGCAAGCCAGAGTATTTCGTCCTTACTGAAAAACCCTGCAAGACCTGGAACACCGGCAATACTGAAGGATGCTATAAGCATGGTTATATAAGTAACAGGCATGTATTTTTTCAGATTTCCCATCTTCTGGATATTAAGTTCTCCGCCCATAGCATGCATCACGCTTCCTGCACAGAGGAAAAGGAGCGCCTTGAAGAATGCATGAGTGTAAAGATGAAATACGCCGGCAGTGTATGCGCCAACGCCGCAGGCAAGAAACATATACCCTAACTGGCTTACTGTCGAGTACGCAATGATCCTTTTCAGATCATTCTGCACAAGGCCTATAGTTGCGGCAAAAAGCGATGTTACCGCTCCTGTAAGAGCAACGACCATCAGCGCCGTCTCTGAGAGGCTGAAAATAGGGCTGCAGCGTGCAACAAGAAAAACACCGGCAGTTACCATGGTTGCTGCATGAATGAGCGCACTGACCGGAGTAGGGCCTTCCATGGCATCCGGCAGCCAGACATGGAGCGGCATCTGTGCCGATTTTCCAACCGAACCGCAGAAGAGCAGAAGCGCAATGAGAGTCATAAGATGCACGTCATAGCCAAGGAAGTTGATTGAAGCATTCGCAAAGCTCCCGGCTTGGCTGAATACCGGCTCGTAATACACCGTTCCGAAAGTCAGGAAGATAATAAATATCCCGATACCGAAACCAAAGTCGCCGAAACGGTTCACGATGAACGCCTTTTTGCCTGCATCTGATGCTGACTTCTTATTGAAATAGTAGCCGATCAGGAAGTAGGAGCAGAGGCCAACACCTTCCCATCCGAAATAAAGCTGGAGAAAGTTGTTCGCCATGACGAGCATGAGCATTGAGAAGGTGAAAAGGCTGAGATAGGAGAAGAATCGGTAATAACCGGGATCGCCATGCATGTACCCTACAGAGTAAATATGAATGAGCATGCTGCAGGTCGTGACCACGATAAGCATTACAACCGTAAGCTGATCTATGAGAAACCCAACCGATACCTTGAACCCTCCGGAAAGGATCCAGGTATAGAGATCATAATTGATCTTCTTGCCGGAAAGCACTTCCGTAAGCGCCATCATTGCCACCACCCAGGACCCTGCTACGGCCAGGATAGACACCCAGTGAGCATTTTCCTTCAGATATTTCCTGCCAAAGAGAATGTTGATTACAAAGGCAGCGAGCGGCAGGAACGGTATCAGCGCATAACTGGTCATCATTCTATCCCTTCATCTCATTCATTTCATCAACATGTGCTGTCTGCTTGTTCCTGAATAGTGCAAGGATGATCGCAAGCCCTATTGCTGCTTCTGCTGCTGCCACGGTGATGATAAAAAATACGAGGATATGGCCGCGCAGATCCTGCAGATAATGGCTAAAGGATACAAGGCTTATATTCACGGCATTCAGCATCAATTCAATCGACATGAACATGATGATAACATTCTTCCTGGTGAGGAAGCCGAACATGCCTATCATGAAGACCGCTGCGCTCAGGATCAGATACCAGTTCAAGGGAACCATCATTAACTCCTCAGCTTCCTCTTTGCAAGGACAATCGCACCTACGACAGCCACAAGCAGAATCAGGGACGCTATTTCAAAGGGGAACAGATACTCGGTATACAGAAGCTTTCCCAAAGCCTTTGTGTGCGTCACACTCCTGACAGCTTCAATGGTATACTTGCCGGCAGGCCCCTGAATATAGGACCCAAGAGCAGACACCACAGAGACAAAAAGCAGACCTGCAACAAAAAGTCCGGCAGGCCAGGAACCAACAAATTGCTTGATCGAGATCTCCTCTTTCAGGTTAAGAAGCAGAACTACAAAAAGGAACAGAACCAGGATCGCGCCGGCATAGACTATCACTTGGATCGCCGCGATAAACTCGGCATTCAGGAAGAGATAAAGGCCCGCGATATGGAAAAATAGCAGCAGCATCCACATCACGCTATGTACCGGGTTCCTGCGCGTCACGACAAGCAGCGACAGGACGATAATCGTAAATGCATAATAGCCGAAGAAAAGTTGCTGCAGCATCTATCTTTTTTCCTTTCTGGTTATTTTGCTGAACATAGCCTGTTCAGGATTGCCCTTGAAGTCCTCGGTCAGGGGCCTCCAGAATTTCTTAAAATACTGTTTCCCTTTTTCACCTTCAAAATACTTATCCCAGTTTTCGAGCAGTTTCTCTTTGTTCATATAGAACGCATCTTTCGAGTAGCTGGAATATTCATAGTGCTCGCTCAGAGTTATGGCGCCAAAGGGACATGCCTCAACGCAAAATCCACAGAAGATACACCTGAGAACATCGACCTCATAACGGTCAACGACCTTGTTATGATCCTCACCCTCTGTCGTATAAATATGAATGCACTGTGACGGGCAGTAGGCGCCGCAGAGGCCGCAGCCCACGCACTTCATTCTTCCGGTATTGTCTTTCGCAAGCGCATGCAGACCGCGGTACCCAGGCTGAGCAGGCACCTTTACGAGCGGATACCGCCGTGTCACTGCCGGCTTGAAAAGTGTTTTGAAGGTAAGGGCCATGCCCTTCAGTATCTCGGTAAAAAACATTATTTTTATTAAGGAATTCTTCATCAGAACCATCCCATGATCTTCAGCGTGCCGGTAATTACAATATTCACCAGGGCAAGCGGAATGAGGACTTTCCATCCTATGTTCATGAGCTGATCATAGCGGTAACGGGGCAGCGTCGCTCGTATCCAGTAAAACATGAACATAAAGAAGTATACCTTGCCAAGGAACACCACAACCCAGACAATGGGCGGCAGCTTGGAGAGAAACGGCAGCAGGTCCATGATAAACCTCGGCAATGTCCAGCCGCCAAGAAAGCAGAGCGTGCCTATGGCAGACATAATAAGCATACCTGTGTACTCGCCAAGGAAGAACATTGCAAACCTAAACCCGCTGTATTCAGTAAAATACCCGGCAACAAGTTCGCTTTCTGCTTCAGGGAGATCAAATGGCAGCCTGTTCGTTTCCGCGAACATGGCAACAAAAAAGATAAAGAAACCGAGTGCCTGGGGAATAGCATAAAAACCTATCAAAGAATTGTGCTGAGCTTTTACGATTTCGGAAAGATTGAGAGAACCTGACATGATCATAACACCGACCAGGCTCAGACCCATAGCAATCTCATAGCTGATAACCTGAGAGGCTGACCTGAGGCCACCGAGGAATGAATATTTTGATCCTGACGACCACCCTGCCATCACAATGCCGTATGCGCCGATGGATGACATAGCCAGGAGAAATAGAAGGCCTACATTGATGTCAGCCACTGCAAAGCCTTCAAAAAACGGCAATACAGAAAGAGATGTGAGTGCTGACACGAAAAAGATGACAGGGGCCAAATAGAATATTGGCTTGTCAGCAGTCGCCGGTATGATATCTTCTTTGAAAAAGAGCTTTACTCCATCAGCGATAGGCTGCAGCAATCCAAACCAGCCCACCTCCCGCGGACCAAGTCTGTATTGCATAAATCCGATAACTTTTCTTTCCCAATACGTGGCATAGGCAACATGCAGAAGTGTTACGCCGATGACTATAGCGACCTTGATCAGAATTATAATAATAGTGGTCAACATCAGTCCGAGAAACGGGGCAAGGATCGGTTCAAGGAAGCTGGTCATGCTGTCACCTTTTCGATGGTTATCTCTATGCTATCCAGACAGGGGGCTTTGGTTACAGGATCAAGAATGCAGTCAGTAAGCCTGAACGCACCTTTCCCCTCAAAGTTGTTGCCGATCTTTACTGACGAGCTGTCGCCGTTCTTTTCAATAACAACAAAAAGGGCAAGGGAACCTGTTTTCGTCTTGACTCGCACAACGTCTCCCTCAGTAAGTGAAAGAGCCCGCGCGGTCTCAGTGCTGATTCGCGCTACTGACTGGGGATAGATGTTTACAAGGGCCGGCGCTTTTGTGCTCATCGTTCCTGAATGAAAAAGCGGTTTCTCAATCTTCAGATAAAACTTGCCCGTTGCTGCACCTGCAGATCTGTCAACCTGTATCTCTTCCTTCGTATCACGCAGCGGCTCACCTTTATATGGGTAGATATTATCACCATTCTCTATATCCTCATACGTCAGATCCCGGTGAAGAGGAGACACCCTTGCTGCCTCATGGAACACATCTTCTGCTCCTCTATAGTCCATGCTGTATCCCATATTCTTTGAGATTTCAGCAATGATCTTCCAGTCTTCCATGCCCTCTCTATGAACAGACTTTCTCACGCGCTGGATCCTGCGTTCCATGTTCGTGAATGTGCCGTCCTTCTCTGCCCAGCTAAGTGCAGGAAACACAACATCTGCAAGCTTTGCTATTTCAGTAAGGAAGATGTCCTGCACAACCAGAAAGTCGAGCTTTCCGAACGCTGCCTCGACCCTGCCTGAGTTTGGAATATTGCAGAGAGGGTTTTCACCCATAACATAGACAGCCTTTAGGGTTCCCTTCTCAGCAGCATCTATCATCTCAAAGAGATTGAGGCCTGGCTTATCAGACAATTCAGTGTGCCAGACATTCTCGCATTTCTTTCTAAACTCGGAGTATGCAACAGGCCGGTATCCGGGAAGAATATCCGGTGCGCAGCCCATATCAAGAGCTCCCTGCTCATTGGCTTTTTCTGAAAGAAGGTAGATTCTTCCATTGGCAAGATAATTTATTGCCGAAAGCAGGAGCAGTTTGTAACTTCCTCCCGTGCTCTGGACGATATCCTTGCCAATAACGAGACTGAATGTTGCTGCAGCGGCAAGCAGATCAACAAATACTGAAAGCTCGGTTTCCGTCACGCCAGTCTTGTCAGTAACCTCACCGGCAGAGACAGTAATATCTTTTATTTTGGCTTCAAGAGCTGCATTTGCTCCCGGCAGACCTTTCTTTGCCCTGAGCGCAGTCACTATCCCTTCCAGGAGAACTACCTCTGTCTGCAGCTTTGGCAGAAGTTTTGTTGGATTAAAATGTCTGAGGCCATCTATGCTCCCGATGGTCAGGACATTGCCATCTCTTCTTGCGCAAGCCCTTATCTGAAGGCCGAGAATAGGATTCATGGTTGTTGGATCGCCGCCGATCACCAGGACCGTGTCAGAGTTTGCAAGTCCTGAGATGATGTTCGCTGTGGAACCCTGCCCAAAGATATTCTCAATAAAGCTCTGGGCCCCTGCGAATCCTGTTCTTGCTGTTGTGTCTATGTTGTTTGTGCCGACCACGGCGCGCATGAACTTCTGGAACAGATAGTTGTCCTCATTCGTGCACCGCAGGGAAGAGATGCCTGCAATAGCCTGGCTGCTGAATGTTGCCTTGACATCACTCAGTTTTTTTGCAACAAGGGTTATCGCTTCTTCCCAGGTTGCCTCAGTAAGTGTCCCATTCTTCTTGATAAGCGGAGTGGTAAGTCTATCCTTGCTGTTGACAAACTCGTAGCCAAATCTCCCGCGGGAACAGAGCATGCCGTTGTTCACAGCTGAACCGAGCTTTGGGATCACCCGCATGATAACATCATCGCGCACCTGCGCCACAACCGTGCAGCCCACACCGCAGTAAGGGCAAACAGTCTCGTGCTGCTCCTTCACCTGCCATGGCCGATAACTGTGTCTGTGGAGTCTTGACATGATAGCTCCCACCGGACAGACCGAGACACAGTTGCCGCAGTATTCGCAGTCAAACTTGCCTCCGGAGAAAGGCTCGATATGTGAATGGCCTCCGCGATCAACGACCGCAATAGCCGACGCACCCTGTTTGCCTTCGCACATCCTGACACACCGCGTACACATGATGCAGCGCTCCATATTTCTGACAATCGCAGAGTCTGCCAGGCTCTCCTTGACCTTTCTCTTCTTCTCTTTGAACCTTCCCTTTGCAGGCCCGTATTTTTCAACAAGGTCCTGGAGATCGCACTCGCCTGCCTTGTCGCAGTATGGGCAATCGAGCGGATGATTGATCAGTAAAAACTCAAGAATGCCGCGCCGCACATCAGCGATCTGTTCGGTCTCGGTTCTGACGACCATACCGTCAGCCACCATAAGCGTACATGCAGTCTGGAGCCGCGGCATCTTTTCAACCTCAACAAGGCAGAGTCTGCAACCGCCATATTTCTCAAGCTGTTCATGATAACAGAGCGTTGGAATTTTGATGCCGGCAGAGCGCGCTGCCTCAAGGACGGTCACAGCCTTCTCGAGCTTTATTTCTTTTCCGTTTATCGTTATTGTGATAATTTTCATCCGTTCACCGTGCATTTCTTTGCCTTGATATGCTCCTCGAACTCCGGCCTGAAATGCTTGATGAAATTTTGAACTACGCTGGCGGCACCATCGCCGAGCGGGCAGAAGGTTTTACCGAGCATATTCCCAGCGACCGACAGTAACAGGTCAATATCTCCCTCTGCGCCGTGGCCATCTTCGATTCGTCCGAGGATCGCCCTGAGCCAACCAGTACCTTCCCGGCAGGGCGTGCATTTACCGCAGGACTCATGCTCAAAAAACTTGAGCGCTCTATGGCATACCTTCACAAGACAGACGCTTTCGTCCATAACAATGACCGCGCCTGAACCAAGCATGCTGCCGTGCTTCGGCATATTCACAAAATCCATAGGACAGTCTATCTTGTCAGGCGGAAGAACAGGTGTTGATATGCCTCCGGGGATCACTGCCTTCAACTTTTTTCCCCCCTTAATGCCTCCACAGTGCGTATAGATGATATCCTTCAGCTTTGTCCCCATCGGAAGCTCGTAAACGCCCGGTTTATCAACATGGCCGCTGACGCAGAATATCTTCGGGCCAGGGCAGTCCGGTGTCCCGATCTTTGCGTAAGTCTCTCCACCCGCCTCAATGATATAAGGCAGATTCGAAAGGGTCTCGACATTATTGACGACCGTTGGCTTTGAAAATACACCGACGTTAACAGGAAATGGCGGCTTGATCCTTGGCTGTCCCTTATCTCCTTCGAGTGACTCGATAAGCGCAGTCTCTTCGCCACAAATATATGCTCCTGCTCCTTGATGCACAGCAAGATGAAATGTAATGCCTTTCCCAAGAATGTTTTCACCAAGAAGATTGTTGTCGTATGCCTGCTTGATCGCCTTGTTCAGGATATGTTTTGCCGCCGGATACTCACCTCTCAGATAAATATACCCATATTCTGCCTTGAGAGCATGACCAGAAATGACCATGCCTTCGATAAGAATATGCGGGTTCTTCTCGAGGATAGGCCTGTCCTTGAACGTTCCCGGTTCTCCTTCGTCCGCATTGCAGAGAAGATATTTCGGGAATTTAGGGTCAGCTGCTGCAAAGGTCCATTTCATGGCAACAGGGAATCCTGCACCGCCACGACCCTTTAAGCCTGCCTTTTTTACTTCATCGACAACCTGCTGCGGTTCCATGCCGAGCGCCTTGGACAGGCTTGTATATCCACCCACCTTCTTATACTCGTCAATGTCTGTTGAGTTGGGATTCTGTATGTTCTTTAAGAGTATGCTTTCCATCATTCCCTTATTGGTATTTTCCCAGAATTTCTGTCAGATTTTTTTCTGTCAGGTTCTCATGAAAATCCTCATTCACCAGCATCGCGGGTGCAGTTCCGCATGCGCCGATGCATTCCATGATAACCAGTGAGAATCTTCCGTCCGACGACATGCCACCCGGCTCAAGGCCGTAGGTATTCTTCAGGAAATCAACAAGTTTCTCTGCGCCGAGTATCATGCAGGAAACATTCGTGCAAAGCTGGATGAGGTGCCTGCCGGTCGGTTTCTGCTTGTACATTGCGTAGAACGTTCCAACACCCCGAGCAGTCGCTTTAGGCACGTTAAGCAGGTCAGCAACAGCCTCATATGCTTCAGGAGAGAGCCATCCGAATTCCCTCTGAGCAACATAAAGCGCCGGCAGGAGAGCTGCCCGGCTGTTCGGGTATTTTGACCTGATCTCCGCGATCTCTTTTATCGATGCATCATTAAACATGAGTGTGATTTATTGACCTCAACCTTAACCTGTTTTTTACCTGTCGCACTCACCCAGAACGATATCTATCGTCCCGATGTTGGCAATAACGTCTGCTATTAGACCACCCTCACAGAGCCTTGTAAGAGCGGATGCATGCACAAAGGACGGAGATCGAACTCTCATTCTGTAAGGCTTCCCGGTTCCGTCGCTCACAAAAAAGAAGCCGAGTTCACCCTTCGGCACCTCGCTTCCGACATAAATCTCGCCCTCGGGCACGGTCGGACCCTTGGTGATCAGGATAAATTGATGGATAAGATGCTCCATGTCCTTAAGGACCATATCCTTTGGCGGAAGGGTAAACTTTGGCGCATCTGCCATAACAGGACCTGCAGGCAGGTTCTCGATGCACTGCTTGATGATCCTGATGGATTGCCTCATCTCACCTACTCTGACGAGGTAGCGGTCATAGCAATCGCCATTCTTCCCGACCGGCACATCGAAATCAACCTTGTCATAGGCATCATAGGGGAAATACTTTCTTACATCATAGTCAGAACCGGAACCGCGGAGTGTTCCTCCGGTCAGGCCCCAGTTGACAGCCTCTTCCTGCGAGATAATGCCAATATCAACAGTCCGTTCCTTCCAGATCCTGTTCTCGGTTACCAGTGTCTCATAGTCATCCATCTTTGCAGGAAAATCAAGAATAAACGCATAAAGCTGATCGAGGAACTCCTGGCTGATATCATTGCGTATTCCGCCTACCCGCGGAAAACTGACGGTCAGTCGTGCACCGCAGATCATCTCAAAAAGATCGAGGATTTTCTCCCTTGCCACCATGGCATGCAGAAACGGCGTTGTGGCCCCGATATCGAGCACATGGGTGCCGAGCCAGACGATATGACTTGACAACCTTCCCATCTCAGCAAGGATGGTCCTGATATATTTTGCCCGCTCAGGTACCTCGATGCCGAAAAGTTTCTCCACAGCAACAACATATCCCACATTGTTATTCATGGAGGATATGTAGTCAAGCCTGTCAGTCAGCGGCAGAGCAGCAAAATAGGTCTTATTCTCACCAAGCTTTTCTATTCCTCTGTGAAGGTATCCCACGTGGGGAACGCATTTAATAACATTCTCGCCCTGAAGGGTCAGCACCAGGCGCAATACACCGTGCGTCGCCGGATGCTGCGGACCCATACTGATCGTCAGTTCTTTTGTCTCAAACGGTTTTTCTATATCTTCCATAATTGCCTGTTACATGCCGCCAGTTGCTGCTTCTTATCCTTGCCAATCATATTGTTTATATTTCTTCGATCTGTCGAGCACATCAAGGAACCCGCTCCATTCCTGAACTGGTCCCTTCAACGGATAGTCCTTTCTGAGCGGATATCCTTCCCAGTCCTCAGGCAAAAGCACTCTTCTGAGGTCAGGATGGCCGGCAAAAACAACGCCGTACATGTCATAACATTCGCGTTCATGCCAGTTTACACCTACCCAGACCGGCATTACCGAGTCAATCCTTGCATCATTCTCAGGGACCTCTGCCTTGATACGCAGGGCATGCCTGTGACTTATGGAATACAGATGATAGACAACCTCAAATCTGATCTCCTTTTTGCCCAGATAATCCACACCACACAGATCCACAAGATAATCAAAGTTAAGATCAGGTTCATCATGAAGGAACCTGCTAATCTCCACAATTCTCCCCTTTCGGACAGTGACAGAGACCTGACCTCTGAACTCCCTGATCTCAAGGACCTCATCGGGAAAACGCTCCTTTATCTTATCTGCTATCTGTAGTGGTTCCATAGTTTAACTCAAAGAGATTCGGGGGTTGGTGTTGGGGATTTGCAGAAACTGTTTAATGCCAATCCCAAAGCCGTTAATCCCTAATCTCTGATTTTCTATCTCCAGCGGCTCCAGCGGAACTGCTCAGCCTTTATTTTTTCCTGTAGCTTGATGATTCCATCAATAAATGCCTCCGGCCTGGGCGGACATCCGGGAATATAGACATCTATCGGCAGGAACGTATCACATCCCTGCACCGTGCTGTACGTATTGAATATGCCTCCGCTGTTAGCGCAACTTCCCACCGAGATAACATACCTCGGTTCAGGCATCTGGTCATAGACACGCCTGACTATTTCGGACATCTTTTTTGTCACTGTACCAGCGACAAACATGAAGTCTGACTGTCTCGGAGAGCCTCTCGGGATGATTCCCATTCTGTCAAGATCATTGTGACTGGCATACACGGCCATCATTTCGATGGCACATCAGGCCAGTCCGAACGTCATAGGCCAGAGCGATGAACTTCTTCCCCAGTTGATCAGCTTGTCCATCGATGTGATAAGTATATTCGGCGCGAGAATCTTTACGCCTTCTTCGACTTCGACAAGCGACTGCGAAGGGGTGCTAAGGGTTGTGATCAATCCCATACAAATGCCTCCTTTCTCCATGCATAGACGTATCCGACGAGCAGGATCACCATAAATATGATCATCTCTATGAAGGCGTAGAGTCCGATATTATCGAACACCACTGCCCAGGGATAGAGAAACACTGCTTCAACATCGAACACAACAAACAGCATGGCAATAATATAGAACTTGACCGAGAACCTCATGTGAGGCCCGCCAACAGGGGCATTTCCGGATTCATAAGGCATAAGCTTCTCTGTATAGGGTCGTCTGAGGCGAAGCAGTTCGCCGATGAGCAATGAACCTATGCCGAAGGCCGTTGCGACCATCAGGAAGATGAGAACAGGCAAATATTCTGAAGGCATAAAAGTTCCGGGCATAACGGTATAATTTTATAGGACATCCAAACTAATAAGTCAAGTAAAAAAATGAATCTACAGTTTTAGGTTTTTTCTTGCTTTAATTGTTGCAAATGATATAAATTTTTTAGCGATGCTCGTAAATAAATCTTTTAACTCTCTGACCGGAAAACTTATCCTTACTATCGGCACGCTCATGATCGCCGGGAGCATGCTCTTCTGGCTGTTTCTTTTTAAGTATCAGGAGAAAGAACTCCTTCAGAGCTCCGTGAAATACGGCTATTCCTTTGTCGACTATATCAGGAATACCACGAGATACGGCATGCTCTCAGCGCAGGGCCCACTCATCCAGCAGACTGTCGAATCGGTAGGCGTGGCTGAGGGTATCCAGAATGTGCGCATCTTCGATAGCAAGGGCAGGGTTGCCTATGCCTCTGACAGAAAGAATATCGATACGGTCCTTGACAAAAACTCGCCACTCTGCCTCAGATGTCATACAGCATCAGGCCCGACAAAAGACACGCCGAGCTGGCGTATTTCCAAAGGTGACGTCCATCGTGTGCTGAATATAGTGCAGCCCATATACAACGAACCCGCCTGTTATAATGCTTCCTGCCATGCCCATCCCGTGAATCAGCGCATATTGGGCATTGTCGAAGTTGACCTTTCGCTCGAACTTCTCGATCACAGCATCAAACAGCAGGGCATTGCGATCACGGTCTACGTTCTGGCCTTTTCTGTGGTGATCTCTGGCGTTCTCTGCATTATCATCTGGAATTTCGTATCCACTCCTGTATCGATTCTCGCACAGGGCATGAGAAAAGTTGCGGCAGGTGATCTCGACTTTAAAATAGCAATAAACAGAAAAGATGAGATCGGCGAACTCGCCAACACCTTTAATGCTATGAGCGATGAGCTCAGGAAGGCAAAAGACGAACGGATGGAATGGAGCAACACGCTTGAAAAGAAGGTACAGGAAAAGACAGAGGCAATTCATCGGGCACAGCAGCAGCTTATCCATTCGGAGAAACTTGCTTCCCTGGGAAGGATGGCTGCAGGCGTCGCTCATGAAATCAACAGCCCTCTTACCGGCATTGTAACCTTCGGACATCTCCTTCAGAAGAAGTTCCCGGAGGGCACAGAAGACCGGGAGGATATCGAGGTCATCATCGACCAGGCAAACCGCTGCTCCAATATCATCAAAGGGCTTCTGGGTTTTGCCCGCGCAACAACAGCAGACAAGGCTCAGACCAATATCAATGACGTGCTGAACAGCACGCTCAATATTGTCAAGAATAAGGCTGACTTCTTCAACATAAAGCTGTCCACGAGCCTTGATCCATCGCTCTCCATGGTTAAGGCGGACGCACCGCAACTGCAGCAGGTCTTCCTGAACATGATCGTGAATGCTGCTGATGCATGCGAGGGAAAAGGTTCTATCACCATAACAACTTCGAATGCAAATGACAAAGGACAGGATTTTGCCCAGGTCGAGTTCAGGGACACAGGATACGGCATTAAAGATGAAGATCTGGAAAAGATCTTTGAGCCCTTCTTCACTACAAAACCTGTTGGCAAAGGCACCGGTCTGGGTCTCGCCGTAAGCCACGGTATCATCCAGGACCACGGCGGGAAGATAACGATCAGCACGAAGATCGGCGAAGGCACCAGTTTTTTTATCTGGCTCCCGGCGCTGAAGGAGACCGCATGAGCAAGGGAAAGATTCTTGTTATAGATGACGAAGACATTGTGCGCTTAAGCTGCAGCCGCTCTCTTGTTCCCCAGGGATATGAACTGAAGATGGCAAAGAACGGTCCTGAGGGCCTGAAGATACTGGAGGAAGAAACTTTTGATCTCGTCCTCACTGATCTAAAAATGCCGAACATGGACGGCATTGAAGTGCTGGGGACTATCAAGGAGAGGTGGCCGAAGACGGATGTGGTAATCGTAACCGGGTATCAGACTGTTGAGACTGCAGTAAAAGCGATCAAGATTGGCGCTTTTGACTATGTTGAAAAGCCCTTTACTCCTGATTCGCTCCTTGCAACCGTAGCAAACGTCTTTCGAACACGAAAAGATAAGGGCCTTATTTCTTGATCAGCAGAATACGCGAAACAGAGCAAGCAGAGATAAAGGAGGACAGTCATGGAAAGTAAGGGTAAGATTCTGGTTCTTGACGATGATCCTGTCGTAACCCTGAGCTGCAAGAGAATCCTTGGCGCGGAGGGTTTTAATATCATCACCGTTGATAAGGGAGAAGATGCTATCAAGAGGGTTTCCAATGAAGAGTTCGACCTCCTTATATCAGACGTAAGGCTGCCTGACATGAACGGGATTTCGGTGCTGCGCGAAACAAAAATTGTCCAGCCCAAGCTTGACGTGGTTATCATTACCGGATATCCCACACTTGAAGAAGCAAAAGAGTCCGTCCGATTAGGTGCGTTTGAATTCATCGAGAAACCTTTCACCCCTGATTTCATGCTGAACGTTGCACGAAAGGTATTTGATACCCGCGGATGGATTCTGAGAAAGGCATTTATCGATGATTTCAGGAATGATATTGTCAATCTTCGCGACACCCAGAACCCGGTATTGTTCTACAAGGAAGGTACCTGGGCCCGGCCGCTGAAAGACAACATATGGGAAGTCGGATGTGATGCACGCTACTGGCTCCTCGCTGGTCAGCTCGCATCCATAGAACTTCCTCAGAATCTGCGGACGATCATGGCAGGGGAGAGCTTTGGCAAAATTTTTTCAAGCAGCGGCCAAACTGATGATCTGATCGCTCCCATGACAGGAAGGGTGAAAGAAGTAAACCATCATGCAAATACTGCCATGAGCGCCCTGGTGCGCGATAACCTGAGCGAAGGGTGGCTTCTCTGGCTTGCCCGCATAGAACCGATCGCACTGTAACAGAACTTTACCGAGGAGGATTATATGGCTGATGAACCCAGGATCCTGGTCGTTGATGATGAGATTGTTGTCATCAAGAGCGCTGAGCGGGTCCTTAAAAGCGAAGGCTATCAAATAGAGGGCGCGCTCGGAGGACGAGAGGCGATCCTTAAGATGGAACAGGGGAATTATGATCTGGTCTTCACTGACCTGAAGATGCCGGAGGTGGACGGCATCACGCTCATTCGCTGGATCAAGAAGTCCCGGCCGAACATAGGGATTGTGATCATCACAGGCTATCCGTCACAGGACACCATGAAGGAAGCCCTCGAACTCGGAATTATAGATTATGTACCAAAACCATTTACGCCTTCCGTCCTCCTTGACGTCACAACAAGAGCCGTAGAGTGGGCCAAAGGAAGAAAACCTGCAGAGGAAAAGGGGCAGGAGGCGTTTCCCCCTGCCATGGCAGCGGAGCTCGACAGAGTAATCCGCGAATACCGCAATAGGCCTGGATGCCTCATCCCTGTTCTCCAGAGGGCACAGGAAATTGTGGGATATCTCCCGCCGATCGTACAGAAACGCGTCGCAAAAGGCCTGAACATACCCCAGGCAGAGGTCCATAGTGTTGTCTCATTCTACTCGTTCTTCACTATGAAGCCGAGGGGCGACCACAACATCAGGGTCTGCCTCGGAACCGCATGCTACGTCAAAGGGATCGAGGGGGTTGTAGCGAAGATCAGGGAAACGCTCAAGATCGATATCGGTGAAACAACAGACGACAAGAAATTCTCGCTCGAAGGCGTGCGCTGCCTCGGCGCATGCGGCTTGGCACCTGTCATGGTCATAGACGAAGATACCTTCGGCAATATGTCTGCAAAAAAGGCAATCGAGGTGATCAATCGCTACTCACCTGTTTCAGCTGAAGCATCAGCTGCCAATGAAGAGGAAGCGCTTGCAGGACAGGAGGACTAACCATTATGGCTAAACTGAATATAGAAGATTTTAATGCGCTCCATGAGAAGAACAAAGCAGCGTTTGGACCTGACAGCCACAGTTTCAAGACAAAGGTAACAGTGCATATGGGCACCTGCGGCCTCGCGGCAGGCGCAAAGCAGGTTATGGACACGCTCGTTGAAGAGGTGAAGAAAAACAGCATCTCAGACATCATGATCGCATCCTCAGGATGCGCCGGCCTCTGCGGAAGAGAGCCGATTATGACCGTTGAGCAGCATGGAGCAGAACCGGTAAAGTATTGCGACCTGAACAGTGAGAAGACCCAAAAGATCGTTAAAGAGCATCTTGCCGGCGGCCAGGTGATATCCACTATGGCTCTCCCCCCCAAGAAAGATATGCCCTTCATGAACCTTCAGGAGCTGCGCGTTCTTAGGAACACAGGCTTTATGGATCCTGAAAGCATTGATGAATATATTGCACGTGACGGATACCTCGCAGCTGCAAAGGCCCTTACACAGATGACAACAGAAGACATCGTCAAAACGGTAAAGGACTCCGGCCTGCGAGGAAGAGGCGGTGCTGGCTTTCTTACCGGACTCAAGTGGGAGTTTGCTTCAAGGGTGCCTTCGGAAACGAAATACATGCTTTGTAACGGTGATGAGGGCGACCCCGGGGCCTTCATGGACAGATCAGTTATGGAGGCTGATCCTCACTCTGTTATTGAGGGAATGATCATAGGTGCAAAAGCTATTGGAGCAAACTACGGATATATCTACGTCAGAGCTGAGTATCCGCTTGCTGTCAAAAGACTACAAATGGCCATTGACAAAGCAACCGAGATGGGTCTTTTAGGCCGAAACATATTGAATACCGGCTTTGACTTTGAGCTCGGCATCTATCTTGGAGCAGGCGCATTTGTCTGCGGCGAGGAGACTGCTCTTATGCGCTCTCTTGAAGGAAAGCGGGGCATGCCAAGGCCAAGGCCGCCGTTTCCTGCGGTCAAGGGCCTTTGGGACAAGCCTTCGGTATTGAACAATGTTGAGACTCTTGCCCAGATAGCACCGATCATTCTTAATGGTCCTGAATGGTATAGAACTGCAGGCACGGAAAAGAGCGCCGGCACCAAGGTCTTTGCTCTCACCGGAGCAGTAAACAACGTCGGCCTTGTCGAAGTGCCTATGGGAATTCCATTAAGAAGAATCATATACGACATAGGCGGCGGCATTACAAAAGGACGAAAGTTTAAGTCTGTGCAGCTTGGCGGACCCTCTGGAGGCTGCATACCGGAACATCTTCTCGACATCCCCGTAACCTACGAGGACATCATGGCGACCGGCGCCATTGTTGGATCAGGCGGCATGGTTGTCATGGACGACAATACCTGCATGGTCGGCACAGCAAAGTTCTTTCTTGAGTTCACTGCTGACGAATCCTGCGGCAAGTGTACGCCCTGCAGGGTAGGCACAAAGATCCTCCTCGATATGCTTACAGACATATCCGAGGGAAAAGGCAAGGAAGGAGATATCGAAACACTCGAAGATCTGAGCAGGGATATTATTACAACATCACTCTGCGGTCTTGGCCAGACTGCGCCAAATCCCGTTCTTTCGACTATCAGGTACTTCAAGGATGAATATGAATCTCACATAAAGCATAAATGGTGCAAGGCAGGCGTATGCCGCAACCTGACAACATTCATGATCGATGAAAAACTCTGCAAGGCCTGCGGAGCGTGTCTCCGGGCATGTCCTGCGAAAGCAATTGTCGGAGAGAAGAAGGTGCCGCACAAGATCATCCAGGAACTCTGCGTGCATTGCAGATCCTGCTATGACACATGCAAATTCAACTCGATCAGGATCCTGCCAGCCGGCTTTGAAGGTGACCCAAATGATTTCCTCGAAAAGGCCTCAGCAGGCAAAAAGGAGGACAAGTAAGTGATTGAACTGATCATAGATGATAAGAAAGTATCTGTTGAAGAAAATACTACTATTCTTGCAGCTGCAAAGAAAATCGGCATCAATATACCGAACATGTGCTATGACAAGAGGCTCAGACCCTACGGAGGGTGCAGAATCTGCGTTGTAGAACAGGAAGGCAATCCGAGGTTGCTCGCATCATGCTCAACACCAGCTGCTGCAGGCATGGTGATAAAGACCGATACGCCGAAACTCAAGAAAGTAAGACAGACTGTCCTCGAACTTATGCTTGTGCACCATCCTCTTGACTGCCCGGTCTGCGATAAGGCAGGTGAATGTGACCTTCAGGATATGGCTTTCCAGTATGGCAAGCCTGAAGGAAGATTCATAAGACACAGAAAAGAGATGCCTTCTGATGTGAGGGGCCCGCTTGTTGAACTCACAGCAAACCGGTGTATCCTCTGCGGCAAGTGCGTCAGGATCTGCGCCGAACACCAAGGACGCGGTGCTCTTGGTTTTATCGGCAGGGGATTCCCTACGGTTGTCCAATCTGCATTCGGAGAAATCCTGGAGTGCGACTACTGTGGTCAATGCATTGACATCTGCCCCACCGGCGCTCTTCTGAGCAAACCTATGAAATTCCAGGCGCGTGCCTGGTTTCTCGAAGAAAAAGATACAATATGCCCTTTCTGCGGCTGCGGCTGCACACTGACAATAGGAACGCGGGAAGGCAAGATCCTGAGATCTCGTGCAAAAGAAGATAATGGGAGAAGCGAGGGCAATCTCTGCGGCAGGGGAAGGTTCGGCGTTGATTACCTGTACAGCGAGAACCGGCTGAAGACTCCTCTCATCAGAAAAGAGGGAGAACTCGTTGCTGCGACGTGGGATGAAGCCTTAAAGCATGCAGGCGACAGCTTAACCCGCATTATCACCGCTCAGGGAAAAGATGCAATAGGTGCAATCGGCTCTCACCGGTGCTCTAATGAGGATAACTATATGCTCAAAAAGTTCATGAGCACCGTTGTCGGCTCAGGCAATATTGATTCATCCGCAGCCTTCGGATTCCGGAAGGTGCAGAAAGCCATGAATATGGCCTTTGGCACAAAAACTCACACTATTAATATGAAATATCCATTGGGCAAAGATGTAATAATGGTTATTGAATCTGACATAAGCACCACCCACCCTGTGTTCGCTCTTAACATTCTGAGGGCAAAGCGCGAGGGTTCAAAGCTGATCGTAGCAGATGCCCGGGAAACAAAACTGACACGCCACAGCAGTTCTCATCTCAGGATGGAAAGCGGCACGTCCGTGGCCTTTATAAATGGTCTGATGAAAGTGATTATTGATAAGAACCTTTTCGACAAGGCAACAGCATCAAAAATTGAAGGCTTTGAGGACTTGGAGAAAAGTCTTGATAACTATACACTTGAGAAGGTTTCAAAGATAACGCGCATTCCTGAGGCAGAGATTGCAGAAACGGCTGAATTCCTTGCAAAGGCAAAAAGTCGCATGATCTCTTTAACCATCAATGCTTCTGAAAATACCAAGGGAATGGACGTGGTCCTTGCCGCTGCAAACCTTGTAATCCTCCTCGGCGATGAACCGGAAGCACTTCAGATACCGGCTGAATACGCAAACACACTGGGCATGGAAAAAATGGGGTTACACCCTGAGGCGGAGACAAAAAATATCTTCAATATGCTTTATGAGCAGGGCGCGGTGAAGGGACTCTTCATCATGGGTGAAGACCCTGTTTCTGTATATCCGTTCAGCTCAAAGATCCTGTCTGTGCTCAAGTCTCTTGACCTGCTTATTGTGCAGGACATTGCGCTCACTGAGACGGCAAAGCTTGCCCATATTGTGCTTCCGGCTGCAGGCTGGTCAGAAAAAGACGGAACATTTATTAATGCTGAAGGTATCAGCCAAAAGCTCCAGAGGATCATTGAAGCGCCGGGCCAGGCCATGCCGGACTGGCAGATAATGAGAAATCTTGCGCTTGCAATGGGCAAAGAGATAGGCACACGAAGTGTTGAGGGTCTGTCTGAAGAGATAAAGAAAACGGTATATGAAGGGAAACATCTTGCTGATAAAAGGACCTTGCATGCAGCACCGTATTCCGCGGGAGAGACTCCCTCTGCTGAATATCCGCTGGCACTGGTAGTCCGGGATGTGCTTCAGCACTCAGGCAGCATGTCAACACGATCAAAGTCCCTCGATCTTGTCGTTTCTGAGGCGTATCTTGAGCTCAATGAAGAAGATGCAACTAAGCTCGGCGTATCTGACAACAGCCATGTGAAGGTTTCCTCAAGAAGGGGTACGATCTATCTGAAGGCCAAGATAACAGACACAGTCCCTGCCGGCACTGTTTTTTCGTCAACACACTTTCCGCACGGTCGTGTAAACACTCTGCTCTATTATCCCGAGAATGGGACCGCCAGTCCGTGCGCGGTAAAAGTGGAGTCTGTGGCGTAGAGAGGACCGTCATTTTTCAGTTTCCTCTTGGTGTTTCTGCCAACGTTCACCACCCTATACTGCGCATGGGAAATCGTTGATTCTTCATGCGTGCGGTAAAATAATAGTATGGATCAAGTAACACTTCTCGGCATGGCAGCAGGAACATTGACAACAATATCTTTTATTCCGCAGGTAATCCGAACCTGGAAGACACGATCCACTAAAGATATTTCAACAGACATGTTCGTCATGTTCTGCACGGGCATTTTTCTCTGGGTGCTGTACGGATTTGCAATAAACGCTATGCCTGTAATCGTCACGAATATCGTCACCTTTTTTCTTGCCTTCATTATTCTTCTGCTCAAGATAAAACATGGGTAGGCTAAGACTCTTCTCTGCTTTCTTGATTTTCATTCTTGCCAAGCAATACAATGAAAGACAATGGAAATAAAGATACTTAACGGCCGGACTGTTGCGGCAGAACCCGGCAAAAGTGTGTACCAGACGCTGAGAGACAACGGTATCTATCTTGTTGCATCCTGCGGAGGTAAGGGCGTTTGCGGTAAATGCCGGGTAAAAGTTCTCGAGGGCAAATACCGGACTGAATCTGCTACAAAGCTGAAGAAAAAGGAGATTGGAGATAAGGTAGTCCTGGCATGCACAACCTTCCCTGAGGAAAATATCCATATTGAGATTCCTGAGGACAGCAAACTTGTCATCGGCGACAAGATTGCCGTCTCAAAGTCAAAGAGCTTTCTTGATTTCATCAAGTCAGAGGAACCAACACTTACACCGCCTGTCAGAAAGATCATGCTTACGCTTTTGCCGCCTTCCATTGAAGACAATATCAGCGACTTAGATCGGGTAAAAAGATCCCTTTCTGAACACGATATCGAGGAGATGCGTTTTTCTCATGGTTTTGTGCAATCCATGGCAAAGGCCCTGCGGCAGCATAACTGGACTGCCTATCTTACGTACACCGAATATTTAGAGGCAATATCAATCGTCTCGCCTGAGCGGGTCAAGCACTATGGTCTCGCTGTTGATATCGGGACTACGACCGTTGTCGTCTACCTGGTTGACTGCACTGACGGCACACTGCTGGATACCGGCGTTACCTACAATTCACAGATGCGTCATGGTGATGATGTCATTACCAGAATTGTTCATGCAACTGAGGGCGGCGCTCTTCAGGAACTGAGAAATGCGGTGGTAAACGATATCAACGGACTGCTTAATCCGATGATGGAGCGAAATCATATAAGCCGCGACGATATCGACTGTGCGGTAATCTCCGGCAATACCACGATGGTGCAGCTTTTCTGGGGCCTTGATCCTTCGTCGATACGCGAGGAGCCATACATCCCTACTGTAAATGCATATCCCTTATGGCGTGCCGGTACAGCAAAACTTCTTATCAACCATCAGGCACCGGTTTATACCGTGCCCTGTGTCGGCAGTTATGTGGGTGGCGATATCACTGCAGGCCTTCTTGCATCAAAGATGCACAGAAATCCGGAAGTTGCCCTCTTCATGGACATAGGCACAAACGGAGAAATCGTTGTCGGCAACAACGAATGGCTCATTACCGCTGCCACCTCGGCTGGTCCCTGCTTTGAGGGGAGCGGTATCAGACATGGCATGCGGGCAACAGATGGAGCCATTGAGTCAGTGAAGATAGACCCCACGACCTTTGACGTTACGCTTGGCGTGATCGGCAATACGCAGCCTACGGGCATATGCGGCTCGGGCATGATCGATGCAATATCAGAATTCTTTTTTGCCGGCATCATTGATCAGAAGGGTAAATTCTCACGGGATTTGAATACTGACAGAATCCGGTATGAGGAGGAGGGACCGGAGTTTGTTCTGCATCATGGAGAAATAAAAGACATTGTGCTTTCTGAGGTCGATATTGAGAATATCCTGCGCGCAAAGGCAGCAATCTATGCCGGCATGTCCGTGCTCCTGAAAGAAGTGGGTCTTTCCCTTGATACAGTTGAGCGCATATACATTGCAGGTGGATTCGGCAACTACCTCAATGTTGAAAGGGCGATCATGATCGGCATGCTCCCTGACATGCCAAAGGAGAAGTTCTCCTTTATCGGCAATACTTCAATTGCCGGCGCGTATCTCTGCCTGCTGTCTGAGAAAATGCGGCGCGAGGCAGAGGACATTGCAATGAAAATGACCTATATCGAACTTTCGGTCTCGCACGGCTTTATGGATGAGTATATGTCAGCACTTTTTCTTCCCCACACCAACATGGACCTTTTCCCAACCATCAAGACAAGGTATAATAAGCTTGTTTAAAACAGGCCGCGCCAGGAGAAACCGGAACAATGAACCAGCTTGACTCGAATGCCATACTCTTTGCAAATGACAATCCGTCGTTCCTCATGTATGTCGGCATTCTTGTAAAGCGACTGGGATACAGGGTCTATCTGGCCCTTGATGGTATGGAGGCTGTACGGGTGGCCAAGGAAAGAAAGCCGACCATCATCGTAATGGACTATACCCTGCCCAAGATCGACGGTGTTTCGTGTCTTAATCTCATCCGCAATGATGCATATCTGCGTGACATCCCGGTAATCATGCTCGGACCTGAGGATGACAGCCCGTCGAAGACGACAATTGACAAGATGGACATCCAGGTCTACCTGAAAAAACCGCTGAATGTAACCGACTTTTATCTTGCCATCCAGAAATGCCTTCGCCATTCCGTAAAACGAAGATATATCAGGGCACCGCTCAGCATTACCGTCAGCATGAACTGCAAGGGAAAGCAGCAGGATCTCCAGGCATCTAATCTTTCTGTTGAAGGAATATTTCTGAAAACTGCTGAGCCCTATTCTGTAGGCACAGAGATGGATATCGTGCTTACGGTTGATGACGAGGATCCGATTGAACTGCATGGCATGGTCGTGTCTGCCAAGAAGATATCTGCCGATATCCAGCCAGAATCAGGCATGGGCATAAAATTCATGGAGATTCCCGAAGACGTCCGATACCGACTCCACTATGTTGTTATGAAGGAATTGACCAGAGACATCAGCGTCGGCGATACCGGAGAGACCTGGCTTGACGAAGCGCTTAATGCTGATTAAACGGTCACAAGCATATTGTCAATAAGCCGCGTTCCGGTCATCCTTACCGCCACGGCAAGCAGCACGTCTCCCTGAAGATTTTCAATCTCCTCAAGCGTATCAGGATGATAAACCGAGACATACTCAATGCTCGTGATCTGATTCTCTTTTGTAAGCTGGGATTTCATGGTTTGCCGTATCTTCTCTCCTGATCGTATGCCTGACCGTATGGCATCAGCTGCCTCGTTAAGGCAACGGTACAGCTCACTTGCAGCCCTCCGCTGTTGGGGCTCAAGGTAGGCATTACGCGAGCTTAACGCAAGGCCGTCCTCTTCCCTGACGGTAGGGCAGACAACAACCTCGACATCATGATTCAGGTCCTTTGCCATTCTCCTGATGACCACGGTCTGTTGAAAGTCCTTCTGGCCGAAGTAGGCGCGAGTCGGTCTCACAACGGAAAAGAGCTTTGCTACTATTGTCGCCACGCCCCTGAAATGGCCCGGCCTGAAATGACCGCACATCCTTTCAGAAAGACCCTTTACTTCGATCTCTGTCGAAAAGCCAGCCGGGTACATAAGAGAATCATCAGGAAGAAAAAGAATGTCTACAGCCTCTTCCCTGAGCCTCTCAATGTCAGCTTCAAGCTGTCTCGGATACTTGGTAAAGTCCTCAGAGGGACCAAACTGGGTCGGGTTCACATAGATACTTGTTGCGGTCACGTTATTTTCTTCTCTGGACATCCTGACAAGGCTCAGATGTCCTTCATGAAGGGCTCCCATAGTAGGCACAAAGCCAATAGTCCTGCTGCGAAGAATATGGCCTAACGAAGTGTCCTGCATGATCCTCGGAATTCTGATGATCTCCATCCCCTTCTACTTAGCTCCTTTGTTAATCTCACTCATCAATTCACAGAGCAGGTCCTTTTCCTTAACAGTCCTTACAACTTTGCCCTTTCGAAAAAGAATACCACTGCCTTTTCCCCCGGCTATGCCGATATCAGCCTCACGCGCCTCTCCAGGGCCGTTCACGACACATCCCATAACAGCAACGGTTACATGCTTCTTGATGTCCTTGAGCTCAGTTTCAACCTTGGAAGCAAGCCCCCTGATGTCAATCTGGCATCGGCCGCAGGTAGGACAGGAAATAATTGTTGCGCCCTTCTGCCTGAGACTGAGAGACTTGAGTATTTCATAGGCAACGCGCACTTCCTGAACAGGATCGGCTGACAGAGAAACTCTTATGGTATCGCCTATGCCATCGGCAAGGAGAATGCCGAGTCCTACAGAACTTTTTATCATACCGGTAAAAGAAGGGCCTGCCTCTGATATGCCTATATGGAGAGGATATTTGAACTGCTTTGCAAATAGGCGATATGCCTCGACAGTTGTAGGAACATTAGACGCCTTAAGTGATACCTTTATCTCCCTGAAAGCCAGACCTTCCAGAATATTGATATGCCCTGTTGCGCTTTCGACCAGTGCCTCTGGAGTTGGGTGTCCATATTTTTTGAGCAGGTCCTTTTCAAGAGAACCGGCATTCACGCCAATGCGTATCGGAATGCCCTTATCCTTGCAGGCTGCTACCACCTGGGCCACTTTCCAGCGTGCACCTATGTTGCCCGGGTTGATCCTCAGGCCGTCGATCCCCTGACTAATCGCCTCAAGCGCAAGCCTCCAGTCAAAGTGAATATCCGCAATCAGGGGAATTGGTATCGCCTTTCTGATCTTGCCTAAGGCCTGCGCAGCTTCCATGTCCGGGACTGCCACCCTGATAATCTCACACCCTGCCTTGGCTAGCTTCCGTATCTGCCGCGCTGTTGCAGCAGCATCCCTCGTATCTGTCTTTGACATGGACTGTACAGATATAGGGCTCCCCCCACCTATAGGGACATTCCCTATGTGGAGCTTTCTTGTCCTTTTACGATGGACCGCCATTGCTGCCTTCCTTTGTAGTATGCTTTTTCTCCTGCTTTATCATGCGGTAACGTTTTACCGCCTCTGTATGCTGCGCTGCAGTCTCGGAGAACCGATGAGAGCGGTCATCCTGGGCAACGAAATAGATATAGGGCACATTCTCCGGATAGAGGGCTGCCGTAATCGATTTAATGCTCGGGGAGGCAATGGGACCAGGGGGAAGCCCTTTATTAACATAGGTATTATAAGGGGTCTTACGCTTGAGATCAGAAAGGGTAATCCTCTCCTTTGAGCTTTTCACTCCATAGATCGCAGTAGGGTCAGCCTGGAGAAGCATATTTTTCCTGAGTCTGTTGTGATACACGGCAGAGATAAGCCCGCGCTCACTGTCAATAACAGCCTCCTTCTCTATGATCGAGGCAAGCGTCAGGACAAGATTCTCGGTCATGCCAAGCTCCTGTGTTCGCGCATTCAACTTATCCGTGAGCTTTTCGCGCATCTTGGAGATCATGATATCAAGGGCCTCTTCAGCCTTCATGCCCTTTGGTATGAAATAGGTATCAGGATAAATATATCCCTCTAAACTCGGAGCCTTAATGTCATAGGTTGATAGGAAATCGCTGTCTCTCGCAAGTTCCATGAATTCATCCGAAGATATCATCCCTGTCTTTGCAAAGGCAGATGTAATTTCCAGCAGCGAATCGCCTTCGAGTATCTTCACCTCATACTCAATAATCCTGCCCTTGCGGAGGACCTTCAGGATCTCAAGGGGATTCATGCCGGTCCAGAGGGAGTAGAACCCTGCCCTGATACGTCTGTCAACTCCTGTAAACCTGCCAGTGACAAGAAAAATCCTTTTATCCCTGATCAGGTTCTGACCGTGCAGTATCTCAACAGCCTGCCTGAAGGTCGATCCCTTTGGGATCTCAATTTCCATGTTTTTGTTGCTGGTCTGGACAGGCAAAAAAAGTTCTATGGCAGCATAGAGCAGGAAAAGCAGAAACGTTGCGATAAGCATAAGAAGAATGTTCTTTTTCATAAAGGGTTAGGATGCCAGAAAAGGCAGGCAAAGTAAAGCAGATGAAAAAAAAGGCGGGGCATTACCCCGCCTTTCATATGGGCAATAATTTTGTATATTAGTACATGCCGCCCATGCCGCCGCCAGGAGGCATTGCAGGCATCTCAGGCTTCTCCTCAGGCAGATCACTGATCATGACAGAGGTGGTAAGCATGAGAGATGCAACAGATGCTGCATTCTGAAGGGCACACCTGGTGACCTTTGTCGGATCAACGATTCCGGCCTTCAGCATGTCAACATATTCTTCTGAACCTGCATCAAAGCCGTAATTGGCATCCTTTGAGCTCTTGACCTTATCCACAATAACAGATGGCTCCAGTTCGGTATTGTTGATGATCTGGCGAATAGGCTCCTCAAGTGCCCTTTTAATAATATCAATACCGACCTGCTGGTCATGATTGGCGACCTTGACGCCTTTTAGTGCACTGACGCAGCGAAGAAGTGCAACGCCGCCGCCAGGAACAATACCTTCCTCAACCGCTGCGCGGGTAGCATGAAGCGCGTCCTCGACCCTTGCCTTCTTTTCCTTCATCTCGGTTTCGGTGGCTGCGCCGACATTGATGACAGCAACACCTCCAACGATCTTTGCAAGCCTCTCCTGGAGTTTTTCCTTATCATAGTCAGAGGTGGTCTCATCAATCTGCGCCTTGATCTGCTTTACTCTACCCTCGATCTTCTTGTGATCGCCTGCGCCCTCGATAATAGTGGTATTCTCCTTGTCAACGGTAATCTTCTTGGCCCTTCCGAGTTCGGTCAACTTAACGGTTTCGAGCTTAATGCCGAGGTCTTCAGAAATGACGGTTCCGCCTGTCAGGATAGCGAGATCCTCAAGCATTGCCTTTCTCCTGTCACCAAATCCTGGAGCCTTGACAGCACATACCTGAATGGTGCCTCTGAGTTTGTTCACAACAAGGGTAGCAAGGGCTTCGCCCTCGACCTCTTCAGCGATAATCATGAGCGGTTTGCCCATCTTTGCTGTCTGTTCGAGAATCGGAAGCAAATCCTTCATGGAGGAGATCTTCTTCTCATTGATCAGAATGAATGCATCATCAAGGTTGCATTCCATCCTCTCAGGATCAGTTACGAAATAGGGTGAACTGTAACCCCTGTCAAACTGCATTCCCTCAACAACATCAAGGGACGTTGTCATGCTTTTCGCCTCTTCAACAGTGATGACGCCGTCCTTGCCGACCTTGTCCATAGCGTCTGCTATCAGTTCGCCGATAGTGGAGTCATTGTTGGCTGAAATCGTGCCGACCTGGGCAATCTCTTTCTTGTCCTGTACAGGCCTGCTGATCTTCTTGAGCTCTCCAACAATAGATTCTACTGCCTTCTCAATGCCCTTCTTGATCTCCATGGGGTTTGAGCCTGCAACAACGTGCTTGATGCCGCCGCTGTAGATCGCGTATGCGAGGACAGTCGCTGTGGTTGTGCCGTCGCCTGCAACATCTGAGGTCTTGCTGGCCACCTCGCGAACAAGCTGTGCTCCCATATTTTCGAAAGGATCCTTGAGTTCGATCTCTTTAGCAACCGTGACACCGTCCTTGGTAATGGTCGGTGCGCCGTATTTCTTGTCAATCACAACGTTCTTGCCCTTGGGGCCGAGCGTTGCCTTTACTGCATCCGTAAGCTGAGTGACGCCCTTCAGCATCGATCTCCTTGCTGCCTCATCAAAAAGAAGCTGTTTTGCCATATGTCATTTCCTCCTGAAAAATTGTTGGTTGGATTTTGGTTATTCTACGATGCCGAGTATGTCTTCTTCTTTTACGATCAGATAGTCAGTTCCATCAATGTTTACTTTGGAGCCTGAATATTTGTCAAAAAGGATTATGTTGCCGACTTTCAGTTCCTTAACTTCTGAACCGATAGCCTCAACTTTGCCCTTCTGCGGCTTTTCTTTAGCAGAATCAGGGATATAGATTCCACCTGCTGTTTTTTCTCCTTCTTCAGAGTAGGATACAAATACCCTTTCCTTCAATGGCCTAAATTTCATTAGCATTTCTCCTTTCTTCAATAATAGATTTGGGGGTTATTAGCACTCAATGCTGGTGAGTGCTAATATAACTGGATTTACTTGATTATTGCAAGGTCACTTGAGGGAAGAAAAAGCCGTTAATTACGTTTTTTCTCTTATTTTCTCTCAAAATCTTCTTTTTTTGGCAGATTACTGCGAAAGTGATTTTTTCTTTGCAACCAGAAAGTTATCTATGGCTTCCCGGTAAAAATCTGCTTTTTTCCTTGTCTCCTGCGGTATTCTGTTCTCATAAAGCTTAAAGCCTTCTTTTACCTCAGCACCAAAAACAGCATAGAAATCACCACGCCTTACCGCCTCATCAACCTTGGCCGAATTGTAAAGATAGATATCATTGATTATCGTACGGGAAAGCCTTCGTGCCTTTTCTATCGACTCATCACTCTTCACATCTACCGCTGCCGGCCCCGGAACTGGCGAAACAGGCTTCTCGATAATCGGTTTCTCTGCTGGCCTCTGTTCAGGCGCTTTCGGAGTTGTTGGTTGGGGCTGGGACTGAATTTCGGTTTTTTCAGATTCAGCAGGAGCTCCGCTCTTTATCCGGTTGATTGCCTCGATCAGCCTGACTGAAAGATCATGCTCCTCGATGTAATCGTCAGCACCATAGAGAGATACTGGCTCCCTTCTGTACTTTGTCTTGTCATATATTGAGGGCACGAGAATAAGCTTCATTTCCTTAGTTTCAGGCCGCGATTTCAGTTTCTTGCAGACCTCGAACCCGTAAATCTTCGGCAGTGCAACCTCTATGATACCGAATGCCGGCAACTCCTTCAATGCCCTCACCATGGCATCTATGCCATCAGGAGAAACAACGACTGTATATCCCTCCCCGACAAGGAGATTCTTTATATTTTCGACTACTGATGCACTGGAATGGGCTAGAAGGATCTTCTTGTGGTCTAATGACTTCTTTTCCTGGACAGCAGGTTTCTTGATAGCAAGGACTGTACTGCACTTAGGGCACTTAAACCTCGATCCCTGAGGAGAAAGCTTTGTCTCGTCAACCTTCAGCCTTGTCTTGCATTTTGGGCATACAACTACCACGTGTTGAACCTCCTTGGCTGCCACAGTTTAATGGTGATAAGACCCACAAGGAATCCGCCTGCATGTGCAAACCAGGCAATACCTCCCTGGCTCCCCATTCCCTGCGTTATCAAGCCATTTACAACCTGTATAATAGCCCAAAACCCTATAACTATCAAGGCTGGAATCTGCACAGACTGCACAAAAAAACCAAGAAAGATGATCGTATGGATCCTTGCCATCGGAAAAAGCAGAAGATAGGCTCCAAGCACACCAGAAACCGCCCCGCTTGCCCCGATCATAGGCACGCCTGAACCGGCTGCAGTGAACGTATGGGACAGGGCAGCCACGATCCCGCAAAAAAGATAAAAAAGGATGAACCTGAAATGGCCAAGCCTGTCCTCGATATTATTGCCAAAGATCCAAAGGTAGAGCATATTACCGAAGATGTGGAAAAACCCTCCGTGCATAAACATGGATGTGAAAATGGTAAGGATCGGATGTATGGGCTGGGTAGATTTAAAAGTAACAATGTTGTGCGGAATGGCGCCGTACGCATAGACAATGCGCTTGCCATCAACGTCCGACATCAGCTGGAGCAGAAAAACGAAAATATTCAACCCAATGATACTGATCGTCACAAAAGGGATGGTTTCCGTAGGGTTGTCGTCTTTATAGGGAAACATTATAGACTAATCCTGCGGGTGAAGATGCCGTATATCATTATAATACCCAGAGCATATTGTGCCTTTCCCACGCGACGCTGTCCAGAACAGATCATGCATATCTCTTCAAATAGGTCCCTGTATACGATCTCTTATCTTTAACGAGGTCATCAGGAGTGCCCTCAAACACAATCATGCCGCCTTGATCGCCACCCTCAGGGCCGATGTCAACTACCCAGTCAGCAGCCCTGATAACATCAAGATTGTGCTCGATCACGACAACCGTGTTTCCTGCTTCAACAAGCCGGTTCAGGATATGAAGCAGGGCCTTCACATCATCAAAATGAAGCCCAACAGTCGGCTCATCAAGGATGTACAGATAGCCGCCCTTTGATGCCGTTCCCATCTCTGAGCAGATCTTTAATCTTTGGGCCTCTCCCCCTGAGAGCGTTGTAGCAGGCTGTCCAAGCCGGAGATACCCAAGCCCTGTCTCCATAAGCAAAGAAAGCTTTGTCTTAATAACAGGGTAGTCATTGAACAGCACGATTGCCTCCTCTATTGTAAGGTTCAGAATATCGTAGATGCTCTTCTCCCTGAACGTCACACGAAGTGCCTCTGGTCTATAACGCTTGCCAGAGCACTTCTCACAGGTGATATAGAGGTCCTCGAAAAAAAACATCTCCATGAGCTGGTATCCCCCGCCCTTGCATGTCTCACATCTTCCTCCCGTGACATTAAAGGAAAAGAACCCTGGCTCATATCCATGAGCCTTTGCTTCTTTTTGCTGAGCAAATATCTTCCTGATATGGTCAAAGACCTTGAGATAGGTTGCTGGGTTTGAACGCGGACTCTTGCCGATCGGCGATTGATCAATGAGCCTCACCCCTTGCAAATGCTCTACACCTTTAAGGCCATGAAACGGAAGCGGCTGCTCATTTCCGATCCTGAAATGGCGGGCAAGGCCACGGTACAGGGTCTCGACAACAAGACTGCTCTTGCCTGAGCCGGAAACACCGGTGATTGCGATCAGTCTTTTCAGAGGAATATTCAGATTCAAATTCCTGAGATTATTGCCGCTGGCATTGCAAAGCATCAGCATATCTCCTGAGAATAACCTTCTCTTTGACAGAAGCTGGACCTTCTCCTCGCTGCGCAGATACCTCGCGGTAAGCGTATCAGCCCTAAGAAAATCCTGCAAAGATCCGGAGAAGACTACACTGCCCCCCCTGTGCCCTCCACCAGGGCCAAGCTCAATAATCCATTCAGCTGCCTCGATAATGCTTCTGTCATGTTCAACAACGATAACGGTGTTACCTAATTCTGCAAGCTGCTTCAATATGCCGGCGATCCTGTCTGTGTCTCTCGCATGGAGACCAATGGTAGGCTCATCGAGCACATAGAGTGTTCCTGTAAGGACCGACGCAAGCTGATTAGAAAGATTGATGCGCTGATATTCGCCCCCAGACAGAGTCTTTCCATAGCGGTTAAGCGTGAGATATCCAAGCCCTACCTTTTCAAGATATTCGATCTTCATTCCTATCTGCCTCAGCAGTTCCTTTGCCATCTCTCGTTTGAAGGGAGAGAGATCAATATCAGCAAAAAACGCAGCAAGCATATTGATCGGCATTGCAGAAAGTTCGGCAATATCAAGACCGGCAACTTTATACGAAAGGACTTCTTTCTTTAATCTCTTCCCTCCGCAGGCATTACAAGTGCTTGACCGCCGGTATCGGGATAGAAATACCCTTACATGGAGCTTGTACCTCCAGCCCTCAAGCTCATCAAAGAAAGCATCAATGCCATGGAATCCTTTGACTCCCTTAAAAAGAATGGCCTTTTCTTCAGGCTGAAGGTCAGCATAGGGTTTGTTAAGGTCAAGGCCTGCCTTTTTCCCCTTTTCAAAAAGCTGCTTTCTCCACCACTTTGCTGCGGGCTTGTTCCAGGGGTCCACTGCACCCTTTGAGAGAGAAAGACTCGTGTCAGGAACAATGAGATCCTCGTCATACTGGAGAGTATCTCCAAAGCCTTTACAGACAGGACATGCCCCAATAGGGTGATTAAATGAGAAGAGAAGAGGCGACGGTTCCTGCAGAATTATGCCACAATCCTCGCACGCATGCTCTGATGAAAATTTCAAGACTATAGTATTGCCTGCTGACTCCTGCCTCGCGGCTGCAGCTCTCTTTGGTTGACTGCTGATCGCTGATGGCTGATCGCTTATTGTAACTACCTTCATGCTGCCCTGGCCCTCTCTCCATGCAGTTTCTATAGAATCGGAAAGCCGAGGTTCGTCTTTAATAATCATCCGGTCAAGCACCATGGTGAGATTGCCATCGATCTGCAGGTCAGGGCCGAGTTCTGCCATCTCCCCATCTTTCCATGCTCTGAAGAAGCCTTTTCTTTTCATGTCTTCAGGCGGCTCTTTCGTGTCAAACAGAATGAACGCCTTCTGCCCGGAATATTTCTCTACAAGCTCTGCCGAAATCTGAGATGGATCCCATTTTCGTATTTCCTTGCCGCACTGCGGGCAATACGGTGTTGAGATCTTTGCATAGAGAACCCTGAAAAAATCATACAACTCTGTAAGCGTGCCCACAGTCGAACGCGAACCTCGGATGGAGTTCTTCTGCTCAAGCGCTATAGCCGGACGTATGTTCGAGATTGCGTCAACATCAGGTCGGTCGAGCTTTTCGAGGAATAGCCTGGCATAGGAAGAGAGGGATTCTATAAACCTCCATTGGCCTTCGGCAAAGATCGTATCAAAAGCAAGCGAAGACTTGCCTGAGCCGGAGACTCCGGTCACGGCAATAACCTTGTTGTGGGGAATGCAAAGGGTTATATTTCTGAGATTATTCTGGCGAGCACCTTCAATGATCAGTTCCTGCGTGGACATCCTGTTATTGTAGCACAGGCTTGCGTTCGCCCAAAAATGCGGTAAAAGTTGTGAAATACTACGGCTGTTTTGCTCTTTTTATCTGCCAGGCTTTTTCTAACATCATAGCTTTTTTCGTCTCATCTCCCTTGCCTGCATAGGCATTGGCAAGATTAAGGTAAAGATAATCCTGGTCCGGAGCATACTCCAGGGCTTTTTCCAGTGTTACAATGGCTTCATCAAAGCGCTCGGCCTTGATATACTGCACTGCCAGATTGTTTCTGAAAACAGGAGAGTACGGGATTAGCTCAATCGCTTTCAGAAAACACTGGATAGCCGCCTCTTTGTCTCCCTGAGCTCCATAGGTGCGCCCCATCTTGTTCAGGATGTCGACATGGAGCATATCATCTTTATTGCCCTGCATCGCAATATTGAGATATGCAAGGGCCTTCTGGTAATTGCCCTGTTGATACTGCATATCCCCGAGATTATAGTAGACAGCCGAGTAGTTCTTGTCAGCCTTAAGCGCTCTTTCAAATAGATCATTGGCTGTTCCGTAAAACTTAAGCTCCTTGTACACAATGCCCAGATTGTTTAAGGCCCTCGCATTGTTCGGCGCCTTTGAGATAACGTCACTCCATAAACTCCCGGGCGTCTGCCAGACCCGATTTCTGTTGATTGTCCCGACAGCAAGAAAGACGATAATCATGATGACCAGGCCTATCTTGCCTCTTTGGTGCTGCACCGCTCTGTCAATTACGGCCATCGAGGCCACGCATAATCCAATTGATGGCAAATACATCCGATGCTCATTAATAACATCACGTATGGGTATCACACTCGACTCCACTAAGAGTGCGACAAAGAACCAAGCAATGCCGAATGATACGAGCCGCACGCTCTTGTACGCAGCGACAGCAAGAAAGACAAGAGAGCCAAGGACTCCCAGTGGCAGGATCATATCCTGTGAGAATATTGTGGTTGATACCGGATAATCATAATCCAGGTTCTGGTTCATTGGAAAGATCATGAGTCTGAGATAGGTAGTGACAACCTTGAACTGGGTCCAGAGATATTCGCTTCTTGAGATCTGGACGGTTTCCCGTGAGAGCGAGTCAATCGATGCTGCCACATTGCTAAGCGATTTCCCGGTAATCATGAGACCCGACAGCACAAGCCCTGCTGACACAATAAGAAGAAACATCGGGATAAGGCTTCGCATCTTTTTGTTCTTATTCTTAAGGCCAAACAAATATAACTCGCAGACAACGGCCATGAGCGGAAGCGTAAATGATATCTGTTTTGTCTTCATGGCCAGAACAGCGGAAAGAAGCGAAGCAGAGAAAACCCCTATTGTTTTAAGAGCATGCTTTTTCCCTTCCCCTGTCTGACTGAGTCTTGCTTTTACATAAAAAAGCAATGAGCTGAGATAGAAAAAAGTGGCAAGAGAAGTAAAACGCTGGGAGAGGTAGGAAACTGCCTGCGTCTGCAGGGGATGCACAAGAAAAAGAAATGCGGACGAAAATGCGAGAAAGTCCTCTGACGCATAAGTCTTCTGAACCCCCGGAGTGGAGCAGATAAGACGTACCAGAAAATAAAGTATCAGGGCATTTGCAAGGTGAATGCCGATATTTGCAAGGTGATAACCCTGAACAGCAAGACCGCCATAAGCGTAGTTTAGCGAAAAACTCAGATACCCAATATAGCGGCTGCTTGAAAGATTTCGCAGAGCCAGAGGCAAACTCTTTACTGTCTGATTCTCGGTAATGGTTCCCCGGTCATCGAAGATAAAAGGGGCCTGTACTATGCTGCTATAGATCAAAAATCCGAGAAGGAGAAGCCCAATAACCCCAAACAGAGCACGGCCAGTCTTATGGCCCTGCTCAGGGGGGAAAGTAACTGCCATCAGAAGTTTCTATTGTTGTTGCAGTCTACCCCGAAGGTATCTCCCGTAACCCGCGTATTAGGATTGCCGAAGGCTTGAGCCCTAAAGCATGATTGCACTGCGCCTGCCAAGGTCCGGTCACGCTCGATGCAATAGCTATAAACCTGGTTGCTTCCTGGTTTAAAGCCTGGGAGGACAGCGGCAGCCTGAATCAGGGCAATATTGCCAGGATTACCAGGGGCACACACGCCTGTAGAAGCAGCATATCTGCCATTCTCTGCATAAAATTGCTCTTCAAGAAGTCGCAAGTTCTCAAGATTCGTATAAGCCTCTGTCCTCGATGCACGCTTCTGCTGCCCAATGTATCCGGGGATGGCGATAGCCGCAAGAATGCCGATAATGCCCACAACGATCAAGAGCTCGATCAGGGTAAAGCCTTTTCTGTTCATTTCATTCCTCCTAAAAATCATCACTATAATATGCCGTATATTATTTTCAACCAAAACAGACCATCAGTCAATTCTTTTTATCCAATAGTCAGAAGGACTTAACTACATCCCCTGCTGCTATTTTTTATTATAGGACTTTATGACCCGGTACACAACATATTCAGCGTTCTTCAAAACCGGTTGCAGCATCTCTTCCCTGTCAAATCTTTGAGCAAAGGATAACGGCGCATAAACATGGGTTACGTGATATTTTCCCAAAATAGCAGCCCGGTCAATTTGTACACGGTCACCAAAAAATAACCCGATATTGTCCATTCGCTCCTGGGATTCTGTCATGTCAGCATAATGAACAACATAGGACTGATAAATGCTCATTACTGCCTGCCGACCGGCAAGATTTGTAGCAAGAGAAGGAGTCCATATATTGGGCAGATGAAGAACAACCGAGTCAGGAGGGAGGGTCTCAAGAAACGATACTACCTCCAGGGCCTGAGGGCTTACAACATCATAGTCTTTCGTATTTCGCAAGGAAAGAAATTGAATTGTCCCGGGCAATGATAACAGGAGGACAAAACCGACGATCCTCCAGAAAGCATCCCGGTCCTTCTCTATTTTTGACAGTGTGTAAGATAGCAATAGCCAGCATGCAGTCAGTGCTTCAAACACAAACCACATGGCATTGTTCGTCTTCAGATTTGCAGGGACAATGGGACCCAGAAAAAAAAGTTCTGAAAGTATGTACCCTGTAGCCACAAAGAAAAAAAGGAATACGGCCATCGCATCAAAAGATGTTCTTCGAAATCCTCTTATTACATCAGGGATGCTGAATATTCGAACGCTGAAGACCGCAACGAGACAGAGGGGTAATACCAGCAAGAGGTGTAAGGTTGAAACATTCACAAAGCCCAGAGTGTCAAGCGAATCTCTGAACCGATCGAACATCGAAACAGTAATAATATTGGTACCAGTCCCGCCCCTCAATACCACCATATCTGCCATCATTGCGAGTAAGGCCCCGAGAGAGAAAACAATGACGGATTTGCCTTTGGAAACCTCTCCCTGAAGTATCTGGATGCCTCCGGTGAGGCACGCGGCGAGCATGATATGCGGCCCTAAAGAGCTCTTGAATCCATATCCTGCAAAACCAAGTATCGCAAAGAGCAGCAGATTGCCCATCGTGCCTTCACGGTTATATTCTTTCAAGTGCAGAATACAGAGAAACATTATGACCACTGCAGGAGAAAATCCGTTCAGGGTGAGGAGAGGCCAGATCGTCGCATTAAAAAGATTATTCCAGGGCCACTCAGGAGGCAATTTCCCGATCAGGCCCGGTATGAATGACAGATCAGACCCAAAGATCAAAAGACCGGTGATCACACCTGTCAGTCTTGATCCAAGATATTTTCGTACGAACAGGTAAGGGAGATAAACCATAAGAGAAAAATAGAGGAGAGGAAAGTAAAAGAAAGAAAGTTTTATGGTATCGATCCGAAAGAAGCGGCTGAACATCTCGATCTCAAGATGCATATTGAGATGATAGTGGCCGAAACCAATGCCGCTCTTATAAGGGAAATAGGGGGGGAAGACATCTTTCAGCACATTGATAATGCCGAGGTGGAAGATGGTTTCATTCAGATTGGTATGGCGCATTAACATCGCACCATTCCGATAAACAATGTCAGTGAAGTAAGTCAAATGAAGCAGAAGAAAAACAGACACACCAAGCGCGAGAATGACCCATAGCTCTTCAAGGGGAAGGGCAGAAAACAAAGTATCCTTTCGGTCCGTGACCAACTTCACCAGCCAAATGACAAGAAGCGCAGCAAAAAATGGATACATGAGCCATGGCAGTGATATTGCCCTTGAGATCATATACAGAAGGGGAATCAGGGCAACGCCAAGAGCTATGGAATGAGCAATGACTGCAACGTATTCCGACTCCTTCCATTTCAGCTGTTTCAGGAGAAGGTTGCCGGGAACATAAAAACAAACAAAGACACCGGCAAACCAGATAAGAGAACCAGCCAAGGGAAGCATGTACGCAACTCTCAAGAAAATAGCAATCAGTCCAAGCGTCACGATAAGAACGAACATCGCCTTTTCTCTGCTGATCGAGATTCCCTGCTTCACCATCGCAGATCTTTACAGCCCTGTCAGCGAGCTAAAGCCGGAATCTCTGAACCAGGCTATTGTTCTATCCAGTCCCTCATTAATATCGGTCTTAGGGCTCCAGCCAAGAGCGTCATAGGCCTTCTTGTTGCTGCAGAAGAAATGGTCTGCCTCTCCCTGGCGTTTCTCCCTGGCGCCGATAATCAGCTGTATCGGATTGCCCATTTTTTGAAGGATCTTTTCAGCAATATCCCTGATTCGGTATTCGATTCCGCTGCCAATATTGATGACCTCTCCAATGGCTGAATTGCTAAAGGCAGCACGCAGATAGGCGTCGACAACATCTTCGATATACACAAAGTCCCTTGTCTGATCACCTGAGGTCATCCTGAAGTCCTTCTTCTCCAGACAGTGCCTGATCAATGAGGGGACAAACATGTCAGTATCCTGCTCCGGCCCGTACGCAAGGAAGGGTCTGAGCGTAACAACAGGCATACCAAGGCTTTTATACGCCATCTGGGCGAGATGGGTAGAGGCTGCTTTGCTTGCCGAATAGGGGGAAACCGGCATTTCCCTCTGCGATTCCAGAAAGGGCGCCTGGCCCTTGCCATACTCCTCAGAACTGCCCGTATTGACCACACAGGCAGGAAATATCCCTGCTTCCTGGACTGCCCTGAAAAGATTGATCGTTCCTGTCAGGTTTATAGAAAACATGGGATCAAGAAGTCGGATATCTCTTGCTACATCACGAACAGCAGCAAGATGGAAAATAATCTTCGGTTTTGCATTGGCAAGACAGCGGAGAACCGAGCTATAGTCAGTAATGTCTCCATGCCAGACAGTCAGCCGGTCTTCTCTATCACGAATCCGAGATCTATCGCTGCTTTCTCTCACAAAAACATGGACATCGGCATTAAGGTTGACCAGATACCGACTCAGATGGGAACCGATAAAACCATTCGCACCGGTCACCAGGACAGGTATGCCGGCAAACTCCTTACTATGCGTCATTCCATACTTTCCAGGGAGCATCTCCGCTTTCACAAAGACGGTTCAGAAAGTCCATATCACGGAGCGTATCCATGCACTGCCAGAATCCTGAATGATGGAAAACCATGAGATTCCGGTCCTTCGCAAGCATTTCAAGGGGCTCCTTCTCAAACACACAGGCATCATCATGAGAAAGGTAGTCAAAGACACCCTTGTTCAAAACAAAAAAGCCGCCATTGATCACACCATTCCCGGTCTGCGGCTTTTCCCCGAATTCTGAAACACTATCGCCCTCAATAACCAGCTCTCCAAACCGTGAAGGCGGCCTTACACCGGTCACGGTTGCCACTTTGCCATGTGAGAGGTGAAAGTCAACCGCCTTGCTTACATCAACATCCGAAACGCCATCGCCATAGGTCAGAAGAAATAGATCAGAGTTGATATACTTTTCAACGTTCTTTATGCGTGCGCCGGTCATTGCCCTGAGCCCGGTATCTGCAAGGGTGATTTCCCAATCATCCTTGGCACCTGAATTGTGAAAAACAATACTCTCCTCTTTAGCAAGATTGATCGTAAAATCATGGGTCCTCATCCGATAATGGAAGAAATATTCTTTGATAACCTCGCCTTTATACCCCAGGCAGATGATAAAACGCCTGAACCCATGGTGGGCATATAACTTCATGATATGCCAGAGTATCGGCTTTCCCCCAACAGGGACCATCGGCTTGGGTATGAACTCTGTCTGTTCTCTCAGACGAGTACCGAAACCGCCTGCCAGGATAACCACAGGGATATCGCTTTTTTTCATGCCCTCTCTCCTCTATTCTTTCCGGCATCTGCTGTATTGGAAGAGTGTGAAAATTCTTCACGCACAACAAACATAGGCCGCTGCTTAACCTCAACATAGAGCCTGCCGATATACTCTCCGATGATGCCCAGAGCAAATAACTGTATGCCACCCACAGCCAAAACAGGCAAAAGAATAGAAGCCCAGCCGGGTATGAATTTATCAGTGAACAGTTTGATATACAGCACCCAGAAACTCCCGGCAGCTGCAATGAAAGCTGACACAATGCCGGCTATAGATGCAAAGCGAAGGGGAATATACGTGAATGAAACAATGCCATCAAGACTGAGTGAGAAGAGAGAACTGATATTGAACTTGGATTCACCTGCGGTCCTCTTCTCGCGTTCATATGAGACAACTGCATATCTCGATTCCAACTGCAGGATCATTGCCCTGATAAGCCGGTTTCTCTCAGGAAGGGCATTGAACTCAGCCAGAAGTGATTTTGACATGAGCCTGAAGTCACCATGGTTATAGACAATATTCACGCCAAGGACCTTGAGAAGCCGGTAATAGCTCTCGGCAAAGAACCTTTTAAAAAAAGAATCCGCTTCCCGGGATTTTCTGACACCAAGCACAAGATCTTGCCCCTGCTCATAATGACCGATCATCTCCTCTATCTTCTCAGGCGGGTCCTGAAGATCTGCATCTATGGTTACAACAGCATCACCCTTTGCATGATAAAGACCTGCGGAGAGTGACCCCTGAAACCCGAAGTTTCTTCTAAGTGATATGATTCTCAGGTGAGAATCCTGATCAAAGAGGGTCTTCAATTCGTTGAGAGTCCTGTCAGTTGATCCATTATCAACGAAAACAAGTTCGTATGCCGATATTTTCTCCCTCAAAAGCAGACCGGCCATAATATCAGAAAGTCTTTTATGTGTTCCGCGCACAATCTCTTCTTCATTGTGGCAGGGAACAACAATTGAAAAGAGTCCTATTCTCCTCATGGTTTCCTTGCGATCGCAAACAGACTGAGCCCAACAGGGAAGTTCAGGCCAGATGCCAGCAGACTGTTCTCAGACTTGAGCACGCTTTCAAGTATTCTGTTCACAATTTTGCCTGACGCGGTCAGGTCTCCTCCCTCTGTTTCTCCCTGCTTCCTGCTGAATATTCTTCGCATGGTGCGAACGAGCAGCGCAGGGAAGAAAAGGCAGAAATTCCAGTATGCTGAGCGTTCAATACAAAACCCGGTCTGTTCCAGAAGGGTTACAACCTCCTGTTTTGTGTAGCGCCGATAATGGTAATTGACCTCATCATGCCTGCTCCAGAGAAACTGAAAGGCAGGCACAAATACCAGCAGGATGCCCTTTGGCCTCAGTATCCTCGACCATTCTGTCAATCCCTGGGCAGGGTCCTCAATATGTTCAAGCACATCTGACGCAATCACGACATCAAACTGTTCGTTGCTGAATCCTGTGGCACGTCCGTCAGCAACCTTCACGGCGGTCTCCCCAAGATTTCTGCATAGCTCAACAGAGCATTCACTGATATCGATCCCGGTGACCTTTGCAAAACCCTTGTCCTGGAGCAACCGCATAAGAGGTCCCCCGGAACAGCCGACCTCCAGAATCGACAGATTCCTGTCAAGATCTTTGAGAAGCCTCCATACCATATTGCGCCGGCCAACAAACCACCAATGCGACTCCTCCAGTGAATGATAAAGAGAAACATAGTCTTTATCCATGAGCTATTTTTTTGAACTGAAAAAAGACTTGTACCAGTCAACCGTTTCGCTGAGCCCCTTTTGAAGAGAAAAGGAAGGGGACCAGTGAAGCATGGTGCGCGCCTTCTCTGAAGAAAGATACTGCTTGTGAATTTCACTGTTCGCCTGATTAAGCACTAATGGGGCCAAACCTGTGGTATTCATAGCCGCAAGGATCTCCTTCACAATTTCCAGGACCGTTATCGGTTCATCATTACCAAAATTAAATGCCTGTCCCCAGAGCCTGGGATCTTCCATCTGCTCTGCGAGGAGTATATAAGCCTGGGCAGCATCCCGCACATAAAAATAATCCCTCACAAAACTGCCGTCACTCCTGATAACAGGCTGCTCGCCAAACAGAACTGACCGTATGGTTCCAGGAACTATTCTGTTAAAGTTCAGATCACCGCCGCCAAAAAGATTCCCGCACCGCGTGACACAGACCGGCAAGCCGTACGAATGAAAATACATCTGGGAAATGAGATCCGCACAGCTCTTGGATACGTCATAGGGATTCCTTCCCCTGAGCGGCATATTTTCAGTGTAGGGAAGATGCTCCTGGTCACCATACGCCTTGTCGCTCGATGCTACAACGATCTTTTTTACGCGGCTGTTCCTCCTGCAGGCTTCGAGTAAGACCCAGGTTCCCTTGATATTTGACTCAAATGTAGAAAGAGGATTGTTGTTTGCTATCGGAACGATCGTCTGTGCTCCAAGGTGAAAAATCGTATCTATTTCGTATTCATTTAACACACGCTCAACAAGCGCACTGTCCTCAAGACTTCCTGCCACTGCAGAGATCTTTTCTGAAAGCCCTTCCCTGTTCACCCGCGATTGAGGCACATGGTCTCTCACCAGCGCCACCACATTGGCGCCCTGGCCAAGAAGTTCCTCAGAAAGCCAGGAGCCAAGTAGCCCTGTGCATCCTGTTACAAAGACATTTTTATTAAGCCATGTTCTTTTCATTGTTTTTCGGTCTTTTTCATGGCATTCGTGTTGCCGGCTGCCTGACTATGAATTATACCTTCAAGCTCACTAATTTTCACCTTAATCTCAGGGATATTCCAACGCTGACCTGCATATTGAAATGCCTTAAGGGCATCTTCATATCTTCCCATTCTGGCAAATATATTGCCGAGGGATATCAGGTATCGCGGATTAATATTGTCGCCGATATTGGCTGATGAGAGCTTGGCAATAAGAACATTGTATACGGTCATCCCATCAATCCGAAACTTGCCAATGATATCACGGTTTTCAGGGCTGTCCTTGATGAATATTATATTTACTTGATCCAGGTACACAGGAACCCATTCTTTGCTGTCGGCCAGTTCAGGAACCAATGGGAAAACAGTACCGTAGAAGTCAAGGAGCGGCAAAAAGACATAATTTATCCGGTAGTGCCTGAGAATAGCCTCCCAAAGCTGGGTCTGTTCGTTTTTTGTCTTTATTCCCTCAACCTTCCTGACTGCATCAGTGACCCAACCGTATTCATTCATGACCGTTATATTGAGGGTCCGGGAATCAATAAAGGTTTTCTGAGGGTAAAGCCTCCATGAAATATAGCCGCCGTATGCATAGTCATTGAACATGTTGCCCAAAAGCTTGTTCTTTTCGATAAAATCCACAGCCCCTACAGGCACACTGGACCTGCGCGCCACATCAAGACTCGGCTTTCCCGATGCGATAACTCCTGCAAGAAAAAGCAGCGACGAAATAGCCATGGCAGCAACGAGGACTTTTTTCAATTTCTGAGTTGTTTCTAACGATATCCTCTTTTCGATGAGGCTGTTGATCAGCAAATTGCATTCTTTGCCAAGCATCATGACCGCGGTTATAGCGTAAAAGGTATTGAACCTGATGGCCTTGAGACTCATGAATAAGAAGCCGGAAAGAACAATGAAATGGGCAAGGTCAAATTTTCTGTTTCTCAGGATCAGAACAAGGGGAAAAAGAGCGGCGAGAGATAAATAATAGTAGTTAAGTGAATCTACTTTATTGGCATATCGTGAGAAGACGGATTCATACTCCTGGATCCCCTTCTGGAATATCTCATATTTGGGATGCAGAGACATAGGAAAGGCTGCCCAGCCATTGGGGTTAAGATACGTAATCAGAATAGCCAGAGCAGTTATGACAAAAAAGAAGCTCCTCCTGTTTTCTTCGAGGTCGCTTTTACGAAGTCCTGCATTCACTGCTTCGGCAAGCATATAAGCAGAAATAATAATAACGCCAAGCACGTAAGCGCCATGCATGTTGGCCCAAAGAACCATAACAGGGATCAGAAACAGGAGAACCTTGTTCTTTTTCTGCCTGAATTCATCGAGGATAAATATCACAGCTGCGGTGAAGAGCATCGAGAAAAGAACCGGTCTCTCGCCAATAGATCCCAGGGAGACCATAAGAAAGAGAAAAGATAAAATATAAGCAATGTAAGGCTCAACCCCATCCCTCAACATGCGCCAACAGGCGATTAGACCTATTAGAAGAAGCAGGAGAGATCTGGTAAAAACCATGCCGCCCGCTCCGAACGTATTGAATATAAAATAGAAGATTACCTGGGCCAGCCAATACTGCGTCAGGAAGAAGCTCTCCCTTTCAGGAAAGATATTCTTATTCACCTCCATTATGGAAGTATAGGAGAATGGGTCGATCGTGGGCAGATGGCCCTCGGTCACAATGTATCTTCCGGTTGCAATGTGCCACCAGAAATCATAATCCCATAGCGCATTGAGGAGGTAGAGGTAAAGTGCCGAGCAAAAGAGAAAAAGGAAGGCGATATATAGGGCAGTCTTGGTCGTCTTGTTGGTCATAAAAAAATATTCAGGTTAGGGGTTTTTCCCCTAACCTGAATATAACTACTTAAAATAATTAAATTAATCTGAATAGAGGCCCTTCTGATGAATCGGGTTGCCCTTCTGGTCTGTAGCAGTAATCTGAATGCTCTTGTTTGCAGCATTAACCGAGCAGGAAATTCTTCCGCTGGCTGCTACACCGGAAGTCCAGAGAGAACCAGCAGTGTCTGCCCAAGGCGATGACTCACCCTGAAGCGTCCGCTTTGCAAAAACATACTGCGAACAGAGTGTTCCTGCGGTAAGAAGAGCGCCAAGCTGTGAGTTGGTAAGGTCAGGTGTTATGATTGTGCCGTTACCGTTAGTGTCGATCTCAATCAACGATGCGCCAGCTCCTCCAGCGAGTCCCTTGTTTGCTGCAGTCAGCCAGCCCTGAACATCCGGCTCAGCAGATGATGCAGACCTTGTAACTGCGCCCTTCCTTGATCTTTCCTGCATACCGAGATAACCCGGGATTGCGATTGCCGCGAGAATTCCGATGATCGCGACAACGATCAGGAGTTCGATAAGGGTAAAGCCTTTTTGATTCTTAAGATTGTACATTGCCTGATACATGATGCTTCCTCCTTAATAAAGATTATTACTATGTGACAAAATGTCACCGCCTAAAACCTTGTTCAACGCTTCATTCATGGCTTAATAGTGCAACTGCTGTGCCAGAGAAGCAGCATATTAACTAACTGTTATTAAATGAAAAACGACAAAAACGAGCAACATTAACTGACATAAAATGTCATAAGCAATCTTTTATTGTCATTTTATACATATCGATATATATAAACGTTCTATGTCAACACGGTATTATTCATTTAGTAATCCTTTCTATACCTGCGCTCTCTGTTTCGGCCACAAACTGCATTTCTGGACAACGGCGCCTGACTTAGGGCACTCGGGTACCCGTCATGTCCTTATTATGAGTCGGCCTTATGGTATAATTCAGCAAAAACTACTGTAAAATTATGAAATATATCGGGCTTGATGCGGGTTCTGTGGCAGTTAAGATCATTGTCCTTGATGACAAGGGGAATATTCTCAACAGCACCTATCAGCGCCATAAGGGACGGCCGCTTCATACCTCTCTCGAACTGCTAAAGGCCGTAACACGTAACGGGTCAAAACATAAAGGAACCTCTAAGCCGGAACCAGACTCGCCACTCATTCCTCATCACGCATCACTGTCTCTCACTGGTTCTGCTGGAAGATCAATCGGATCAATCCTCAACATTCCCCCAGTTAATGAAGTGGTGGCCCATGCCTACGCAACGCGAAGGCTCTATCCCCATGTCAAAACGATCATTGAACTTGGCGGGGAAGATTCAAAACTTATCTTCCTTGATCAGAATTCCTGTTCAGCAAAGGACTTTGCGATGAACTCGGTCTGCGCAGCAGGCACCGGCTCATTCCTTGACCAGCAGGCAGAACGGCTCAACCTCTCGATCGAAGAGTTCAGCCAGCTCAGTCTTGAGTCAAGGAAACCGCCTACAATTGCGGGAAGATGCAGCGTCTTTGCCAAGTCTGACATGATCCATCTGCAGCAGATCGCAACGCCTGTGCAAGATATTGCGGCTGGCCTCTGTTTTGCCGTTGCCCGCAATTTCAAAGGCTCCATTGCAAAGGGCCGCATTCTTGAAAAACCCGTCTCTTTCCAGGGTGGCGTTGCAGCAAATCAGGGGATGGTAAGGGCCTTTAGTGAGATCTTCGCTATTGACAACTTATTCATCCCAGAGGAATTCGCACTCATGGGCGCCATCGGCGCAGCCTGGAAAGACCTGGACACAGGCAGATTTCATGGATTTGATCTGTCATGTCTGGAGGATTTCATCAATTCGGAACAGCAGCAGGAAAAGGGATATTCACCGCTCATTTCACCAGGAACTGGCTTCGCGAAAAGACACCTTGAAGACCGTAATGGGTTACGAGTGATGGGTAATGGGTTAAAACATAAAGAACCCTTAATGCCTGATCCGAACTCATCACGCTTCACGCCTCACGCTTCACAGCCTTTCACTGCGTATCTTGGTGTTGATATCGGGTCGATCAGCACAAATCTCGTAATCATAGATGAAAATTGCAATGTTATTGCCAAGCGTTATCTCATGACAGCAGGCAGACCTATTGAAGCAGTAAAGCAGGGGCTCGAGGAGATACGCGGTGAGGTTGGAGACAGGATTGCGATTGCAGGAGTGGGCACAACCGGCTCAGGCAGATACATGATCGCTGATTACATAGGTGCTGACATTGTAAAAAACGAAATAACTGCACAGGCAACAGCAGCAGCCTTTATTGATAAGGATGTTGACACGATCTTTGAGATCGGCGGGCAGGACTCGAAATATATAGCACTAAAGAATGGGGTGATCGTTGATTTCGAGATGAACAAGGCATGCGCTGCCGGAACAGGATCGTTCATCGAGGAACAGGCAGAGAAGCTGAATATCTCAGTCAAGGAAGAATTTCAGGAGATCGCATTGCGTGCAAAGAATCCCTGCAGACTGGGTGAGCGCTGCACAGTCTTCATGGAAAACTCGCTCATGACTAACCTCCAGAAAGGTTTACCAAAAGAAGACCTTCTTTCAGGGCTTGCCTATTCAATAGTTCAAAACTACATAAATCGCGTTGTCTGCAAGCGTCCCATCGGAAACAAGATATTCTTTCAGGGCGGGGTCGCCTTTAATAAGGCAGTTGTTGCGGCCTTCGAAAATTATCTTGGCAAGAAGGTCATCGTGCCGGAGCATCATGACGTTACCGGCGCCATCGGAATGGCATTGATAGCAAGAGAATATATGAACGGCAGTGGCAAGGGGCAGGGGTCAAGGGGCAGGGCAGAACGTTCAGGGGAAACAACGCCTCACGCCTTACGCCTTACGGCCTTTAAAGGCATTGAAGCTTCACAGCGCCCATATGAGATAACGTCTTTTGCATGCAAAGGCTGTTCTAATATCTGCGAAATCAATCGTATAAACGTACAAGGCGAAAAGGATCACCTCTATTACGGCGGCAGATGCGAAAAATATGATATAAGAAAGAAACCGATTCGAACTGACCTGACTGACCTCTTCGCTTTCCGGGATAAAATGCTCTGGCAGGCGCATAACGACCGTCAAGCGTTATTCGTAAAGCGTGGCGAGTCAATAAATGAGAACTCCTCACGACTCACGACTCACGGCTCACGAAGCAAGCTCGGCATTCCCTTTATCTTCTATTTCCATGACTTTCTGCCCTACTGGACAACCCTCTTCTGGGAGCTCGGCTTCGAGGTTGTCGTTTCTCCCCCGGCAGAAAGGAGCATTATTGATCTGGGCAATGAGACCATCCTTGCAGAGACATGTTTTCCTGTTAAGGCAGCTCACGGCCACATCGCTCATCTGATACAAGAACAGGTGGATGCTGTTTTTGTTCCAAGTTTTATAGATCTGAGTAATGATACGGATCCTGCAAAGGCCGGCCTTGCCTGTCCTTATACTCAAGCTATCCCTTACATGGCTAAAACTGCATTCCCTGGCACAACCTTTATCATGCCTGCGGTCAGGCTGTCCAGGGGAAGAGATAACCTTAAGAAGGAACTCCGACGAAGCCTGAAGCAGTTCAAGATCTCCTCTGCCGAGATATCGTCAGCCATGGCCGCCGCAGACAAGATACAGGAAGCCTTTGTTCAGGCTATAAAAGAAAAAGGAAGGGAAGTCCTTTCTTCCCTGAACGAAAAAGCCGTTGTTATTGTCGGAAGGGCATACAACTCCTTTGACAAGGGCATGAATCTTGACATCCCTAAAAAGATCGGCAATCTTGGCGTGCTCACCATCCCGATGGATTTTCTGCCGCTGGAGCAGGAGGAAACAAGAGAAGACTGGCCCAACATGTATTGGAGAGCTGGCCAACGTATCCTCAGTGCAGGACGGATCATAGCCTCAAACCCTCTCCTTGATGCTGTTTATATCGGCAACTTTTCCTGCGGCCCTGACTCGTTCATTTTAAAGTTCTTTGAAGAAGAGATGGCAGGGAAATCCTACCTCCATCTTGAACTTGATGCACATAGCGCTGATGCAGGAGCTGTAACGCGGTGTGAAGCTTTTCTCGACAGCATCAAAAACCGTAATGAGTTATGCATAATGGGTAACGGGTTAAAGCATAAAAACAGCTCACGCATAAAGCATGATACTTCCCGGACCGTCTATATCCCTTATATGTCTGATCATGCTTTTGCGATAGCAGCAGCCTTCTCGTATTGCGGCACAGGTGCAAAAGTGCTTCCAGAGTCATGCCAGGAGTCCGTTGATCTGGGCAGGAGGTTCGTATCAGGGAAGGAATGCTATCCCTGCGCAGTAACAACAGGGGATATGGTAAAAAAGGCTCTGGAACCAGGATTTGACCCGAAAAGGTCGGTTTTCTTTATGCCATCGGGATCAGGTCCCTGCAGGTTCGGTCAATATAATATCTTCCAGAGGCAGGTGATACGTGATCTCGGCATGGAAGATCTTCCGGTCTTTTCGCCAAATCAGGATGAAAATTTCTATAAACACCTTGGTCTGGTAGGAAAAGGGTATGCAATGAGGGTCTGGGAAGGAGTAGTTTCTATCAGCCTCCTCAGGAAATGTCTTCTTGAGACAAGGCCCTATGAAAAGGAGAAGGGAGCAACTGACCGCCTCTATCAGCAGCATCTGCTGACGCTTTGCAGAACACTAAGCGCAAGAAACGGAAACATTGAAGAAGCACTGAAAAAAGCGCGACACGAATTTGAGAATATCCCCTTACAAAAAGAAGAAAAACCCCTGATCGGCATTGTAGGTGAGATCTTTGTCCGGTCCAACAGATTCTCCAATGAAGATCTTGCCAGAAAGATCGAGACGCTTGGCGCAGAAGCATATCTCACCCCTGTGGACGAATGGATCAGCTATGTCAGCCTCATGGGCATCCGCAAGGTCTTGATTAATAAAGACCTGTCTGGTATGATTACTCTTCTGTTAACGAGGTTCTTTCAAAAGAGGGTAGAGCATAGATTGGGAAGGCTTTTTCTGGGCTTTCTGCGCACGCTGCATGAACCTGATACGCGCACGGTTATGCGGAATGCACGCCCCTATATCCACCCGACCTTTGAAGGCGAGGCCATCCTGAGCATCGGTAAAAGTATTGACCTTATCAGGAGAGGGGCTTCAGGCATTGTCAATGCAATGCCTTTTGGCTGTATGCCGGGCACGATTGTCAACGCACTTCTTCGAGGAGTCAAGAATAATCATAACATCCCGTGTTTGAGCATACCCTACGATGGGACAGAGTCCCTGACTACCGAGATACAGCTTGAAGCATTCATTGACCAGGCAAAAGAATTTAATAAGACTGTGACGCGTAATAAGCGATGAGAAGGGATCTTTCAACTTGTTGCTGATCTCGCATTATGGATTACACACAACCAATAAGAAGGAGGTGAGTCTGTGGGAAGCGTAGTCAAGTGGCGCAAAAAGAAGATGAGCAAGCATAAACATAAGAAGCTGCTCAGAAAAACCAAGCATCAGAGGAGGAACAAATAATTAGTCCTGCCTGTTTTAACGGGCAATATCGTATTCTGGACAGTGCATGTTTATTCCAGGCGGGATACCCTTATCCCGGCAAATGACATTCCTGTGCAATATTCCGATAAAGGGATTTTCTTTACTGTTCCTCCTCTGTTTTTTCTGCCAAAGGCACTCACAAGATAGGTCGTTTCTGCTTCGATCTTTATCACGCCGATATGCCCGATAATCTCTCCTGAGACCCTTTTTTTCGGGTCCTTGACAAAGAAAACAAGGTCACCGTTCTGGAGTCTGCTCTGCATGTTCGGGATATCGTGTTTCCGTATCATCGTAACACGTTCGCGGCCTCGCGCACCCTTTATCATCACGGTTTCTCCAAGCTCTGAGGTGATTTCCCTGCCCCATTTTCCGCTTTCGATCATGTCCTCGCCATACCTGAACCTATCTGCATAGTTGCTGACCTTTCCGTTCTCAACAAGGCCCTTGCCATGAAAGCGCTTATCAAGGGCCACGGTTAACGAGTCATCAGGATTTTTCCCCAGGGCAAGTTCAACAGATCTGAATGCATGGTACATGCAGTCCACCCGCTCATCAGCAACAAGAACGCTATTTCTCACATATTCTCCCAGAGGATCAGGATCATACGGCGTGTTGATGAACTGCTCTGCCCAGAAGGCTATCCTCTCTCCCGTTGACCAGCCTGCTGAGGTCAGCTGAAGGACCGCAATCTCATTGTCTGGCATAAAGGCTGCAGCAAGAGATGGAAAAAGGAACAAAAAAATAAGAACTTTCTTCATATTTTATTATACCCTTTTCAGGGAAAAGACTTTGAAAGGATCGTCTCTGATAGAGTATCATTCATAGATGTTAAAACCATATATGACAACAGGGATCGGAAGCCTTCCTCACCGCAGTGCTATTGATGGCTGCAGGCTTGTGCTCAGTTCTTTTGATATACCGTTTTGGCCACAATTCCCGAAGATATCCTTTAAAGAGTTCATGATACCCCAGTTCTCCGAGGGCATGCCGTTTCTAAAGCTTGATCCGGACAAAGAACTGGTATGGATCGAAAAAAATACCTCCGATGAACTGGAGCGCTTTTACGAGAGCTGTACACCGGAAAGCAGAATAGCCATATCCGAGGATTATGCCCAAGGCCTGCATGCCTTTCTCAGAATGATCAAGGGCAGAAGGTTCAGCATTCTGAAGGGCCATGTTACCGGACCACTCACCTTCACGCTCGGACTGAAAGATAATACAGGCAAAGCCGCGTACTTTGATGAAGAGTTCCGCGAGATCTCGCTTATGCTCCTTCAGGCAAAGACCCGCTGGCAGATAGATATGCTGAAACAGCATGCTGAAAGCGTCATCATTTTTATTGACGAGCCGATCCTTTCTGCCCTCGGCAGTTCAAGCTATCTCGGCGTAAGCACCGAAGAGGCGCTCAGGCTGCTCCAGGAAATGGTCAAGACGATCAAGGCTGAAGGAGGGATAGCTGGCATCCACTCATGCGGAAATGCTGACTGGCCAATGGTAATGAAAAGCGGGGCAGATATCGTGAATTTCGATGCCTATGACTACCTTGAAACCCTTGCCCTGTACCATGAGGAATGCAGGAACTTTCTTGAAAAGGGCGGGTACTTTGCATGGGGCATTGTGCCGACATCAGATGCTATCCAGGATGAGAATCCTGACTCTATCCGCGAAAGATTTCAAGTTGGCCTGCGCACGCTTTCAGAGCATATTCCACAGGAGCTCATTCGATCCCGTATGCTCATAACCCCTTCGTGCGGAACAGGATCGAGGACCATAGAAGAAGCAGTCAAGATCTTCCAACTTCTCATGAGATTGAAAGAAGACATAGCATGAAGGGTCTCTTCATCTCCCTCGAAGGCATTGAGGGCACAGGAAAATCAACACAGACAAGACTGCTGACTGAATATCTGCAGCAGCCTGGACGCATCGTAGTGCGTACGGCAGAGCCCGGCGGCACAGCCATAAGTCAGAAGATCCGGGAACTCCTTCTTTCGCTGGACAGCAAAGAAATGGACTCTGTGACCGAACTTCTTCTCTATAATGCAGCCCGGGTGCAGCATATCAGAGAGGTCATTGCTCCTGCACTGGCAAGGGGAGAGATTGTTGTTACCGACCGGTTCAGTGATTCCACGCTCGCGTATCAGGGATATGGAAGAGGCATAGACCGCACAATGATAGATGCACTTGATGCAATTGCAACAAAAGGCATGAGACCTGACCTGACCCTTCTGCTTGATATAGATGTTGAGACAGGCCTGCAGAGAAATAGGAAGATCAACAAGCGTGACAGACTCGAACTCGAGGACGTTGCATTCCATGAGAAGGTACGAAACGGCTTTCTTGAAATTGCGGCTCAGGAGCCTAAACGGATCAGGATCATTGACTGCAGTGGCAGCATTGAATCCATACACAGGAACATAACAGAAACTCTCGGCGCATTTTTGGATCAGCACCCGATATAGCTGTGCAATACTCTGCTGAACAACATCCGGCAAACTAATCATGGCATTGAAAGATATCATAGGGCAGAACAAAGCGGTCAGCATGCTTCAGGGCATTCTTAAGAGAGACCGGCTTGCCGGCGCATATCTCTTCTGCGGGGAATCCGGCATCGGCAAGAAAACCACTGCTATCAACTTTGCAAAGGCCGTGAATTGCATGAAAGGCCGTAATGCGTTATGCGTTATGAGTAATGAGTTAAAGGACAAAAACTTATCACTCATCACCCATCACCCATCACCCATCACCGGCATTGACGCTTGCGAAGTCTGCGACTCCTGCCGTAAGATCAGCGCCGGCACCCACCCTGATGTTGTGATGATCGCACCGGAAGAGCGCATCATTAAAATAGAGGAGATCCGGGCCATTGAAGAGGCCCTGTCCTTCAGGCCCTTTGAAGGAATTAAGAAGACAGTCATTGTAGATGATGCAGACAGCATGAACGCGTCAGCTGCAAATGCCTTTCTTAAAACCCTTGAAGAACCTCCTGAAGACAGTCTTATTATCCTGATCACATCGCGGCCCGACCGTCTCCCTGCGACTATACGATCACGATGCTCGAAGATCCCGTTCCATACTCATTCGCTAAAATCGTGCAGAGAAATCCTTAAGACAAAGATAGGCGATGACGAAGCTGCGCTAGCATTGAGGCTTTCTTTCGGAAGACCGGGAATTGCCCTTTCGTCAGACGTCAAGGAAGATCGCGATTGGTTCATTGACCTGCTTAACGCAATGACTCGAGCCGAAAAGGACGGCTGGGCATCGCGGGAAGAGATGGAAAAATGGTTTGAACTTGCCCTGACGTTTATCCGCGACCTCGCCGTGCATAGAATAACCGGAAAGGCCTCTCATCTCATAAATACAGATCTTGCCGAATCTATAGGGAAGACAGGAAAATCTGTTGAGATACAGGGTATAATAGAAATATACAAAGAACTGAGCTTCATAAAGACCATGCTGCTGTTCAATCTGAACAAATCGCTTACATGGAACTACACTGCATCCCTGCTGAGAAAGGAACTATATTCAGAGCATGCCTGACATTGTCGGTATACGATTTAAAAGCTGTGGAAAGATCTACGAGTTCGATACGAACAATCTTGATCTCCGGAAAGGGGATAAGGTCGTTATTGATTCAGAATTCGGTCTGAGCATCGGAGCAGTTGTTGAGCCTCCGCATCCCCTTGAAAGTTCTCAGAAGGATCTGAAAAAGGTGCTTCGCGTGGCCTCACCCGAGGACTTCAAGCAGAAGACCGACAATGAGAAATTCGAGCAGGAGGCGAAAAGCTTCTGCTATGAGCGGGTCATGGCGCGGGGATTGCCCATGAAATTGGTCCGGGCCGAAGCGACACTTGATCGAAAAAGGATCGTTCTTTACTTCACTGCTGACGGCAGGATAGATTTCAGGGAGCTTGTCAAAGACCTCGCGGCCAGATTCAAGACGCGCATTGAGATGCGCCAGATCGGCGTAAGGGACAAGGCAAAGCTGGTCGGAGGTTTTGGCCTCTGCGGCCAGGAACTCTGCTGCAAGGCCTTTCTTTCCAATTTTGAACCTATATCAATCAAGATGGCAAAGCAGCAGGATCTTACGCTCAACACCGGAAAACTTTCAGGTGCCTGCGGCAGATTAATGTGCTGTCTCGGATATGAATATCATGAAGGACAACCGCCATTGACCGCAGAAGAACGTCGAAGAAAAAAGGCGCCCGTACCTGAGTCTGCAGTGGTGATTGAAGAGGCCCTGTCTCCTGTCAATCAAACCGAATCTGCTGCAGCGGATTCTGCGGAAGAGGCAGCAACTCCTGCTGCAGGTCAAAAGAGCGAACAACAGCCTGGAACTTCTCATAAGAAAAGGCGAAGAAGACGCAACAAGAAGAGACCTCAAAAGCCAGAAGCAGGCACCTAAAACAAGTGAGCAAGAAATTCTACGTAACAACCCCAATCTATTACGTTAACGATATCCCCCATATCGGCCATGCATATACGACCATTGCAGCGGATATCCTTGCTCGTTATCACAGACTGAAAGGCCATAAGGTCTTCTTCCTGACCGGTACAGACGAGCACGGACAGAAGGTGGAGAAGGCTGCTGCAGAAAAGGGGCGATCCCCCAAGGATCATGCTGATCTCCTTGTCGATAACTTCAAGGCCATATGGAAAAAACTGAATATCACAAACGATGCCTTTATAAGGACAACTGATACTAACCATGTCAAGACCGTGCAGGGTCTCCTCCAGATGTTATGGGATCGGGGAGAGATCGAGAAGCGTTCCTATTCCGGATGGTACTGCACTCCTGATGAAAGGTTCTGGACAGAAAAAGATCTGGTAAGCGGAAACTGTCCTGACTGCGGCAGGCCTGTTGAGCAGATCCAGGAAGAGAACTACTTCTTCCTCATGTCAAAATACCATGAAAAGCTCGTTGCCTATATCGAGGAACATCCTGCCTATATCCTTCCCGAGACAAGACGAAATGAAGTGCTCGGATTCCTTAAGAACAACACCCTCGGAGACCTCTGCATATCAAGACCGAAACAGCGGCTCTCTTGGGGCATACCGCTTCCCTTTGATGATCGGTTCGTCACGTATGTCTGGTTCGATGCTTTAGTGAACTATTTTTCAGCAACGCGCTATCTTGCACCTGAGAAAGAAGTCAGGAGTCAGAAGTCAGAAGTCAGAAGTGAAGATGATCCCTACTCCCTACTCCCTACTCCCTACTCCCTGGACTGGTGGCCTGCAGAGCACCATCTTGTCGGCAAAGACATTCTCACTACCCATGCTGTGTACTGGTCAACCATGCTTATGGCGCTCGCTATTCCGCTGCCGGGCAATATTATTGCGCATGGCTGGTGGACGATCGAGGGAAAGAAAATGTCCAAGTCAGTCGGCAATGTTGTTGACCCCCATGCCATGGCTGACCGATACGGCGTAGATGCCTTCAGATATTTCCTCTTTAGGGAAGTGCCCTTCGGCCTTGACGGTGACTTTTCCGAACAGGCCCTGGTGAACCGAATCAATACGGATCTTGCAAACGATCTGGGCAATCTTCTGAGCAGGTTCATTACCATGGGAGAAAAATACTTTGGCAGTGCTATTGAAAAGCCTTTGCCTTTCGGCCGGGCCGGTAATGATTACGGACAGCAATGCGTTAATGCCTTCCTCTCTGTGCACAATGAACGGCTTTGGTCTCGCTGCCAGTTCAATATTATTCTCGATCATATCTGGGATCTGGTGAGGGCGGCCAATAACCATATTGCCCAGACTGAACCCTGGAAGCTGGCCAAGACCGATCCGTCCAGACTCAAAGAGGTGATGTTCGACCTTTGGAACACGCTCAGGCTGATTGCCCTGTCGATCTGTCCCTTCATGCCGGAAACAGCAGAGAAGATATGGCAGCAACTGGGCCTGAAATCACTAACCGAAGAGACGGGCCAAAGCAGAACGGAAATATATGAATTCCCGGCCATCTACGATCCGGAATGGATGCCGGCTTATACCATAAAGACAGCAAAGGGAGAGCAGCTTTTCCCGAGAATAGAAAAGGAAAAAAAGATGACAGAAGAGATAAAGACAGCAGCACAGCAGGAAGAGAAGAAAGAAGAAATAAACATCATCACCATACAGGATGTCGCAAAGGTTGAACTCAGGATCGGCAAGGTGATAAGCGCCGAGAGAGTGAAAAAATCAGACAAGCTCCTCTGTCTTCAGGTGGACACTGGAGGCATGCGGCAGATTGTGGCAGGTATCGGAAAGGCCTATTCTCCTGAAGATCTGGTTGGCAGAAAGATCGTTGTGGTCACCAATCTCCAGCCCGCAAAGCTTATGGGTGTTGAATCACAGGGAATGCTCCTGGCCGCAACAGGCGCTGAGGGCGTGCCGATCATCCTCATGCCTGAAAAAGACGTAGAGGAAGGAGCTAAAATCAAGTAATGTTAGCGCGGTCCGGTTGGCTTTCGCTGTACTGCGATCTTGACGATCATTTCCGGGAGCTCGATCTTCTGGCCGTTCCGATCAAGGGTCATCTTCACCCTGACTGCTGAAGGTATTGTCTCCTTGTCACCCGGAATCCATTCACTGACCCAACTGCCCTGTTTTTCGCCTTCCTTGATCTCGAAGAACTCAAACTCTATTTTTTTGACCTCCGGGTCAAGCAGATAGACGTTGCCTTTGCTGTCATCAAAAACATCTTCAAGAAAAAAGACTTTTTCCCTGATCTTCAGGCCTTCACTGTCTGTAAAGATCGAGACCCATTTCAAGCCTGCAAGGTCTTCCGGACCTGTGCCGTGAGAGTCAATGCTGGATGTCACAAAACCAGCCCTGTCAGATTTACCGTCAAAGAATATCTTCTTTTCATCAGTCTTGTTCAGATAAAGAGGGTAGGCACCTCTGATGATCCATGCAATCCTGTCTTCCAGAATGCGCACCTTCTGCGTCACCTCGCTCCGTTCTGCACCTTTTTCCTGTGACTTGTATCCGAGCCTCATGGCAGCACCCAGGACAGCAAGGAGCAGGATCGATAGCGTTATCGCGATGAGCAGTTCAAGGAGTGTAAAGCCGCGGTTATTCTTCAGGCGCATAGACAGAACGGAGTCCTTTGATCTTTAAATTTCCGGAAGGCGGCCAGGTGACGGTCACCATGATCTCATAGAGCTTAGCCTTCTTGTCCTCAGATTCTGATTTGATAGCAACTTGTCTATTAACCGAGTAGTATTTCTCAAACTCCTTTGATCCTGATATTTCAGAAGGATCAGAAACACTGTATGCCTCATCGAGCATGGAACGAGCATAGAAGATAGCCTTGGTATAATCCTCAGCCTGTTTTGTTGAACGGAGCGCACGGGAATAGAGCTGAAACATGGCAACAACCGCAACAGCCATGATGGCCATGGCCACCATGACCTCCATCAAACTAAAGCCGTTTGATCGAAGATGTGCCGAGGACCTGGTTGACCTCAATCGCATATTTCTGCCCTTTTTCATTCTGTATTCCTATCAGGCCTCCGGAGCTGTTCCCCTTGGGAAAAAAGAAGATATCTGCTCCGGTTATGATAAATTTTTTCGGGACAGCGTGATTGTCTGACGGCTTTGAACCCGGGTAATCCAGCCAGTAAGTATTCGTCTCTTCATTGATCCTGAAAGCAATCTCTCTTCTGTCAAGAATAGCTGCTTCCCTGGCATGCTTTGTCGTCAGGTAGATCCTGCGTGCCTCTTCAGTAAAGACTGTCTTGTCGCGAAGTCTGCCAACAGAAACAGCAACAATGGATACGATTATGCCGACAATGAAGAGAACAACAAGAAGCTCGAGGAGCGTGAACCCTCTCTTATTCCCAGCTGTTGACGTCTTTATTCTCACCTTCTCCGCCTGCCGCACCATCAGCCCCATAGGAAAACAGGTCATAGTCCCCATGAGACCCTGGAGACTGATATTGATAGGGTTTTTGCCAGGGATCGTTCGGTACCGCTTTTTTGAGATAGGGCCCGCTCCATCCCTGTGCCCCGGGATTCGTGGCCAGAGCATTCAGCCCTTCCGATGTGGTTGGGTATTTACCGGTATCAAGCCGGTAACTGTCAAGGGCCTGGCCAAGCATCTCTATCTGGGTCCTGGCAGCAGACTGCTTGCCTTTCCCAACCTTGCCGAATATCTGAGGGCCGACAAGAGCTGCCAGCATACCGAGGATGACCATAACGACCAGCAGCTCAATAAGCGTAAAGCCTTTTCTGTTTCTGATGCGGTCCTGTTCATTTCTATCGTTCATGAATTCCTCCTGCTTTTCCGTATTCTGGCTTCTGAATTCTATATTCAGTTTTCTAAACACTTTCTACATCGGTATATCATTTATGCTGAAGATGCCCATGAGCATCGAAATAACAATCAGACCTACCACAATGCCCATAAGCAGGATTAGCAGGGGTTCAAAAAGACTCACAAACCGTTTGATAAGATTCCTGGTGTCAGCCTCGAATCTGTCTGCAATCAGAAGAAAGGTCTCTTCAAGCCTGCCTGCCTCTTCCCCAACAGCCACCATCTGATTAAAAATAGCAGGGAAGACCCCACTCTCCCTCAAGGGAACTGAAATGCCCTTACCCTTGCTTACGCCTTCTTCGAGCACAACAAGCTTCTTTGCGATGACGTCATTATCTATTACGTCTCGTGAAACCCGAATGGCCTCAAGAATTGGAACACCGCTCTGGAGGAGTGTGCCAAAGGTTCTCGAAAATCTCGCAATGATGAATTTCATGCTCAGCTTTTTCAGTACCGGCACTTTCAGCTTAAGGTTATCAATAAAACTCTTTCCCTCAGTAGTCCTTGCATAGCTGCGAATCATGAAGATCATAGCAACAAGACCACCTAAAAAAATCCACCAGTACGCCGCAAACAGGCTGCTCACCTTCATCAATATCAGCGTCGGCAGGGGAAGTGTCTGGCCCATATCAGAGAATATTTTTGCAAAGTTGGGTATTACATAGAGCATGAGCACTGCCACGGCAAGACCTCCCACAACGGTAAGGAGTATGGGGTAGATGAGCGCTGAGGTGATCTCTTTCTTGAAATTGATGCTTGTCTCAAGAAAGACTACCAGCCTCTTAATAACAACCTCAAGAATGCCGCCTGACTCGCCTGCCTTGATCATATTGATATAGAGCCGCGGGAATATTCTATGCTTGGCCATGGCATTCGAGAGCGTGTTGCCTCTCTGGATATCAATGTACACTTCCTTGATGATAGCACGCAGCGCCTTCTTCTCCGAGTGCTCTGACAGCACATAAAGCGCCCTGTCAATGGGGAGACCTGATTCGAGCAGGTTGCCAAGTTCCTGGGTAAAGATCAGGACATCTTCGTTTGTTATTCTCTGGAAAAGAGAAATCTCCCTTGTCTCGCTCACCTTGATGCTGAGAGGGATAAGCCCCATGCCTCTGAGTGTTGACTTAAGGGTATCCTCATCTGAGGAAGAGATTGTTTCCTTTACTTTTTTCCCGGAAGAATCAATTGCTTCGTAGCTGAAGACAGGCATAGAAATATCTTATCACGCAGGGTAAAAGAGCGTCAAACAGGGCTGTTTGTTAAATTCGGCGCTCCTATTGGAATAAGAAAATATCATTCAATCCTCAATTCAGTTGTTTTTTTTGGGCATTTTGCGGAAAATGTAACCACGGGTGCAGAATGCTTAATAGGGAATTCCGTGTAAACCGGAAGTGGTCCCGCCGCTGTAATCCTGATTCCGGTATTGACCGGGATAAGCGCCTTTGCTGGTAGCACGCCACTGTTCCGATTCGGGATGGGAAGGCTGGCAAGGGTCAGGAGAGCCAGAAGACCTGCCTGTAACAAAGCAATAAGCTTTTAGCTGTAAGCTGACAGCTAACTGCTGATTGCCGAACACCCTTCCCGCGGAAGGAAGGAGAGGATGAAGTGAATCAGGGTGCAATCCTCGGGAGCCTTTTTATGGCCTCTGAGGATTTTTTTATTTTTAGGGAGATGAATTGACTATATCATTGTTCAGAAAGTATGCAGCGGTCTTATTCTTTGCACTGATCACTCTTCACTCTTCACTGATCACTGCCTCTTGCGCTGACACGCCAAAGCGCATTATATCACTCGCGCCCAACATTACCGAGATCCTTTTCGCTCTGGGTGCTGATGACCGGGTCGTGGGCGTATCAAGCTTTTGTGATTACCCGGAGGCAGCTAAACAGAAGACAAAAGTCGGCGGCCTCTCAAATCCCTCCATCGAAGCCGTCGTCTCCCTGAAGCCTGACATTGTTTTTCTGACTCACGACGGAAACCCCCAGGCCTTTGAAGAGCGGCTGCGCAGCATGAAGATCCATACTGTTGTGATCCAGGCTCGAAAGATCTCTGACCTTCCCTCGGCCATACGGCAGGTCGGTGCTGTGGTCGGCGCCACGGAAAAGGCTGAACTCCTTGCAGCTAACATTGAAAAAAGGATTAACGTTTTTCTGGAGAAGCAGCGGATATCTCTCCTGCAATCAAAGCCCGCAAAAAAACAGAAGGTTTTTTTTATCATCTGGCCTGACCCCCTTATCGTTGCCGGGCCCGGAACTACAACCAACGAAGCACTTTCCCTGCTTGGACTGGAAAATATCGCAGCAAATACATCGACAGCCTATCCCAAGTATTCGATCGAGGAGATCCTGCGCCAAGCTCCGGACGTGATCTTTATCGGCAAGGGAAATGGCATGGATAAGGTTGCGGACGGCCTGCTCAAAAGACTAAAAAAAGTTCCTGCTGTAAAAAACGGGAAAGTCTTTTATGTCAGCGATTATCTGTACCGCCTTGGCCCACGGACCATGAATGGGGTCGATGAACTGGCTTCTCACCTAAATAAACCATGAAGAATATGAAACTTCGCATAGCATTCATCATCCTGCTGCCGATCATAGCATTTGCAATATCTCTCGTTGCAGGCGCAAAGATGATCAACCCTTTTACTGCTGATGAGGTGTCAAGAGAGATCCTTTTTTCGATCCGAGCGCCGCGAAGCGTTGTTGCCATTCTTATGGGCATGGCGCTCGGTGCATCAGGAGCAGTGCTTCAGGGCATTCTCAAAAATCCTCTTGCAGATCCCTATATTCTCGGCATATCGAGCGGAGCGTCTCTTGCTGCTGCGCTGGGTATCATGGCAGGAGCAGCCTTTGTCGGCACCTTCACCATCCCGCTCCTGGCCTTTGTCGGCGCACTCGCAACAGGCATTATGGTGGGCATCATGGGATGGCAACGGGGAGGACTGTGGCCTGAAAGAATTCTCCTTGCCGGAGTCGGGCTGAGCTTTCTTTTCTCTGCAATGCTGATGCTGATCATGAGCATCTCGTCTGATGAAGGACTTCGGAAGGCAATGCTCTGGATCTTCGGCGACCTTTCCATGTCAGAGTGGCCAAAGGTTCCCTATGGCCTTGTTTTTGTAGCTGTTGGCATCTTCGTATCCCTGTTCAGGGCAAAGGCTCTCAATGCCCTGATCCTCGGAGATGAGTTTGCCCATAGCCTCGGCTTCTCACCGCGCAGAGAGCGTCTTATTCTTTTTATCTCGGTAGGGCTGCTGACTGCAGCATCTGTTTCCCTTGGCGGCATGATCGGGTTTATTGGGCTTCTTGTCCCGCATATTATGCGTTTCTTTATAGGATCTGATAACAGGTTGCTTATACCCTGCTCTGCGCTGGGCGGCGGTGCTCTGCTCTGTATTGCCGATGTCATCAGCAAGTCTGTACTCCCTCCCATGGAGCTTCCGGCAGGCATTGTCACGGCAATCATCGGCTCTCCCTATTTTCTCTATCTGCTCAGGAGAAAGAATGTCCTCAGCATCTGAGCCAAAAATACTTGAGCTGAACACGCTCTCCTTCTCGTATCAGAAGAAGAATACTTTCATAACGGATCTGTCTTTTTCTGTGGGACAGGGTGAATTCATAGGACTGCTCGGTGCTAACGGTTCAGGAAAGTCCACGATACTGAAGCTCGGAAGCGGTATTCTCAGTCCATTACAGGGAGCGGTTCTGCTCTGGTCAAAACCCTTGCAAACATATCACAACAAAGACCGGGCAAAGCTGATAAGCTACCTCCCGCAGACACTCGATATAGCGGTGCCGTTCACTGTGCAGGAACTGGTCAGCATGGGACTGTATCCTTACGACATCCCGCCAGCCATGAGCGTGGAGAGTGCCCTCGAACTGGTTGGGCTTCAGGATAAGGCCACTGCGTACCTCTCAGATCTGAGCGGAGGAGAGAAAAGACGGACGTTCATTGCCATGACCCTTGTTCAGGGTGCCGGTCTCCTTATGCTGGATGAGCCGCTCGCGAATCTTGATATCAAATACCAGATAGAACTGGTGAGACTTCTGAAGAAGCTGAGGGATACGAAAAACATCTCGGTTATCATGGCGCTCCACGACATTAATATCGCTCTCCAGTTTTCAAAGGTGATACTGGTAAAGAACGGTGCGATTCTGGCCACAGGTAAGCCTGAAGATATACTGACCGAGGAGCTTTTGCGTGATGCTTTTGATGTTCAGGTGAGCATCATGCGTCATGCTGACGGGAGCTCATTCATCCGATATGGAGACAATAACTGACCATGGTCACAACGCTTTATCTGATACGTCATGGAGAAACAGCGGGCGGCGATGCAAAGCGCTATCATGGCAGCATTGACATACCGCTCTCTGAAAGAGGAAAAGAACAGGCTGCCGAGAAGGCAGCGGTGCTCAGGAGTTTTATCGAAAAAGCGACGACCTCGAAGCATCTCAGTTACTTGCGGGATGTTCAGGGTATGTCCGAGAATCAGGCTGCGTCAAGACCTTCAGGACTTCGCGCGATATATTGCTCCGGACTCTCCAGGGCTGTTCAAAGCGCTGGGATCATTGCCGAACAGTTCGGTCTTGTGCCGATTCAGGTGGCTGATCTGAAAGAAAGAAGCTTTGGCATATGGGAAGGCATGACCTTTAGTGAGATTAGAGAGCAATACCCAAGAGAATTTTCTTCATGGGCAGGAAATCCTCTTGCTTACTCACCTATAGGAGGAGAGACGACTCTGGAGGTAAGGGACAGGGTTATAAAAGTAATAGGCGAAATAGTCGAAAATCATGCAGGCGAGGAGATTGCCGTTGTTGCTCATGGCGGCGTCAACAGAATCATACTTTGTCATATTCTGGGCATGCCGCTCGAAAACATCTTCAGGATCGAACAGGATTATACTGCCCTGAATATCATTGAGTTCTGGGAAAATTACCCAGTGTTGAAGTTGTTAAATGGTTAGTTTTGTATTAAGGCTGCTTTCAGCAGCAACAGGTAGCATGGAAGGGGAATCCCGTGAAAAACGGGAACTGCCCCGCAACTGTAAAGGGAACAAAAGCCAAGAAAGGCAGTGAAAAACAATGAGTGACTGGTGGCGAGTAACACCAGCACAACATTACTTCTGCCACAGGCCACTTAGGCGAGCAGTCTTTGCTGATCACGTATCACTTTACTGCTTCTTTGGGAAGGCCGGCGAGTAGGAAGCCCTGAGTCAGGATACCCTTCATGCACCAGAAACCAATAAACCCTTCGTGGGAAGAGGAGGTATTACATGAGACGTGAAACAGGATAGTCTCTGCTGTCAGCAAGAGCAGCTCTGTAGTGACCTGAAATTCCAATAAAAAATAAAGGAGATATTATACGTGAAGAAAATTCTATTTGTAATCATAATGCTTTCCGCATCGCTGCCTGCATGGGCAGATGAGAAGGCTCTATCCATTGGTGAAGTCGTTGTTACAGCAACAAGGGCCGAAGAAGATATCTATAAGATATCGTCGAATGTCACGGTCATTACCCAGGAAGAGATAAAAAAATCGACTGCCACAACCGTGCAGGATCTGCTGAAAAATGAGGATGGCATTTTCATCAGTGACCTTTATGGCACCGGCACGAAATCAAGTGTTGACATGCGGGGCTTTGCTTACGGAGCCGGCACGGTTATTTTGCTGGACGGCAGACGGCTGAACGAGGTCGATACGGGCAGCGTTGACTGGAACCTTATCCCGCTCGAAAATGTGGAACGCATAGAGATCGTTCGTGGCACAGAGAGCGTTCTGTATGGAGACAATGCACTCGCCGGCGCAATCAACATCATTACCAAGAAAGGTGCAAGAAAGCCTGAACTTGTTCTTGATGCAAGGGCCGAAAGCTATCATGGCCATACAGAGTATGCCACTTTCCAGGGTGCTAATGAGAAGATCGGCTACTTCTTCTTCATCAAACATCGAGAAACCAACGGATATCGCGATAACAGCGAATTCTTCGCAACTGATATGAATGCACGGATTAATCTTAATATTAACGATTTCTTTAGCATGGACTTTGCTGCCGGTTATCATCAGGACCGCCAGGGACTTCCGGGCGGCCTCACAGAAGCACAGGTGAGACATAACAGGAAACAGGCAGACTTCCCGGATGACGGGACCAAATACAGGCAGCCCTATTACGATGTTAAGGCCAATTTCCTGCTCAGCACCTGGGGGAACCTTGAACTTGCTTACAGTTTCAATAACAGGAAGTTCGATTCTGACCTGATCTTTTTCGGCAACACCTTCAGCACGGTAAGGGATTCAGACACTGTCGGCCTGAGGGCTAAGTTGACTGTTGACACGAAACCCTTTGACCGCAGAAATCTCCTGATTACAGGTATCGACTTCTTTGACTCTACCGTTATCAACGAATCGTCCTCGATCTTTTCTGACATACTGGGAGACGTAACAAAAAAAGAACTGGGTGTTTATATCCAGGATGAGTTTTTTGTTACAGAAAAGCTGTCACTCAGCCTTGGCTATCGTGCAAGCCGTTCACATTTTGATGGCAGTGCTATCGGTAACGATCTTTTCATGGGCCCTATCTCAGTAAAAATCGACAGGTCTAATTCAGAAGATGCCTATAAGGCTGGCGTTACATACAATTACGCCAAGGCCTCGAAGATCTATGCAAGTTATGCAAAAGGGTATCGCCTGCCAACCGTAGACGATGTCTTCATCTTCAATGGCTCTATCGTCGATCTAAAGCCTGAAAGGTCTGACACCTACGAGATCGGAATTCTGCATACCTTCGGCAACAAGCTGCAGGCGAGGATTACCGCTTATACGATGAATGTACAGGACAGATTGTTCTTCAACTCCAATTTATTTGCTACGGAGAATCTTGATAAGACACATCAATCAGGTATTGAAGCCGGCATCTCAGCCCCCATTAGTGATTCACTGACTGCTTTTGGCAATCTCACCTATACCAAGGCGACATTTGCGAACGGTCCAAATGATGGAAAAGATCTTCCTCTCATACCGGGGTATAGCGCCAACATCGGCGCTGATTTCAAGCCGATGACTGGACTCCTTCTGGCAATAAATGCTAATTGGGTAGGGAACAGGTATCTGGAAAACGACGTGACAAATGATTTAAAGAAACTGGACTCATACCTTACGGTGAACTCGAAAATCGCCTATACATACAAGAATGCTACGGCATATGTAGGCGTGAATAATATTTTCAATGATAAATATTCTGGCTATGGGGCAGCAGGTTTCGGAGGATCAAGAAGATACTATCCTGCTCCTGAGCGCAATTTCTACGGAGGCGTAAGAGTCGTTTTCTAATCATGTCCGGCATTAGTAACAATATCATCTTCTCGGCGATGGCCCATTCCATCCTGCTCGCTACTGCCCTGCTCATTGGAGGCAGCCGCGAGTTCAGGATGGCAAGCCTGCTGACTGTTTCGCTTTTTGATGAAAAAGAGAATACCGTTAGCACGCACTCGGCATCAGGTGGCGTGACGCAGAGTGTGCCGGCGCCAAGGTCTGCATTAAAGGCAGTCGCAAAATTGTCTGCAGCTCAGCCGATTATAGCAAAACAGGACCTTGCACCTTTGGCTCCTGTTAAGCCGCAGTCAGATAATGACAGGAATACCGGGACGGAAGTGGCCGGAAGTGGAGCGCAAAGCAATTCTACCGACATCGGCGGGAACAACCCCTCTTCTGTGAATACTCAGAATTCCCGGGGAGGTAGCGGAGAAGCTGGTGCAGCTTTCACATCACGCGGGCAGACAGCCCAAACTGGTACAGACGCATCATTAAAGCAAAGGATTCGCGATGCCCTGCAGGCAAATCTTGTCTACCCGTATATAGCAAGAAAGAGAAGGTTGGAAGGCACGGTCCTGATGGAGTTTCGCATAAATGGCAGAGGATTGCCGGAAGCTGTCAGGATTGTAAAAGGATCGAGTTATTCCATTCTTGATGAGGCAGCCCGGGAAACGGTTCTCAAGTCCTCTCCATTTCCTGCAAAAGATAACATCATCGAAGTTCCTATCAGATTTTCACTCAAGGGGGACTGAGCCGCTGAATACCAATAAAAAAGGCCCCCGACTTTCGGGGGCCTTTTTTATTGCATAGTATCTCAGTGGTTAGGGTTTCTGGATGTAAATATCCCAGCTTTCGCCCTGCTTCACAACCTCAAAAGCCATTCCCTTACTCTCCGCAAACCTCGGAAGTGAATCCTCAGCTGATGCAGGAGCATCGCAAAGGATCTTAAGGATACCGCCATTCGGCAATTTCTCCAAAGCCTTCTTCGTAAGAACAAGCGGATAAGGGCATACCCTTCCCAATACGTCCAGTACCTGTGCTGGTGTCTGTGATTTTAAATCTGCCATTTTTATTCCTCCTTAATTTAGCAGAAGAGGAGATGATCAGCCGTCTCCATCTCCTTCTGTATTTCACTATAGGGTACAATGTTCGCTTTCATATCACCGCCAAGGTCATCGGCATCCATGATCAGGTTCTCTTCGGTAAGACCGAACTTGTCAAGATCCTCCTTGCAGATAAGTACTCTCAGGTCGAGAAGAAGGGTATTCTTCGCATGTCCTTCATTCGTCGTAATTCCGTAATGCTTGCCGCCCTGCTGATTCTTCAGAATGTTGAATACGCCGTCGCTGACATAGGAAATAGAAGCCTCGACAAGGTCTCCGTCGTTCAGGTAGATCTCTACCGTCTGACTCGAAATCGCGTGGGTCAGAGCAAGCCTTGATGCCTCTGTTTTATAAGGAAGTGAACGGACAACAAATGCAAGTTTCTTGGTCGCCATATTAATCTCCTCCTATATGCAGTACTCTGTCTGCTTCAAAGGTGCTCGCAAGATACCAGTCCATGCTCTTCCGCTGGAAGCCGTCAGGGCAGTCTTCCTTGTGGTACCCTCTTGCCTCTGCACAGGCCTCGCACGCCGTAATATTGAAATTACCGCTCGCAATCATTTCCTGAATGGTCTTTGAGAGAAATGAATAATCTTTGAACGCCTTCTGCCCTTTTTTAGCGAGCATGGTAGCATTGCCAGACATCCAGAAATCAACCTTATGCCCTTTTTTCACGGCAGCTTCAGCAAGCTTAACCGCAAAATCAAGCGACATTGAGCCTACAAGTGATGAAAATGTGCCAATTGTCAATTTTCCCATAGTTCCCTCCTATAACCAGATTACTTTTTCGTAATCATTAAAGATAAGATCAACCAGATCACCGTAGCTGACAGCCTTTACACGGCTATCGAGCTTGTCAGCAGTAAAACCTCTGCTCTCGAAGTCCTCTGTCAAGGCATAGAAGTCAGCCTTCTTGTCAAGGATTGGACAAGCCTTGCCGCCCTCTTTTGCCGCTGCATGATAAACACCATTACCGACAAGAATAATGCCGAGCTTTTCAGCACTGAGCCTTTCTATGACATCAGATCCTGTCCTGTAATCGCTCATAAGCACAGCTAATTTCATTAGGATACCTCCTTAATTGGGTTGAGAAAAGTTCTGTTTTATACCAGTTACCAGCAAATTGCGTCAAGATGATAACCGCTCTTATGCTGCCCACGTTCGCCTTCCGCTAGATCCCCTGAATCTGGATCTGGCTGGCAGCGAAAAAGAAACTCTTTACATCTCGGTAAGAGTCACAGCGCCTGACGGACAGACACTCGTGCAGGTCTGGCAGCCTTCACAATCGTCAGCGCGTGTTGCAACAGCCTTGCCGTCAACCATATCAAAAACGGTTACCGGACAGCCGTTTGAGCATTCCTCACAACCTGTGCAGACATCAGCATTAACAGCTACAAGATACATAGTAATACCTCCTTTATTTAATTAAAATATTATATTGCTAACATCTAACCTGCAAAAACACTATGCCTTTTAATGCTCCACAGCCGAATCGTCTTCCCTCACGGCAATGGCAACCTTATACAGAACAGTAAGCAACAGAAATCCGATGGCCCATACCCCGGTCGTTATAAGCGTCTCGAGCATGGTCGGCCAGTACTCGGTAATTCCCTCGAACATATTGGGAACGAACCCTCCAATAATAAGCCCAAAACCCTTGTCGATCCAGAGGGAACCGAACAGAGCGATACAGGCAAAAGCCAGGATGTTCTCGTTTCTGCGAAGATGAGGGAACACCAGAATTGCAAGTGCAACCACCGCAAGGATACTCGATAACCACATGAGAGGGACAAGTTTGTTATGCCCGTCTATGCCGGCATACAGATACTGAAAAGCGTGCATGTGGCCCGGGATGTTGCTGTAAAAGGCAGTGAAAAATTCCAGGCCAAGGAGAAATACGTTTGCAAACATCGCATACGTTACGATTTTGCCGATAGCCTGAATCGCTTCGGTTCCCGGATCGAATTTCGAAAATCTTCTGACTATAAGCGCCAGAATAATCAGCAGTGCTGGACCGCCGGCAAAAGCCGAGGCAAGAAACCGGGCTGCCATAACAGCAGTAAGCCAGAAGTGCCTGCCAGGAATACCGGCATAGAGGAACGCCGTAACCGTATGAATACTGACTGCCCAGGGAATCGACAGATAGATCAGGGGCTTGACCCAATCCGGAGGCTTGACTCCTTTCCGATCGGCCCCAAGCGTAGTCCAGCCAATTACCAGGTTAAGCAAAAGGTAGCCGTTCAGAACAACCACGTCCCAAAATACAATCGACCCGGGCGTTGGATGGAGAAGGATATTCGCAACCCTCATCGGCTGGCCCATATCTGCCATGATGAACAAAACGCACATGATAACAGCCGAAACCGCGAGGAACTCCCCGAGGATCACGATCTTGCCGAACTTTTTGAAGTCATGCAGGTAGTAAGGTATTACGAGCATTACTGCCGAGGCGGCCACGCCGACCAAAAAGGTAAACTGGCCGATATAGAGCCCCCAGGAAACATCTCTGCTCAGACCTGTGATACCCAGCCCTTCATTCAGTTGCTTCATATAAGCAAGACATCCAACGCCAGCTACTGCAAGCAGGAAGAATATCCATGCCCAGTATCTTTTGCTTCCGCTAAAAGCCTTTTCAAGCATGCTCGCCACCTCCAATCACATAGTAAATACTCGGCTGTGTCCCGAGCTCAGGCTTGCGTCGGATCGTATATTTCTCAGCAATGATCTTTCTGACCTCTGACTTGGGGTCTTCAAGATCTCCGAACACGATAGCACCGTTGGACGCCTCGGCACATGCCGGCTGCTTGCCAACAGCAATCCGCTCATAGCAGGCAGTGCATTTTTCGACAACACCGATCATGCGGGTCGGGAATTCTTTGTTCTCGACCTTGATGGCATTATCCTTCCTCGGGTCAACATAATTGAAGCTTCTGGCGCCGAACGGGCAGGCTGCCATGCAGAACCTGCAGCCAATGCAACGATGCATATCCTGCATAACGATACCATCAGACTTGCGTTTGAAGGTTGCCTGGGTCGGGCAGACCCGCACACAGGCAGGCTTATCACAGTGGTTGCAGAAGAGCAGAAAATTCTTCTCCTGCAGTTCCTTGTTCATGATCTTGTCTTCTGCCACGTTAGGAAAGGTATGCTCATAGGTATCCTTCCATATCCACTTCACCTCATGTCTCGGCTCTTTGTGGGACGGAACATTATGGATATTGTGACAGGCATCAATACACTTCTGATAATCCTCTTCTGTTTTGAGCTTGCTGACATCCACCACAAATCCCCAACGCTTTGCCTTGAGACCCTTTGGGTCAGGAGAAGACTGTGACGCCTCAAGTCCGCCCCTGCTGAGGCCGGTAATGGCTGCAGCGCTGCCGACACCAAGGATAGTGGAAACACTTGCTAATTTCAGAAACTGTCTCCTGTTCAAACTCATGACTTTTCCTCCTTCGGTGCGATATGGCAGCTCCAGCAATAGGGTTTCACGGCCATGTAGTTATGGCACTTGTCGCAAAACTCCTTTTTATTCGAATGACATTTCATGCAGGTATTCTGGAGACTGATAACATACTGGTTGCCGTTTGACCTGCTGGTGTAGATACGGTTGCCATTTCGGACAACCTCATCCCGCCAGTCGTTCAGAAGCTGCATATGCTCTGCCCTCATAAACTCTTTGGACTCTACGCACTGCTTCACCGGCATGGCGTTAATCTCAGGAGTCTTGATGCTCGGCTCAATCTTCTCATTCGCTCTTCCAAGGTTTAGCAGAAACGGTAATGCAGCCAGGATAAAGAAGACTGCAAGCCCTGCTATAATCTTTCCGGAATTGTACATTATTCGTTACCTCCCTTCCCGGGGAGCGGTTCGCCGCGCAGGGTCGTCTCCCTTTCCTTCTCACCGGTCATGATCATGGCATTTGCCACGAGCTCATGCACGCCGGCAACACGTGTTCCGGGAACCCAGTAGTCCATGGAAGCGGAGAGCGTTGCCCTGTCAATAGCGCAGATATTTGCAAGCGTATTCACACCATATTTTTCAGTAACGAATTTTACGGCATTTGCCCTTGGCAGGCCACCGCGCATCCTGAGTTCCATATTCTCGCTGGCATTCAGACCTGTTCCGCTGCCGCAGCAGAATGTCCGCTCCCTGATCGTATTGTCAGGCATCTCATGGAACTTATTGCATACGTTATTAATGATATAGCGAGGCTCTTCAAGAAGGCCCATGCCTCTGGCAGTATTGCAGGAGTCATGGTACGTTACAACAAGATCATCGTTTCGGGTAGGATCAAGCTTCAGCTTGCCGTGCTTGATAAGGTCAGCCGTGAACTCGGTGACATGGATCATTTTGGTCGATGCAGCGTTATCAAAGACCGTCCCGGTTATCGGGGACTTCGGCACTTCCATAAAATCAGCCGGACCATTCCAGGTATCCATGTATTGGTTTAAAACCCTCCACATGTGGCCGCACTCTCCGCCGATGATATATTTCACGCCAAGCCTTTTTGCCTCAGCGTAGATCTTCGAATTCAGCCTCTTGGCCATTTCGTTGGATGTGAATAAACCGAAATTTCCGCCTTCTGAAGCATAGGTTGACCAGGTGTAATCGAGCCCTAATTCGTGGAAGAGCATCATATATCCCATTGCAGTGAATGTTCCGGGGTCAGCAAACAGGTCACCTGAAGGCGTCACGAAAAGAATCTCTGCACCCTTTCTATTGAAGGAAGGGTTGATTCTGATGCCGGTGATCGTCTCTATATCATCAACCATGCCTTCGACGCTGTTCATGATGGCATGCGGCTCAAGGCCAAGATGGTTACCCTTCATGTAGCAGTTAGCAACCGGTCCTGATATCCAGTCCGTGTTCAGGCCAAGGAGATTGGTAAACTCCCTTCCCATCATCGTGATCTCAGCCGTGTCTATGCCATACGGGCAGAAGACTGAACAGCGTCTGCACTCTGTACACTGATAGAAGTAGTACCACCACTCCTTCAGAACGCTAAGGTCAAGCTCACGGGCACCGGCCAGCTTGCCGAGGTACTTACCCGAGTTCGTGAAATACTTTCTGTACACAGACCGCATGAGCTCGGCTCTCAGCACCGGCATGTTCTTGGGATCGCCGCCGCCGATAAAAAAGTGGCACTTGTCCGCGCAAGCTCCGCACCGAACGCATATGTCCATAAATATCTTGAATGAGCGGTATTTGGAAAGCCTGTCAGCCATTGCCTCAAGGACCGTTCCTTCCCAGTCCTGCGGCAGCTTCCAGTCAGCCTCAACAGGAGACCAGTCGCGGGCATTCGGAAAGTCGACGATTTTGAGATTCTTTCCTTTTGCTCCCCAGCAGATTGTGCCCTGCTTCAGCTCAACCGGCTTATCCATCCAGTTTTCATCCTGGGGAGGGTTATAATTTAACTTCATGAGTTCTTCTGGTGTTGGAAGTTTTGCCATGATTACTCCTTTTCGACCGGCAGCCCGGCCTTCTTCATCTTCTCCCTGAAGTCGTCCTCATATTCTTCATACGTATGGACATGGACAGGATAGTTCCAGGGGTTGATATGCCGGACAATTCTGCTGTCATTCGCCATATTCCTTGTCGGGCTCAGGAATACTCCGCCCATATGCATCAGCTTGCTGAAGGGAAAATACATAAGAAGCGCGCAGATCAGGAAAAGGTGTACATAAAATATTGCTCCGATCCCCTGCGGTATGATCGGGCTCAGGCTGACCAAGCCCATGGCAAACTGTTTCACTGCGACAATATGCACTTTAAAGATATACCTCATAAGAATGCCTGACAGGGCAATGCCGAGGATAAGGAAGAGCGGGAAAAAGTCAGACGCAAGAGAGATATATCTTATCTGCGGCAGATAGAGCCGCCTGAAGAGGAGAAACGTCACTGCACCAAGTATCACGGCGTCGGTCGCATAGAAGAGCGGCGCTCCTACCTGGAAGAAACTGTCCATTCCCTCCATCATCCTGAGGGGCAACGGCACATCCTGCATAAAGAAACGGAAGTGTCTTGCAAAGATAAAGAAGAATGTCCAGTGGAATACCAGACCTGCAAGCCAGAGCAATTTCTCTGAACCGTAAACAATCTTGCCGTCTTTCATCTCTGTCTTCAGATTCCTGAAGAGGGAGCGGAAGAAAAAAACTTCAAGAAGCATCCTGCCGATGACCTGCAGGGTCGTCGCAGGGTTTTCAAGCTTGTCATGCTTGATCCACGGCAGCGTCTTTTGCTGCCCGCATGTTGTTGGAATGCAGAATGGCACCGGTGACTTGGCCCAGTCCAGAACGCGGTATATAAATCCAAAAATAAAGACCGCGACTGCGACATAGGGCACAATCACCCCGAAGAAGAACTGTACCTGGTGTGCCATCGTCACCCCGACCAATGCAAGCAGTGCGAGTACCACAACTGCAATGAAGGGCAATACGATTTTCATGTGTTTACCTCTTTCTTTGGTATTGAAATGAACATGGTTTCTTGTTTTGCTCCCTCAACCTCGGTGACCAGATTCGCCTGCTGCAGAAGCCGGTAGGTCATGTTTCTCATCTCGTTCGCCTTGATATCATAAAGCTTTTCCCGGCACTGCATGAAAATATCAAAGGCAATGAGGACAAGAGCGTCGATCTGTGAATCGAGGATTGCGAGTTCTTCGGCAAGTTCTGATGTAAGGGGGATATCCCTGATCCCGTCCCTGATAATGCTCTTCAGAAAAAAGATGAATGCCACTGCCTGGGCAGCGGTGAATTCCTGGATTGCCCTTACCCTGATCATGGCATCAAGAAAACCTGATACCTTTTCGACCTCGCCACCCTGGACAAGTTCCTGGAAAATACCCTCTATCCCATCATGAATGGTCTGACCAACCGGATTGGCAAATCTGTCCTTCTGGCTCTTGAGGAACTTGGCAGTTTCAGCAGGATAGGTATCGACGATGCGGTCGAACCACGAGGCAAGGATGACATCTTTTTTTTCTGTCAGGAGATGCTTCAGGCTCATCTGATGAATAATTCTCCCCTCATTTCTGTAGATAGAGAGCGTCTGTCTTTAGTGACTGATGCCATTGCTGCCTCTGCAGCAGAAAAAACAATACCCCAAAGAATGCTCAATGGGGTACTATTTTTGTCAGCCGCCTCTGCAGCCAAAGGGCTATACGCAGCCTGTAGGCTTCGGAAGCCCTGCATACTTACATGCCTGTTTTGCAGGACCGCCCGGATAGAGCTCGTACAGATACTTGGTGTTGCCTTTTTCAGGCCCCATAGCCTTTCCGATCTCCTTAACCAGGATCTTGATCATCGGAGCGATCTGATACTGTTTGTAGTAGTCACGCAGGAAATTGATAACTTCCCAGTGTGCAGGAGTGAGAGTAACTCCGTCCTGGCCAGCAAGAACATCTGCAAGCTCCTTTGTCCAATCATCAAGGTTCAGAAGATATCCATCATCATCTACCTCTACTGACTTTCCCTGAAAATCCATTGTTGCCATGCTTTCTTCCCCCTTTCACTTAGGTTCAAAATACATTCGAAGGGATTGCTCCCTACATCTGAATGCTTGTAGAAAAGACGCTCCATGTTACGAGCTATAAACAGTAATACAGAAACCATTCCCCGGTCAAATAAAAAAATCTTATCAATAGATGATTCTTCTTTATTTTTCGCGAGCCTGGTTTCCCAAATTCGAAACACATTATATAAGCATATTGACTGCCTTCATTGCAAAGGTTCCACTGTCGCTGCATACCACCGCGCAGAGATGATAGTGCGCCAAACATTTTGGCTCAGTGTTCTCTAATCCAACCAAAAATGGGGCTCACAAAGGAATTATTGATAATAGTAGCAATGCTCGGCATATTGCTGATAGATTTCAAGATTTCAAAAAATGGTCTATCAAATCTGATTGCTCTAATGAGAAAATTTCCTTGTTCTATGTCAGTAGCATCAAAAATAAGCTCAACTATAGGCTTCTTATCAATAACCGCCGTAGCTCTCCAAACGAAGCGGGGCATTCGTTCAGTCAGCACCTCGATTCGTTCCGCTTCGTCCAAATCTCTCGACTGCAATATTTCTTCCTTAAGGTCGTTAATAGTGGAAAGAAACAAGTCCCACTCAAGTCTCTTGCCCAATTGGGGAATTAGCCCATTACTTCTGAATGTTTCGACTGAAGAATCAAAGTTTATCACTATGCGCTCAATGACATCGTAAGTAATCCGCATCTTATGATATAGAGGAACCAAAATAGCAACGGGAACAGCGCGAGCAGACCCGATAATTCCACTGTTGCCACGCCAGGAAGTGGAAAGAGAGAATTCAGGGTTTCCCTTCTCCAGGCAGACCGGCACCCCATCGCTCTCCATTCGAGCGAAGGGGCCTATCTGGTCATCGTGCACATAAACTTTGTCGATCCTGGATGACGTAGACAAAAAATCCGATGAACCAACTGGAGTCGGATTACTCCTTCCTAATGAATACCCCGTTACAGCAATGGCATGATAACCCATAAATCTATGCGGGGTGACAGAAGCATCAACTATTTTCACAGCCATAGCGACGGGGACCCCAGCTTTCACATAGGAGTAGACCGTGCTCTTCAGGTTATATTCGTTGTTCACATTAACGGGGAATGGCTCCAACCCGACTTTTCGAATTGCATCTGCCATTTGTTCGAGTGTTAGGCCACTATTCGGAATGGTCCGAAGCTGTGTGGGATAATTGAACGTCGCTGATTTTGTAATTTCTATTGGTGTAGGGATCGGATGATGGAACAAATTACCGGTTCTCTGAAAAATTGACCAAAGAGTACTCGTTGCACAGGCTGCTGCCACCCGGTCTTGTTCTTGGTAGGCAAGAGTATTAACAGAGAGAGAAATACCAAACAGGCTAACTTTATATTCTCTCGTTACTGGATATTTTCTTCTATTTTCCTCGGGATAAGTCCCCAGGCAAGTTCTTCCTATGATTGTTTTAGGTAACGGTTTTACAATGATGAATCCGAGATATGATTTCTTCAATTTTGAAGCTAAAGGGTGTTGAACACCCTTTAAGACTGACTCAAAATCGCCTGACGAAAAATCGATATTAAAAAAATGCAGCCGCGTACACTTCCGATCATAATCTTGAAAACACTTGACATAGTAGCTCGTGAAATCTTCAAGATAATCGCGATCAATGTACCCATCTTCAACAACTATTGTTTTCGCGCATAATTTACCGAAGTAGTCTTCAAAGTATTTCTTGTGAATTTTCCCTTCGACTTCTGCAATAGTTGAACGAGATTTGCCTACAAGCAGGTTTTTGAGCGTTTCTATCCTATAAGGGATAACGGAATATGGGGGCATTCTTAAAGAATCAGCGGAGTACGAAGTGTCTGAATATCAACGATGCGCTGAGAAGATAATTGAGATGACGTACTCTCGGCCCGCCGCAAAGCTTCTACTAATACTTCGCGGCCCTCTTTCGAGGCCACCCATTCCTCTGCTTTTGCGGCCAATGCTTTAATATCAAGCTCTGGAATAGACATAAAATCTATTATCCTCCTCAAAATAAATCATATCTCATCACGCAGAAAAATATAACCTTTGGCAGGGTAGTGATAGGTCAAGTCTGCAGAAGAATAATATTGTTCTTGCCAACACTGTATAGTAATGTTAAGAAAATGCACTCAGTCTGTCAACCTTTTTTTGCCTTTTTTATAACATCTCAATCGCAATATTTCCCTGGACTTATCTTACAATCCCTTACAAAGCAAAGACCGTTTACTCCGGCTGACCGAACCCTCTCGCATGACTCCCAGTCAATTCGATCATCTGATACTGCGTCAGTTCCCAGGAGAAGCCAAATTTGCCCGAGGTGCAGTTCCTGCGTCATCCCCCCACTCTATCCCTCGCCATTTAGTGAGGCGGTGAGTGAGGCGTTCGGCTTGGCCGCCGGGGGTGATGTGGGCGAACCAGACTTCGTCTGCAAGGGCGGCAACAAATTCGTTGCGACGGGCGGCGAGTTCTGCGGTGATGCGCTTTTCTGCAGCTGTGAAACCGGAAAGGAGCAGCAAGCGCCCGCTGGCCAGCGGTTGCCGCCACTCCGGAGGAACGCGCTGCGGCAGCGGGCGGGCGGGGCAAATGATGATCGGTTGCGATCCGCGCAGGAGGATGCGAAGACATTCCTTCTCCACCGGCGAATGAAAACCACTGATGATGCAGCGGCCTGCATCGCGCAAACGGGCGGCTTGATCGTAGGTGTGGAGTATGGCCTCGCCGGGACAGCGCGCGGAGCAGAAGAACGCGGTCTTGGGCAAGGCGAGCAGGTCGAGATTGCCAAGTGCGGAGACTTGAGCAGGCGCATCGTCGCCCAGACGCTCGCGCAAACGCGTAGGATAACGGGAGTCACTGGCGTCGATTACAGCAGGTGTCATTCTGCCTCAGTTACGGCGGCACGGCCAAGGCGGTATTTGATTGCGTAGTTCATATTAATTGACTGGTAGCACGCTGACCTGGTCGCTTTTGTAAACCGCATCACACTCCGCAGTGTCTTTCAGCTTCTCGATCAGAAAATCCACCCATGCCTGTGTGTAGCCGTAATCATTGTGTCTTTTGTCATACACACAGTATTTCCAGTTTGTTTCCTGAGGAGCTGAACTGCCGCTCGGCGGTCGAACCTTGTAACGTTTCCAACAGCGCGCGTGAATAGCCAGGTTAAATTTGTCCATCTGCTTTCCTCCACGCTCGACTCTTGGATTTCCCAAGGCAGCCTGAACTCTTTTAACGATATCCCCTGCCCTCATAGTGTCAAGATTGGAGACTGGAACCTCTTTGAACTTCACCATCGCGCCAAATTGCGAAACATGTTTTTTGTCCGCTTCCGAAAGTCTGTCGTAATGGATGAACTGAATGGGTAGCGCCGTGTCAGTCTTATGGTTAGCGACCTGAATCAGGAAGGCCTTGAAGGAATACTTTCCGCTGGCTGTGATGTCCTGAGAAATCGTAGAACGGTATTGTTGAATGAACTCCACAACCGGCTTAGTGTCAGGATGATGCATTACCGCCGTTACCAAGGACTCCGACGACGGAAACATTTGCAAAGAGAACGAAAGACATTCCCGCAGGCAGTATTTCGCGCCGAACTCCTTTTCCAGCATTTCGTCAAAGTTCAGAAGCATGGCCTGACACTCGCCGAAGATGCTCGCGTCGAGTTCCGGCATTGAGCGGTGCTCAATCTTATTTCGGAGTGGAATGAAGAACTCTAAGTTCTTGCGGACGGGATTGCCGGTATCGGATTTGAAATACTGCCGTAGGCACTCGTCCAGTTCCCAATATTTGAAGTCGCCTTCGACTTTCACGTAGCGCCCACTCTCGTTCTTGTAGAATGGCTTAGACTTCCTCTTGAAAAAGACCGCGTGGAGAAGCGAGGTCCACGCAATGACCATGAGACTGATATAACAGCCTGATTTGAACCTGACGGCGGGCTTGTTGTAGACCTCGACAGCGAGCAGCCCGGAATCACGCGCTTTTTCGAGAGCGCTCTTTGCCTGTCTGGGAAGCCCTCTCATTCGTCCTCGGTTTCGGCAGTGCGGCCGAGGCGGTATTTGATGTCGTAGTTCAGGATGAAATCCAACTCCTCCGCCGTGAACCCATAGTGCTTCGCTAACACCGTGTCGATTTCGTCGAGGATGGGTTTGGACTTCTGAATCTTGAAGGACTGTGTCTCGGTCGTTCCGGTTTGCTTCTGCTCGCGAACAAGCATGGTGCTGTTCTTGTCGAGGTCTTTCAAATAACGTGCGCCCAAGGCTATCAAATCTGAGTCCGCAAGCGCAGATTCGGGAAGTGGAAAATTCTGAATGTCAAACGGGTTCAAGTCTCGAACGTTTGAAGTCACCGTATACCACCACCAGAATACGTCGCTGCTGAGCGCAGCTATAATTGGCTTTAGGTGTTCTTTCTTGCCAACTGTAAACCACGTTTCACGGCTGCTGTGGCCTTTCTTTCCGTTCAAATTAAACGCAGGAGCAAAGTCAGTGAAGACCTTCCAATATAGCCCGCCGGTCGTTCGGTAATAAACGCGGTGTTCTGATTTGCTGCTGAAGTGCTTCACAGCTGTTTTGACAGCAAGGCACTTCTTGAGAATGTGCTGTTCCAGCGAATCGCCAAGCTTTGGAATCCAGCATGCCGGACGCTTGCGTAGCACTTCGACATAGTTTAGCCGCTCCATCAGGCCGTCTCGATCGTCACTGGTCCATTTCTGGTAGTTTGTTGAAAACGTGTGGCCGTCTCCTGATGGGGCCACGATAAAAATGGTGAGCGCCCGATTAACGGTGTCGAAAAGTTTTGCAGGCCTCCAAGCATAATTTGCATACCAAGCGTTTCGGTTTTCCTCCAACAATTTTTGTACGACCTCCATGCGCTGCGTCGAGGGTAGCGACAGAGGTACAATCATGCTCATACAGCCATTCTTGTCTAACAGGTGCTCACTTCGTTCCATGCACATAGCGTGGATCGCTCCACTGTCGAGGCAAGTGTAATTCTTCAGAACATAATCAACTTGGCGAATTTCAAGATACGGTGGATTACCAATGATGACGTCAAACCCGCCGCCGGTAAGGATGCCGTAAAACTGGATGAACCAATGAAACGGCTGATGGCATTTCACCCACTTGGCATAGGTGGCCTTGTCGCTGACCTTTACGCCGTATTCGACGGCGAGGTGGCGGTTGAGTTCGTCTTCCAGCGCCTTGAGCCGTTTCTGGAGTTCTAATTTGTCGGCGAAGGGCACTGAGCCGTCGCCCTCGGTCTGGAGCTGGCGGAATTTAGTAAACGCCTGCTCCACATCAGCGCAGCGGGTATTGAAACTGTCAAAGGCAGATAGGTCTGCTTCGTCCATCAGTTTCATTTGACCACCGCTGTCTTCCTTCATGCAACGGCGCACCTCCTCCGCCGTGGCGTAGCCGACGAGGGTGTTGCCGGCGCGGATGTTGAAATCAATGTCCGGCAGCGGCTCAATGCCAAGGTTGTCTTTCGTGCTGTCCGGCTCGACCTGTGCGGCAAGTTTAAGGAATAGGCGTAATTTGCAGATCTCCACCGCCTCTTCCATGATGTCCACGGCGTAGAGATTATTCAGGATGATGGATTTCAGAACGAAGTAGCGCTTGTTCGGGTGTGCGTCCACGCGGGCGAGAACTTCGGTGAATTTCTTGTGGTAGTTGGGATGGGCCTTGCGGCCCTGCTCGCCCCACTCGGTCAGGAACGCTTCCATGCGGTCGAGACAGGCTTCGTAGAGGGGTTCAAGGATGTTAAGCGTTGCAAAGATGAACGCACCCGAACCGCCGGTGGGGTCGAGCACAGTAATAGTAGTAATGGCGTTCCACAGCGCCATAAGCAGGTCCGGACCTTCACAATTCTGAATGACATCCTGCGCGAACTGGCGTAGATCGAGATTGAGTGTAATGAAGTCGTTGACTTCACGCACTTCGCCGGCGGCGAGCTTCCTCCTGACTTCTTCGTAACGCTGCCGACGGGCGACGACTTCGCGCCAGATTTCGGTGGGCAAGGCATAATCGCCGGGCGCGGGTTTGTTCCACGTCTTGCGGCGTTCGATCAGGTTAGGCTTGGTGGTGTCGAGGCCAACGGCGATTTCAGCCGGGAGTTCGAGGGGTTTAGCCAGCGGTTCGCCTTTAGCCGGGTGCGGGGGGATGTAGTTCCAGGTGAGGCCGTGGCGAACGGCGGGATAGATATAGCGATCAGGATTTTCGCGGAGCAAATCCCAAACAGTCGGGCCATTGGAATTTTCAAACGCCACCTTGCACTTGCCACGGGCGGCATCAAACAGAAATGGGATAACGGTACTCTTGCTGATGTATTCGGTGATATCTTCCTTTGTGTAAAACGCCCCCATCTGTTTTTGGTTGATGTATTTCTCAAAGATATAGCCGAGCACATCGGGATTGATCTCGTCGTCTTTGCGGAGCGGGCGTTCGTCGAGATGCCACTGGTATTGATCGAAGTAATCAAAGACACGCTCGAAGGCTTTGTCGGGAATCTGAATATTCTTGCCATAGCGCTCCGGCTTTTCGAGTTCATGCACGTCGAAAAGGCCGCCGTTGAGATATGGAATATTTCCGAGCAACTTTTCCAAATCAGGCGCGCGATCCACACGGCGCTTGCCAAAGCCTTCGTGGAACAGCCGGAGCAGGAAGTAGCGGTAAAACGTGTAGAACTCGTCCTTGCCCTGTTCTTTTTGACAGCGGTCGAGACGGTTGCGGAGGTAATTGTGGTCGCCATCGAGAAAGCCTTTGCGCTGGATGAAATAAACGAACATTAGGCGGTTGAGCATAACAGAGGCATACCATTCGCGGTCTGCCACGTCGCTGATACCGTCAATGAACTTGAGAAAGGCCTTGCGGTGGGTGTCAAAGTCGCGATAGAACGCCTTGGTGACGCGCTCAATGTCGAAAGCGGCGCGGGCACGACCGGCGACGGCAATGGTGGATAGTCCGGCCGCCTCTTCTTCGAGCGAGACATAGAGACCTTGGAGCTTCTGGAGCAGGGAGTCGCCGCGCTGTTCGCGATGATACTCATGGGTGCGGGCGGCAAGTGGTTTGCCCGGTTCACGCCGTACCCACATCCAGGACTGGTGTGAACGGTCACTGGTCACGAAAACAATGAGATGCTCGAAACTGGTTTCGGAAAGCTTGCGGTCAAGTTTCAGCCGGGTGGCGTGGTCAGAAAGGCCGCCGGCAGGCGATTCGCAGAGCCAGGCGGTGAACCCCCGCTTCTCGGCAATCGCGGTGAAGGTGTAGTCACTGTCACCGGCGCGGAGAATGAGCTTCTGGCGGCACGGTTCCCATCCGAGTTCCTCGATAAAGAGCTTGGGCAGATTACAGCTTTGCAGGAGCGGGCGGGCACGTGGGAAATCGAGGGGCATAGATCAGTCCTTCCGGATTCCGAGGGAGCAGATGATTTTGGGTTCGCGGGCCTCGACATCATCCTGAATAACACACAAGCGGTCCTCCTCGTGGAGCGAAAGGACGAGTCCGACGAGCTTTTCGTTCTCAATGCCGGATTTCATCTCACGGTTAAGCAGGTCACGGGCTGCCTCGGTAAGGGGTGCTTCGTAGATGGCATCAATGGCATAGTGGAGCAGCTTAATGTCGAGGAGGCTGTCCTTCACCTGGGCAGTGTAGTCCTTGAGCCGTTCGTAAACGCGGCGGCGGGCACTGGCCGGCTTGCCAAGCTGGCCGCCGGTGGTGATATGCTCCTTCTGAATTCCGGCGACAGCCAGCTGCACGAGCGTGTGATGGCCAGCCAGACGCGGGAGCGCTGGGGTGACAGGTTCGCAGGCGGCAGCCCGAAGAATTTCATGCTGGCTCTCGGTAACAGTGCCGCCCTGTTCATCCACCCAGGCGAGGGCGTCGTTGCCATCGGCAGTGCGGACATAGACCATTACGCCAGAGTCAGGCTTCGCTCCGCCAGCACCGGACCGCTTGAGGGGCACGGCAGAGAGGGCCTTGGTGGAAAAGACCACGTTGGCCATGTCAGGGATAGCTTTCTTCAGCGTCGGGTCAACGTCGCAGGCGTTCTTCCAGATTTGGTAAGCGAGCGAGGCGAGGTCCACTTCGTCGTCCTCAGGGTCGTCGAGGATACCGGATTTCTCGGTGAACAGGTCGCGGATAAGTCCATCATGTCTTTCGTCCTCGAAAAACATCTCGTCGGTGCCGACAACCTCAGCGTTTTCCTGGAGGCGCTGGCTAACCCGGGCGCGAAGGCGGATGAGGCGCTCGACACCATCTGCAGGAAGAAAAGAGTAGCAGAGTATTTCCTCCGCTTTCTGGCCGATGCGATCAACACGGCCCGCGCGCTGAATGAGGCGAATGATGGCCCACGGCAGATCGTAGTTCACGACGATGGCGGCATCCTGAAGGTTTTGGCCTTCGCTGAGAACGTCGGTGGCGACAAGAACACGGAGTTCGTCGGATGTGGAGATCTTGTCCCTCACCTTGTTGGATTCCGGGCTGAAACGGCGGGCAAACTCGGAAGGGTCTTCGGTGTCGCCGGTGACTGCGGCGAACTTCTTGAGGCCGCGCGAGCGTAATTGCTCGTTCAGGTAGCTCACGGTGTCAGCAAACTGCGAGAAGAGAAGAATCTTTTCATTTGGATGCTTCTTGGTGATGAGCTTTAGGAGTTCCGCGAGTTTTTCGTCCTTGGCCGGGTCCCAGTCGCGCGCGAGTTCAAGAATTGAGGACAGGCGCTCAGCGTCCTGTCGCAAATGCGCAGCCAAGCCTTCAACGAACAGGTCCGGGCGCAGCCATTCGAAGTTGGTTCCATGTTCGGCTTTCAGTAGCGCGTAACCGCCGGCACCCGCTTTGGCAAAGTCGGCCAGCGATTTGGCGGTAATTTCCGTAGGTTCTTTCGCCGAGGGATCGTCGGCGCCAAAGAGAGTGCTGTCGCTGTCGTGGTCTTCGGTCCGCGTGTCGAAGAGCGCGGAGTCCTGCGTTCCCACGGGCACAGGCAAACCATTTTCGAGCGCATGGAGAAAGATGAAATTGCGAAGGATGTGGCGTCGCACCGAAAGGAGAAACGAGTGGCCGCTGCTTTCGAGGCGCTTGAAAAGGTTCGTGCGGCAGAAACCTATGAGACGCTTACCGGCGCGGGAGAGATTCTTCATCACCTCCGCTTCATCAGCAGTCGGCGGCACGTCGAGCGTAGGCCTGAGATAGTTGGCAAGGCCGTAACGCGGGAGGTGCAGCAGACGAACAGTGTCCACTACAATGTCTGAGTAAAGCCGGGCGTATTGGTCGTCAGGATGCTTGTCGCGGATGTGGAAGTGGAGCGCCTTGGGCTGGCGTTTGGGGAAATGGAACCGGCTGCCGCCCTCAAGCACGAGGAAACGGCGATCCGACTTGGCCTTGGCGCGGGCACAGTTGGGGCAGGCTTCCTGGGTAGCCTGCACGATGGTCTGACAAGCCGGGCACTCGGTGTAAGCGTAGTTGCGCTCCACGAAGCTCCGCGTGCGGCGGACCATGAATAGACGCATCATCTCGCGCCAGTCGTCAGGATGTTCGCTCTTCTCGAAGGCCGCGAGGCAATTCAGCGGGCACTGGTGGCGCCGGGTGAACTCCTCGGGACGGCCATCACAGTCTCGGCGTAGATATTCTTCGGGCCGAATGCCGACGACGTCCTCGGGTTCGAGGAAAAGACGGAGCTGGTTGGCGAGATCAAGGTATGCCTTGTTGTAAGGAGTAGCCGAAAGAAGAATACACTTGCTGGCATTGCGGGCGACGTAATCGCGCACAACGGCCCAGCGGCGTCCTTCGCGGTTGCGCAGGTTGTGACTTTCGTCAATGATGACAACACGGTAGCGACGCAGATCAGGCAGAGTGTTTTGGGCATGGGTAACAGACACTACTTTCGCGATGAGGCGGTAGCGATGCGCGTGGTCTTCCCACATGCCGACGAGATTTTTGGGGCAAAGAATGAGTGTTTCGAGGGACCTCGGCGGATCTTGAAACATGCGGGCCAGCGCTGTAGCCATGAGCGTCTTACCAAGGCCGACGACATCGCCCAGGATAACGCCGCCGCGCTTTTCCAGATGCCTCGCGGCGATGCGAACGGCCGCAGACTGGAATTCAAGCAAGATACCTCGCATATCCGCAGGGATGTTGAACTCTGAAAGGCCCGCGCGCGCCTCCTCAGCCAGATGGAAAGCCATTTTGACATAAATCTGATAGGGTGGCGGGCATTCTGGCCGCGCCCAGCTTTCGTCGATGACCTGAATAAGTTCCTTGGAAATGTCGATACACCACTTATCGCCCCAGCGGTCAATGAACCACTTGGCGAGCTTCTCTGTGGCGTCGTGGTCGAGCACATCGACATTGAGTTCGCCCTGTTTGGACAGGCCGGAGAGCGTGAGATTGCTGGAGCCAAGAAACCCGGTGATGGGATTGTTCGGATCGGGTCGGAAACAAAGATAGAGCTTGGCGTGGAGCGTGTGCCGGAGATGGAGCTTCACGACCACTTTACCCGCCTTGAGTTGCGCCGAGAGCCTGCGCAAGCCTGTCTCGTCGGCATCGGTTGGGGCGCCAATTGTGAGTTGCGCGCGGAACTCCTCGGCCAAGCGGCGCTTCAGGCGGATGACCGCCTGATTGCTCATTTGATCCTCATTTGGCAGAAGGCTGTAAGCTTCGCGCAACTCTTCCTGGGGGAGCCGTTGCATGCCGACAAGAAGGCGGCATTGCTGGCCGATTCCGCCTACCCAATTTTCAATCAGCTCATCAATGGATTTCCAGCCACGCAGGTTGAAGTAGCCAACGCAGAAGTCAGCGCGCTCAGAAATATTGAGCGTCTGGCGCAAAGCCGGAAGGAGTTCGAGTTCTATGTTATCGAAGATGCGCGGCATAATGATTAGCTGCGCTGGGCTTGCTTCATGTTAAGTTCAAGAATGCGTGCTGTCATTGAGATGGTAGCGTTTGCCCCGATATTCATAATTCACCCTCCGTAACTCTGCAAATTATATCACACTATCAAGAAGTTAAGGCAGGCAACCGAAAAGGCCTTTTTGCCCTCCGGCTTATTTTCTAAGCAGTATCTCTCCACCCCTGATCGTCCAGAAATTATCCGAAAAGCTTCTGTCTGCAATGTAGTCATACGGCATGATGAACTAACCCTTCTTACTCTGAAACTATAGTATTTGGCAAGTTCAGACTGAGTATAGCTCTTTAATTCCGGGAGCATCCGAATGATCTCGCCCGTCGTTAATTTAGGATGCGGCTTTGCCGGGATAGGATTTATTGACCGTCTATAATTATTTCAATTTAACGAAGAGATATACCGGAGAACGTTTTCCCCGGCCGAGTGATTCTGAACTGAACCGGTTCTTCCTCGAATCATAGTTAAATTCCTTTACCTCATAGTCTTCTTCGGGTGTCATGGACCATGCCTTATCCAGATCCCCATCACAGAGAAGGGTCAGAGCGTCAACATAGGCATCGCCAATATTATGTCCTGAACCATCATAAACGTAAGCAGCGCCGCATTCGCATTTTCCGCCGCTGATTATATTCCCAAACTTTGCCGTAATCTCTTCAAGCTCCCCAAGCGGCCGCTCACAAAATGGACATCCCAGAATCGGATCACTGTCTCTTCTACCTGCATTCATTATAATTAGTTCTCCCTGGCCTGCGGGCCGACAACAACCTTTTTTGCGATCTCGGACACTGATGTATGCATAAACTCTCCTCTACTATATATAGCAACAGGACTCATATCTCCCATAAGTCCCTCAATAAGCGGTTGAAACCCTTTCAAGCCCAGTGCCCCTGCTGTCATCAGGGCATATGCCCTCACATGGGCATCATTGTCGTCGAGACAGAGCTTCTGCTCTATAAGGTCCTTCGTCATGGTCAGCAGATCAGGCCGTTCGTCAACAATCCGCCAGATCGCCCGCATCACGCCACGCCTGAGCATCTTCTCCTCATAAAAGGATATAACAACCTGCCCTATGTCAGCAAAGGCATCAGGGGCGCTTCTCACGATCTCACCGAGCAGTTCGGGTGCGCTCCCAGGACCATTTCCTGACTCATCCCTCATCATCCAGAGGAATCTCTGGCTCAGGTTTCTGATAACATCAACATCTGTCTTGGCGATTTCGCCAGCAACAAGCCCGATTGCCTCTATAGCCCGCCAGCTTTGCAGATGTTCCTTGTCATATACAAGGGAAATGAGCATCCTGATGACACTTCGGTCCTTCTTCGCAGCCTCTATTATAGGCTGGATCTGATACTGCCCCAGGAATTCGATGATCTCTGATTTCTGCATCTATTTCTTCCTGCCTTTTCTGTATTCAATAGCCTGCCGCATCATTCCCTCAACCCATTCAGGGCATCCGAGTGCATGCAAATGTGTGTATGTTGCCAGCGCGTTCTTATAGTAGATCCCGTCCTGGCCATCCATAATACCCTCGCCGCGCTCCATCCGGAAAGCAAACTGCAGGCTTTTCTTCTTAAGCGGAATGATCACGCTGGAGTAATGAAACTCGTGTCCCCTGATCAGAATCCCCTTTTTATAAAAAGGATTAGTCCCGGTCACCTTCACAACAGTGTATCCGTGCGCCTGGGGCTTTTTCTCGAGACTGAACCTGAGAGGGAATATCCCTGCCATAGGATATGTTTTTCGATCCAGCACCAGCGCCTCGCCAAGGTACATCAGTCCGCCGCATTCAGCATAGACAGGCAGCCCCTGCTCAACCGCCTGCTTCAGCGCATCTTTGAACATCTTATTCTTCGCAAGGGCTATAGCATGTGTTTCAGGAAATCCACCGCCAATATAAAGCGCATCAATTTCAGGGAGTTTCTTCGCCCTGAGCGCGCTGATCTCTATGAGCTTTGCCCCGCGCTTCTCGAGCTCCTCAAAATTCTCAGGATAGTAAAACTGGAAGGCAGAGTCGCGGATGATGCCAATGCGCACAGCTGGCGAAGGGGCAAGGGGCAAGGGGCAAGGGGCAAGGGGCCCTGATTGTAACGGCGCGACAGCCTTAGCAATTTTAAAGATGAGGGGAAGATCAAGGTATTTTTCTGCAATATCGCCGCATGCAGCAATTGCCTTCTTCACGTCTGGATGCTCCTGAAACGGCGTAAGGCCCATATGCCGCTCAGAGAGCTGCTCGCCCCGCAGTTTCGGTATCGCACCCACAACCGGCACCTTGCAGTATTTGGCTATCGCTTCCCTGATCACCTTCTCGTGCCGTTTGCCTGCTATCTGGTTCAGGACCACGCCGCTGATCTTAACCTTTGGGTCGAACTTCAGCATGCCAAGGAGCATTGCAGCTGCTGTCCGTGTCACCTTGGTGCAGTCGAGCACCAGGATCACCGGCGCCTGCAGGGTCTTTGCAAGTTCTGCAGTGCTGTATGTCCCTGCCGCGTCCATCCCGTCATACAGCCCCCGGTTCCCCTCGATAACAGCGCAATCAGCTTTGCCATAATGGCTGAAAAATGACGAAATGATCTTTTCCTTTGTTATAAGGAACGGATCAAGGTTAAAGCAGGCATGTCCTGCAGCTGAAGAAAGCCAACCTGCATCAATATAATCAGGCCCTTTTTTGTATGGAACGATCGATCGGCCCTGCTTTTTCCAGGCAGCAATAATGCCGAGGCTGACCGTTGTTTTGCCAGCCCCGCCCTTCATGCCTGCAATGATTATTCGTGGATAGTTTGGTTTCATCAAGAAGTTAACAAACTCTGTAACAAAGTTTTTTATTTTACCTGTTTAGAGCATTAACAGACAACCCTGCCAGACTGACATTTTGTGACTTAGTCACATACTTATTGACGCTATTGTCTTACCATAGCATCAGAGCAACGAAAAGAGGAGGTGAAGATAGATGAAGAAGAATGTGGGCAGCATTGAAAGGATTATCAGAATCGCAGCAGGGCTTGGCATACTTTCCCTGGCATTCGTAGGGCCGCAGACAGCATGGGCCTATCTCGGCATCATTCCCCTGATAACAGGGTTGACCGGTTTCTGCCCTCCCTACGCTTTGCTGGGCATTAAAACGTGTAAGAGCTGTCAGTAAGAGGCTGTTTCATACAACAGCCTCCAAAGGAGGTTGGCTATGCAAAAGAATCGTTGTCCTGTATGCAGAAAAGAGGTCTTTTACCTTGTGCATCACCTGCATAACATGACCGACAAATTCGCAGTCGAGCAGGTGAAGTATGATTTTTCAGGCTGGACAGAAGAGGATGGGCTATGCCTGCCCTGCCTGGAGAGATACAGAAAATACAACCTGATGAGTTGTCCTGATATAAAGATAACCGTCAATTAACAAAAAAGGAGAAGCATACATGAAGAAGACTATTATGATCGTATTCAGCGCAGTGCTTGCATTAGGGCTCATTGCAGTCGCATACGCAGGCCTGAAGTCAACCATGGAACTCAAGGCAGGAGCTGAGGTCTATGCCTGCAACTGCGGTGAGGCCTGCAAGTGCGACACCATGTCGAACAACGCCGGCAAATGCTCCTGCGGCAAGGACATGGTCAAGGCTCAGGTGACAAAGGTCGAAGAAGGCAAGGCCTCTTTGAAGGCAGCAGGCTGGGAAAAAGAGCGCTCATTTAAGACAACCGGCCAGTATGCATGCGCCTGCGGACCTGCTTGCAAGTGCGACACCATCAGCCAGAATCCTGGCAAGTGCACCTGCGGCACTGAGATGTCAAAAGTAAAATAGTCCCCAACCCTCCCATGCCCCTCCATGGGAGTAAAAAGGCCCCGAACATATCGGGGCCTTTTTTGTTTGTTCTCATACGGTGGATTGATTGCAGCGCTGTTGACTGCACCCTGCTATTTTTTAGTTGTAACGATGAATCTTGTTCAAGATAAAGAAAAACGGAACGGTTACACCGTTGAGTTCGTGCAGTCGCGTAAAGATAAATTAGGGCTTGTCAGCTTTCACTATTGTTTTTCATAATTCTAACTCTCAATCCAAATCGAACAAAGTATCCTGATCATTCCAAGCATACCTCGTCCGTCCTTCATATTTTTTCAGAAAATCTGGGGCACTGTTGTTCGCAAAGATGACATGGCTATATGAAATAAAAACGAAAGAGACAGACCTCCAACCTTGTGAAATAAGTGATGTGAAGTCAGGGATGGCTGTAGCAATATCGAGAAAGCTACTGCCCATATTTATATAAAGAAGAGCATCGAGGGAAGCGCAGCCCCGCATGCGATAAAGATTTGCTTTCTTGGATAGGGCAGAGTTGATTGCTTCGAATAGACTTGCATAAGAAATTGGGGTCGGCGAGTTATTAGGCAAAGAACTATCACGCAGATTTCTTTCTTTTTTTAGAATTGCACATCTCTCCTTGAATTCTCTTCCACGAGTTCTGCCATCATCAAGCAATTCTCTCACTTCGAAGCGAGCTTCCCTAAATTTTACATCTGGCGGATCATCCTGTGACGATATTAAATCTTCTCTTGAAAATTGAACGCCTAAACATCTTAAAAAAGCTGCACAAACCATCCGCTCTCGCTTTGCTTTATCCTGATTTGATAGAAGCCTCAGCGTATCCTCGGTATGGGATATTAATCCATCAATGTATTTTTGCTCGTCGAATTTATCCATACGTATTAATCACTTATTATGATTTCAAGATTATGCTGACTATGATATCGTAGTGCTGTCAGATTAGGAACGTCCAAAGGAGAAGACGCAATGATAACTTCCAATTTGAAGAAAAAACAGATTTCATGTTCTTGGAGTTGCCCCTATCAAACCGGACACGCCTCTAACTTATTTGAGAGCCTGCGGA
>CAZDLA010000003.1:0-145365 GCA_964506525.1 uncultured Nitrospiraceae bacterium
CGATGGAAGGCTACCGCGTCGTCACCATGGAATACGCCGCCGACAAGGCCGACATTTTCGTCACCTGTACTGGCAACGTCCATGTCATCGACCACGACCACATGGCGAAGATGAAGGACCAGGCGATCGTCTGCAACATCGGGCACTTCGATTCCGAGATTAACGTCGCCTCGCTTGAAAAGTACCAGTGGGAGGAGATTAAGCCGCAGGTCGACCACGTCATTTTCCCGGACGGCAAGAGGATCATTCTGCTGGCCAAGGGCCGCCTGGTGAACCTCGGCTGTGCCACGGGTCATCCATCCTACGTGATGTCGTCCTCCTTCGCCAACCAGACCATCGCGCAGATCGAGCTGTGGACAGAATCGCAGAAGGGCTCCAATAAGTATCTGGTCGGCGTTTATACGCTGCCCAAGCATCTCGACGAGAAGGTGGCGCGGCTGCAACTGAAGAAGCTCAACGCTCAGTTGACGACACTGACGCAGCAGCAGGCGGACTACATCGGCGTGCCGATGAACGGACCGTACAAGACCGAGCACTACCGCTATTAGCCGGTAGTTGTCAGCATAACCTTGCGGCGGGGATGGATATATTCCATCCCCGCTTGTCTTTCGGTTCCCAGAATTTCTCGAAGGCCATGTTCTGTTTTTTCAGAACACGGCCTTTTTAGTCTGCCCGGAACATCTAAATTCTTCAGAAAGCATGTTCCTTACTGTCTTGTCCCCTTCGGAATCACTGTGGTAGTCTAAGAACATGCAAGCCAAAGTAGTTTCGATCAATATCAGCGAGAAGAAAGGGATGCGGAAGAAGCCTGTTGAAGAGGCAGAGATTCGCATAAATTATGGCATTGAGGGAGATGCCCACGCCTCCTCTGAATGGCACCGGCAGGTCAGTCTTCTTGCAACGGAAAGCATAAAGAAGATGCAGGATATGGGTCTGGATGTGAAAGCTGGAGATTTTGCGGAGAATATCACTACCGAAGGCATTGATCTTGTTGCCCTTCCCATTGGAACACGCCTGCAGATCGGGCAGGATATCATCGGCGAGGTGAGCCAGATCGGCAAAGAATGTCATACCCGCTGTGCAATCTATTATCAGGCTGGAGACTGCGTTATGCCGAAAGAAGGCATATTCATTACGGTCATCAACGGTGGAACGATCAGAACTGGTGATTTAATAAAAGTAGAAAGTAAGCAGTAGGCAGAAAGGACATGCCTGATTATATGCGAACTGTGAACCATGAGCCATGAACCGATAACAGCAGCTATTCTCACGCTCAGTGACAAAGGCTCTCGCAACGAACGTGAAGACCTCGGCGGTCCTCTGATCAGGGAGATGATTGGTACGATCGGTGCTGAAGTGCTCTCTTATGAGATCATCCCTGACGAAAAAGAATTGATAAAAGAAAAACTTATTGAGTACAGTAGAAGCGTGGATCTGATCATCACTACTGGCGGTACTGGTCTCTCGCCGAGGGATGTTGCGCCTGATGCTACGCTTGAGGTGATCGATAAAGAGATTCCTGGTATTGCCGAGGCGATGAGGATGGCAGGACTTAAGAAAACGAACAGGGCAATGCTTTCCCGTGCTGTTGCAGGCGTCAGGGGAAAGACACTGATCATTAATCTGCCGGGAAGCCCCAAGGCAGTGAAAGAAGGACTGGATGCTATTATGGATGTATTACCGCACGCTGTAGAGAAGATCAAGGGCAGCACCGAAGATTGCGCTGTCAGCGAAGGGGAGCGCAGATGAAGGATGTCTCCTTTTCCCTTGCGTTCCTGGCGGGTATTCTTTCCTTTCTCTCTCCCTGTGTTCTTCCGCTTGTGCCGTCCTATATCACCTTTATCACCGGTGTTTCATTCGAAGACCTGAAAGACGGAACTGACCGGAAGCGCATCCGTTTTCTCACCATAACGAATTCGCTTGCCTTCATCGCAGGCTTTTCAACGATCTTTGTGGCGCTTGGTGCTTCGTCTTCAGCAGTCGGCAAGTTTATGTTCCAGTATCAGGATTGGATCAGGAATATCGGCGGTGTGCTGGTCATATTCTTCGGCCTTTTTGTATCAGGGATTATCAGGCTTGATTTTCTGACCCGGGAACGGAAATTCCATCTCACCGGAAAACCTGCCGGGTATGTCGGAACCTTTCTGGTCGGCATGACCTTTGCCGCTGCCTGGACCCCCTGCATCGGCCCAATCCTCGGCACGATCCTGCTGTATGCGAGTTCCAAGGGGTCTGCTGAATACGGTTTCAAGCTGCTTGCGGTCTATTCCCTAGGACTTGCGGTGCCGTTCTTCATCTCTTCGCTCATGTTCAATTCGTTCCTGAGCTATTCTGCCAGGATCCGAAAATATATGAGGGCCATTATGATGGTGAGCGGTATTGTCCTGATAGCGTTTGGTCTGCTGCTTCTCACCAATAACGTCCGTCAGCTCACAACACTTTTCCCGGATCTCGGTATTAACTTCTAATAAACAGTGCGTGTCATGACGATCAGCCTGAATATCTGCAGATGCATTCTGATGGCATTTCTTGTTTTGCTCTCTGTCGGCTGTGAAAAGAAGGCTGCTTTTGAGGCTCAGGTAACTGATATAAAGGGCAGGCCAATACCGCAGGTGAAGGTGTCTGCGTTGCAGGACAGTCCGGTTCAGGGCTATGGTCAGTTCGAGACGATCACCAATATTGAAGGAAGATTCAGTTTCAAAAAACTGTTTCCTCTTTCTGAATACACCCTTGTCATTGATTCAGAGCAGACGGGTGTGAGGCAGATCAAGATCAAGACGCCCTCTGACGGGCAGACAGGGTCGCTTCCTGTGCCGATAACGTTTCGCTTTATGATGTCCGAAGAGCGCAGTGTTATAGATACGAAATCAGGGCTCCAGTGGGCACCTGATCCGAACATCGGCATGACCTGGCACGAGGCTAAAAAGCATGTCCGTGACCTGAAGATCGGCGGGCATACTGACTGGAGGATGCCGAAACGCTCTGAACTCCTGACCCTTGATATCATTGATACCAGCGTTCCCCTTAATGATTGCTGTGTCTGGACCGCAGAGCAGAAGGATGGCCGAAAGGCATGGTATTTTAACGTGTACCGCCGTTTTGACGATTCCGCCCTCATGACAAACAACTCCTACAGAGTTCTGGCTGTGCGCACCGCCCTGCTGGACTGACCTTCCCTTCTCTGATAATTCCGCTGATCCTTTTCAGCATAAGGGCTGTGCTATAATACCTGACGTAATTTCCGAAAAATCTTTATTGTTCCCTGAACATTTCCGGAGGCAGAGCGGTCTGTGGCAGAAAGATACGATCCAGCAACTATCGAACCCAAATGGCAGCAGTACTGGGAAGAGAGAAATCTTTTCAGAACTGACAAGGACGACTCGCGCAAAAAATTCTACTGTCTTGAAATGTTTCCCTATCCCTCCGGCAAGATCCACATGGGTCATGTGCGCAACTACGCGATTGGCGATGTTATTGCCAGGTATAAGAGGATGCAGGGATATAATGTCCTTCATCCCATGGGATGGGACTCCTTTGGCATGCCTGCTGAAAATGCCGCTATCAAACACAATGTCCACCCCTCGCAGTGGACCCATGAAAACATCAAATATATGAAGGGCCAACTCAAGAAGCTTGGCCTGAGCTATGACTGGTCCAGAGAAGTGGCAACCTGCAGTCCCGAGTATTACCAGTGGAATCAGTGGTTCTTTATCAAGATGCTCGAAAAGGGTCTTGCATACAGGAAATCCTCATACGTAAACTGGTGCCATTCCTGCGCAACCGTTCTGGCAAACGAGCAGGTGATCGACACAAAATGCTGGCGCTGTGACAGCGTTGTGGCGCAGAAGAAGCTTGAGCAGTGGTTCCTGCGGATAACCAACTATGCGGAAGAACTTCTGAGCGGCTGCGATACCCTTTCAGGCTGGCCAGAGAAGGTTGTGCTGATGCAGAAGAACTGGATCGGCAAGAGCCATGGCGCTGAAGTGGATTTTCGTGTCGAAGGCATCGATCAGAGCATAAGGATATTCACAACGAGGCCTGACACGCTTTTTGGTGCGACCTTTATCTGCCTTTCTCCTGGACATCCGCTTGCTGAAAAGCTTGTTACTGATAAGGACGGGCTCGAGAATGTTCGGGCGCATTATGGCAAGGTGGATGAAAAGGTCGGCCTTTTTACCGGAGCATACTGTATCAATCCTATGAACAATGAGAAGATCCCTGTCTATATCGCGAATTTTGTACTGATGGAATACGGTACCGGCGCGATCATGTCAGTTCCTGCCCATGATCAACGCGATTTTGAATTTGCAGAAAAATACGGGCTTCCCGTACGCCAGGTCATTAAGCAGAATTCAGAATGCAGAACTCAGAATGCAGAATTAGAGGAAGCATTTGAGGATGAGGGGATACTTATTGAGTCAGGGCTGTTCAGCGGGCTGAACAGCATTGATGCAAAACAGAAGATCGCTGATCATCTCGAAGAACAAGGCCTTGGCAAGAAGGTTATTAATTACAAGCTCCGTGACTGGGGTATATCCCGGCAGCGGTATTGGGGAACGCCTATCCCTGTTATTTACTGCGACAAATGCGGCATTGTGCCTGTGCCTGAAAAAGACCTTCCTGTGATATTGCCTGAAGATGTGAAATTCACCGGCACTGGGGGCTCTCCTCTTCAGGAATCAGATGCATTCCTTCATACGACCTGCCCGAAGTGCGGGGGCAAGGCACGCCGCGAGACAGACACTATGGATACCTTTGTGGACTCATCCTGGTATTTCATCGCCTATTGTCTCAAAGACCGTAATGGGTTATCCGTAATGCATGACCAGTTTAAGGAAGAGAACGAATCACGAGTTGCGAATCACGAGTTACTCGATTACTGGATGCCTGTTGACCAGTATATCGGCGGGGTTGAGCATGCTGTGCTGCATCTTCTCTACTCACGGTTTTTTACCCGGGTAATACGGGACCTTGGCATAATTGATGCGAGTGAGCCTTTTGTAAATCTGCTTACGCAGGGTATGGTCATTAAGGACGGCGCAAAGATGTCCAAGTCAAAAGGCAATGTGATTGATCCTGACTATCTCATTAACCGTTATGGATCCGATACCTCGAGACTCTTCTCCCTTTTTGCTGCTCCGCCTGAAAAAGACCTTGACTGGTCTGACAAGGGCGTTGACGGAGCCTATCGCTTCCTGAACAGAGTCTGGTCATTGGCTCAGAAACACCGTGAAGCATTGGAAAAGGCTACACCGCTATCTGCAGCTGATGATGAGCTTTCGATCAGTGCAAGGGCTGTTCTCAGAAAGACGCACCAGACGATCAGAAAAGTTACAGCAGACATTGAAAAAGACTATCATTTCAACACTGCAATTGCTGCCATGATGGAACTGGTGAACGAACTGATTGGATTCGAGCCTGGCAATGAGAAGGAGATGCAGGTAATTACGTTTGCCGTAGAAAACCTGCTCCTGCTTCTTTCTCCTTTTACGCCGCACATTGTTGAGGAGCTCTGGTCTCAATTGGGGCATGACAAAAACGCGTCAGAAATGCCCTGGCCTCTTTGGGATACAGAGATCGCAAAAGACGAGGAGATCGAGCTTGTGATCCAGATCAATGGCAAGCTGCGAGGCAAGCTCATGATCCCTGCCGGCCTGGCTGATGATGACGCAAAAGAACGCGCGCTTCAGGACAGCAAGGTTGCCGAGTTTATAGGCGGACAGAGCATAAAAAAGGTTATTGTAATTAAAGACCGGCTCGTAAATATTGTTGTGGGGGGATGATTATGCGCATGAAACTGACAATCGTATCGATATTATTGGGACTTGCATATCTTGCTGTTCTTATGACTGCAGGCTGCGGATATTCTCTCCATCGCAAGGCAGATCTGCCGTTCACCGAGATCAGGATAGGCAAGATCGAGAACCTCTCGATTGAACCGAAACTGCAGGACAAACTGCATAAGGCCCTTGTCCGGGAGTTCACCAAGAACGGCATTACGGTTACGCCTTCTGTGGCGAATGTCCTCTCCGGCGTTGTCCGCAGATTCGAAATGTCCAGTCTTTCTGAAAAAAGGGACATAACTGTTGAATACCGGATTACTGTTGATGCTGACTTCACGTACAAGGATAATGAGGGGAAAGTGCGCGAGATAAAAAAGGTCATGTCACCCTTTATTGTTTCTTCCTCAGGCTCCCGTGACATGGCTGTGCTCCTGGGTTCCCGTGACTTGGCTGAAGATAAGGCAGTGGCAGATATTGCCATGGAGATCGTCGGCGCACTCATTTATAAATGAGCTACAAAAACCTTCTTGATGAGATAAAGAAGGGTCTTCCCTCTCCTGTCTATATATTTAACTCATCCGACCGCTTTCTGCATGCAGAGGCGGTTTCTCTTATCAAGGGCCTTATTCCTTCGGAGGAACAGGACTTCAATTTTCAGTCCTTTGATATGCTCTCCCCTGAGCAGGAAAAGACCGCTCTTGAACAGATCCTTGATGTATTGAACACGGTTCCGTTCTTTGCCGGCCGCAAATATGTTGTTATTGAAAATTCCCAGAAGATCGCGAAAAAGGACCTGAAGAGCCTTGAAGGCTATCTGCAGAGCCCGTCAAAGAGCTCAGTGCTTGTGCTCCTCTATGAAGGGAGCCTGAAGAAGGATGCAAAGGAGAGCTTTAAGGGAGCAAAGACGTTCAGTCTTGATATCAGGGAAGGTGATATGCCTGCCTGGATTGTGGGAAAGGCAACACTCAAAGGCCTGAAGCTTACCAGTGATGCTGCTGAATACCTTGTTGCTGTGATCGGTCCGGACCTCGGCATGCTTTCGACAGAGATCGAGAAACTGTCTCTTGTCGGGAAACCGAACATAGAAAAGGGCGATATTGCCGAGATCATAGAAGGGAAGAGGAGTTTTGGCGCCTTTGATCTTATCAATGCGATCCGTGATCGGGACAAGGAAAAGGTTTTCCGGATCTACGCTGTTTTACGGGAAACTGAGGAGCCGTATGGTCTGTTGGGCGCCTTGAATTGGCAATATTCACAGATGCTGGGGGGAAAAAATTCCCCCAGTGAAAGAAACTATCTGTATGAGGTATTCCGCCTGCTGAACAGTGCAGACTTAGGCATTAAGACCGGAGGATTCTATCCTTTTGAGCTGCTTCTGGTGAAACTGCTCAGGCTTTCGCCAAGGCGTTAGCCTTCTTTGTCAGTCTTGAAATCTTGCGTGAAGCGGTGTTCCTGTGGAGTATGCCTTTTGATTTCGCGCTGCTGATAGTTTTGATCGCAGCCTGTAGAGTCTTTGCTGCTGCATCCTTGTCGTTTGCCTTGACCGACGCCTCAACAGCCTTTGTGGCACCCTTGACCGTGCTTTTTGCCGCCCTGTTGCGGACATTTCTTGCTTCTGCCTGCCGTGCTCTCTTCTCTGCTGAAAGGTTTCTTTTTACCGGTGCTTTTGCTGCCAATGTGCTGTCCTCCTTGGTGAATAAGTCTTGTTTTATACCATAAAACAACTTGTTAAAGCAATGAAGGGTGATGGGAATGGCTGTATGCAACCCCTAAAGCTCTATGCTACAATTTATCCCATGAAAAGGTATAAACCCATATCACTGAAATCAGTTAAGACCTATTCACTTTCCGGAAGGAAGAGTAAGGTGTCGGTCAGTTCTTTTGCCGGCGTTCCGGAGCGGGGCGACTCATTTGCAGGCTTCCTCGGGAAACTGCCTGATTTTTTTGCTGCCCGAGACTTCAGGGCTATTGTCTCCTCTATTGTGCAGGCGAGAAAGGATAAGAGACCGGTAATCCTTGGCATGGGGGCACATCCCATAAAACTCGGCCTTTCCCCGATCATTATCGACCTTATGAGAAAAGGGATCATCACGGCTATTGCCACGAACGGTGCCTGTGTTATTCATGATTTTGAGATAGCCATGGCCGGCCACACCTCAGAGGATGTTGCGCGTGAACTCTGTGCCGGAACATTCGGCATGTCAAAGGACACGGGCAGGGGCCTGAACCTTGCGATCAACAAAGGCGTGAAGAAAGGATATGGCATCGGCAGGTCAGTGGGCGAATATATCAGCAAGGGAGCGTTTAAGTTCCGGGAGAAAAGTATATTTTGGCAGGCCTATGAACTCGGTATCCCGATGACAGTTCATGTTGCTATGGGCACGGATATCATTCATATGCATCCTGAGGCTGATGGTGCTGCTCTGGGCAAAGGAAGTATGGACGATTTCAGGCTTCTTGCTTCTGTTATTGCTGATCTTGAGGGGGGTGTCTATATCAATCTCGGCTCTGCAGTCATATTGCCTGAGGTCTTTTTAAAGGCTCTGAATATAGCACGCAATCTTGGCAACAAGGTCGAGAAGATCACGACCGTTAATATGGATTTCATCCAGCACTACCGACCCAGAGAGAATGTGCTGAAAAGACCGACCATAAACTGCGGCCAGAACTTTGCTCTTACCGGTCATCATGAGATCATGTTTCCGCTTCTTGCGGCTGCAGTCACTGAGGAAATGCCATGAAAGTTATAGTTGATGAAGAAGCCTGCATCGGCTGCGGCAGATGTGAAGAGATCTGTCCTGCTGTTTTTCATGTTGATCCGATGCTCGGCAAGTCAAAGGTGATCGACGAAGAAGCCTGCGACTATACCGGCTGCTGCGAGGCTGCTGAAGAGAACTGCCCTGTTGACGCGATAACGCTCGAAGAATAAATAAGACTCTCTCGATATTCTTTTCTGCAAAGATTTTCACAATAAGCCCGAAATCCGGGACTTCGTGATAGGATAAGACTATGCGGCATCCTACATCATTCCTCCTGCTTCAGGGATTGATTCTTGTCATGCTTCTGCTTGGCGCAGCCGGAGCCTTATCGGCAACTGTTGTGCCCGAGATCAAGAAGGATTGCTCAACCTGTCATGTGTCTCATGGCTCTGGCAGCATGCTGGCATTGAAAGAGCCGGTTGCAAAGCTCTGCATCAGTTGCCATCCTGACCGCAAGGGTTCTGCTGAACACAAGGTCGATGTTGTTGCTCCTCTGCCGGTCCCTGGCCTGCCCCTGACCGAAAGTAAGGTAACCTGCGTCACCTGCCACGATCCGCATTCGAACAATAATGGGATGATGCTCAGAATAACCCCTGAAAAACTCTGTCTGGCCTGCCACAAATATTAGACAACCTGCGTTCTTTCTTCTTCTTGCCGTTTATTGATATCATTCTGTTGGTAGAATAGCTATATGTCAGTCACGCAGACGCAGCACGAAAGCATCATCTCCGGAAGTCTTTGGAGAAACATCTGGCAGCTTTCATGGCCCATGCTGATCATCATGGTCCTGAATTTTATCGTCGGGTTTACAGACATATATGTCGCAGGCCTTATCAATCCAAAGATCCAGGCTGCTGTAGGTTTCATCAGTCAGCTCTATTTTCTGGTGGTTATCGTTGCCAATGCGGTCAGCATCGGAACCCTTGCGCTCATTTCACGGGCTATCGGCGCCAATGACTTGGAGCGTGCGCTGCATATTGCACGACAGTCCCTGCTCTTCAGCCTTGTCTGTGCAGTCAGCCTTGCAACTGCCGGATTCCTCATGTACCGGCAGATCATTGCCCTTGCAGGCGTTCCGCATGATATCGAGACAATTGCCGGGGACTTCTTCAGGATCTTTGTACTCGCTTTGGCTCCCAACTACATACTTATTATCTCCAATGCGGTCTTCAATGCAAGCGGGGAGGTAAAGAAACCACTTGTGACCATGTCTGTTGTGACCGTGGTCAACATTGTTGCTGTCTTTTGCCTTGTCTTCGGCCTCGGCCCCTTTCCTGCTCTGGGATATAAGGGGATAGCAACAGCTACTGCAATCTCACTGATGATTGGCATGCTGATGAATCTCAGTTTCCTTGCAGTGGGCAGTTGGAGAAGGCTTTTTAACGGCGAGTGGAAACCATCGGGGGAGACGATTCGATCGATAATACGAATAGGATGGCCTGCTGCAATGCTCCAGATCACCTGGAATGCAGGCAGCATTGTCCTTTACAATATACTCGGCAGGCTCGGTGATACCAGCATTACGGCACTTGCATCAATATCGAACGGCCTGAGGATCGAGGGGATCATCTATCTTCCGGCCTTTGCACTGAATATGGCAGCATCGGTGCTTATTGGCCAGAACCTTGGGGCAGGAATCCCTGAACGAGCTCAAAAGGCCGGATGGAAGATCGCCCTCTCAGGCGTCTTCTTCATAAGCGCTATGGCATTTATCTTCTTCGTGAATGCCAGGTATTTTGCATCTCTGCTTGCGCGGAATACGGATGTGCTTGAGGAGACAACTCGGTATCTTCAGTTCAATATGCTCTCAGAACCATTTATGGCCATGAGCGCGATCCTGGGAGGTGCCCTGCAGGGAGCAGGAGATACGCGGGGCACATTGAAGGTGATCGGCATCTGCATGTGGCTCATCCGGCTTCCTCTTGCATGGTTCTTTGCACTCGTCCTGCATTACGGTGCCTCAGGAGTCTGGCTGGCCATGGTAATTTCGATGTGCATACAGGGTATACTAATGGCAGCGCGCTTTCATAAAGGAACATGGAAGCATCTGAAGGTTGAATAAACCTTATCGTTGCATTAAACGGAGTGGCAAAGCTGTTGAAAAGCCCTGCAATGCGACATTATCTTACTGTGAGAACTGGTTACGGACAGTTCGCTGTTAATGCCGCTGTGACATATGCCTCATTGATTTCGGTTCCATCATCTGAGGTGTCGCAGGCAGTGCTTTCGCACCGGCTTGCCCCACCGTTACTGATATTTGTGTCAACGTTCGAATAAACGTACTTTACGAAGAGGGAACTATCTATGTTGAGATTATTCAATACGTTTGGCAGAAGGCTTGAGCCATTCAGGACTGCTGACAATAAACGAGCAACGATCTTCACCTGCGGCCCCTCGGTGTACCAGCGCGCGCATATCGGGAATTTCAGGACCTTTCTGTTCGAAGATATCCTTGTCCGGTACCTTGAGTATTCAGGTTTTACGGTTGAGCGCGGCATGGCGGTCACTGATATCGAGGACAAGGCGATCAAAGAGGCGGAAAAGCATAAGACCTCGGTAAAGAAGCTTACTGACCGCAACATAGCACAGTTCATCAAAGAGCTGAAGCTGCTTAATATGAAGGTGCCTCATTATATGCCCCGCGCGTCAGAATGCGTGGACGAATCGGTCGCAATCATAACGAAACTGATCGAGAAAAAGATTGCATACTATCATGGTGGCAATATCTACTTTGATCCTTTGAAGGTGCGCGGATTCGGCAAGCTTTTCGGGCTGGATATGTCGAAGTGGCCGAAGAAGAAGAGGCGGTTTCATAAGGATACGTATCCCGGCATACAGTGGAATTATGGTGATTTCATCCTCTGGCATGGCTGCGAGATCAGCGAAAAGGCCTGCTGGAATACTGACCTGGGTGAGGGCAGGCCGTCATGGAACGTGCAGGACCCGAGCATGGTGCTGCGCCATTTTAGGGGAACTCTCTCTGCTTTCTGCGGCGGCATAGATAACCTGTATCGTCATCATGATTATTCCCTTGCGATCCTCGAAGCGATCAAGCCCTATCCCATGTCTCGGTTTTGGATGCATGGTGCGCATCTCTTTGTTGACGGGCAGAAGATGTCCAAGTCCAAGGGCAATATCCTGTACACAGACATGCTCATGAAAAAAGGCTTTTCTCCCCAGGAGATCCGGTTCTTCCTGATGTACAGCCACTATAGGAAGAAGCTCAATTACTCTGATAAGGCGATGGAAGCAGCAGCGCAGAGGCTGAGAGATTTCAGGAAATGCGTGAAGCTGATCAAAAAGAAGGCCGGTTCTGCGCGGCCTGAAGACTCGCAGATCTCCAGCAGTTTCGAGACCGCCTTCATCTTTTCCATGGACAATGACATGAGCATCAAGCCCGCCTTTGATGCCATGCAAGTGCTGTTGAAGAAGATAGACCTATCGACGATATCCGCTGCTCACGCAGCAGGCATTATCCGAACGCTGAAAAAGATCGATGGGGTATTACAGGTCATTTTCTAGGAGGTTGATCGGTTTTATTGTCAGCTTCACATCTTGACTTATCAAATATAAGAAGTTATGATTATTCATAATGTGGCATATTCTTGAGCACCGCACCATAGCGAAAACGTGTGTAAGACTGCCCTTGCAGGTTCTCAAGAAATATGAGCTCTGGAAAAATATCATATTCCGGCACGGTCCTGATAAATTGCGAGAGTTTCTGGGATTTCATGATGAGAAATTGAAAGGTGACCGCAAGGGGCAGCGGTCCTCGCGTTTGAGCGATCAATACCGGCTTATTTATGGGATAGAACGCAATATCGTTACGGTTATGGTCGTTGAAATAACACCGCACAAGTATTAGGAGGCAAAAAATGAAAGCTCAGACTCAATACCGTGCCGCCAAGGCACATGCTGTTTTATCAACAGGTGAGGTCATTCGAATGCTCCGTGATCTGAAGGGCTGGACGCAGCCTGAGCTTGCGCGCCGCTCTGGAATATCAGTGCCTAACCTGAGTCTTCTGGAGAATGAGAGGGTCGAAATTGGCAAGAAGCGTGCGGAGCAGCTTGCTGCAGCTTTTAATGTTCATCCGGCCATAATAATGTTTCCCGAATATGAGGCAAAAGAAATAGAGAAGGCGGCCTGAGTTATCAGAACCTTGAAAAGGATCGATGAGGTTTTATTGGTCATTTTCTGAATTGAAGGAGGAGATGATGATGGAAAAGTACAAGATCAGCAATGCCATGAGGTTTTTCTTTTTTGTAGGGGGGTCGATGATATGGCTTGGGATATGGCTGACAGGCTTTGGCACTGCACACTGGGTGCTGTATATCCCTGCAATCTCATTTTATATAGCTTCTGCAACCGGTATCTGCATAGGCATGATAGTTTCAAATATGCTTTTCGGCAAAAAGGATGAGAAATCACCAACAGGCAATTCGTAACGGCGCAGGGAGCGAATCCCGAGTAAGGAATATCGAATGAGAACAATGCGGAGACGTGACCGCGAAATAACTATACAAGAGGCAAGAGCGATACTCGAATGCGCCGAATATGGAATCTTGTCGACTGTCGGCAAAGACGGCCAACCTTATGGAGTGCCTTTGAGTTATGTGTATAAGAACGACAGCATTTATTTCCACTGTGCTCTCAGCGGGCAGAAACTTGATAATATCGAATACAATGCAAAGGTTTCCTTTTGCTTTGTTGGTGATACAAAGGTCTTGCCGGATAAGTTTGCCACTGAATATGAAAGTGCTGTGGTCTTTGGCGTTGCTTCAGAAGTGAACGGAACCGAACGGCATAATGCTTTGTTATGGCTTTTAGAGAAATACTGCCCGGATTTCATAGAAGAGGGCAAGCTCTATATTGAGCAAAAAGACAAGGCCACAAAAGTCTTTAAAATTGAAATCAAACATATCAGCGGTAAAGCCCGAAGGTAGTTCAATGCAGGGCAAGCCTAACTAAAGAAGATAGCCCTGACCAGGAAACCTTTTGGCGGGGAAAGATGAGGCTGACCCGCCAAAAGGTTCGTATGAGCTTACAGCAATTTATTCTGAACCAAGCTTTTCACCTCTTCGAGCATCTTCTTCCTGTCTTCGTCCGTCACATACGGTATCGCGCAGAAATACTTATGCTCTATCAGCTCCATGCCGGTGAACTGGAATATGCCCTCGCCAGTGGTCTGAGCCATGCTCTTAAACATGCCTGACGCTTCATACATCTCCTGAGGCGCACCAGTAGTAGTGATCAATATTACCTTTTTGGACTTAAGCAGGCCTTCAAGTTCAGGCCCATTTATTCGATAGGCAAAACCCTCGGTAAAGACGCGGTCTATGTATCCCTTCAGGATCGCAGGCATGCCTGACCACCAGAGCGGATAGATCACGACGATCACATCTGCTGAGCCGACATACTCCTGTTCTATCTTGACTTCCGGCTGGAGCTTTCCCTGCATCATGCCGGCAAGGTCATTGGCTGAGAGCACGGGATTGAAGTTCTGGGCATTCAGATCGCGTACAGAAACATCTTTCCCAGCCTTTTGCAGTTCAGCCTGAACTGTTTCCAGGATGGCATGGTTAAAGCTTTTCGGGTTCGGATGGGCATAGAGAATAAGATATTTAATATTCGTATTCATTTCTTTTCTCCAAAGATCTCTTTAAAGAATTTTCTCATTGCCTCCCAGGAGCGCTTGTCAGCCTTCTCATTGTATGCAGCGCCCTTGGAGTTGTCATTGCCTGCAGCAGTGTTGCTGAAACTATGAACAGCATTGCCGTAGCTCACGAATTGCCAGTCAGCGCCTGCTTTGCGCATCTCGTCCTGGAATGCCAGCACTTCCTCTGCCTTTACAAAGGGGTCATCTGCGCCGTGCAGAGCCAAAACCTTTGCTTTGATATTCCTCATGTCTGCCGATGCGGCCAACCCGCCGTGAAAGCTCACCACGCCCAGTGTATCTGCGCCGCTCCGTGCAAGCTCAAGCACGGTTGTACCGCCAAAGCAGTAACCAATGGCAGCGGTCTTTTTTGGATCTACCAATACCTGTTTTTTTAGCACGTCAAGCGCTGCATTTACCCGGGAGCGGAGCACCTTGCGGTCGTTGCCGCGGTATTTTCCTGCAAACTCTGCAGCCTCTTTGCCGTCCTTTGGCCTGATGCCCTTACCGTAGATATCTGCAGCAAATGCCACGTACCCGAGCGCTGCGAGCTGCTCTGCCCGGCCCTTCTCATACGCGCCGAGTCCCATCCATTCATGAACGACCAGCACACCGGGCATTTTTTTGTGGTGCATGCCATCATCGTAGACAAGATATCCCTCCAGAACAGCATCGCCGTCCTTATATTCGATTGTCTTGCTCTGAATTTTGGCATATGCAGATGATACGAGCAGACCTGATGCGAGCATGCAGAAAATAATGCGGAGAAATGGTTTCATGACTGACCTCCTTGGGATGATGTAGATTTGTCAAAAGAGAAGTGGCAGAACCGCTGAAAAGCCCTGTAATGCGACATTATCCCACCTTCAGCGATGTAAACCGAAATTCTCTCGGTCATGAAATCCTGGTAATGGAGGATATGTTCTGTGCAGATGAGACTTCGGAGTCGCAGACAGTTCATTTTCACCGCTTCTACCCCTCCTTATTAGGTATGCTTTCATTATATCGCGTTGAGTAGAAAAGGGAAGAAGTTTGTGAAAATACAAAAGCCTAAAAAAGCGGTTTCTGGCCCTTTGGCTCTTTCTTTTCGAACCGCTCGAATATCCGAACCTTGCCGAACTCGCCGTCAAAACCGGGCGCGATCGATACATCTCCTGACCGCATTTTTGCAACAGCCTCGGCTATCTTTGCAGAACCGGCTGTCTCGATCTCCGGTAGAGGGGTATCAAGGAGTATCCTGAACTCATTGCCTAACGCGTTGAGAAGGTTGAAATACATGGCAGCCACCTTTTTGCTCGTCGGGCCGACGCTCAATGCCTCGCCAATAACCTCGGTGAGCGGGATGATCGAATGAAAGGGCGGCGCGTTCTTTGGCCGAAAGCCTTCTTCTCTGTCTGCCAGTTTTTCGACCCTGTGCATAACGCCGATCGTGAGCTTCTTGTTGCAGACCGGGCAGATGTTGTTATGTTTGATCGATTCCTTTGGTGTAAAGCTCACATCGCAGGCCCTGTGGCCGTCATAATGATATTTGCCTTCTTCAGGGAAAAACTCGATCGTCCCGGAGAAGCCCTTCCGCGTCTTGAGCGCTTCAGTGATTGCTTCATAAGAAATGTCTGTATCCAACACATTAGCCTCGCGTCCCAGTTTTGAAGGTGAGTGAGCATCAGAGTTCGAAATGAGCGTTATGTTGTCGAGCGCTGACAGCCGCCAGTTCATAAGCGGGTCAGAGGAGAGGCCTGTCTCGATAGCATAGATATGGGGCGTCAGCTCTTCGTAGCATTCCTCAAGGCTGTCAAAGCCGGATGCTGCGCCAAAGACCGAGAAATGGGGTGTCCATGCATGTGCAGGAATGACCATGGCTTCAGGAGATATATCAAGAACGATCTTCAGAAGCTCCTTTGCATCAAGCCCGAGAATCGGCCTGCCGTCTGAATGCAGGTTGCCGATCTGTTTGAGCCGGGCATTGATCTTCTCTGCATCTGAGAAACCGGGCGCAAGAACAACCGTGTGAATCTTTCTGGTCTTATCGTTCTTCTTATAGATGCAGCTGATCTCTGCAGAGAGGATGAACGAGACATCAGCTCTGCAGGATTCAGGTATATCGTCTGTTCGGAAAGATCCTTTCAGACTGAAAAGTCCATTGCCAGCAGGTTCGAGTTTATCTTCCAGCTCTTTGATCCACTGGGGATGGGTGAAATCTCCGGAACCGACAACAGAGATGCCTTTCAGTTGTGCCCATTTCCAGAGGTTCTCGGGATTGAGATCCTTGCTGGTTGCCCGGGAATATTTCGAATGGATATGCAGGTCGGCGATAAAACGCATGGGGGATTATAGCAAGAGTTCAGGCGAACAAGCTATCAAGCTAAAAGGCTGACGCACACCGCAGTCAATAAGCAGGCGGGCTTTGAGGACGATTAGTTTAAATGGCATTACTCAGTAGCTGGCAATTGTCTACACCTACAATGACGCACAAACGAAAGACTGTCAAACGTTTTGAATACTACAAGAAAGTCTCAAAACGAAAAAATAACCCGCGCAGGGAAGTGGCCTGCGAAACCGACCGACGCTATTCTGCGTCGGGTTGATTTGCTTGTTCGAGTATATTATCAAGGCTCCACCAATAACACCCTTCCATCTAAATCCGTTACAACAAGAATATCTATTGATGGTATTAGCCAAGATCCGGAGTACCAGATATAATTGCTCTCTTTATATTGTTTTCCTTTTCTTATCAATTCCTCAGCTTTTGAAGTGGGTACGTTAAATTCTTTCATAAAGTCAATTGCCTTACCGGAGTACATGCGATTATTTATGTTCTCAGGTGAACTTGGAGTAAATTTCCCGACGTGAGGATATGAGGGTGCATTTGAAAAAGATATATGAATTTTATCATTATTTGCACCGTACAGTTCTGTTGGCTTTTTCCCTTGGATATAGATTTGCCAAACATTTACAACTAGAGCATAGAGAGAGCCGTCTTCTTTATTTTTTATATCTTTCCATCCAATTACAAGTCCATCTGACGTATAAACATATTGCATACGTTTATTTTCCCAAATCAACCAAAACAGAGCTTCTTCGGTAGAGTAAAAATGTTGTTGCCCTTCATTAAGAGCAACATGGATTTCCGATTCACTATCAGGCCCGTGCATTCCCATGCTTCCGTACCAGCGTCGATTTCTTATGTTATGTCTGAAAGTTCTTTTGTAAGAGTTCCATGAATATCTTCTGGTGAGGTCATCTATTGCATCAATTGTAATTTTACCTGCAGGAGTGTTGGCTTCTATGGTCATTCCGGGGGTCATTACAAGTTCTGGCTCTGACGCCGATGAGGAATTGAATCCACAAGTGATTGCTAAACAAAATACTAATAATGTCTTAATGAGGTAATTATGTTTCATCTATATTTTATGACTTGAACAAGTTATTGCCTAGTTACGAGTTTCCATATACATAAAAGTTGATTATCACAAATAACTCACACCAATAGTCAGATTTTGAAAAGTGAGGGTTACAGGAAGTATGAGCAACTGAGCATGTCCGAAAGAAGGCAACACCCATATCTCCGCAGCCTCATCCCCTCCCTTATTGAATCTGAAGAAATTATAGCAGAATACGGTTATTGACGTTCATGGGGCAATGTTTACAGCCTGCTGCTATCGAGATCTCTTGTAGAAAATCAATTGTATGTAGTGTATCGTAAATATTAATGATAGACATAATAATAAGAAGAGAAACCCCTGATGATTTTGTGCAGGTTGGGAGACTTTTAGAAATGGCTTTCTGCCAGAAGAACGAGGCAGCGCTGGTTGAAAAACTGAGACATAATAAAAAGTATAATCCCATTCTGTCACTCGTAGCGGATTATCGTGGCTATGTTACCGGACACATACTGTTCTTCCCCATATTGATCCGATCGGATATCTCGGAAACAGAATCATTGGCTCTTGCCCCGTTGGCAGTCTCTCCTGAATTCCAAAAAATGGGTATTGGCGGCAGACTTATCCAGGATGGAATGAAAATAGCACGCCTAACTGGATATGGTTCGGCATTTGTGCTTGGACATCCCAAATACTATGCAAGATTTGGTTTTGTTCCTGCCATCGCATGGAATATAAAGGCTCCGTTTGAAGTGCCTGAGGACGCTTTCATGGCAATCGAACTCGAACAGGGTGCTTTGAAGAATGCTGCCGGTACAGTTGAATACCCACAAGAGTTTTCTGGATTATGAAAGAACAATACTACTCAGGGGGCTGGTCTGCAGATTGCACAAGGGCCGCATATTTTTGACTGACCTGCCCCCAGAGTGTATCTTCGATCCTCTTTTCCCTAACGCTGGTAATAGCCCGGAGGGTAGGGCGCATATTCATCGCGATCCCATAAACGGTTCCTTGCCTCAGGTCTGCACTGAATAATGCCTTTCTTGCAGAGCTCATTCCTCCATTCGTACTTCACCAGGAACTTTTCGACAGGAATACTTTCCGGTTCAAACTCGACCTTTACAACCGGCGAATAGTGTTCATTGCCGAAGCCTGTGCCTGCCTCATCCTTTGCAGCTCTTTTAGCCTCACTTCTGGCTGCAGAAGGTGCAGGTGCTCCCTGAGCTTTGCCGAGTGACCTCTCCTGTTCATAGAGAACAACAGGCCTCTGTTTTTCCCGGAACACGGCAACAGCGATTACGCCCATAGCAGAGGTGTCACTGAAGGTTTTGACAGAATAGGAATCAGCGCTGCTGGTGAAGTAGAACCTGTTCACTTTGTCGTCGCTGGTCCTCCAGCCATCGAGCCGTGCCTGACCGTATGGTTCGACAATGTACATCATCTCGCTGCCGGACAGAAACGACTTCTTGCCGGTGATGATGTTTCTGCCGTCAACAGCGACCACCACACCGATCCTCTCAGATAAATGATTTCTGATCAGCAAACTGTAGTTCTCTCCTTTCCGCGCTTCGAGATACTGCTTAAATACAGAGGTTGATCCGCTGCTGAATTCTTTGTGCGGTATGCGCTGAAATACAGCGCCCCTGTCTGAGACAACCTCCAGATCCACATTGTTTCCCCTCGCTGCAAATGCCGGAACTGCCATCAATACCAAAACCATCCCTAAGATAACTGCAGTTGTTGTTTTCATGATCTTCTCCTTTCTGTGTTGGTCTTTGATGGGTTAGACAGAAGGAGAGCGAAAAAAGTTCCGGAAAAAGTGACAGATGGGCGACGCAGTTATTAAAGGATAGGTTTCTTCTGTTTTCGATATTTATTAATTCACGAAATTGCGGTAAGGTATCATGGTGAGAACAAAGGAGATATGATGACAGCACCGCAGGGTACACTTGCACGATTTGCATGGCTTTCGATAGCTGCCGCCATTTTGACCATGGCACTGAAGACCGCTGCCTATCTGCTGACCGGTTCAGTAGGTTTGCTGTCTGATGCCATGGAGTCCCTGGTCAACCTGGCCGGAGCGCTCATGGCACTTGCCATGCTCACCATAGCTGCGCGGCCTGCTGATGAGGACCACGCATACGGCCACAGCAAGGCCGAGTATTTCTCGAGCGGTGTTGAAGGCACCCTGATCCTGATAGCGGCCATCAGCATTGCTGTTGCAGCGGTGCAGCGGCTTCTCGTGCCGAAGCCTCTTGAGCAGATCGGGCTTGGGCTTGTGGTCTCTGTTGCTGCGTCGCTGGTCAATCTGTTTGTTGCGCTCATTCTGCTAAAGGCTGCAAAAAGCTATCATTCTATTACCCTGAAGGCTAATGCTCATCATCTGCTGACAGACGTCTGGACATCCGGCGGTGTTCTGATCGGCGTGGGTCTTGTAGCCATAACCGGATGGCAGCAATTGGATCCGATCGTGGCGATCATTGTTGCCGGGAATATCGTCTGGTCAGGAGTCCGCATTGTTCGTGAATCCGTATTCGGTCTTATGGACGCTTCGCTGCCGCCTGAAGAGCTCTCTGTTGTGCAGAACGCAATGGACAAGTATTGTGGTGCTGACATCCAGTGCCACGCGCTCCGCACGCGTCAGGGCGGTTCACGAAAATTCGTATCGTTTCATGTGCTTGTGCCGGGCGACTGGACCGTTGAAAAGGGTCATAACCTTCTTGAACAGATGGAGACTGATATCCGCAATGCATTGCCGAATGTGACGGTATTTACCCACCTTGAATCAATACATGACCCTGTCTCTTGGGACGACATACCCCTGGACCGTCAGCAATGCGCTGTTCGAAAAGACGATCTTCCCATTCCCTGATCTTGCAGGTATCGTTGCTTGCTATGACATCCGAATCCCTTTTATACTTCACGTATGCCTAATACCTGCGGGGCCTGCAAATACGGGTATGATACCAAGCCGTCAGGTGAGAGGCCGTCATCAGGCACGGTCTGGTGCGGCAAGCGCAAGATCCAGATGGCAAAACACCGCCAGATGGACTGTTTTATGCCTATGCCGGGCATGAAGATAAAACACTGTGTTGACTGCAAGCGGGCCAAGATAACCCTGCCGTCAGGCGGCGCTCTCCAGCTTGGCAATGTCTGGTGCGACAGAAAGAAGATCGAGATCCACAAGATGCGGTCAATGGACTGCTTTGAGTAAGGTTTTGCCGTTGGCTTTACGCGTGGTTCTGACTATTTGGAACCAGTTTTGAAGTATTGACTAATGCCCTGTTTACTAATAAAGTAAAGATAATGAAACGCTTATTTAACATCTGCTGTGTGCTTGCCCTGTTCGTTGCCCTGTCCGGTGTTTCCGGAGCAGAACAGAAAAAGGCAGAGGCCCCCGAGGGGAAATCTGAATACACCATTACCATCATCCCTTACTACAGCCCTGAAAAGCTCTATGTGAAATTTATCCCTCTGGTGGAGTATCTCAGGAAGACCACCGGAAAGCCTTGGGAACTTAAGCTCTACCCCACTCATGACACCACGATCGATGCCATCTGCAGCGGTGAGGTTTCGCTGGCACTCCTCGGACCGGTGCCGCTTGCAAGGAGCATCGAAAAATGCGGAGTAGAAACGACAGCGGTTGCCATTGGTTCAGACGGAACACTTTTCTACCACTCTGTTATTGTGGCGACTGACCCCTCAGTAACGTCGCTCGCCCAGTTAAAAGGCAAACAGATCGGACTGTTCAAAGGCTCGACCGCTGCCCATATTCTGCCGGTCAAGATGCTCCGCACTGCAGGACTTGGGAAAAGCGATGTCAAACCGGTCTTTTTCGAAGGTCAGGACCGCATCATGAACGCCCTTCTGGCTGGCGAGGTGGAAGCAGCAGGCATGAAGGATGTTCTTTACAAAAGATTCAATGACAGCCGCCTCCGAGTCCTGAAGACATCGGAACCGCTTCCTAACTTTGCCTTTGTTGCTGCCCCTAATCTGAACCGGAAGACAAAGGAACTTTTTGCGAAGGCAGTGCTCAAGCTGAAGCCGGCAAAAAACGAGGCAGATAAGAAACTGATGCAAGACTGGGATGACGAGATAAAAAATGGTTTTATTCCGCCATCTCCATCCTACCGACCTTCGGTAATGAATCTGCTTTCAGTGTACCGGGAAGTGATGAGTGAACATTGACAGGAAAAGTCTTGCATACCGGCTGATCGTTCCGGTCCTTCTTATCTTCATTGCAATCTCTGCTGCCCTTATCGTCTCCATAAACACTATTGCGAACCATATCATCGAAGAATTTGTCTGGCATTCCATCTCCAGTCATGTCAGCGAGACCATGCGCATTATCGAACTTGCACAGGCAGATCTGACAACCGCACGCCTGCTGGATAATTCCCCTGTGCTGGAGGCGAAAAAAAAGCTGGTAAGGGAGGCGATCTCTCTCTCCTGGCAGAGGCGGGGCGTAGCAGGAGTGATCACTGATGAAGATGGCAGTGTTATGGTCTCCACATTGCCGCCCGCGATCGTAAAGGAACTGCCGTTTTCTCGCAAGACCGGACATCTTCACCTTGATTTTGAGAAGGATGAACTGCATGGAGAGATGGTCAATTATCCTGCCTGGAGATGGCGGATCTTTGTTGGTACAAAGACCCTTGCTCAGGCCAAGGTCAGAAAGGAAGTTTATTATCTGATCCCTGTCGTTGTCCTCGGCCTGGTTCTGATGATTTCTGCTTTTATTATTATTCTCCGCAGAAATCTGCAGACGCCGATGCATTCTCTCGCATCTGCTCTTGGCAGCGGCACGGACCTCCCGCATACAGGCATAAGCGAACTGGAAAATATCAGCAATGCCATGAACGAGACCATGGCCAGATTGAAAATCCGTACTGACGAACTGACTTATGAGCTCCAAGAGCGGAAAAATACCGAGGGCGCACTCCGGGCAGAGAAGAACAAATCAGAAGCGATCATCGCAGCCATGGGTGATGGCGTCAGTATTCAGGACCTGACCTATAAGATCCTGTATCAGAATGATGTGCATAAGGGTTTTGTCGGTTCCCATGCCGGTGAATACTGTTTCAGGGCCTACGAATCAAGGGATGCTGTCTGCAATGGCTGTCCTGTTGCTCTCACCTTCAGTGACGGCATCGTGCATACGGTTCAGAGGACTGTCAATCTGCCTGGGGGAACCAGATATTTTGAGGTCACGTCATCCCCACTCAGGGATGCATCAGGTGAAATTACGGCTGGTATCGAGGTTGTCCGGGATGTTACGGTCCAGCGTCATAACGAAGAGCAGCTTCGTCAGGCGCAAAAGATGGAGGGTATTGGCCAGCTTGCAGGGGGCATTGCCCATGACTTTAATAATGTTCTGACTGCCATTATCGGCTATGCCTCATTGCTCGAACTTAAGCTTAAGAACGACGAACTGCTGAAGCCCTATGTGACACATATTCTCGAATCGTCAGAACGGGCCTCTGGACTTACCAAGAGCCTGCTTGCATTCAGCAGAAAGCAGCCCATAGAGATGAAGCCTCTTAACTTGAACGAACTTGCATGCGGTTTTCGGAATATCATGAGAAGGCTCATTAGCGAAGATATTGAACTTGACCTGAAATGCTCCCCGGAAGATCTGGTTGTGGAAGCGGATAAGGGGCAACTGGAGCAGGTTCTGATGAACCTTGCCACGAATGCACGCGATGCGATGCCGAATGGCGGCAAGATCGGGATTAGCACAGAACATGTTGTGATGGATAGGGACATGGGCGATATCACAAAAGGCAATTATGCAGTCATAGTTTTTGCTGACAATGGCGCTGGTATTGATCCGAAGGTGCAGCAGCATATTTTTGAGCCGTTCTTTACCACCAAAGAGGTAGGCAAAGGAACAGGGCTTGGTCTTGCCGTGGTTTACGGGATTATAAAAAAACATGGCGGGACCATTCATCTATACAGTGAAGCCGGACAGGGCACCACGTTCAGGATCTATCTGCCGATCTCTGAAACTGCAGTATCAAAGAACGGTAAAGCCGCAGATGATGCTGTGCCAAGCGGCACAGAGACGATCCTGCTTGTGGAAGACAGCGAAGACACACGACGGGTTGCGAGGATGCTTCTTGAAACCTTTGGATATACCGTGATCGAAGCAGTTGACGGCGAAGATGCAGTAACTGTTTTTCGTGCCAATCAGGACAGAATAAAGCTGGTTCTTAGTGACCTGGTCATGCCGAAAAAGAACGGCAAGGAGGCATGTGAAGAGATCCGTAAGCTCATGCCTGATGTGAAGATCATTCTTATGAGCGGCTATACCGCTGACATCATAACCCAGAAGGGTTCTCTTGAGGCAGGGATGAATTTTATCTCCAAGCCACTGAATCCATCAACTCTCCTGAACAAGATACGGGAAGTTCTATCTGCCTGAGCTGTCTCTTCTTTCACTGCTGCAAAAAATCCTTAGACTTACCGCACATTTTATGATAATACATATAGGCACAGACCACGACAGTGGCGGCCAGCTCTGAAGATTATCCTGAACGATCAGCGCTGTAAATATCTGGAGGGGTGCTTACGTTGTCCTGGATGACCAAATCAATTATCCTCGGTCTGATCACAGCCCTTGCCGGGCTCTTCATAGGCATATTCCCTTTCGGCGTCAGCCTTGAAGAAGAGACAGGTCTTTCGCTCCTTTTCAGGCTCAGGGGAAGCAGACCCGTTCCTCCCGAGGTTGTGGTGGTCAGCATAGATAAGCGGTCTTCAGATGCGCTTGGCCTGAAGAACGATCCTCGAAAATGGCCGCGCTCCCTGCATGCTGAACTGATCGAAAGGCTTATGGATGCCGGAGCGTCGGGTATTGCCTTTGACATCTTTTTTGAGGAGCCAAGGTCCGGCAGAGAGGACATGATCTTTGCAAATGCAGTAAAAAGATCCGGTCGGGTGATTCTCTGTCAGAGATTGATGGCTGAGCGGTCAGATACCTCTAACGGTGCAGGCATGTACACAGAAAGGCTCGTTACTCCTATCCCGGCCCTTGAAAAAGCAGCGTTTGCCATGGCCCCGTTTCCGATGCCCAAGGTGGCATTAAGTGTTATCAGAAACTGGATGTTCAAGACCGGTGCAGGTGATGCGCCTACGCTCCCGATAGTCTCTTTTCAGCTTTTCGCCATGGACGCATACGAAGATTTTGTCTCGATCCTGAGAAGAACAGGTGCTGCAATCCCTAATGATCTTTCTGCAGACAGATCATCCGTTATGCTGCGAGGTGAACTGGTGCCTGCCATTCAGGCGATTCGGACGACTTTCGAAAAAGATCATGATCTGGAGACAAAGATGTTTGCCCACCTTGATCGTGATTACCCGGGTGACAAGAAGAAAAAGGATCTGATCAGATCACTGATCAGAATGTATTCAGGTGATGCAAGAAAATATCTGAACTTCTACGGTCCGGCAGGTTCTGTGCCGACAATTCCCTATGACCGCATGCTCGGCCGCGGAAGGACCGGACTGGAGACCGCGCCTGATCTGCGGGGCAAAATGGTATTTGTCGGCTTCTCTGAACTTTACCAGCCTGAGCAGAAGGACACATTCTTTACGGTCTTTTCCCAGGAGGATGGCCGCGACATCAGCGGTATAGAGCTGGCCGCGACCGAATTTGCGAATCTGATCGAAGACATGCCGGTGAAACCCCTGACCTTTGGGCTCTACGTCACGGTTATTCTGTGCTGGGGTTTTGTCATGGGGATGTTCTCCAAGATGCTGCCGCCCGCAGCATCAGGTGTTGTTGCGGTTATGGCGTCGAGCATGTATCTGTTATTTGCGTTCTCACAGTTCAGGACCTCAGGAACGTGGTATCCAATTCTTGTCCCGGTGTTTATTCAGCCGGCGTTTGCGTTTGTCGGAGCAGTGATCTGGAAATATGCTGATGCCAATCGAGAGCGGCAAAATATCCGCAATGCCTTTGGTTTCTATCTCCCTGCAGATGTTGTGGACAGGCTTGCAAAGAATATGTCGGGCCTCGGGTCTGACAGCAGGACTGTCCAGGGGGTATGCCTGTATACCGATGCCGAGGGATACACGTCCCTTTCCGAGACCATGGACAGCGAGAAACTGGGTAAGCATATGAATCAATACTATGAGATGGTATTCCGGCCGATCAAGGATCATGGCGGCACTATTTCGAATGTGGTCGGCGATTCAGTTCTTGCGCTCTGGCTTGGCACAGAGACCGATAAAGAGCGTCTCAAAAGCGTCTGTCGCGCAGCGCTCGAGATCGATCGTCAGATGCAAACCCTTGAGGATAAAACTCCCGGTGCATTCCGGATGCCTACACGAATAGGTATTCACGCGGGTCAGATCATGCTTGGAAATGTAGGCGCTGCTGACCACTTTGAATACCGGCCGGTGGGCGACATCGTGAATGCCACAACGAGGCTCGATGGACTCAATAAACTTCTTGCCACGCGTGTCCTGATCTCCGAGAGTGTGGCTAAGCATCTCGATGGTTTTGTGATCAGAGATGTCGGGACATTTCTTTTGAAAGGAAAGGCCCTGCCCATGAGGGTCTATGAACTGGTCTGCAGCAAGGAGCATGTATCAGATTACGCGCAGCAATGCAGTGAGGCTTTTTCCGAAGCCCTCTCATTTTTCAGGCAGGGTCTGTGGGAAGAGGCAAAAAAGAGTTTTTCAGCATACCGGCAGACCTATGGAGAAGACGGGCCTGCCCGTTTTTATCTCGACCTCTGCAGCAGGTATCTCAACAACCCGCCGGAAGGGGAATGGGACGGTGTGATAAGGATGGACTTCAAATAGATGGCTGAATTATACTCAACCAGCAATCCGGGGGAAAAATGAACAGCACTTGCAGGCTTCACTCAGCAATCCATATTACAACAATTCTGTTATCACTCTTTATTCTGTCAGGCATGGCATATGCCGACTCCTGCACTGACTGGGTAGCGAAACTCGACTCATTTCAGGGAAAGGTCCAGGCCAAGCACGCAAGCAGTGCTGAATGGAAGCCGGTGAGCAAAAAGGACTCCTTTTGTGCAGGCGACATGCTGAGGGTTATGGAGAAAAGCCGCGCTGTTATTGTGTTGAAAAATGAGACGGTCATGCGTCTTGACCAGAACACGACCGTCACCCTTGCAGGACCGGCCCAGTCTAAACCATCGCTTCTGGACCTGCTCAAGGGAGCGGCCTATTTCATCAGCAGGACGCCCCAGAAGTTTAGAGTGAACACGCCCTTCCTGAATGCAGGAATAGAGGGAACCGAATTCCTTGTATCAGTGCGCGACAATGACGCAATGGTCTCGGTCTTCGAAGGTGCTGTATTGGCTGAAAACAGTGTTGGCAGCATCAGGCTCACGCAGGGCCAGACCGCATCAGCAGTTGAAGGCAGAGCACCCATTTTGAATGTTACGATAAAGCCTAAAAATGCTGTGCAGTGGACCCTGTACTATCCTCTTGTTTCGATCAACAGGAATAATGAAACTCTGACATCGCGCGTATCATACCTGCTTTCTGCAGGTGCAGCAGGAGAGGCTGAGTCAGAACTTGCAAGGGTGCTCAGCGCTGAACCGGGCAATGCTGATGCCCTTTCATTTATGTCTATCATTGCTGTTGCACAAAATGAGAAGGACAAGGCACACGAGTTTGCAAAAAAAGCTCTTGCTGCAGCGCCGAATTCAGCTACGGCCCACATTGCTCTTTCCTATGCTCTTCAGGCCAAATTTGATCTTGCAGGTGCAGTGCAAAGTGTCAAAACAGCAGCGCAGCTTGAGCCCAATAATGCCCTTGCATGGGCGCGGCTGTCAGAGTTGCACCTGTCATTAGGAGAAAAGAACGAGTCACTGACTGCAGCTGAAAAGGCTGCGTCCCTTACCCCTGATCTTTCACGCACTCAGACAGTGCTTGGCTTTGCACATCTTGCGCAGATAAGGACAGAGGAGGCAATGGCTGCTTTTGAAAAGGCAGCAAGCCTTGACTCTGCAGATCCTCTGCCGAGGCTTGGGCTTGGCCTTGCAAAGATAAGAAAGGGGCAGCTTGAAGACGGAAGAAGAGAGATAGAGATCGCAGTCAGCCTTGACACTGGCAATGCACTGATCAGGAGCTATCTTGGCAAGGCATATTATGAAGAGAAGAGGGAAAGCGTTGCATCTGATCAGTTCACAATGGCAAAAGAGGCTGACCCTAAAGACCCGACCGCCTTCTTCTATAGCGCACTTCAGAAGCAGTCCCAGAACAGGCCTGTGGAGGCGCTGCAGGATCTCGAAAAATCTATGGAACTGAATGACAACCGTGCTGTGTACCGCTCGCGCCTCCTTCTTGACGAGGACCAGGCAGCAAGAGGCGCAAGTCTTGCGAGGGTCTATGATGACCTCGGTTTCCAGCAGCTTGCCCTGAGCGAAGGGTATAAGTCGGTAAATGCAGACCCTGCCAATGCATCAGCCCACCGGTTCCTTTCCGATTCATACGCAACACTTCCGAGGCATGAGATCGCGCGGGTGAGCGAATTGCTCCAGGCTCAGCTTCTGCAGCCTGTGGGTTTCAACCCGGTGCAGCCTCACCTTGCGGAGCCAGGACTTTCCATTCTTCAGGGCTCAGGCCCTGCAGATGCAGGGTTTAATGAATACAATCAGCTCTTTGACCGAAACCGGGTTTCTCTTCTGATGAGCGGAGTCACAGGCAGCAACAGCACCTTCGGCGACGAGATTGTTGTCTCCGGTCTGCACGAAAAACTCTCTTTCAGTGTCGGCCAGTTCCATTATGAGACAGATGGTTTCAGAAAGAATAATGATCAGAAGCAGGATATCTATAATATCTTTGCACAGGCTCGTATCACTGACGATACGAGTGTTATGCTTGAACTGAGGTCCTCGGATAAATCTTTAGGCGACCTCACACTGAATTTCAACTCAGACGACTTTCTCCCTGGCAGTCGCGCTACAATGAAAACCGATTCGGCGCGAATAGGCTTTAGACAAAACTTTACATCAGATTCACTGATGATAGGTACCTTGCTTAGGGAAAACTCGAAAATGACGTCTTATGATGCTGCTTATTTCATTGATACATCTTCAGGCTTTCCCGTAGAAATAGGGTTTTTGAACGATTTAAGGAGTCGTAGCAGTCTTAATGGGGTGGAACTGCAGTACCTTTATAAGTCAGAGCGTTTCAATATTGTAGCAGGTGGTGGATATTTCAGACTGAAGCGAAAGGATAACGATGATCTACGCATATCTATTGACCGCTTTGTTGTTGACGAATTCGTGACAACCACAGAGAGCGACATAGGTCATGCCAATCTTTATTTCTATTCCAGAATACAATATCCGCAAAATATTACCCTGACGCTGGGGGCAAGCTTTGATGCAATTAAGGATCGAGCCGACAGTATAGCTGATCGAAATCTGATCAGCCCGAAAGTGGGTATCACCTATAACCCAATTCCGGGAACTACTCTCCGAGCTGCTGCGTTCAGGGCTCTGCGGAAGACCTTACCGACTACAAGCCAGACGATCGAACCGACAACCGTTGCAGGATTTAATCAGTTTTATGATGATCCTCAGGGCACTGACTCTTGGCGATACGGATTTGGGTTGGACCAGAAGATATCCTCGAAACTGTACTGTGGCATCGAATATTCATGGAGAAATATGAGTGTCCCGGTGCCGCCTGACTCGCAGGAGGCTGACTGGAAAGAGAAACTTGGCCGCATATACTTTTACTGGATGCCCCATCCGTCGGTTGCCTTGACTGCTGAATATCTTTTTGAAAAGTTTGACAGGGACCTGGTGTATACCGAAGGCATCGATTCTCTGAGGACGAACCGCATCCCGATAGGACTGCATATTGCCCATCCTTCCGGGTTCAGCGCCTGGCTGAAGGCGACCTATTTTGACCAGAAGGGCAGATTTCAGCGGCAGGGATCTGATTTTTCTCTGCCAGGTGAATCAGGCAGCAGCCAATTCTGGATAGTCGATTCTTCGATGAAATACAGCTTGCCGAAGCGTATGGGTAATATCAGTATTGAGGCGAGAAACTTATTCAATAAATCTTTCAGATATCAGGACACAGATCCTTTCAATCCCATAATTCAGCCAGGCCGGTCTGTTTTCATGAAACTGACACTTGCATTGCAATAAAGGAGGTGACGAACAGAGGAGCGATAGAGCAGCATGGCGAGAGATGGATTCTGGTGAGGTTAAACTAAGTTAAAGCGGAGGAAAACTATGGCGAAAAAGCAGACAGTTATGAAGAAAACGGAGATTGCAGCAAGCAATGGCGTCACGATGATAATCGGGACCGATGACATGGGAAATGTAAAAAGTGCAGTAGCAAAAGATCCAAAGAAAGATGGAGATATCAAGCTCAAAATATGCACGGTATGCGAAAAAGATGGGGAGTTTTCCCTGAACGGAAGCCCGGTTGTGTACATGTCTCCTGGTGCTGTTATCGTTACCAGGACTAATCCGACTTGTTATTACAAACGTCTTCCGGATGGGAGAATAGTTAAAGTCTGCTATCCTTAGAGAAGAGAAACGGAGCAGATTGTGAAATGCAGGGATGCATCCTAATTATTCGCGCTCATTGGGATGTGTCCCTTTTTTCTTTCCCCAGGGCCTTCTTATTAGATGGAAAGAGGAAGTGAAAAAGCGAAGGTGCTGCCTTTGCCGGGAACGGACTCGACCCAGAGATCTCCTTTATGCGCATCGACGATTGACTTTACGATAGCAAGGCCGAGGCCGTGGCCTTCATCTTTGCGGGTTTCCTTCTGACCGAGCTTCGCAAATTTCTGGAAGAGCTTCGGAATAAGGTCCTCTGGTATGCCGGGGCCGGCATCTGCTATCCGAATTATTACTCGCTCGCCTTCACGGCTTCCTGAGATGCTGACGTTGCCGCCTGACGGTGTAAATTTAATGGCATTGCCGACGACGTTCATAAAGACCTGTCCGAGCCTTATCGGTGCCCCAATAACCAGCGGCAGTTTTTCGCTGACATCGAAAGAGAGTAAAACACCTCTGTCACGGGCAAGGCCCTGAAGTGTTCCGGCAGAGCAGTTCAGAACTTCGGCAATATTAATAGGAACTAATTCAGACTCAATGCCCATCTCTATCCTGTTGATGTCAAGAACATTGCCAATGAGCGATTTCATGCGGCTGACTGCTGTATGGATCTCTCTGAGAAAATCCTGTCCTTCTGCATCAAGGCCGTTGAACTGCTGGAGAAGCTCAGCATAGCTGTATATGACGCTGAGCGGGGATTTCAGATCATGGGCAACATGGGCCACAAACTCATTCTTCAGCTCATCAAGCTGCTTCAACATGACATGTTCGTCTAAAACCTTCTTATATAACGACGCATTTTCGACTGCCATTGCAGCCTCTCCGGCAATGGCTTGAATGAGATCGAGCTGCTCCCTGTTGAAATGATCAGGCTCGGGATGATGCAGCGTGATGAGCCCGATGACCTGACCGCGTCTGATAAGCGGCGCCGAGACTGCTGAGAGGGTCACGAGGGTATCGTCAGGCAGTGCTATCCAGCGGCTGTCTCGCCTTGTGTCAGAGATGATGTCTGCCTTTGCATGCCGGTATACCCATCCGCCAAAGCCTTTTTCCATAACAGCATCGACGGTCTGTTCCTTCACCTCAGGGGAAAGGTCCTGCCGCGCGAGAATGCTTTTTGTAATTCTGCCCCGACCGTCTAACAGAAAGATGCTCCCAACGGATGCACCAAATACCTGCACGGTGAAGCTCAGCACCCGGCTCAGCACCTTATCAAGGTCGAGGGATGATGAGAACTCGCGGGTGACCTTGTAGAGCAGCCAGCCCAGAGCAGGAGACATCTGCTCCTCAGGTGTTGGTCTGATATCATCCTGGTTCATGTATCCATTATAGAGGAAAGGCGATAATTGTCCACTTTTTTCAATGCAATTATCGCAACGCTCGCAGCTCCTTATTTTTTCAGGTGGAACGGCACACTGGTCGAGACAACCCCTTTTTTGAACAGCAGTATGCCCTTGAGAAAGAGCGCGGTTTGATTGTGCAGAAGGTGGTGCCACCACTTGGTCGGCACAAACTCCGGCAGAATAACGGTGATAACACCGTCAGGGTATTCATCTCGTATGCTTTCTATGTAGTCTACTATGGGTTCAGTAACGGACCTATAAGGTGAATGCAGAATTTGGAGGTCTACACCCATGCAGAGTGTGTTCCATTTCTCCCTCACCTTCTGAGTCTCGACAGGGTCTATGTACACATACGCGGCAGTGACATCATCAGACAAGGCCTTGCCATATTTGATGGCATTAATTACCGCTTGTTGAATTCCGGAGATCGGAATAATAACCGTATGATGGCTGTAGACATTTCCCGGTGTGAGGCAAGATGTCATCGAAAGCTGTTCCGCCACAGCAACATAATGCTCATGTATCTTCCGGGTGAGATAAACCAGGGACGGAATAGCGATCAGTACGATCCAGGCGCCGTGTTCGAATTTTTCCACGGCGATCACGATGAGGACGACGCCGGTTGTTATAGTCCCCAGACCATTAATCACAATGCCCCGCCTCCATCCATTTCCTTTGTCCTTAATCCAATGCCTGACCATGCCGGCCTGAGAAAGTGTAAAGGCCGTGAAAACGCCGACAGCATACAGCGGGATGAGTGCATGAGTGTCGCCACGGAAAAAAACAAGAAGGACAGCTGACATTAACCCGAGGATCAGGATGCCGTTCGAAAATACCAACTTATCTCCTCGGTTGCTGAGCTGCCTCGGCAGATACCGGTCAGAGGCCATGATGGAGGAGAGTCTCGGAAAATCTGCAAAAGATGTATTTGCAGCAAGAATAAGGATCAGAGACGTTGCGAACTGAATTGTGTAATAGATCGGTCCAGTCGAGAATATTGTCCTACTGAGCTGGGACAATACCGTCTCGTTCTCATTCGGCAGAATGCGGTAATAGTCCGCATAGTATGCGATGCCGATAGTGAGTACCCCGAGGATCACTGCCATCCATACGAGCGTAATGCCGGCATTTTTCGCCTCTGGTGCCTTGAATGCCCTGACGCCGTTTGATACTGCTTCTATGCCGGTAAGGGTTGCGCATCCTGAAGCAAAGGCCTTCAGGATGATGAACATGGCGAACATATTGCCGGAAGCAGCTTTCAGCTCAGGCATAGGTGGCTGCGGAATGGCAAATGACCTCGAAAAACTCGCTGCGATCAGGAGTAGAAGGCCGCCGACGAAAAGATAGACCGGCAGCGAAAAGATCTTGCCTGACTCTTTCACGCCCCTAAGGTTGATGATCATGATGAACCCTATGGCGAACATACAGATCAAGACCGTATGATCACGAAGTCCAGGAAAGGCGGAGGTAACGGCCGCTATGCCAGCAGAGACGCTGACCGTTACGGTCAGGACGTAGTCGATCAGCAGCGCTGCACCTGCTATGAGGCCGGGATAGGTGCCGAGGTTCTCCTTTGCCACAATATATGCACCGCCGCCAGAGGGGTACGCATGGATGGTCTGATAATACGAAGTGGCCACGATCGCGATCAGAATGACAATGCCGATAGCTATCGGAAGCGAAAGATGCAGCAGAGCAGCACCGCCCATCATAAGTGCCATAAGGATTTCCTCAGGACCATATGCAACAGACGATAAGGCGTCGGACGAAAATACCGCAAGCCCCATGGTCTTGGTAAGGCGTTCATGCTTTTCTTTAATGGTTTCAATAGGACTGCCGATAAGAATACTCTTGAGAGACATGATAGTGCTCCTCTGAGGGCTGAGGGAAGAAGTGAAAAACCGCCGCCCGGCGGTTGTCTTTCTGGCCTGGCCCTTCCAAATGCCTACGAGGTTAGCTGACGGGCTCGGGCCTGGAAGTGCCCTATTCCCGATCTGTGATCGGGAAATACGCCCCAAAATCTGGGTCCCCCGCATCCATGTCCATCGAAGCGATGAACAATGGATCTCGGCTGCATGTATTAATTGCATGCTAACTCCGGATGCGCAGACCTGTCAATGGCAACAATCCCAATTCTGCAATTTTTACGAAATATTTACACAACCAGCAAGCTTCTTTACACCTGCTTTGCTGGTGCTCATGATAGTCTGAAAACAGAAAGTTTCCGAATTTAAGATCTGGAGAAGAAAGGATAGAAAATGAAAATACTTGCTGTCTTATTATTGATGGCTTTCATAAATCCGCTCAATGTTTTTGCAGTGTCCTATTCGCCACAGCTTTACCACGTCGGAGACAGGCGCGATGTCTTCCTGAAGGGCGATCTGGCATACCTCTTTTATAGCGGGACAGAGGAGGCAAGAAAGGTGATTCATCTCAACGACGTCCTTACTGTATATAGAACGAAACCATCATGTGAAATCACAGAAGTCGGCAAGGTCAAAATAATATCTTTTGTCGGAGATATTTATCTCAAGGGTGAGGTAATTGAAGGAGAGATTCGGTCCGATGATATTGCCAGGAAGAGGACCGTCTCCTTTCTTGTAATTTCAGCAGGCATATGTAACCATAATCAATGATGAAGATAGCGGGTCGCGACTGGCTCCTGAGCCTCAGTAGTGTTGCTGTTTGTACGGTGCTGGCTGGTCTTATCTCACCATACGTTACCCATGTCGATCTTGCGATGATATATCTTTTGGGGATCGTTGTTACGGCAAGCTTTAGCAGCAAGGGCCCCTCGCTCTTGGCCACATGTCTGAGCATCGCTGCCTTTGACTTTTTCTTTGTGCCTCCATACTTTACCTTTGTGGTTCACGATGCTCGCTATGTTGTTACCTTTGCCGTAATGTTTATCGTTGCATATGTGATCAGCAGATTGACTTTGCGGGTGCGTGAGCAGGCAACAGCTGCACAGCAGGCGCTTGTGAGGGCAGAAACCGAGGCATTGCGAAGCACCATGCTCAGCTCGGTTTCTCATGACCTGCGAACTCCGCTGGCAGCTATTACCGGTGCAGCAACGACCCTGCTTCAGCAGGATGCAATTCTGGATCAGCACGGTAAGCTCGAGCTAACAAAGACAATTGCTGAAGAAGCGGACCACCTGAACCAGATCATCCGCAATGTGCTGGATATGACGAGGCTTGAATCCAGGGCCATTAACATAAAGAAAGAATGGCAGTCATTGGAGGAGATCGTCGGGGTGGTGCTGAACCGGCTTTCTGAAAAGCTCAAAGACCGTCATGTCGCAGTTAGGCTTCCGGAAGATCTGCCGCTGATCCCTTTTGATCCCCTGCTGATCGAACAGGTCCTTATGAACCTGTTTGATAATGCACTCAAATATACTCCTGTCGGAACACCTCTTGAGATTTCTGCGTCTGTCAGGGAAGCCGAAGCGATGATAGAAGTCGCTGACAGAGGTGCAGGGCTGGCCGAGGGAAGCGAAGAACGCATCTTTGAGAAGTTCGTGCGCGGCTCAGGACCCGGCGGTGGCATCGGGCTCGGGTTGGCGATCTGTCGGGCAATTGTAACTGCCCACGGCGGCAGTATATTGGCTGAAAATCGAATCGGTGGCGGCGCAGTGTTCAGGTTCACTCTTCCGTTGGGCGGGGAACAGCCATTGACGGTAAAGGAATAAGATAATCCAGATGGCCGAGGATAAAGGATTAATACTCCTGATCGAGGACGAGCCTCAGATGCGCCGTTTTCTCCGGATAACGCTCCAGGGGCATGGGTACCGCCTCATCGAGGCGGTTGCCGGAGAGGAAGGTCTGACGCAGGCAGCAACACGAAATCCGGATGTTGTATTGCTTGATCTCGGCCTGCCTGATATCGACGGGCTTGATGTCACAAAAAGGCTGCGGGAATGGACCCAGATCCCAATCATTGTTATTTCTGCGCGGGAACAGGAAGAGGATAAGATCAAGGCCCTTGATGCGGGCGCAGACGACTACCTGACCAAGCCCTTTGGCGCCGGCGAACTTTTAGCCAGAATTCGTGTGGCACTCCGTCATACCGCAACGCAGCATGGCGAAGAAGAAGCGGTCTTTGTTCTGGATAACCTGAAGGTCGATCTTGTAAAACGGCAGGTCTTGCTCGCTGACCGGGAAATACATTTGACCCCTATTGAATACCGGCTCCTGACGACGCTGATAAAACATGCCGGCAAGGTCATTACCCACAGTCAGTTGATGAAGGAGGTCTGGGGACCTGCGTATGTGAACCAAGGCCATTATCTGCGCATCTACATGGCCCAGCTCCGCCATAAGCTGGAGGCTGACCCTGCGCGTCCGCGCTTTTTCATCAACGAACCAGGTGTCGGCTACAGGCTCAAAGTGGATCTTGATGAACTGAGCGGATGAGTATGGCGAGTGATAGCTTTTCTCGCCTCATCGCCAAAGAAGAGGAGAAAGGCAAAAGGGAGCAGGACAAGCCATGTGCTCATGGCGATCGGATGGGTGGCGAAAAGTCTGTTGCCCCAGGGATGGTAAACAATGAAGAACTGGAGTGCCAGCTCAAAGGCAATGCCGATAAATATCAGTTTGTTTGTGAAGAACCCGATACTAAAAACAGACTCTCTGAATGACCTGCAGGCAAGGACATTTGCTACCTGTGCGATCACGATGCCGGTAAGGCAGGCTGTAGTTGCCTGAATATAGAGGATGTTATTGGGAGGCAGCATTTCGCCCCATTGCCATCCGCCCTGCTTCATAACATAGAAAAAGCCGAAGAGACCTGCTGAAGCCTCGATCGTGCCTAAAAAAAGAAAGACCAGAGAGAGCACTTTCGCATTCAGCAGCTTCTCCTGAGGGCTGCGGGGAGGCAATGCCATGAGACCTTTTGTCGGTCTTTCCGCTCCAAGAGCAAGCCCTGGGATCAGATCAGTCCCCAGATCAATGGCCAGTACCTGCATGATCGTGAGGGGCAGCGGCACTCTGAAAATCACAAAAATTATGAACGGTACCAGTTCAGCAACATTCGATGTGAAGAAATATGCGATGAATTTTCTGATGTTCTCAAAAACGGCCCTGCCTTCCTCGACCGCATTGATGATGGTGGCAAAGTTGTCATCAAGCAGTATCATGTCCGATGCCTCTTTTGCAACGTCAGTGCCTGAGATGCCCATAGCAATGCCTATGTCTGCCATCTTGAGCGCAGGCGCATCATTGACGCCATCGCCTGTTACGGCAGCCCGCTCTCCCTGCTCTTTCAGTATCGAGACGACCCGCATCTTGTGCTTGGGCGTCATACGTGCAAAGATGATCTCTTTTGCCGAGAGCTTTTCTCTGAGTTCACGGTCATCAAGTCTTGTGAAATCAGATCCTTCGATGACGATTGGTTCTCCTCTTATTAAGCCGATCTCACGCGCTATGGCAACTGCTGTCCGGCTTCCATCACCGGTGATCATGATCACCCTGATCCCTGCTTCATGGCATTTTATCAAGGCAGCCGGCACCTCAGGTCTTGGCGGATCCTGAAGCCCAATGAGGCCGAGGAAGACAAGGTCTTCCTCGAGTGATGAGTGAAGGATAATGGGTGATGAGACTATCGGGTCAACATCCTTTTTCTCATTACTCATTACTGATGACCCGGTACGGTCTTTATACGCAAATGCCAGCACGCGTAACCCACTGTCCGTCAGTTTATGGTATGCAACTGTCGCCTTAGTACGGAAGGGTTCATCCATTTTCTGCTCTGTTCCGTCAAGCAGGAATCTGCTGCAGATCGGCAGGATGCTCTCCATGGCGCCTTTTGTAAAGACGTATTTCTTTCCGTCAAGCCTGTTCAGTGTTGTCATCCTTTTACGGTCAGAGTCAAAAGGCATTTCTGAGATACGTTCTGCGCTGACATTGCCGATACTCTCCTGTGCAAGCTTCAGAAGTGCAGTTTCCGTCGGATCTCCCTTATATTCACTGTCAATATACCGGGCGTTATTGCAAAAAAGAGCAGTTCTCATCAGCATATCTGTTGCACGCGGCTTATAGTCCTTTACCTCTATTATCCTGTTGTCTGTCCATATCCTGGATGCAGTCATCCTGTTTTGTGTGAGTGTTCCGGTCTTGTCTGTGCAGATCACTGTAACGCAGCCTAAGGTTTCAACAGATGCGAGGTTCTTGATCAGGGCATTTCTTTTTACCATCCTCTGGCTTGCCATGGCAAGGGCAAGGGTGACTGTTGGCAGCATACCCTCGGGAACCAGCGCCACAATGACTCCTATCGCAAATATGAAGTTCTCCCAGAAGGTCCTCCCCATGAAATGGCCGATGACAAAGAAGCTGAGACCGATCATCGTGGCAAGAACGGCGATGATCCGGGTGGTCCTGGTTATCTCCTTTTGAAGAGGGCTCAGCCCGGACTCGACAGCACTGGTGAGATGGGCTATTCTGCCGAACTCTGTGCTCATGCCGGTCGCGAATACCAGTCCCTTGCCCGACCCGCTTGTTACGGTTGTTCCTGCAAAGACAATATTGGGACTATCCAGCAGTTCTCCCTCAAAAGGCTTATGGTCCCTGAGACTTGCCTCTGCCTCACCCGTAAGGGCAGCGTTATTCACCTTGAGCGTGGAGCTCTCGATCAGTCGGGTGTCAGCAGGAATTCTGTCTCCTTCGGAAAAAAATACAATGTCGCCTGGAACGATCTCCCGGGAGTGGATCTGTTTTTCCTTCCCTTCCCTCAGAAGCCTTACCTGAAATGGCAATAGTTTCTTTAACGCCTCGAGGGCTTTTTCGGCACGGTATTCCTGAATAAAAGTGAAGATCGCATTGATAAGTATTACACCAACGATTGCAAAGCCGAGCGTTGACATGCCTTCCCCTGGATGGAGATAGTCGGAAAGAAAAGAGAGGCCTGCACCGATCCAGAGCAGGATCGCAAGGAAATGGGTGAACTGGCTGAAAAAGCGAAGGATGAGATGAGTCTTGTGCACCTCCCTAATCTCATTGAAGCCGGTTTCAGAAAGACGCTTGGCTGCCTCAGCTTCAGATAGACCGTCTTCGGAACTGACAAGCTGACTGAGGGCATCCTCCTTCGAGAGGCTGCTAATCTTCATGACGTGGTTTCAGGATGATCAGGTCGCAGGGCGTATTTCTCAAAACTTCCTCAACAGGATTGCCCTTAAACAGGGAGGTCAGCAGGTTTCGCTCGCTTGCGCCCATGATGATCAGATCATGTCGCTTTGCGAAGGCTTCTATCGTAATATTCCGGGCAGTCTGTCCCGGCAGAAGCCGGCCTTCATGCTCAACGTCATGGTCTTTGAGATAGGTAATGAAATGAGCTATGTCCTTAGATCTGCGCTCTTCCCACTCAGGCGGGGTGAGCTGTATCTCACCATGAAAGAACTTTGTCAGAGGCCTTGGTGCATGGAAGACAAAGACCTTAGAGTTGAAAGCATGCGCCATGTGCGTCACAAAAGAGGCTCGCTCAGAGACGTGATCAAGCTTTGCCTTGAGCGGGACCAGGATCCTTTTCGGATGCACCCTCCCTGAATGCACAACGCGCACCAGTGCAACAGAGCAGGGAAGTTTCAGGGAAAGGCTTCGCGCTATCGTGCCTGAGTAGAACCTTCTTTTGATGTCTTCCCGCCGCGTCGCAGCAAAAACGATGCTGATATTCTCATGCTGAACGATCTTCTTGATATCTGCGACAGGATTGCCCATTTCCGCGATACTCTCTGCCTGTACCCCCAACTCCATTGCCTCATTGAACAGACGTTTTACGGCCTCCTCGGCCGAACGGCAATTATGCTGCGACATGCATTTTTCGGCAACAAAGCAGATATAGAACTTTGCGCTGTGTTCTTTGGCCAGATGCAGGGCATAGCGCGCGGCAACTTCAGAGTTCAGATGTTCATTGACTGCAGCAAGGATCTTCTTATACATGATTAGCCACAGGATACCACCAAAAAGACTTCAAGGCAATGGATGGCAAAGTAACGAATGGAGAAGGATTATTTTAAGAGCAGGGGTGATCTAATGCATTGTGACGTTACAGCAATTTTATCGGCAGATGTTTTTTGTAGTTTTCAAAGTCTTTATCGGTTGTAAAAATAACCAGATTTTCAGCGTTTGCAACAGCACAGATCAGAAAATCAATTGTTGATCCCTGAACTCCCTTTTTTCTGCATATATTGCAGAATTCAGCGGCCTTTACAAAGTGTTTGGTTTCAAGGGGAATATCCTCAAATACAGAAAGTTTGTCCTTTAATTTGGCGAATTGAGAAACATCGGATATTCCGGAGAGCAGTTCCTGGCGAATTGGCCCTATCATTGCAACTGTGCCGGCTTCTATCAGTTTCTTGATGTTATCGGTTATCTGCGGGTCTGATGACTTATATCTGAGGGTTTGAGACCATACGCATGTGTCAATAAGGACTTTCATCTCGTTCTTGCTTTTTTGTAATCGTAATTCTTGTCGAAATCGATCTTGCCGAACATATCGATTATTTCAATTTGTTTTTTTCTCGCAATGTATTCTTTTAATGCGGTCGTTACAGCATCTTTTTTTGTCTTGTGATGTCCTGCCTTTTGGGCCTCAAAAATCAGGTTGTCATCTAATGCCAGATTGGTTGCCATATCACACCTCCAGTTACACATAATTATAACACAATCTTATGTGTGAGCAATTGTTTGCCCTGGTTTAGGTCAATCCTTTACTTGCCAGGCGTAAACTTTAGCAACTCCATATTCCAAACATCATTGTCTTCTTCGCTTTTGATATTATGTCTTACCTCTGGACTGTACCAAACAGTCACATTATATCCCCTAAGACTCTTTGATCCCCTCACCGATCTATTTTCCTCAATTTTATAGGCCCAGAAGGTTCCGGCAGGCACTTTGATCTGCTCATATGCAACCACTTTCACACTTGAATCCGTAACTGCTAATTCATCACCTGTTCCGCCACTCTGCTTATATTTTGAAGATGTGTATGTGTGGGTCCATTTTTTCCCTACATAAAGCGGAAACTTTAATGCACCTCTGTACGGATCACACGTCTCCGAATAACCTTTTATGAAATTTAAGTCAGGTGTGCGCATTTCCTTGCCTTTTTTCCCATCTTCCCATCCAACCAGAAATACAAGTTGTCCATCTTTTTCTTCTATAAATTCATAAGAAAGAATTTTATCCCGCCGGTTATAGTGCCACCGATCACCTTTTACCAGTATCGGTCTTTCTGCCACCTGCCCTTTATAATCCGGAGGTGGATTATTGGTGTCCGCAGCATAGCCGAAACCTGTCAATGCAGATACTAACAACAAAGTAAATATAAAGCCTTTCATTTCTAACGCCTCCCTGTGTAATTATTACCAACAGTTGTAACTGGATCGTTTATACGGAGCGATGGCTGGTATTTCATTAATATCATTTTATTATGAGTTTGCAATAAATACTATGATTTTCGACGGAATGACTGCGAGAGAGGTATAATTGTATCTATGCAGACGATATTCATTGTTGAGGATGACCGGAAGATCGCCAAGGTGGTCAAGGTCTATCTCGAAGAGGCAGGCTTCAAGGTCCTCCACTTTGAGAAAGGCAAGGATGCGGTCGCAGCCCTGCTGAAGCAGAAACCGCTTCTGGTCATCCTTGATCTCATGCTCCCTGATACCACAGGTGAGGAGGTCTGTCAGGAGATAAAAGAAACCGGGGATATCCCGATTATCATGCTTACGGCCAAGTCATCTGAGGAGGAGCGGGTTGCCGGGTTCGCTCTCGGTGCAGATGATTATGTGGTGAAGCCCTTCAGCCCCAGGGAGTTGGTGTATCGCGTCAAAGCACTCCTGAAAAGGGCGCAGAAGGAAGACCTGAGTTCTGTTGAGCCGATGAGCTTTAACAATGGCAGCCTGATGATCGACGGTCACAGCTATGCGGTCAAGAAGCATGGTGTAACGGTTGATATTACGCCGACAGAGTTCAAGGTCCTCTTCACCCTTGCATCAGCGCCAGGCAAGGTCTTTACCCGCGAGGAGCTTGTTGACAAGGCGCTTGGTTACCAGTTCGAAGGGTATGAGCGGAGCATAGACGCGCATATCAAGAACATCAGGCACAAGATCGAAGATGACCCAAAAAATCCTGCCATAATCCTTACCATCTATGGCGTGGGCTATCGCTTTTCGATCAAAAAAGATGTATAGACAGCTCTGGTTCAGAGTATTCCTTATCCTTATTTCCGTTTCTGCGATCGCTCTTTCGTCTGCCCTTGTTGTTCGGGAGCTTATGGTGCGGGACTTCAGGGGGTATCTTGAGGGCGAGGTCGAGGACAGGGCATCATGGATCACGACCTCACTCGAGAGCACGTATGAAAAATACAGTGTCTGGCCAAACCCGGAGATTATCGAGAATACGGTCTGGGCCCTTATGCTGGGCTTTGAAATGAAACTCTACGAAGCAGACGGCTCGTTTGTGATCGACACAGACAGTGCAGTCAACATTCTCTCCCCCTATGTAAAAAAGCGTATCAATGCCATCTCGAGCCTCAGGTATAGGGATGAAACGAGCAGATTTCAGCCCCACCCGCTTTTTCTTTCCGGCAAAGAGATCGGCAGGGTTGAACTCAGATTTCTGCGCAGCCAGAAGGAGCTCTTCTTTATCAAACGCTCAAACAGGCTGCTCATTATTTCACTGCTCGGCATGGGTGGAGCTGCTGTGCTATTGAGTATGATTTTTTCAAAAAGACTTACAACCCCTGTTGAGCAGCTTACCCGGGCTGTTACTGCCATTGCGGAGGGTCATCTTTCCAGCAGGGTCGCAGGATCAGGCATTGACGAGATCAGCAGACTCTCAGAGGCTTTCAATAAAATGGCCCATGCGCTTGAGATCCAGGAATCGCTCAGAAAAAAGATGACGTCAAATATCGCACACGAACTCAGGACGCCGGTGAGTGCGATACGCGGCGAACTTGAAGGAATGATGGATGGCCTTATACCTCTTGATCAGGAGCATATCCAGTCTCTGCATGCGGAGATAGGGAGGTTCAAAACTATAATCGAGGGCCTTGAAGAACTCTCACGGGCAGAAGCGAGCAGCCTTAGCCTGGAGAAGCAATTGATCAGTCTCGATACCTTCCTGCGGAGCATTACTGAGCGGTACCGCAAGATGTTCAGCGATAAAGGTGTGGATCTGGTTCTTGACTGCAAGGATGCTATTACGCTGCGGGCAGACCCTGATCGGCTGAGCCAGGTGGTGATTAATCTCCTGACCAATGCTCTCAAGGCAACAGGGGAGAACGGCAAGGTTGAGATTAAGATAAGAGAAGAGGCTAAGGATGGGGCAAGGGAAGAGGGTAAATCGGTTATCATAGAAGTCTCAGACACGGGTGAAGGGATAAAAAAAGAGGAGCTGCCATTTATTTTTGAACGGTTCTACAAGGCAAGCAAGGGAGGTCTCGGACTGGGGCTTGCCATTGCAAAGGAACTGGTTCTTGCTCATGATGGCGCTATTACTGCGTCGAGCGATTACGGCAAAGGTGCCTCGTTTATTGTGACACTGCCGAAATAATAATGACATCTTTCTCCATGAAGAACAGATGGTTCCCAAACTGCAATAAGCTAAAAGGATTGAAATGATATTCATAATCATTCATAATTCATTCGCTGCTGGTTCACATTTCTCTGGTATGCTGTAGTCAGAAGAAAAAGGTTAACAGATTGGTTGACTTCAACCAAATATCCCCAAGGAGGAAAAGAAGATGAAGAAAACAGTATTGGCAGTGGTAGTTCTGGTGATCGTGGCATTCGTGGGGAGCGCACTCGCAGTGCCTCCGGGAAAGACCATTGATTACGCAGGCGGCAGCGCAGGCAAGGTTGTGTTCGATGGCAAGATCCATGCTGACAAGGGTCTGAAGTGCAATGACTGTCACACCAAGATCTTTCAGATGAAGAAAGGTTCAGCAAAGATCACCATGGCAGAGATGAATGCAGCTAAGTTCTGCGGCGAGTGCCATAACGGCACCAAGGCATTCAAGTCCAGCGATGCAGCAAATTGCGCAAAGTGCCACAAGAAATAACCTGGTAAGATCGTAAAAAGGGGTCCCGAACAATATTCGGGACCCCTTTTTTGTCTGCGAAATGTTTTGACCTGCTCAGTCGCCTGCCCTATAATGATATCTATGAACGCAACCTTGAAAAAGACATGTTTGATTATTATTGCCGCAGCGTTTTCAGTCCTTCCCTTCCATCTGAGCATGAGTGCAGTGACCATATTTGTTGCCACGGCTTCGGCTGCTGATGAGGCAAGCTTTGGGGAGAAGAAGGGTGTAACAACCGCTGAAGAAGCACGCAAGGCGCTCAAAAAGCATTTTGAGAAGAAAGATATCGTGATCGGCGAGATAATGGAAAAGGAACTTTATTTTGAGGCAGAGATAAAGGATCGAAAGAATACGGTCATCGATAAGGTTATCGTCGACAGACGTACCGGCAGAATTCGATCGATCTATTAAATTTCAAAAACGTCACTGTTCTTCTTGTTAGCGTTCCAGCGCCGAAGCTTTTCCCTAACACGCACTTCGCTATTTGCTATTTTGAGACCCAATAATAAATGCTTATTAAAATGAAGCGTATGTGATAAAATCGGTCTCAAATGCAGAGAAGACGATCAGAGAGAATTCCCCTGAACCTGCCGGCGAAGATTCTTCTTGGCGGCAAACCCTATGAGGGGACGCTCGTAAATGTTTCTGAAGACGGCATAGGGTCTTCGGTAACATCAGTTGTCGAAGCACAGGAAGAATTCATTCCGGTAAACAATATCCAGCTCCACTTCCAGGATACTTCAGGCAAGATAATGGATCTTAATTGTGAACTGGCCTGGTTTTCCCGAAGCGATGACGATTCCCGTATGATTACCATTGGCATGAGAATTCTCAACCCGCCGCTTATGTATAAGGTATTCATAAAGACCTTGTATGATGCCAATCTGAAGGAGAAACCAAAGGAGCAGCTGATTGCCGCTCTTCTTGATGCGCGCAGAAAGATTTCGGACCTGGAGTCGAAAGCTGCGGAGCCGAGGCAGGAAGTGCCGGGGACTTTGAAGCGTGAAGACGCATATCATTCACTGGTCGAGTCTACCGAGGACTCCATCTATATTGTTGACAGAGAATGCCGGTATCAGTTCATGAATCAGATGCATCTGTCCCGTCTTGGTCTTGCATCCGGGCAGTATCTCGGCCGTCCCTATGGAGATTTTCATTCCTCCTGGGAGGCTGATGAACTGCTTGGGAAGGTGAATGAAGTGTTTGAGACCGGGGCATCTCTCCGCTATGAGCAGGAGAGCAGCAAGGACGGTAAATATTATCTCCGGACGCTCAGCCCCATCATGGGTGCAGATAACAGCATAAAAGCTGTGACGATCATTTCGAAAAATATCACTGACCGTAAACTTGCAGAAGAACTGCTGATAAATTCCCAGCATGAATTGGAAAAACAGGTAAGAGAGCGAACTTCGGCCCTTGATGAACTGAATGAAAACCTGAAGCGGGAGATTACCGAACGCAGACAGACCGAAGATGCCCTCCTGAAGTCATCAGATGAATGGCGTATCACCTTTGACTCGACAAAGGACTTGATCATGATGGTCGATGAAGCATTCCGGGTCATACGCTTGAACAGGGCGACTGCTGTATTCCTTGATAGGCCGTACACCGAGATCATCGGCAGCACTGTTTTTGATCTCTTCACGGATATGGACATTCAGCAGGATGACCATCCCTTGAAGAAGATGAAGAGATCAAAAAGACATATAGAGTCAGAGATCTATTTCAAAGGTAAAGACATATGGGTATTGGCCTCAGCCGACCCGATTATGGACAGCAACGGTCATATGACAGGAGCTGTTCATCTAATTCGAGATATTACCGAGCAGAAAAGTCTGCACCTGCAGCTGCTTCAGGCCCAGAAGATGGAATCCATAGGACGCCTTGCCGGAGGGGTGGCTCATGACTTCAACAACCTCCTGTCTGCCATTATCGGATACACTGAATTGACCCTGCTCAAACTGCCGCCTTACAGTCCTTTGAGGGACCATCTTCTGACTGTCAAGGAAGCAGGCGAGAAGGCAGCAGAGCTTACCCATAGGCTGCTTGCTTTCAGCAGAAAGCAGGTTCTCCAGATGCAGCCGGTCAATCTCAAGACAAGCCTCGAAAGCATGGTAAAAATGATGTCCCGCATGGTCAGGGAGGATATATCTCTGGAACTGCATGCTGACTCTTCTATAACCACGATCATGGCTGATCCGGTCCAGATCGAGCAGATCGTGATGAATCTGATCGTAAACGCACGTGATTCAATGCCCGATGGCGGTAAACTGATCATCGAGGCAGCTAATGCTCACCTTGATGATGATTTCATCATCAGGCACGAGAATGTGGAGCGGGGCGACTATGTACGTCTCTCGGTGAGTGACACGGGCATTGGCATGAGCAAAAAGGTGCAGGAGAGGATATTCGAGCCCTTCTTCACTACCAAGGGGATAGGGGAAGGAACCGGACTCGGCCTTGCAACGGTGTACGGCATTGTTAAACAGCATAACGGATATATCTATGTATATAGTGAGGTGGGTAAGGGCACGACCTTCAAGATCTATCTGCCTGTATCGGGTGAGAAGAAGGATGAACAGCTGGAAAAGGAGCAGGAGGTCATGATCGGCGGCAGCGAGACCATCATTGTCGTTGATGACGATCCTTCAATCCGAAGACTGATAAAGGATATTCTTCAGCCTCTGGGGTATTGCCTATTCATTGCCGAGGATGGTGATGAGGCCCTGAATATAGCCCGGAGGGAGGGAACTGTTGATGCGTTGCTGACCGATGTCATAATGCCGAACATGAACGGCAGGCAGCTTGCTGACATATTTCTGCGGGACTTCCCGAGCGTAAGGATCATATTCATGTCCGGATATACTGACGAGACTATTACCCAGCAGGGTGTATTAAAGTCAGGCGACATACTTATCCAAAAGCCGCTCTCACCTGCAAAATTGGCGAGCAGACTGCGGACTATTCTTGACGGAAAAGAGTAACCATTACTCCGCTTATAGCGCTTCTCATCCTTTCCCATTGATGCTACAATGGTTCTCAAATACGGCGAATAAAGGGGATTGTCTATGAACGCAGCTCGCGGTCCGATAGTTGTTGCAGCAGGGACAGGGATCAATCTTGCACTGGGGGTTCTCTATGCCTGGAGCATATTCAAGGGAGCGATCAAGCAGTCCATAGAAAAGGGTGGCCAGAATGCTTTTGCCTGGGACATGGCGTCGCTCAATGATCCCTATGCTGTCTGCTGTCTGGTCTTTGCTTTTGCCATGATCGCTGCAGGAAAATGCCAGGACATGATCGGACCGCGCAAGACTGCTGCGGCAGGCGGCATTCTGGTCGGCCTCGGCTTTTTCTGGGCGTCTCAGACCACCAGTTACATGAGCTGGGTATTGGGGTTCGGCGTTCTTGCAGGCACAGGAATAGCATTCGGTTATTCTTCGGCAACGCCGGCTGCGCTGAAATGGTTCCCTCCTAACAAGAGCGGTAAAATAGCCGGCGTTGTTGTAGCGGGTTTCGGGCTCGCCTCTGTATATATTGCGCCTCTTTCCCAATATCTGCTCGGCAGCTTTGGGATCCAGAAGGCCATGCTCTTTTATGGTATCGCATTTGCGATCGTGGTCAGCTTCTTCTCCTTTTTCCTGGTCAATCCGCCTGCCGGGTATGTGCCTGCCGGCTCTGTTGATCGTCGTTCTCCTGCAACAGGTCAGGCTCGGGCCTCATTCCCTGATGAGAACCTCTCTCCCCTTGAGATGGTCAAGCGGCCGATCTTCTGGGTGCTCTGGCTGCTCTATTTCATCGGCGCAGGCGCAGGACTCATGGTTATCGGCAGCATGGCAGGCATGGCAAAGACCAGCATGGGCACAAAGGCCTTTCTGGCAGTTGCGATTCTGGCAATCGGCAATGCAGCAGGCAGGATTGCAGCCGGTATACTTTCCGATAAACTGGGGAGAAAGACAACACTGCTGATCATGTTCGCCTTTCAGTCCATCCTGATGTTCGCTTCAGTGCTTATAACATCAAAGGGCGCCTCCAATGCGCTTCAGATCGTCCTGTTGGCAACCTTCATCGGCTTCAATTATGGTGCAAATCTTGCGCTCTTCCCGTCCTATGCAAAAGATCTCTGGGGCATGAAGAATTTCGGCGTAAATTACGGCATCCTCTTCACTGCATGGGGTATCGGCGGTTTTGTGCTGAGTAAATTGTCTCAATATCTGGTGGCTGGTACAGGCAACTATCGCTCATCTTTTCTTGTGGCAGGCACGCTCCTCCTGTTCGGCACAGCCATAGCCTTTGTGATGAGAGACAGAAAAGAGGAGATGCGCAGGGAAATGAAGCAACAGCAGCTGAAAGCAATGTCAGTGTAGAAAAAGGAGGCGCCATGCCATTTGTAAATATCAAGATTGCCAAAGACGGTGCTACAGCAGAGAAGAAGGCCGAACTGATAAGCGGGGTAACAAACCTGCTTCGGGATGTTATGGGAAAGAACCCGGCAACAACCGTTGTCATCATCGAAGAAGTGGACACAGATAACTGGGGCATCGGCGGCGAAACGGTGACCGCGAGGAGAAAGCAGGGGAAATAATTCTGCCGGTCTCCCGGCGCCAAGGTATTCTTGATTGCCATTTAGGTGCGAGTGGTTTGTCCCCTCTCCTTTACAAGGGGAGGCAGGGTGGGGTATTGAAAACTGATTTAAAACCTCCCCATACCCCTCCTTGGTAAGGAGGGGCTTCCTGAACCCTATACCCATAACCTTCTTCTCTATCCCTTCTTTCCCGTAAGCCGTTCCTTCAGTTTTGTATATCTTTCTGAGGGTTTGTTGTTCCTGATCGCGATGCCGACCGCCTTTTTTGTTCCGATCAGGATAACGAGCTTTTTGCCGCGGGTGACTGCAGTATAGAGAAGGTTCCTCTGCAGCAGCATGTAGTGCTGAGTCAGGAGCGGCATGATCACTACAGGATATTCGCTGCCCTGAGACTTATGCACAGAGATAGCGTACGCCAGGATCAGTTCATCCAGTTCAGAAAAGTCATACGCCACTGCCTTTCCCTCATAATCAACCATAACCTCCTGATCCTCTCTGTTGATGGATGCGATCCTGCCGATGTCGCCGTTAAAAACATCTTTGTCATAGTTGTTCCGTATCTGCATCACCTTGTCCCTGATCTTAAATACCCTTCCGCCCCGATGAAGCTCATCAGTCGCATTGTTGAGATGCTTCTGAAGTTCGACATTCAGATTGGACGCACCCACAACGCCTCGGTGCATAGGGGTGAGTACCTGTATGTCATTTATCGCATCAAAGCCGAACTTCTCCGGGACCTTTTTGGCACAGAGTTCGAGGATCTTTTCGAGCACCTTCTCAGGTTCTTCCAACGGGATGAAGTAGAAGTCCTGATCTGCGTCATTTTCAGCCTGTGTGATCGGCATGTCGCCGCTGTTGATCTTGTGTGCATTCAGGACAATCAGGCTCTTCTGCGCCTGCCTGAAGATCTGGTTCAGTCTGATGCATGGCACCTGCCCTGAGTCGATGATATCCCGCAGCACATTGCCTGCTCCGACAGAAGGCAGCTGGTCAATATCGCCCACAAGAATAAGCGTGGTCTGCTTTGGCACTGCCTTGAGCAGGTGATACATCAGCACGGTGTCGACCATGGAGGTCTCATCGATCACGATCAGATCAGCATTGAGCGGGTTCTGCTCAGTCTTCTTGAACCCACCGTCATTTTTCGGGCTGTACTCAAGCAGGCGGTGGATGGTCTTTGCCTCATGGCCGGTTGCATCTGACATCCTCTTCGCTGCTCTTCCGGTGGGGGCTGCAAGGAGGATGCTCATGCCAGAGAGTGCATGAAGCGTGATGATCGCCTTGATAATTGTTGTTTTTCCCGTTCCCGGACCACCAGTGATGACCATCACCTTTGCATCAAGAGATTCGCTGATCGCCTTTGCCTGGTTTTCGGCCAGCGTGATATTTAGATTCTTCTGCACGGTCTCAAGGGCCTTGTCACGGTCAACCATGAAAAGCCTGCGCTGTGTTTTATTCAGTTCCCTGAGGTTTTCTGCAATACCTTTTTCAGCGACATAGAACTCTGCAAGATACACAGCCTCAACGTCAATCACGATCCTTTTTTCGGCAACAATGGATGCGATCGCCTGTTTAATAATCTCACTGCTGATATTCAGAATTTCGCGGCACTCTTCAATAAGCCCGTCATGCGGATAATAGACATGGCCGTTCAGAGCAAACTGTTGCAGCACGTAAAGGATGCCTGCTTCTGCGCGCATGGGTGAATCTTTTGGAATGCCTAACTTTGCTGCTATGCTGTCTGCTGTCTTAAAGCCGATGCCGAAGATGTCTGTTGCAAGCCGGTAAGGGTTTTCCTTTACGATTGCGATCGAGGTCTTGCCATACTGGCGGTAGATCTTTGAAGCGTACGCAGAGCTCACGTCATGGCTCTGGAGGAAAAGCATCACATCACGGACATCTCTCTGTTCCTGCCAGGCGGCCGTGATCATATCGAGCTTCTTTTCCCCGATACCTTCGACCTCTCTCAACCGCTGAGGCTGATGTTCAATAATGTCGAGCGTTTCAATACCGAACTTTTCGATAAGCCGTTTTGCCATGACCGGGCCTACACCTTTGATCAGGCCTGACCCCAGGTATTTTTCGATGCCATGCAGGGTTGCAGGAGCAACAACTTCGCAGGAGGTAAACTTGAACTGCTCGCCGAACTTCGGATGCCTGTCCCATGATCCAGTGACCTTGACGACCTCACCTGGGGAAACAGAGAAGAGACTGCCGACGATAGTGACCAGATCTCGCTGGCCTTTGACCTTTATCTTTGCGATCGTGAAGTGGTTTTCCTCGCTATGGAAGGTGATGCGCTCAAGCTGGCCCTGGATTTCTATCGGCATGGTCTATTCTACAATAAATATCCTGATGAAGATAAAAGGAGTTTTTTGACTGGGTGCAAGGCAACAGGGCAGATGTACATGTGCACATCTGCCCTGTTCACAATTACTTCATTTCAATAATAGCTTCCTCTGAAGGCTTGCCGAGCGCTCCGTTTGGAGCACGATACAGAATGCGATACTGCGCTTTGCCCTTATCGCCAGGATTTGGATCAGTCGCTTCCCTGATATCGCTCACCGGCCCTGTAACTTTTTTCCATTCCTGATCATTGCTATGGCGTGACTCAACGATAACAGAGAGCCCAAACGGCGGAGGATCAAACGAGATCTTCACATGGCGGAATGGCGAGGTGACCAGTTTCACTGTTGGTTTCTTCGGCATTGGTATCTCCGGCGTCCCTATCTGGACAACAACGGGCCTGGAGAGGTCACTTCTATTGCCGGCCTTGTCCAGCGCAACAATGCTATACCAATATTCCTGACCGGCATCCACAAAGGGATCTTCGAATCTTCTGGCATTTGACAGCAGAGGATCACCGATAACAACGCCGGCTTCTTTGTCCGATCCACTGCGAAGGATCAGGAATTGATAGGTGTCCTGTTCCGGATTTGCCGGTACAAAATCGATGACCGCCTTTCCACCAGCCCCGCTGGCCGCTCTGATAAGCGGCACATTCGGAGCCAGGTTATCAGGAAGGAGAACCTCGACCTGTTTGCCCGGCTTGCTTTCCTTGCTGTCAAATCCGACCGCTGTTACCCTAAAACTGAATTTCGCGCCATTATGTTCTCCGAATGGAATGTCATAGAGCGGTTCCGGCGTTAGACGTTCGTTCATCTGCGTCCATTTATCAGAACCGTCTGTCTGGCGATAGATGAAGTACCCGGCAACAGGAAACTTCACGGGCTCCCACGTAAGACGTATGCGGGTATTTCCGATCTGCGCCTTCAGGTTTTCAGGAGCAGGGGAGCGGTCCTCTGACTGGGGTTGGGCCATTGCAGAGTCAGAGGCATGGCCTACATTACCGCGGGGATCAACAGAGCGCAAGCGGTAATAGTATTGAGAACCTCCCATTACAGTCGAATCCCTGAACTTCTCTTCATCTCTCTTCAATCCCTTGGGAGTGAGATTTTCATAGGGACCGCCATAGAGCATGGCCCGTTCTACAATATATCCTGTGGTGAACTGGCTGCTGTTTCTCTTCCAGGAAAGATCGACCCGTCCGTCTCCTGCTTTTGCGATGACCTGTGTCGGCGGCATGAGAGCAGTCTTGTCAGGGATAAAGACCACAACCTGCGCGGCTGAACTTTTCCTGCCGAAGAAATCAACGGAAGAAACAGAATAGGTTATGTCTGCTTCAACAGGAGGCTTCTGGTCAAGAAATGACGGGGCTGCCTGCTTGTCTGTTTTGGAGCCGATGAGCAGGGGCTGGGCTGTGAGGACTTCCTTCGCAGTTCCTGCTGACCGCTCGATATGATACGCAATGACCGGGATATCCTTGTTCTGCAGAGGAACGGACCAGGAAAGCCTGAGTGCTTCGCTGTCCTGTGCTGCCCTGAGATCCTTTATCTGATCAGGCAGCGCAGTTGCCCTGCCGGGATCGACTGCCGCGCTCTGAAGAACTGGACCTGATCTGCCTGATGCATCAAGTGCGGTAAGGCGGTATGAGACAGAGCCGCTGCCGACATTGCTGTCAGTAAACCTGAGGCCCATTGCCCTGCCGAACGCAGTGTCAGTTGCTGCCTTGAGTCCGAAGACTGCGCCTGCCAGCTTGCCTTCATCAGAAGCAAGGCTTCCTGTCTTCATCTTCCCAACGAACGTCTGAATGCCGGCTGCATCTTTCGGATCAAGTGACCTCATAGCCTCTTCATCAAGTCCGGGCATGATCTTTTTTGCAATGATCGCTGCCTTTCCTCCTGAAAGCCGTTCGAGCTGCCAGCCTCCTGAAGGCCAGGCAGAATTGGCAGGGACCCAGAAGAGTGAGATCGAGCCTCTGCCATCAGAGACTGCCCAGATGTTGCCCTTGTCCTGCTTGACGGTCACCGCGCCGAATGCAAGGGATGCGCTGCAGATCAGCATTAATATGACTATTGCAATTCGTTTCATTGTCTCCTCCTATAAGCTGAAACTGCCGCAGACTTCAGGGTTCCAGAACGGTATCGGTATCTCAAAGCAGGCATGTGCGCCCACGCTCACCGGCAGCGCAGACATGTTCACCCCTGCAGACAGAGACGGCCCGATGCAGACATCATACGCACAGATCTTTGCTGAGAAAGATCCTTCAAGATACCCTGCAATGTGAGGCGGAGGAGTGATCTCGAGCCCGCCATCCACGACTCCGGATATATAGCCTATCCCTGCGTTGAGTTTGTACGTCATGTTGCCGCCCAGGAAAAGACCCTCATTGCCGATCTCGAGAAAACCGTTCACGTCCTGGATCAGCAGATGGGCCTTGATCCTGGGGCCTTCCCTTTTCCCTGCAGCAATGCGCCAGGTGCCGCCGCCAAAATGCATGGTCGCTGCATTTTCCGGTATCTCCATATAGACTGCATCTCCCATCAGATTGATCTTGCCTGCCAGCATGCCGTCAAAGTTGCCGCTTGCATACTGGAAGTAACCATGGAATGTCCCTTCGCCGGTATTGTCATTGGTCATCAGCCAGGCACGATAATCCATGCGCGCGCCAACGCCGAGCTTTACCGTGAAGTCGCCGTCGAGCATATATGCGAACTTGGTCGGAGCGCCAACCCGCATGCCTGCCATGAACATATACGTGCCGCTCATATCAGGCGCCACTGCAGACAGGCTGTCAACGCTGCTGAACGCATTGATCGGGAAGTTGTAACCGAGGCCTCCGCGTATGGCATAGAGAGTCAGATACGGCGTGAGCGTAACGCCGCTCGTACCCAGTCCTATGGTTGCACGAGTGAGCCAGTAGTCATCCCCGCCTATGTATCCGAGTCTGAACTCTGCTTTTACCGGCGGGCCTCCGAACATCGCAAGATCGAGGGCTCCGTTGAAGCGATCTCCGTCACCGCTGCCGAAAAGCGCAATATCATAGGAGCCCGGAATATCAAGCGCATACTGCTCGCCCGGCTTCCATGCATTATCTGCAATGGATGAACCGTCATCGTTCATAAGCGCATAGCGTGGCATGAGCCCGGCACTGCCGCCGGAAGGGCCGGTATAGTTCGGCTTCATATTGGCCTCGACCGTCGGCTGACCAGGCGGGAATGCAATATTCACTTCAAAGGGGCCGGTAAAAGGCCCTGTGCCGAAATAGTTGGCTCCGGTCCTCGCAATGGAATAGAGCACCCTTACATCAGCATCAGGGATCTTCTTCGAAAGATGTATCTTGGCATTAAAGCTGAACTTCAGCCGGTCAGATCCGCCTTTTGACGTGTCAAGATCAACAGATACGAGGTCCATGGCGGTCTTGCCGAGGACTGTTGGCCCGCCAAGAGAGACACTGCTGCTGGTGCCTCCTTTTGCAAAGTACGCCCGTCCGTCAAGACCGAAGAAGAGCGCAGGCACGTCAAAGCTGCTGAACTTCTTTCCTTCGGCAGAGAATTCAAAATGCGCGTCGCTCTTGACCGTCCAGCCGATATTCTCCTCTTTTGTGAAGGCCAGCTTGTCTGCCTGCATCTTGATATTCGTGTAATCCTTCAGCCCTGCCTTGCCGGAAAGAGGCAGAGATATGCCCTTGTCGCCGCCGCCTGAATACGTGAGCGTTGCATCTCCCTTAAGGTCAGCGTCGAGCCAGGGCACATGGACGATCATATTTTTATAAATCGCCGTAAAGGTCCCTTTTGAAGAGTTGACATCAAGTGCATCAAAATGAACAGTTCCCTCATCAACCTTTGCATTGTAAGGCTTGTTCAGATAGGCCTTGCCGCAGATACCCTCATCGATGATCGCCCAGTTTGGAACAGTGGGAGAGGTCCATCCGCCTGTTGCAACAAGGTCAAAGGTGTAGGGTGTGAGTGTTGCGTCACCAAGATGCACACCCACCCATTTGTTACCGCCGGAGCCGCAGAGCGGATCTATTGCACCTGCGCTCTTCGCACGGCTCAGGTCAAGCGTGACCTTATCGGATTTTATCTTGAATGCGCTCCAGCCGATAAAGGTGTCGGGCAGAACCTGATTTTCAAGATACCAGTCACCGCTTGCCATCAGACGCGAACTCTTGCCTGTCCATTCATGCGGCTTTTCTGTGCCGCCGGCAAGCCGCAGTGTGTCCTGAAGCTTCAGTGAAAGCGTTGCCTTCACCTCATCGCCTGAAGTTCCTTCCACCTTGTCGAGCGTGCCTGTAACTCCCGGCGCAGAGACGGTCTTCTTCGGCGAAACGCTCAGCTTCATGCCTTTATCCACATGAAGCCCGTCTTTCACAGACCAGTTTGTAAATTCTATCGGCACAGGATAGGATTCAGGCTCGCCATCTGCGCTTTTCGTCAGCGGTACCAGCATGGTGCCGCAGCCGCTGTATGTGGTTCCCTTCTGGACAACATTGCCCTGAAGGCCTGATATCCTGAACTCTCCGTTGTCCTTGTCTGCAAAGATAAAGGTGCAGGCCTGTTTTGGGTCGCTCTCTTTGATGGCATAGGTTGCGGGTTCGGATGCCACATAGTTCGGCTTGGTGAGTATAAGCTGGGCTATGCTCGCTGTTGCTGTTGCTGAAAAGGCGCCGTTGCCATAGATGACCGGAGGAGCACCGCCGGTGTTGACCTTGTATGGTGAAATGAAGCCTGCCTTGAAGGCTGCTCCCCCCGGACCCGGTTTGCTGAATACCGTGCTCATCCGCTGGCCGAGTGAAGGGCTGTCCAATGCCCTTTCCATAAACATGCCGATATTACTCAGAGATGGTTTCACAACCACCATGGCATCGACCGTAACCTTATGGTTGCCGAGCGATTTGCCTGCGGTGTCCTCAATGAGGTTTCCTGAATTCGGTATGGTGCTGTCAGTGCTGATAATAGGTGCAGGCCATTTTTCAGGATTGCGGTCCAGATTCTGCCTCTGTTCTGACGGCATTACATGGTGTTCTTCCTGTCTTACTACAGTGCCTTCACGCATCCAGCTGATCCGTGCATCACCCTGTCCGTAGTACCCAAGCGCTCCCTCTGCAGTCAGGAACTCGTCACAGGTAGTTGCCGTTGCATCTACGCTGCCGCTGCTCCTTAACTTCCCGAGAGCAGGAGATGCAGTGGCTGCGATGGCTTTTATGTTACTGCTTTTTGCTACAACGGTCGGCCTCGGAGACGGACCGCTTTTCGGCAGGGACGCTGCTCGGGAAGAGAGACCGCTCTTGGGCTGCGTCAGTGCTGCAGGTACTGCGGTCCTGACATTCTTTTCTTCCTGCGCCACGATGCCGCAGGTGCCCTGTCCGCTGTCATGGCCCGGGAAGCCGGTGATGTCTATCCAATCGAGGTGCAGCGGGCCTGTAGCGTCTGTATCTTCAACCGGCCTGATATCAACGACCTTGCAGAAGAGCACATAAGCCCGGGACGCAATGTCAGATGCGGTCTGCGTCCGGGCGGCAGATTGAAGAGTTGAGGTTTGAGAAGCTCTTCCGCCAAGACCGAGCGAAGCAAGTTTCAGGTAAGGGTTCTTACTGTTCTTGTCGACTGACTGGGCAAGGGTGTTCACATTTGCGACCTGCATGTCATCGTCAGAGAGCATATAGACCCGAACATTGTAAGACCCGACTTTTTGATACTTATGATGCAGACCCTCGATCTCATAGTTCTGCGTGACCAGGCTGCCGTATGAGCCCTTGTCCTTGCGCTCAAATGGCGGCATATTCAGATGCACAGGATGGACAACAGAATCAAACTCTCCGTCGCCCCAGTCAACAACCAGGTTCAGGAAATTGCCAGTGCCGACCTTCATGCCGGTATTGATGCCTCCGGGTGGCGGAGGTGGAGGATCTTTCATCTCTTGCTGAGGTGCATAGGGCGACCGATCAAGCGAGAATGATCCAGACATCTTGAAATCATCTCCAGGATAATTGTTCGGATCAACCTTGTTTACTACCTGGCCGTTGACTGTCTCTTTCTCGCATTCCCATTTCTGTGTCTGCTTGTTCAACTTGTATATGCATTGACCGCTCACATTCTGCACCTGCAGGGACCCCTTGGTCTTGCCTCCGGATGGGCAGGCTGTGATGCCGCCTGCTTTTTCGGGAATGCTTAAGGGCCAGCGGTCGGAATGTTCAACCTCAAGGACAAGTTTTTCATCCTTTTGGACAGCAGGGAGGACAGGCTTGATATCTTTGGCCGAGTCCATTGCTGTTGACTTTACGGTCACAGAGGTTTTCACGGTTGAAGAAGATTTTGCGGGCGCTGTTTTCTTGGCTGCAGAGGTGAATCCGCAGTCGCTCTTGAATTCCCGAAAGCCGACCACCTCCCAAAGCAGTTTCGTCTCTGCAGGATAGGGGTCCTTTGCTGCAGGAGGCATTGCCTTTGCCGACTGGGAAGAAGGAAGCGCTTTCTGTGCGGCTGCCTGGGCAGAGGGCATTGCCTTCTGCGCTGATGGTCCGGTCTTTGTTTTTGCAGCTGCCGACTGAGCGCCGGTAACGGGCTTATTAATCGCTTCAGCAGCCGACGGTGGGGGAGGCAGAAGGTTCATGATCTCCTTGATAAAGGCAGCATCAGGGTGAAAGAAGGTCTGGGGCGGCAGTTTAAACTTCATGCCCATCAGCTCGAGCTCTGTGCTGTTGAGCCGGACAGTTTTGAGCAGCGTTCCGTCAAGGGTCATGATATTGAAGTCATAATAGTCTGCAAGCCCGGGATTCATTTCCCGCCACTCGAATCGAACAGCGTCATTCAGCAGAGGTGCGCCGATAGATGTCTTGGCATGATCAGGGTCTTCCACATAAGGCTTGGGTTTTTGAAGCTGCAGCGTGCCTTTGGTGAAATCTACCTCAAGCGGCTGGCAGAGCGGGCCGACATCTGCAATGATAAGTTTTTTCGGCTCCTTGATCGTGACAGCAGCCTGGGTCTGGTTCCAGTTCTGATTCAGATTGGTCCGTACCTGGGCATTCCTCTGACCCTTGGCCGTAAGATCGACCTCGACCTCCATCTGCGCAAGCACCGGGCTGAAGACCTTTACGACGCCCTTGCTCTTGACGCCTTCGCCGAACTGGACCTCCATATTCTCAACAAGATTTGTCCCGTTCAGGGTGAGCTGATAGGTTTTGCCGGGCTCCCATATATTCGGCAGGACATGCGTCAGGGATAGCGGCAGCTGTGAAGGCAGGGCCCTGCCGGGCACAACAGTAACAAAGGACTGCGTCTGCATGGTCTTTGAGCCGTTGCAGAATCGCACAGAGATAAAGTGCGGACCAAAAGGGGCTGCTGGGAGCACATTGAGCGTTACTGCGTAGGATGCCATGTCCATGGCAGCCTGTCTGCGCTGGGCGGGGCCGAGCACGATGATGCCTGCGCCGAAATCGAGCGTTACACCAGGCTTATCCAGATCCCTGCCTGCCAGCATCACCTGCACGTTTGACTGGCCCTGGGAGAGGATCTGCGGGTTTGCAGAAGATACCATCGGATTGTCTGTACATTGCGTTCCCGGCGCGACTATTACGAGCCCATCAGGTATGACAGCCTTCTGCCCGGCAAGCACAGTTATGAATGCCTGTGTGTTAAGGATCTTTGTGCCATTGCAGTAACGGATGCTTATGAAGTGCTGGCCAGTCTGTGCTGTTGGCGCAACATTGATCGTGACCGTATATGTTTTAAGTACATCAGTGATCGATGTTCCTGCAACAGGTTTCCCGACAACTGTGATGCCTGCGCCAAAATCGAGGGCGACCGACGTCTTGTCAAGATCTCTGCCCATCAGTGTCAGGCTGACATTCATCTGTCCCTGGCTGACTGTCTGCGGCGCAACCGAACCAAGCGAGGGATTATCCGTACACTGCGGCGGGACCATAATGCTGGCACCGAATGCAGCAGCGCAGGCAATCGCGATTATGAGACTTGAAATGAATACTCCCCGGAAAATAGATCTTGCTGATCCTCTCATGGCGTCCCCCTTAAAGAGAAAAACATTAATTGCCTGGTTGCTGAGTTATTATTGCGCTGCTCAGAATATCTACCCCATCATATCAGACTTGGGGGAAATGTCATGAAAAAAATGATTCTTTGTGTTGCGGTAATGTTGTGATTCTCCGCAGCGATGTGATGATTGCAACCAGCTGTTTTAAAAGACTTTCAGGCGAGTGATGGTATTTGCTCAGGATTGCCTGAGGTATTCTTCGAGCCGCTGCTGCCAGCTTTCGACAATAGCTCTGTCAGATCCACTTTTATAGAAGCGTCCGGGAGCAAATAGGGGATACGCTTCCCCGCTCTTCAACTTGAGGATAAGATGGTAGAACTCTACATTATTCGATCTTTTCCCGAGGTAGCCGATCTTGATATCAACTATATCTGAGAATGGGATAGATCTTTTCTTTGTCCTGAAGCGGGTGATGTCTTCGATCGTGATGCTGCGTGTTTTCGGGTCAATCACAATGGTCTGCTTTCCGGTCACCACCAGCCCCCATATGCCGATGAAGAGCAGCAGAAGGCTAAGCAGAAAACCTGCAAGGCTGTTTGTCATGCCCGGGCCTGAGACACTGCGAAAGCCTATTGTTAGGGCCAGTCCAACCATAACGCAGACTAACGAGAGCGCAGTCTGTTTGCCGGGATTGCTTTCAGATTTCCAAATGTCCATAATCATCTTTCATTTGTTCTATAACGTTGTTATTATGTTTCAGTTTTTTGTGATTATAAAAGTGATTGCCGGGAGGGTCAAGAAAAATCTTGGAGTGAATTGGTTTTGGCCTATTCCGGGAAAAACGAATAGAGCTCATTGCCCGGCAGTCAAATAACGTGGCATAATATAAAACAGATGGAGAACAGTTCTGCTCTTGCAATAGCTGATGTCTGTGATACGGATCAAGGTATTGAACCCGTGAAGATCTGGTGCCCTCACTATGAATGCTTTAAGTATCTTAATGTATGCAACAGATGCCGCGTCAGAATAAAATGCCAGAATTATCAGGACTACTGGTCCCCGCGTTTTGAGTTCTAACTTTTACAGCTTCGGTCTCTCGTAAAAAGTATTACTGCATGTTCGGTTGACGGGTTATAGGCCGAAAACGATACCACTCTGTTTTCCATTGAAACCACGGAATTACGATCATCAAGTTCTGTTGTTTGAGAACCAGCCAGCCATCAGTCCCTCGATACAGAAAATTGTCCTGAGCACTACTCCAGACGGTGACAACCAATCCACCGCTGCGGCTGCTTGCTCCCGGGTTGGCGTTGATCAGGCCATTTTCCATGCAGACATAACTGCGTAAATTACCTGTCTCAACAGGCTTGTTGTCCTTCCATGCAATGACCTCGATTGCTCCGTTTTCAGGTCCGCGTAAGGTTACGCTGTCAGGCATCAATGCAGTTGGAAGCGTTGAGTTCGGGAAGAGCGTACGAAACAGCGAGATCGCTGCGCTGCTGTCCTGACCTTCTGGCGAATCTCCCGCATCAGCATAGGAACCGGTTAAGGAGCACGTTTCACCGGCTTTAGCGAATACCCCATGCTCGGGGAATCCTGGTGCCCAGTTCTCCGGATACCTGGGCGCTGATACGCACCCGAACCCAATGAGGGCGAAAAACAAAAATGCGCAGGGCTTAATTGTGAGTTTCATGACATTTTATTGTATAGCATGCGATTTCCCTGCATGATAAAAATCCCCTTCATTCCTATTGTCCGGAAGAAGGGGATCTTTATTGACCCTTGATAGTTACCTGCAAAGACTACTTGAACGAAAAACTCTGTATTTTGCTCTCACCGGCTAAAGCACTTTCTTCTTCAAAGGCTATGACCTTCCAGTAATACACCTTGCCTTTTGAAAAGGTCTTTTTCACCACCGTATCAGGCAGCGTGTAAGAATCGTCTTTTGTCAGGGCTGAAAAGATCGCGCCGGAATCGGAATTTTCATAGAACCCTATCAGATACTGGAAAGGCTTGCCCAATTTGTCCCATGTGAATTTGAGAGCAGTATAATCCTGAATGCCCTTGTCAACCGGAGTGGTAGTTCTTATGAGCTCAGTTCTTTTCACCTCTTTAGGCTCGACAAAGTAAACGATCGACGGCGTAGTGATACCTGTTGTCGGTTTGGAGATCACGAACTGCACAATATGCGATCCTTCATTAAAGGTTGGAAGGGAGGGTATCTCAGGCGAGCTGAGTGTAATGCTTCTGCCATAGGTGATATGTTGACTCACGTGCTGGATGGTCCTTCCGTCAACCTTCCAGTCCCCCTCAAACAGGCCGGTGCCGGTAAAGCGAATATCAACAAACGCCTTCAGGTTCGGCGTATTTCTCGGCACCGTGATCTCAGCTCTTCTGTTCTCAAAATACAGGTCCATCCTGTTGACGAGGAAATCAGCATCAGCCTCGCCGGTAATGTTGATAGTGATCTCTCTTAAGTAATTCACCAGGCCGCAGCCGTTAAATACGCGGTTGAAGAAGATGCGGTTGAACTTCTTTCTGAGTGCCTTTTCAGTGGTCCCTGCAGGCACGGTCAGGATCTCTGTCGCTATGCCCGATCCCCTGACAATTGGAATGACCAGGGTGCTCGGACTGGTAGGACTGTCTCCGAAGAAGACATCGCTGTTTGGATTGTAGAACTGAGATCTGGTGGCTGTGACCGGGTCAGGACAATCAGGGGCACTTACGCGATAGATGATCGTGAACGTGCTTCCTACGCCGCGCGCTGTGTTTAACGTGGTTGGAGAGACGGTAACCGTGGTCGCAGCAGAAGCTGCTCCGGAAAAGGCTGCGGATACAACAAGCAGTGCGAGCAGAATATAAACTATGTTTTTCATTTTCATGCCTCCTTAAAATGAGACCGGTATAGTGGTTGACAGCACAAGGAACATCAGGAATTCGTCCTTGTTGGCATCAGAGTTGATCTGATCCCGATGCCTGAGATAGGAACCTTTCAGCGCAGCAGAAGCGTCAATCTTGCCCTTGAAGAGTTCCTTAAGACTGTAACCAAGCCTGAAGTTTGCATTCATATCCCAGCTGTTCACTGCCTCATTGTCTGACTTGACCTTGGTATAGGTTGTTCCCATGTCAAACGAGAGCTTGTTGGCAAAGAACCTGCTTCCCATATTCATGCTCCCGACAAAGGTATCTGTCCATACGGACGAGAGGTGGTCCTTGGTCCGGATATAGGAGAGCATGGGGCTCAGGCTGAATGTGCCGGTGCTGTACACAGGCGAAAGGGAATAAGTTATGTTGGTTGTGTCAGTATTTGCCGCAGTCTTGTCGTTCTTGCCGGACCAGGATGACATGAATGTTATGGTGTATTTCCCTCCGGGGATATAGCTGACTGTTCCGGTGACCGTGTCGGTCATGACATCAACTTCATTGATGCCGGTAGGTTCATGCTTGCTCTCCTGCAGGTTCCTCGAGTAGCTGAGCGTAATCGGCAGTTTCTGGATCTTGGTGAAGCTGTACATGAACTGCCCGTCATAGGTCACAACCTGAGAGAAGAGTCTGTCGCCTTCTACATTATTGTTGGTTCTTGTGAGCATCAGATTGGCATAATGGCCCGGCACGTTCAGACCATTCGTGAATGCGAAGATCTGAGAATCCTTTGGAGCTCCCTGGTTGCCGATTACACCGTAACGGGCTCCGTAATATTCATAACGTGCCTCGTACGTGTAAATGTTCTTAAACAGCATACCGCCTGCTTTCAGGCGCAGGGCATGGTCACTGTTCTTCCCCAGGTCAGCCGATGTATCAGGATCAAAACGGGAAAAATCCAGTTCAGCCTCTGTCCTGAATTTGTTCGCAAAGAAATCCGTGATCAGGAGAAACCCTAACACATTTCCGCGGGATGCCGCGCCTGTAGTTGAAGGGGTTCCCCCTCCGCCTCCACCACCGCCACCCGAACCGCCGGAACCGGAAATGCCTGCTGAATTACCCGGTTCTCCGCCGGTAACATAGACTGCCTTGAATTCAAGTTTTTTGTTGAACAGCTTGATGCCCGCTGATGCTCCATAAATGTGATCAGCTGAAGAGCCCTCTATGCCGAAGCCGCCATTGAAGCCCATGATCCTGTCGCCCCTGACAAGGAAGGTATTTATCGTGAGATCTTTGTACTGCAGCGAGAGCTTGCCGCCGCGCCGAGCCAGGCCGGAGACAGTATTCTGCGTTTCAGAAATCTGGACATCGCCTACTTCAACGGTCGATTTGAATGCATCTTTTGTATAACTGCCAGAGAGGAGGAAGTTGGCAAGGCTGAAACCCTTTTCCAGTGCAGCCTGTCCCGAGCTCGTTGATCCTGGGGTGACTACGCCTGAAACAGCATTTGCCGGAAGGCTCTGGTCAAAATATCGGACATTTGCAATTTCCCGGAATTCCCAGCCCCCGCTCTTGATCTTGGAGTCGGATTTGATGTTGCCTTCGATCTTGGAATAAGGCACAGCAGTTACGCGATCAGGCTTTGCCAGTAGGGCTTCATACACGGCAGAGATCTCATTGTTCGAGTACGCCTCTTCAAAGGCGCCTCCGCTATGGCGGGACTTGAAGTTCATCAGTTTCTGGGCCGGAACACCGCTCTGGGTAAGTGCAAAGATCAGCAGGGTGTGCTGACCGACAGGAAGGGAAAGAGATGGTTTGTATTCAAAGCCTGACGGTGTCATGGTTACCATCTGGGTTATGTCCATGCCGTCCAGTATCACGACAAGGCTGCCGGGTGCAGCGGCCTGCAGGACTTCGACCTTGATCTCAGGCTTCTTTCCGGTCACCTCTGCATTTTCAGCAGGCGTGACAACCCTGAACATATTGGACAGGAGTGTCGGCTGCTGCGTGGGCTGGTCCTGTGCCAGGGCGGTGGAAAAGGTCATCAGAATAAGAACAAGTATCACCAGAAATAATCGCTGCATATATCCCCCCTTTGATCAGAGACTTGGGCACGGCTGTTTCTAATTAATGATAATGATACCGCTTTTATGGGAGATGTTCAATAAAACTTGCCGCAAAATGCTCGGCCTAACCAGGATGCTGCTTCATGAACATTCACATTTTGCTCGTCAGTTCTTCACATTGCATTGCGATAATAGAATAAAACAAGCAGTGAGGAGGTTCTATGAACAGATGGATTGCGTTAGCTTTTGTCCTGGTCTTGATGCTTTCATCGTCCGGTTGCTGGCATTGGGCTCATCATGGTGGCCATGGCGGGCATTCTTCAGGAAACTATGATCATCGCGGAGACTACGATGGACATGGACAGCATGGAGGCGATGGTCGCCACGACAGTCGGCGCTAAGGCTGCGGAGCAGCAATAAAGTCTGTAGCCATGCAATGTTTTGCCTATGATCTGTGCGCATGATAGAATGGAAACAGGAGCAACTATCAATAGTTACAGAGCTCTTTGGCGTTGCCGCAACTCGGTGCAGGCGATGAGCCGTTAAACCCAACATGAAGGATGGTCCATGGCAAAAAGAGGGAAAGCGGATCAATGGTACTGGATGCCGGCAACGGTCTTTCTGATCGGCATTCTTTCTCTGATCCTGCTCTTCTGGGTTGAGCGGATAAGCAATAGACTGCACGTAGATGAGATGCTTGTTGATGCTGTCATGGATATTCAGATCCATATTGGGTCAGCCCATCTCGGGTTAGAGGAGATCATCCGGGGAGAGCCCGAAGAAGATATTTCGAAGGTCCTTGCGGAACTGGATCAGGCAATACGCCTGGTCAACGTGATCCTCGACGGAGGAGAATCAAGAAATAATAACTGGATCTCGGAGCCTCTTACAGATCCTGAGTTGCGCGCTCGTGCTGATGCGATTATGGCCCTCCTTATCAAGTTTAAGACAATTGGCAAGGAACGCCTGCAGGAGTCCACAGGAGCGGGGAAAAGTTCGGCCCTCTATCAGCAGTTTCACGTGGTCTTCAGGGAAGTTCTCAGCAGGACAAGACAGTTGGAAGAGAGCATTGAAAAGGACGAAGCCGAAAATCAGAAAAAATCAAAGCGCCTGTTCCTTGCCATTACGACCATTTGGGCGCTTATTGTGGTTGCGGCATCAGCCGGACTCTGGAACCGGGAGCGACAGAGGAGAAAAGCCGAAGAAGAGCTGCTGAAGGCGAACGAGCAGTTGCTCTCTCAGGCTGAAGAATTGTCCGCACATCGCGAGAAACTGGCTGTATTGGTTAATGAACGAACAGCTGAACTTGTATCAGCAAATGAACAACTCCAGGCTGAGATTTGCGAGCGCGAGCATGCAGAGGCTGCATTGCTGAAGTCGGAAGAGCAGCTTCGCCTGCTTTCCGCCGGCCTGATGACTACCCTGGAGACAGAGAGGAAAAATATTTCGAGTGAACTGCATGATGAATTAGGACATGCCCTGACCATTATGAAGCTGAGGTTGAGGTCAGTCGAGCGGGGCCTGGAGGACACTGCCAGGATCAAGGATGAATGCGAAGATATCATGGGCTATATCGATCAGACAATCGAAAATGTGCGAAGGCTCAGCAGAGATTTAAGCCCTGCCATACTGGAAGACCTCGGCCTGACCGCTGCCATCCGATGGCTGGTGGAAAACTTCAACAGGAATTTTGAGGGAGACATTGCTCTGGATATGGAGGATATAGACAGTCTCTTCTCAGAGGACGCCAGTATCATGATATACAGGATCCTCCAGGAGGCCCTTACGAACGTTGGCAGGCATGCCCAGGCTCGAAATGTCTCGATAGTTATCCGTAAGAATGAAGACGGGGTATTTTTTGCCATCGAGGATGACGGAAGGGGGTTCAATCCGCAGCCACCATTTATGAAGGACTCGAAGGGAAAGGGTATGGGTCTTGCGATAATGGATGAGCGGGTTCGGATTCTTGGAGGCAGCTTTGAAATTACGAGTCAGGAAGGCAGGGGCACCAGAGTAACCTTGAGGTTGCCGGCCCGAAAGGAGTAGAAATTGGCGGACGCGTATCGCATAATTCTTGCCGACGATCATGTACTGCTGCGGCGGGGCCTGAAGGGCATAATCGAGAAGATGTCAGGCTTTGAAGTTGTCGGCGAGGCCGGGGACGGGCTTGAACTGCTGAAACTTCTTCACACCATAACACCGGATATGGTCATTCTTGATATCTCCATGCCGAATCTGAGGGGCATCGAAGCAGTTTCCCGAATCAGGAAAGAGTATCCGGAAGTAAAGGTGCTGATGTTGACCATGCACAAAGACAGGACATACCTTCATAAGGCCATCGCTGCCGGCGCCTCAGGCTACCTCCTGAAGGAAGATGCTGATCCTGACCTTTTCATTGCTATTGAGAAGATACGGCAGGGGAAGATATATGTATCCCCTCATCTTGCGGAAGATATGCTGGATGACTGGGCAGGCATGCGCCGCGGAGAAGTGAACAGCTCTTTGCAGTCTGACGTTCTGACATCAAGAGAAAAGGAGGTCTTGAAGCTCATTGCTGAAGGCAGATCGAGCAGGGAGATTGGTGAGCTTCTCTTTATCAGTGTGCGTACTGCTGAGCGTCATCGCGCCAATATCATGGATAAATTGCAGATCAGGAATACTGCAGACCTCGTAAGATATGCCATGCAGGAGGGGTATATCTGAACTGCATGGCTCGGGCGATAAGGCCCTCCTCTCTTTTGTCGTATACGTAGTTCTGCGCATATCAATACAGGTAGTTCCTCCGATTTATTTCCAGGCTGCGGCCTGATATCCTCTCATCAATGGGTAACGGTATATGTACGTCCTATCATGGGCCTTCATGAAGAAAAAAAGATGCAGGAGATAAAGAGCTACCGCATTGTATTGGCTGATGATCATGCATTGTTCCGGCAGGGGTTGAGGAATATTCTCAATGGGACGTCTGACCTGAAGGTCGTCGGCGAAGCCTGTGACGGGATTGAACTGCTGGAACTGATCGGCAGAGTGAGTCCGCAGATGGCAATACTCGATATATCCATGCCTAAGCTTCGGGGGATCGAGGCAGCCCATGAAATGGGGCAGAAACACTCCCATGTTAAAGTGCTGTTCCTGACCATGCACAACGAAAATGCCTATCTCAAACGGGCGATCTCTGTTGGCGCACAGGGATATGTGCTCAAGGAACATATTGACAGAGATCTTTTCCCTGCCATATCAATGATCAGGCAGGGTCAGGTCTTTTTCCCGGGCTTCATCTGATTGCTTGCAGAGAATACGGATCGGGCTTGTAGGGATTGTCTGATGGTACTTCTACTCATGCAGAAATGGGTATTTCTCGGAATGGTGTGGTCCGTCGATTATGGATATTATTTAATATACAGATTTTTAAAGAATGAAAATGATCGCAAACAATTGCAAACATAATGCAGGTATGCGTTTAACTGCTGGAGAAAATGATCTAATGTTTAACAGAGAATTCAGTAACTATGCTGAATCATATGAAAGGAGATTGCGATGAAGATTCGAACAGCAAAATCGGGGAAAGGGCCGGCCGGTTATCTGCAGAATTCACTTACGTATGTGGTGATTCTCGCCTTCATATTTAGTGTGTTTCTCGTCTCAGACGCCCAGGCCTTTACCCTTAACGTACAGGGGTGTGATGCAGACAACGTATGCACTCCTCTTACGGGCGGCTTCCGGTACCTGGTGGAGGAGGATACTACTCACCCGGTAACACCCGGTGTGCCGACCCCTGGAACGCTCGGGGTAAGCATTCACCGGAGCTATGCACCCGTAGTGACGAATGGAACGTCAGTGTCCAGCACCGCATCTGTAGTAGTGCCGAACACGATGAGATACGTGGTATCAGTTATCCCTTCATGGTCATCTGCCCCTGACGGGCCAGACGGTTATGCCATAGGTGGAACGAACGTCGCAATCGGGCAGTCGATCGTCACGGTCAGGCTCAACAAGCTTCCGGTCCCGACTGCACAGATATCGGTCTACGCGTTTAATGACAACCACCCCATCAACAACGCTCCTGACGTACCCTTTGAACAGGGGCTTGGAGGTTTTTCAGTTCTCGTTTTCGATCAGGCCGGCCAGATGTCACAGGATGCCTTCGGCAATCCCCTGGGGACGACCTATGATGCCGGCGGCAACGTGATCACTATGGGGACCGGCGTTATCACTACCATGACAACGGGGGATCTCAATAATCCTCTCAAAAATCCGTACAATCTTAAAGTCGGCGAGGCCATGATCAAATATCTTGCGCCAGGGAAATACGGCGTCCGGGTCGTTCGACCTCTGGGCACGAACTGGTCGTTGACATCCACGATCGAAGGGACGCCCGGCGTTGATGCATGGGTGAAGGCGAACGAACCGAACCGGCTTGTTGAATTCGGCCCGGGACTGTGGCACACATTCTACGGTTTTGTCCAGCCCACTAATCTGCTGGGAACCCTGCCGAATCCCGGCGGTGTAACCGGCTCGATTACCGGACAGGTGGTCGGACAGCATACAGCGCGGCCGCCGTCCCTACAGATCTATAATGCCGATCCAATACCGGACTGCTGGGTCGGGCTCAATACGCCAGCCGGAGAGGGCGTCTATGTCAAACAGTGCAATGCTGATAGCACCTTTACGATCAATGCCGTTCCCCCTGGGGAGTATCAGATTGTGCTGTGGGATACACCGCTCGATTATGTATTCACATTTTATACTGTTATTGTCCCCGGTACGGGTGGCACTTTGAATGTTGGGCAGCTCGCCATGCCCCGCTGGTTCGGGACGTTTAAAGGGTCGGTCTTCTTAGACACAAACCAAAATGGGGTCAGGGACGGTGGCGAGACGGGGCTCGCGCAACAGAACATCAACATCAGATTCCGTGACGGCTCAATCTATCAGGCGCAGCTTACCAAGGCGGACGGCTCATATGAGTTCGAGGAAGTTTTCCCTTTGTTTAAATGGTATGTTACCGAGGTGGATTTTGCCCGGTTCAAACCCACGGGTATGACCGCTGTAGTTGATAATGGCGGACCGCTTAACAATAACCTGCCTCCTCGCACCGAGACAGGACCTATCCTGCTCGAGGGGATGATGCTTTTTGCCGATCAGACCAATAAAATCGACTGGGGGAAGGTGGCCTATGCACCGGGGGAAAACGGTGGCATTACCGGCATCATCTACTACGACACGACCAGGGCCGAGAACTCCCCTCGCTTCAATGCTGGTGAACCGTGGCAGCCTGGCATCCCGCGGGTGCAGGTCTGCCTCTACCAGGATAACCTTAACGCAACCGGGGCAACGGTGCCGGACGGCATCATCGACGATATTAACGGCATACCAGGTATCCAGCTTTGCGATGTGGACAACTATCCCTTTGGATGGGCCGAAGGCACTGCTCCCAGGGGGCCTGAAGATGTGGTCAGGAGCGGCGACGGTGTGACCTTCAGTCTGGGCGATGCAATCGAAGTCGCGTCGTCCGACAGTTGGGACGACAACCTGCCTGCCGGATGCTTCGGGCAGACGCAATACGATGTGAACGGCCAGCCGCTTGTGGACTGCGCTGAAACGCTCAAGACATGGAACCAGTTGGTGCCTGCTGTATTTGACGGCGGCTACGCTTTCGGTTTTGCCGCAGGAGGGTTCACTGCTCCTGGCACATACATAGTCGAGGCCATTCCGCCTGTTGGCTATGATGTCGTGAAGGAGGAGGACAAGAATGTCGTTTTCGGCGAAGCTTACAGGATGAACCCGCTCCTCGTGGCACCGGGCTGCATGGGCACAGCCACAAATACAGGTATTACTCATACTGTACCGTATGAGCTTGCGCTCTTTGGCGGCGTACCGATCGACCCGCCGCTTGCGGGTTCCATAACGCCGCTCTGCAGCATGAAGCAGGTAACTGTCGCACAAGGCAGGAACGCGGCGGCGGATTTCTTCTTCTTTACCGAGGTTCCTAAGGCCGCGCGGGGCGTTGGTTTGGTCACGAACGATCTGGCCATCACGGCGCAAAATCCCAATAACCCAGGGTTCGCAGAGAAGACCCCGACGTCGTGGCTGCCGATCGCTGTCTATGATTTCAACGGCAAGGAAATCCTCCGGACTTACACTGACCAATGGGGCGTTTACAACTTCCTGGTGCCATCCACCTATACGATCAATCCCCCGATCCCGACCGGGGTCTCTCCCAACATGCTGAGAGTTTGCCTGAACCACCCAGGGCCCTATACCGATCCCTTGACCGGTCAGCTTACCATGGATCCATTTTTCAATCCTAAATACAGCTTTACCTGCTATACACTTGATTTCTGGCCGGGGAAAACTACGTACCTCGATACACCGCTCGTTCCTGTGTCAGCCTTTGCTGAACTGGCGAACGCCACCCTTGATTGCGAGATGTCCGACGGTACGCCGGTCATCAGCGATGTGAGCGGGGCGGGTGCAGTCGGCCCCTATGTCTCTGTTGCAAATGGGACGCAGTCGGTTACCATCACTTCCCCGGGGTCGGTGCAGGTGCCGAACCCTGCCTGCGCACCCTTCGACTCGACTTGCTCGCCGACGATTACCCGTAACTTCGGTTTCGGCACTACGCCGGGCACGGTCACTGTCGGAGGAATTCCTCTGACGGGAGTGGTCTGGTCAGATCTGAGTATCTCAGGTATGGTCCCCGCGGGTATGACTACAGGGCAACTCGTGGTGACCCGAGGTGACAACCATAAAGCGACCGTAGAAGGAATCACTCTCACTGTCGGAGGTCCTGCCCCCATTGTGGTGCAGGCGCCTCAGTCTATTCAGGCTGCCATTGATGCGGCTGCGCCGGAGGCGCTGATCATTGTCAGACCGGGCAGTTATAATGAAAACGTAATCATCTGGAAAAACGTGAAGCTGCAGGGATCGGCCGCATACTCCACGATCATCAATGCCTCGTCCGTCACACCGGAGAAGATTCAGCTCTGGACGACCAGGCTGGACGGCCTTCTGGCCGCGAACCTCGTTAGCCTGGTTCCCGGTCAGGACCCTGCTCTTCATATCGAAGAATCCGGGATACTGGTTATTGTCAAGAACGATGGAAGTTTTGCGTCATCCACAGCGAGGATCGACGGATTTTCCATCATGTCGGCGAATCGTGGCGGCGGCATCACGGTGAATGGGTACGCCCCCGACCTCCAGATCGCTAATAACCGGATCAGCAATAACGCCGGCAGCTACGGCGGCGGAATCAGGATCGGTACGCCGTCTCTTATCGATCCTTCGTGCACCGGCTACTGCAGTTCCTCCAATACCGGAATCAAGATCCATCATAACCATATCGCACAGAACGGTGCGGTCGGAGGTGCGATCGGCGGCGGCGGCATCGCGATCTTCAACGGCTCCGACAATTACGAGGTGAGCAATAATTACATCTGCGGAAACTTCGCAGGCGACAAGGGTGGCGGCATCGCGCACTTCGGTCTGAGCACTGGTGGGACGATAGCCGGCAACAAGATTCTCTTTAATGAAAGCTCTTTCGGCACTCTCACCGGCGGACAGGGAGGAGGCATCATGATTATGGGCGAGCCCGACCTGATTGCGGGAGGTCTTACGCAGGGGACAGGTTCGGTAACAGTGGCAGCGAACCTCATACAGGGCAACCTGGCGGGTTCAGGCAATGGCGGCGGTATACTGGCCTCCTTTGTGAATGGCCAGGATGCTGCGGGGCTTCCCTATTCGCTGGCCATAAAGAACAATATGATCGTGAACAACGTGGCCGGTCTCTCTGGGGCAGGTATATTCCTCGAAGACACGGTCAACTGCAGCATTGTTAACAACACGATTGCGAACAATGACAGCACGGCCACGGGCATTGACGCCTTCCTGGGCGGTGCAGCCCTTCAATCAACCCCGCAGGCAGCCGGTGTCGTTGCTCGGGCGCACAGCAGCGCGTTGGCGACTGCGATCGGCAATGGCTTCTCGAATCCGCTGCTGCGCAACAACATCATCTACTCCAACAGGTCTTTTTACTGGCAGCCGACGTTGAACGGCGGTATCGGCGGACTCTTGCCAAATGCTGCGAAACCAAGCTGGGATCTCCAGGTCATTGGAACAGCTGCGCCGCAGCTCTTGAATCCGCAGTATTGCCTTCTGACAAATACAACAGGTTATGCTGGAACGAACATCCAGAGCAACCCGGCATTTGTGGCCGGATATCTCAATACCCTCCAGACAGCGGCGTCGCCTCAGGAAGGGGGGAACTTCATATCGGTGACGTTCCAGCCGACCACGCCTACAGGTGACTATCACATCACGGCGGCTTCTCCTGCAGTGAATCGGGGGAGTGGAACCGGAGCTCCGACAACGGACTACGACGGCGAAGCCAGGCCCAGCGGCATAGCCCCGGAAATCGGAGCTGATGAGGTGGTCGGTGCAGTTGGTTCTTTGTTTACCGGTTCGGTGGTGATCAACGGCGGAGCGGTGGCGACATCGTCCAGGTCAGTGACTCTGACGCTCAGCGCAGCGAGTAATGCAGGTGCGGTAACCAGCAGGCGAGTGAGCTGGAATAACGGAACGACATGGTCTGGATGGACGACCTATACTGCAACCGTTGGAGCTACTGTGCCAAATGGGGACGGGATAAAGACCGTCTCAGTGCAGTATCGCGATGCAGTGGGGAACATCTCCCCGACATACACGGATACCATCATTCTCGACCGGGTCAGGCCCACAGGTTCGGTGGTGATCAACGGTGGAGCAGCAACGACCGCCAGCACCAGTGTGACACTGACATTTAGCGCGACTGACGCGGCGACATCCGTCACCGATATGCGGTGGAGATGGAGCAATGCGGCGTGGGGCCCCTGGGTGGCTTATGCTGCAACGGCGAACGCCACGATAACCGGTGGTTTCGGCAATAAGACAGTTCAAGTGCAGTATCGCGACGCAGCGGGAAATGCATCGTCAACTTATAACGACGCAATCTCATATCAACCGTAAACGACAGTTATGAATATAAGCGAAAGTTATATGAAAGGAGCAATACTATGAGCACAAAAAGTTATTTATCAATCATCGGCCTACAACTACTTGTACTTTTATTTTATGCGCCGTTAGAAGGAGCCGTCAATGTGCAGTGCCCTGGAGACACAAACGGTGATGCGCAGTGGACGGGTGCTGAGGTGCAGCCGCCGAACACGCAGTGCCTTCACCTTGCTGCCGGCGACGGATTTGTCACCATGGCGGACGGTCATCTCCAGTACACCTTCGGTTTTTCGAACGTCACGGGGGTCTTGCCTGAGGACGTTATGAGTGCAGGGATGATGGCAGCGGAATTTCCGGGGCCGACCATCAAGGTCAAGGAAGGGTCTAATTTCTATCTGACCCTGACCAACGTCGGGATGACAATGCGGCCTGACCTGTTCGACCCCCACTCGGTACATTTCCATGGCTTCCCGAACGCTGCCCCAATCTTCGATGGGGAGCCGATGGCCTCGCTCGCCATCAACATGGGGTCAAGTCTGACGTACTATTACCAGGCTCCGAAACCCGGCACGTACATGTACCATTGCCACGTGGAGGCCTCAGAGCATATGCAGATGGGGATGCTGGCGAACCTCTGGGTCACCCCGCTGCAGGACGGCGCGACCGTGGGCGGATGCTCCTCACAAAAATACGTCTATAACGACGGCGATGGCTCGACATGCTATGACGTGGAGTTCCCTATCCAGCTCAGCGGTTTTGACTCAGTTTTCCATGATCTGCACGTCAACGTGCAGCCGCTCCCCTTTGCCATGATGAAGGACGACTATCAGATGATCAACGGCCGGGGGTATCCTGATACGGTTAATACTGCTTGGCTCACGCCGCCTGCCGAGAACGGCGGCATTGCATCCCAGAAGATGAACTCACTGGTCACGGCGACTGCGGGCCAGAAAATCCTGCTCCGCATCTCCAGCCTCGGGACAGTGGATTTCTACACCTTGTCGGTCCTCGGTATCCCCATGAGGGTGGTCGGCAGGGATGCGAATATCCTGCGCAGTGCCTCGGGTCAGAATCTCTCATACAGTACAACTTCTGTCACGTTGGGCGGCGGCGAGTCTTATGACGTAATACTCGATACGGCCGGCATTGCGCCGGGAACCTATTTTCTGTACACGACAAACCTGAACTACCTGAGCAACAACACGGATGATTTCGGCGGCATGATGACGGAAATCGTTATTCTGTGAGCTGATGATATCGCAAGGAGGATTATATATGGAAAACATTTTTAAGAGAAAAACGATATGGACAGCTCTATTGTCTGTTGTGGTTATCCTGTTTGCGGTCTTCCCGGCGCAGGCCGCCATAGACGGCATAACCGGGACCACATTCAATCTGACGGCAAAAACGGGTTATATCTCGACCGCAGAGGGGGGCAGTTACCTGATGTGGGGATACGCCAACGGGTCAGGCGTTATGCAATACCCAGGTCCCACCCTGATCGTCAATCAGGGCGCGGTGGTCACCATTAACCTCTCTAACCAGTTGACCGTACCGGTATCGATCGTATTCCCGGGTCAGGGAGTAGTGACGGCAACCGGCGGGGCGGCTGGACTTCTGACGCGCGAGGCCCCTCCAGCCGGGGCGGTCAGCTACACCTTTACCGCGTCTCAGCCCGGGACGTACACCTATTACAGCGGGACAAGGCCGGAGTTGCAGATCGAGATGGGGCTCGTCGGCGCTCTGATAGTGCGTCCGGCGACGAACCCAGCAACGCAGGCTTACAATCACTCTGATTCCCAGTTCGATCATGAGTATCTTTTCCTGCTTAGTGAAATGGACCCCATCATCCACGACCAGGTTGCATTGGGCAATATGAACCTGGTGAACAATACCACTTACTGGCCGGTTTACTGGTTCATCAACGGCCGCACGGGGCCGGACACCATGACCCCGGCCAACAACCCCCTGCTGCCGAATCAACCCTATAACTGCATGCCGATGATGCATCCCGGCGAGAAGGTCCTGATAAGAATGATCGGGGGCGGCAGGGACCTGCATCCCTTACATCTTCATGGCAACGACCATAAGGTAATCGCCCGCGACGGCAGGCTGCTCTCAAGTGGCGTTGGTGCTAATCTCGCGGAACTCGCCTTTACGACCACTGTTGTGCCGGGCTCGACCGCAGATGCGATCTTCGGCTGGACGGGTGACAGGCTCGGCTGGGACATTTACGGGCACGCGCCTGGAGATTCCCTGCGAACGAACGAGTATGCACCGGACCACGGGAAACCCTTTCCCGTGACATTGCCGACCCCGTTGGAAGTCACCAACGGACAGTTCTATAGCGGCAGTCCGTTTTTGGGGACTATGGGCTATATTCCTCCGGGCGAGGGGGGATTCAACATTAATAGCGGCTTCTTATACATGTGGCATTCTCATAACGAGAAGGAGATTGTTAACAATGATATTTTCCCTGGCGGGATGATGACCATGATGATTATTGAGGCTCCCGGCGTAGCGCTCGACAACCCATAGGAGAAAGGAGATGGATATGATAACTCGTACACGCAAATCAATCGTGCAGGGCACCCTTCTTGCACTAATCTTCATCTTTGGGCTGAGCGGCATTTCATCGGGCGCCGAGTTCTGGCTAAGAGCTGAAACGCTTACCAAAACCATGCCTGACGCAAACGTGATCACCATGTGGGGCTTTGCCCAGTGCACTAATGGCACCTATGCAAGCTGCGGTCCGGCAACCGTGCCTGGTCCGCGGTTGACGGTCCCGACCGGCGACACGGTTCTGACCATCAACTTGCGGAACAATCTAACTGGACTAATGGTCGAGCCGGTATCTCTCGTGATACCTGGACTGCTTCCGGCTACGGCTATGACGCCGGTGAAATTCACAGACTCCGAAGGCAGGCAGAGAGTCAAATCATTTACACCAGAAACTCCTGCGGACAATGCCACGACAATAACCTACTCATGGACCATGAAGCCCGGAACATACCTGTATGAAAGCGGCAGCCATCCTGCGGTACAGATCCAGATGGGACTGTATGGCGCCGTTACCCGTAACGCGGCCGCAGGACAGGCCTACGGCCCATCGACCGCCTACAATACCGAAGCACTCCTGCTGTTTAGCGAGATTGACCCCCTGCTTCACGGGCATGTCGCAGCCGGCACGTACGGCACGCCGCCGCCAACCGGTATAACCAGCACCGTGGACTACGAGCCCAAGTATTTTCTGATCAACGGCGAGCCGTTCACTCCTGCCGCCATCCATATCCCGTCTGGAACAGCTGGTCAGAGCCTGCTTCTCCGTTTTCTGAGCGCCGGGCTTAAGCACCGGGTGCCGACCATTTACGGCATGAATCTCTCCTTGGTGGCTGAGGACGGGAACCTCTATCCTTATCCAAAGGCCCAGTATTCTCTGCTGCTTTCTCCCGGCAAGACCATGGATGCACTGGTGACGCCGGACAGGGGAGGAGAATACCCTGTGTATGACAGGAGGCTTGGGCTGACAAACAATGCAACGCCGTCCGGAGGTATGCTCAGTTACTTAAGTGTCGTACCTTTACCCGACGTGACACCGCCGACAGGCTCGGTGGTAATCAACGGCGGAGCATTGACGACGAACAGTCTGAATGTGACCCTGACGCTCAGCGCGACTGATTTGGCCAATGCGGTAGCAGACATGCGATTCAGCTGGGACAATACGACCTGGCTCGGTTGGGCAGCCTATGCTGCGACAGCAAATATCACAATACCTGCAGGACCGGATGGAATAAAGACTATCTACGTCCAGTTCCGTGACGCTGCCGGAAACGTCTCTTTAACATACTCTGACAGTATTCAGTTGGTGACCTCGCTGTTTACCGGTTCGGTGGTGATCAACGGCGGAGCGGTGGCGACATCGTCCAGGTCAGTGACTCTGACGCTCAGCGCAGCGAGTAATGCAGGTGCGGTAACCAGCAGGCGAGTGAGCTGGAATAACGGAACGACATGGTCTGGATGGACGACCTATACTGCAACCGTTGGAGCTACTGTGCCAAATGGGGACGGGATAAAGACCGTCTCAGTGCAGTATCGCGATGCAGTGGGGAACATCTCCCCGACATACACGGATACCATCATTCTCGACCGGGTCAGGCCCACAGGTTCGGTGGTGATCAACGGTGGAGCAGCAACGACCGCCAGCACCAGTGTGACACTGACATTTAGCGCGACTGACGCGGCGACATCCGTCACCGATATGCGGTGGAGATGGAGCAATGCGGCGTGGGGCCCCTGGGTGGCTTATGCTGCAACGGCGAACGCCACGATAACCGGTGGTTTCGGCAATAAGACAGTTCAAGTGCAGTATCGCGACGCAGCGGGAAATGCATCGTCAACTTATAACGACGCAATCTCATATCAACCGTAAACGACAGTTATGGAAATGAGCGCAGGATGGCCGCTATTGGCGGCCATCCCAGCTTTTCAAACAGAGTTGTTGATAGTCTTGTAATGAGGTTAAACTTATACATAATGGTTGTATTTCAATGTGATAACGTTCTTGCGGCACGAAACAAAAAGATGGGCCGCTCTATGAGTCACCTCATAGGGTGGCTGCTTTCTCTATGCCTGCTAAGTGCGGGGTGTGCAACTGACCGCGAGGGCTTGCTTCCGTCTCAGAATGCCCAGGCATCCATAGAGGAGCGGTGGGGCGTAAAGGTTCTGCCGATCCGTTTGTCTGCGGAAGGCTATATGTTGGATTTTCGCTACCAGGTGCTCGATCCGGAAAAAGCCATGTCCCTCTTTGACCGAAAGATCAAGCCGTATCTGATTGACGAAGCCAGTGGCGCTGTGTTGGCAGTGCCAGAACCGCCGAAGGTGGGGGCGCTCCGTAACACACGGAAACCCCAGCCTGACCGCATCTACTTCATCTTGTTTGCCAATCCGGGGCGTTATGTGCAGAAGGGTAAAAGCGTTACCGTAGTAATCGGTGATTTCAAAGCCGAGCACCTTGTTGTGGAATGAATTTTGAAATGGCTCCACAGGGAGAAATTGCATGAAAGTTAAAACCCTGTTTGAAAAAAAGGCGTTGCGCGGAAAGCAATAAAAAGAGCCATATCCGGGCTTCTTTCCTTGGGCAGTCCCTGCTCTTCTGATGTTATCCGAGAGCGCTTACTTCTGACAGTGCCCCAAAGCCCTTTTATGGCTCCAGAATGCTTTTAAGCTCCGAACCAAAGGCTGATTTGTGTTCTGCGGGGGAGCCGTCCTTGACGTTAACATCGGAATCTTCTCCCGTGTTTAACTCACCGACCGCTCAACCTCCGGTTCAGAGTTTCCTATGTCCTGTTCTGATTTCATCTTAGCGCTCTTTTGTCTGTTCGTCAATATCTATTTCTGTTTATCAGGCAGGTTTGTACTACTCGATAACAATAGCGCGGAAGGGGCAGGATTACATGACGTTCCTGTGTTCTGAATCCATAAACTTTTCGAAATTTATGAACCATGCTTTTTCATCTCTCATCTCAAAGAATAAAGGATATAGCTCTGCGCATGCGCCGCAGCCTGTGCATAAGCTGTAATCAATATAAGGGATCAATGTTCATCTCGCTTTCTCTCAGGTGCATGTGATATTTCAGGGCTGGCCGTGACAATAAACCGACAGGAAATAGTGAACCGCTAAGGCTGCTTAAGGTTGTATTTCTTCGCCTTGTAACCGATCTGGCGCGGGGTGATGCCGAGGATGCGGGCGGCCTTTGCCTGGTTCCAGCCGGTCCGTGTGAGCGCCTCGATCAGCTTTGACTTTTCGATATCCTCGATAGCAGAGGGCAGGGCATCTTTCATCTCTGCTGCAAACTTTGCTTTAAAGGAGTGATCCCGGATATTGACCGGCAGGTCAGCCTTGGTCGCTGCCTTGCCGCCGCACATGACAACAAGCCTCTCTATCGTGTTCTCAAGTTCGCGTACGTTGCCGGGCCAGTCATAGTTCATGATGATATTCAGGACCTCTGGAGAGATCTGCACATTCCTGGCATTTTCCTTGTTATATTTATTCAGAAAATATTCCTGCAGCAGGGGAATGTCCTCCCTCCGCTGGCGGAGCGCAGGCAGGTACACAGGCACAACGTTAAGCCGGTAGTACAGGTCTTCCCTGAATGCGCCTTCCCTGACCAGGTCTTCGAGGTTTCTGCTCGTTGCTGCAACGAGGCGAACATCCACCTTGATCGTCTTCTCCCCTCCGACGCGTTCGAACTCTTTTTCCTGAAGCACCCGCAGGATCTTGGGTTGGAGCGTAAGGGGAAGATCGCCGATCTCGTCCAGGAAGATCGTGCCTGCGTCAGCAAGCTCGAACCGTCCCTTGCGCAATGCAGCAGCGCCGGTGAACGAACCCTTCTCATGACCGAAAAGCTCTGATTCAAGCAGCCCCTCAGGAATGGATGCACAGTTGAACTTGATGAGCGGGCCTTTGGCACGGGGGCTCATGAAATGGATTGCTTTGGCAACGAGTTCCTTGCCGGTGCCGCTTTCACCGCGCAGAAGCACGTTTGCTTTAGATGGTGCAACGCGGTGGATCGCCTCAAAGACCTCCTGCATGCTGTCTGATTGGCCTATGATATTTTCAACCTTGTACCTGGACTTGAGCTGGTGTTTAAGACGGTCTTTCTCTTCCTGCATGGCCTCACGTTCTCTCTCCACTTCCAGATGGAGCTTGACGGATTGGGCCATGAGCGATGCAATGATCTTCAGGAGCCTCAGGTCTTCTTCAAAAGAGACGCCTTTTGCATTGAAGAGCCTGTCAACGCTCAGCACGCCGAGGACTTCGTTCTTGAACTTGATCGGAACGCAGAGGAAGGCGATATTCTCTTTCTTGATCATCTGGCGGGCGCCTGTCTTGTTCAGGAAAAGCGGCTCGTCGCCTATATTCGGGATAACGATGGGTGAGCCGAGCTTTGCAACGCGGCCTATGATCCCTTCACCAAGCTTGTATCTGCCGCGTTTGATCTCTTCCTCTGACATGCCGTGCGCAGCAAGGATGGAGACCTCGTTGTTACTTCTGAGAGCTACCGTGCCGCGTTTCATATCGAGGTATTCCGAAAGAACGCGCATGACTCCCCTGAAGTTCTGCTTCAGGTTGAGTGATGAACCGAGAAGCTTGCTGATCTCGTAGAGTGCTGTCAGTTCAAGGGTCTTATTGTTTTTTATGATGGTCATGGTGTTCAGTAAAACTAAGAAATAATACACTATATCGATTGGTTGCTGCACACTCTGCGCCAAAAGGCGGTAGAATATGAGCATGACCCTGAAAAATATATTCGGCAAACATAGTCCAAAGCTCGGGGCACTGGAGATCCTCAAATATATAGGTCCGGGATTCCTGGTCACCGTAGGGTTTATCGATCCCGGCAACTGGGCTTCTAATGTTGCTGCCGGATCGCAATACGGGTATTCGCTGCTCTGGATGGTTACACTTTCGACTGTTATGCTGATCGTGCTTCAGCACAACGCAGCACACCTCGGTATTGCCACCGGCCTCTGCCTTTCTGAGTCAGCAACAAAACATTTTCCGAAACCTGCAAGCAGGATATTCCTTGCCAGCGCCATGCTGGCCTCTGTTTCGACCGCCCTTGCCGAGATCCTGGGTGCTGCTATCGGCCTGAATATGCTCTTTGGTTTGCCGCTTACGGTGGGAGCAACTATCACTGCAGTTCTGGCCTGTATAATGCTGATCACGAACAGTTATAAAAAGCTTGAGGTATGGATCATCGGCTTTGTCTCCCTTATCGGACTTGCCTTTATCTTTGAACTGAGCCTGGTGCCGGTGCAGTGGGGGGCTGCTGTAAAGGGCTGGGTTGTTCCTGTAATGCCTGTTGGTTCTCTGCCGATAATCATGAGCGTGCTGGGTGCGGTTGTGATGCCGCACAACATCTTTCTTCACTCAGAGATCATTCAGTCCAGGCAGTGGAATATCGAAGGCGAGGACGTGATCAAGAAGCAGCTCAAGTATGAGTTCGTGGATACCCTTGCAGCCATGCTTGTGGGCTGGGCCATCAACAGCGCCATAATACTGGTAGCTGCTGCGGTCTTTTTTGCCAACAGCACTCTGGTAACGGACCTGCCCCAGGCTGAGGCAACGCTCAGGCCCCTCTTGGGCAATGCAGCCGGCGTGGTCTTTGCCCTGGCCCTTCTTCTTGCAGGCTTCTCTTCATCCATAACCGCTGCCATGGCAGGCGGCAGCATTTTTGCCGGCATATTCCGGGAACCCTTTGATATGGCAGATTCCCATTCGCGAATCGGCATTATCATCACCTTTGTTGGCGCGCTCGTCATAGTCTTCTTTCTGAATGACCCTTTTCAGGGTATCATCTGGAGCCAGATCGCCTTGAGCCTGCAGCTTCCCTGGACAATCTTCTCTCTTATTTCGCTCACGTCGTCCAAAAACGTGATGGGCAAGTTCTCAAACTCGGGCAGGGACAAGATCTTATTGTGGGCCTCTGCAGTGATCGTTTCAGTCCTGAATATCATGCTTCTGATCCAGATGCTGAAGTGAGTTATTGATTGCATGGCCCCATGCCTGTTTTTTGCACATGTCTGCCTGTTTATCAGGCAGACATTGAGCGATGAGAAGTAATAACAGCTTGTTTTTAAAGAAAAAAGATAATGGCAAATATATTGCATTTAACCTTTAATTATATAGTGATATGGCTATACTGATATTAAAGAACAATGCGACTGAAGGTCCGGGCACGATCGAGGATTTTCTTGTGCATAACAATATGCACTATACGACTATAGACCTTGCGCGCCATGATATGGATTCTGCTGCTGGGTATGATACTCTGGTCATGCTTGGCGGGCCGATGAGCGTGAACGAAGAAGATAAGTATCCCTATCTGACTGCCGAGATGAAACTTGCAGAGCAGTTCATGAAAGAGGGGAAGAAGGTCCTTGGTGTCTGCCTCGGCGCGCAGCTTATGGCAAAGGCGCTTGGTGCAAAGGTCTATCCTGGCACAGAGAAGGAGATTGGCTGGTATAACATAGAGCTCAAAGATGCGGGCATGCCTGATAAGCGCATGGCGCATCTTGCAACAGAGGGAAGGAATTGCAAGGTTTTCCACTGGCATGGAGAGACCTTTGATATCCCGAAAGGGGCGGAGCGGCTTGCTCAGTCTGACCTTTACCCAAACCAGGCTTTCAAGTATGGTAATAACGCTTACGCGTTCCAGTTCCATATCGAGGTGACCAAGCAGATGATCGTTGACTGGCTGAAAAACGAGCCTGTAGATATGACTAAGATCGAGCAGGATACTGAAGCATATAACGCAGACTATGCTGCACGGGCGCAGAGATTCTATAAGACATTCTTTCTTGCAGGCTGACAAGCTGGCCGGCTTGCAAGCCTAAAAGCTATTTAAGGAGGTGAGATATGAAGAAGATAGAGGCGATCATTAAACCCTTTAAGCTGGATGAGGTGAAGGACGCGCTGAACGAGATCGGTATTCAGGGTATGACCGTGACCGAAGTAAAAGGGTTTGGCAGGCAGAAGGGGCACACAGAACTGTATCGCGGGGCTGAGTACATCGTTGATTTCATCCCCAAGATCAAGCTTGAGATCGTAACTTCAGACAGTCTTGCGGCAAAGGTTGTAGATACCATTGAGAAGGTTGCCAAGACCGGAAAGATTGGCGACGGCAAGATATTTGTGTATGCAGTAGAAGAGGTTATAAGGATCAGAACAGGCGAGCAGGGAGAAACAGCAGTATAACGGCCGTAATGCGTGATCAGTGATGCGTGATCAGATATTTTCTCATTACGCATGGGCAAGAAAATAGTGATGCGTGATCAGTTTTTAACTCATTACTCATTACCCATAACTCATTACTTAATACAGGAGGAGCAATGACAGCAAAAGATGTAATCAAAATGGCGCAGGAGAACAAGGCAGTAATGGCGAATTTCAAGTTTCTTGATTTTCCCGGTATCTGGCAGCACTTTGCAGTACCCATTGCAGAACTGAAGGAAGAAGTATTCGAAGAGGGTCTCGGCTTTGACGGTTCATCCATCAGGGGTTGGCAGGCGATCAACACCTCTGACATGCTTATCGTGCCGGATGCAGATACCGCATTCATGGACCCCTTTATGGAGTATCCGACCATCAGCCTTATCTGTAACATAGTTGACCCGATCACCAAGGAGCAGTACACCAGAGATCCCCGTTTCATAGCACAGAAGGCAGAGGCATACCTCAAGTCAACAGGCCTCGGCGACGTGGCATACTTTGGGCCAGAGGCAGAGTTCTTTATCTTTGACGGTATCCAGTTCGACCAGAACGCACACAGCGGGTATTATTTTATCGAGTCAATGGAAGGCATCTGGAACTCAGGTCGCGACGAAGGCCCGAATCTCGGTTACAAGCCAAGGCACAAGGAAGGTTACTTTCCTGTGCCGCCGACAGACAGTCAGGTGAATATCAGGACTGAGATGTGTATGGAGATGCAGAAGGTCGGCATTTATGTTGAGCGCGAGCATCATGAAGTGGCAACCGCAGGTCAGGCAGAGATCGACATGCGCTTTGACTCGCTCGTAAAAATGGGCGACAAGAACATGCTCTTCAAATACATCGTCAAGAATGTAGCACGCAGGCATAACAAGACCGCAACCTTTATGCCCAAGCCGCTCTTTGGCGATAACGGTTCTGGCATGCACTGTCATCAGTCTATCTGGAAGAAGGGCAAGCCCCTCTTCGCAGGCAATGGATATGCAGGTCTGAGCGAGATGGCTCTTTACTACATCGGTGGCGTGCTGAAGCATGCACATGCCCTTGCAGCGCTCACAAATCCTACAACAAACTCATACAAGAGACTCACCCCCGGCTTCGAGGCTCCGGTTAACCTTGCATACTCTGCAAGAAACCGTTCTGCATCAATCCGTATCCCGACCTACTCGGCAAACCCGAAGGCCAAGAGGGTCGAGGTCAGGTTCCCTGATCCGTCCTGTAATACATATCTCGCCTTCTCAGCAATGCTGATGGCAGGTCTTGACGGCATCGAGAACAAGATCCACCCAGGGGAGCCTCTTGATAAGGACATCTACGATCTTGGACCGGAAGAGCTGGCATCAGTGCCGACCATGCCGGGCAGCCTTGATGAGGCGCTTGATGCGCTTGAGGCAGATCATGAGTTCCTGCTTAAGGGCAATGTCTTTACCCAGGATGCTATTGATACCTGGATCAGCTACAAGAGAAAGAATGAAGTGGATGCTCTCAGGCTCCGTCCTCATCCGTACGAGTTCTTCCTGTATTACGACATCTAAGCCGTTTACAGAAAATAGTAAAACGAGAAGAGGGAAGGCAGCAATGCCTTCCCTTTTCTTGTTTGAGCGATTTTGAATTATCCTTGACCGTGGCATTGTTTGCTCCTATAATCACGAAAAGCGCATCAGATTACATGACTAGAGGATTTTATGACTGAATATACATTGACAACAGTCACCAATTACCGGCAAAAGATAGTCCCAGTATTTCTTTGTGTTGTCGCGCTGCTCTTCGGATGCGCAACCACTCAATCATCCGGCAAGGCTCAGAATACCGCGGTCACAGGGACCAGCATGGGGTGTGGGGTCGGAGGCGGCAGCCTGTACCAGAGCTTCCTCACTTCGAAGCCGAAAATATCAGCGATCGTGTTGAGGCTCAGGGCCGGGGGGAAATTTCCGGCTCAAGGATTTACAACCACGGTAAGGCTGCGGCAGGGAAGTCCCCAGGGGAAAGTCATCTCTGAGGCCAGAGCCACTTTGGCAGGGCCAGTTGCAACCGGGAAGTTGCTGGACGCGACTTTTCAGCTGCCGAAGGAGGTCCTGGCGAAGGCTGGGGAGCGATGGGTGATAGAATGGATAACTCCTAAAGAAGGTGATGGCGTTCTGACCTGGATGATGTCATCGGGAGACCCATATGCAGGAGGGCAGGCGTATGGTTGCGCAGGAAACGCTATGACCGCAGATGACTTTGTATTCCATGTGAGGCCGTTAGATTAGCCGCGATTATGGTCTGTCGTAGTCGAAGAGAGAGGTGACTATGCCAGCATACGCGCTTGTAAAACAGTGGTCAGCTACGTTGTGCGGAGCCAAGCGCCAAGCCAGTCCCCGCATTGGCCAGAGTGATTCGTGACAGATGCTGAACTGAAAGCATGGTGGCCTGATCTTGGGGCGGTTGTAGCAGAACTGCGGCAGAGCAATGAGTCTGGTGTGGCTGATATGCTTGTCGATGCGGTCCGCTCAGGGGCGACCTCGGGTGAGATCCTTGATGGCGTAGGCGTGGTGCTGCGTGAGCATCGCGCTCTGCATTCCCATCTTAGTCCTGCTGCGGCAGCTGCCTGGGACTCTGTCATGGCCGACCTGAACCGTGCCTATCCCGGCTCAAGGATCGGGCATTGGTTTGCCCGGCTGATGCGACGCAGGACCTGAAGATGATCGAGGATTGGATCAGAAGATATTTCCCTGAAGATCAGGTTACGGAAGTCCTGGATATATTATCTGCGTATGGCATGGAACAATGGCACAGGGAACAAGACAGAGTAAGGCGGGATGCTGTTATTGTTTCTCGCGGATCGATCGAAAAGCTGACAGACACGGTTCAGCTGGCAAAGATCGATTATCGGGATGTGCTGATCGGTGAGGAGATCGATCCCTGGGTAATTGGCGAGCTTGGTAAATACACAGCTCAGGAATAGCGCGCTGATTAAGTCCATATTAATAGCCATATTAATATATTGCTTATATGCCCATATTTGGAGTAAAGTTGTACATGGCTAAAGCCGGTTTCGAATGGGATGAAGAGAAAGACAGAGATAATCAGGCAAAACATAACGTTTCTTTTTCATTGGCACAGCAGGCATTTCTTGACCCTCATCGTATCATCGTCGAAGACGTTGATCACAGTCGGGAGGAAGAGCGATATTACTGTATCGGACGTATTGACAACGGTATCATGACAGTAAGGTTCACGTATAGGGGCAAGGTCATCCGCATATACGGTGCGGGATATTGGAGGAAAGGAAGGAAAATATATGAAGAGCAAAATTAAATATACGGACGAACCGATGGGAAAACTGAAAATTATTGATGATTTTCTCCCCTCGCCGGATCAGTTAGTCCTTAAGGAAGATAATGTAAAGGTGACTATAGCCCTGAAAAAATCGAGTGTTGATTTTTTTAAAAAAGAGGCAAAGAAGCAGCATACGTCGTATCAGAAAATGATCCGGCAGCTTGTTGACTGGTATACGTCACATCATCAGAAAAGTGCATAACACGTAATTTTGCCGCGAGGCCAAAGACTTTTCTGCCGCCGGTTTTCTCAGTCCAATACCGGGATTTTGAAGACCACCTTTTTTACTTTATCCGGCTGAGGAGAACAGGAGATCTGCGGCATGTGTGCATCCTGCGGGAAGAAGATGACGAAATTGGTCTTATCGATCACAATAAGATCTGACGCTCCTTCCAGTTTCCCCATATCCTCTTCATATCCTGAGTCACTACAGTTGCCTTTATGGGCAATGCCGATCTTTTCCCTGCCTTTGATAATGATCTGGATATCTATATATTTTCTGTGATACTCCAGAAAGCCTTCACTCAAGGGCTTTGACTCATATTCACTGACTGATGCGAAGGCGCCGCTGTTGTTGATGTCGTAAGATCCAGGCATTAAGTCAGAGAGCCTGCCCTCATATTTCTTCAGAAAGGCGATAGCGTCTTCAATATGCGGATGCAGGCAGCGATACATGCCAAGATTATTCAGCGAGTCATAAATCATTGTTCAATCTTCTCCTGTCAGATATTTTTCGTAAGATGCCGGTTCTCTTTTTCATGAAGCCAAAACCATATTCTGGGTTTGGATTCTGATACAGCGCTGAAGCGGACGACTGTACCAATCTCTTCCATGCGGAGAGGCTCCCTGAGGCGGAGCCTGATAACATGGGCATCGCCTGAGTCTGCAAGCGGAAGATGCGGGAGCAGCTGACGACGTTCTTCTGCGGTAAGCGGCACGGTGCCGATCTGGAACGTTAAACCCTGATCTCTGCCTGCCAGGGAGATCTTGTCTGCATGGAGAGAATCAATCCGCTCTATCGCAAGACCAGTTGGTAGGCCGGAAGGCAGCAGACCAAGGATTTCGAGAGGGCAGTTGTAAGGCATGATCTCAGCAACTGTCTGTGAGGGGATGACCTGAAATCCCTTGCTGACCAGAAGAGTGTAGAGCGTGCCGGTGTGAGGGCTGACAAAGACAGGACCTCCCAAGGACGCAACATACTTGCCTGCCTTTTGGTCAAAGACTTGGACCTCTCCTGAATTTTCACGGTCAATTTTGTTGTTCTCCAGTCTGATCGTTTCTCTTAATTCCAGATCTGCACTTGTCGGAATGATCGCTGAAAACCTGCGCGACAGTTCATGCTCCCATTTCGCTGCCTTCCCTGATGCATTGATCAGTCGAGAGGACCAGCTATTCAGGGCATTGATCCGTGAGACGCGTTTCTGATCTGCTTTTTGATACCACTCAGGCTCTGTATGAGGCTTCGAGAGATCTTCTCCCGGTTTTGTCATTTCGCCATATGCCAGTACGCCGTATTGACCGTGAAGCTGGTAATGGAAAAGAGGTGTCCCGGGTTCGACATTCTGCATGGAGGTAACGAGGACCTTTGTTGTGATGCCGGAGACGCCGGCCCTGAGAGGCAGCAGTTGTTCAAAGACAGGCTGTATAACGCCGATGCCTTCAACAGTTTTTTGGATCGGCATCAGCAGAAAGATGACCGCAACTCCAATTACAATGGCGGCGAGCCATCCTGCAAGTATTTTGTAAGTTTTCACGTTAATTTCTCCGCAGCCATACGGCCCTAAAACAGCATAGTGACTTCCAAAGTGCCTTCGATATTTTTCATGCTGGCATTGGGCGAACTCTGAGCAAGCTTAATCATTTTATCGTTCCCCTCGTGGACTTCTGCGGTAAAGCCCCGAATACCCCTTGCGCGAGCATACTCAGTCATGCGATTTTGTAGGAGCGATCCGAGCCCCATCCCTTGCCATTCCGGGAGGATCATGTATGCCACCTCGGCAAGGTTGGTGGTAGGATTGAGAAAATAACAAGAACTCCCTACGATCTTTTCATTTTCAGGATCTCCTACAGCCGCCACAAAAGCCATTTCATTTTCGTAATCGACATTGCAGAGATGCTCTGCCTCGTCCACAGAAAGTGCCTTGAGATAGGCGAAGAATCTCATGTACACATCCTTTTTGCTCATGTTATAAAAGATGTCCTGCAGGCCCCTGACGTCACGCGCCCTGGCCGGCCTTACCAGAACCGAGGCTCCGCTCTTCAAGATGACATCTCTTTCTTCCTCAACCGGGTATGCGACAAGGCTCTTGAGTGTCTGATTCGGCCGCACATAGCAGAGCCTCTTTGCTTCTTCAAGCAGCCACGGACGGAACTGGGGATGGGCAATCTCGATAAGGGCTATCGTCCGCTCGCGGATCGACTTGCCGAACAGGTAAGCCATGCCGTATTCAGTAATGACATAATGAATGTCCGAACGAGGAATAGTGACGCCCTCTCCCTCGAGGAGTTGGGGACGAATCCGAGAGGTTAGTTCATCTTCTGTGGTGGACGGCAAGCAAACAATCGGCTTGCCCCCAGGTGATTGTGCAACGCTACGGATAAAGTCCGGCTGCGTAGAAACGCCGCTATAGAATTCTCCCTGGAACTGGTCGGAACATATCTGGCCAGTCAGGTCAACAGCAAAGGCCTGCGTGACAGATACCATCTTGCTGTTCTTCGCAATGACTGAAGGGTCGCAGATATACTCGAGAGGATGAAACGAGAACATCGGATTTCGATCGATCAGATCATATAGCCGCCGCGTTCCCATGCAATAGCTAGCAACAACCTTTCCTTTATGAAGCGTTTTTCTTTTTCCGGTTATCACCTCTTTTTCGATTAAGTCTACTATTGGATCTGTGATTACGTCCGAATGACTGCCGATATCTTTCCTGTTAGTGAGATACTTGAGCAGCTCGTTTGGTATTCTTCCGAGACCGATTTGAAGGGTGGATCCGTCTTCGATGAGCCGGGAAACAAAGCGGGCGATACACTCGGCCACTGGGTCCACAGGCTTATGGGTATATTCAATGACCGGCGTTTCCACCATGACCAGCGTATCAATCTCATCAAGCGGCAGAAAGGTGTCTCCGAGTGTTCTCGGCATGTTCGGGTTGATCTCTGCAATGACATGTTTAGCCTTTTGGGCGGCCATTTTGGTGATATCAACGGATACGCCGAGACTTACAAATCCGTATTCATCGGGCATCGAGACCTGGATCAGGGCAACATCAAACGCAATGCGTCCATTTTCTATCAACTGCGGCACCTGGGAGATGGAGATGGGGATATAATCCGCAGAGCCGTTTTTGAGCGCATCGCGGGTGTCTGTGCCGACGAAGAAGGACCGATGCCTGAACCTGGTTTCAGGGATCCCTTCCCTCTGTATTGTAGAGCCGGTTATGAGAAAGTGTATGAGCTGGATATCGGAGAGGTCACTCTCCAGATTCTCGAGGGCCTTCATCAGGGTGGTCGGGGTTGCGCAGGCTGTGCCTATGAAGATGCGGTCCCCTGATCTGACCACTGAGAGCGCTTCTTCCGGCTTTCTGATTTTTGAAGCGAATCGGGCAAAGTCTTTGCCGCTCATATTTTTCAAACAGTAATCGGTCACCGGCAGAAGATCCTTTCATTATGGGTATCTCAGACTCACAGGGCAGCAGAAAGTCTGTTAGTAGCAGAGAAAAGGCTTCTTTCTCTCTGCTGGGTCCCGTGCGGATTTTATAACAGAGCCATCAAAGGATGTCAAAGAAAATCTATTGCAATTCATTTTTCTCCTGCGCCTCAGGTATCATAAAAGAGATGAATATTCAGAAGATTATTAAGGATTTCAAGAACAGGAAGATTCTGGTCATCGGCGACATTATCCTTGACCACTACATCTGGGGCAAGGTGAACCGCATCTCTCCTGAGGCGCCTGTGCCGGTTGTTGAGGTGACACGGGAGAACTTTCTGCTCGGCGGAGCAGCGAACGTTGCTAACAATATCGTTTCGTTAGGCGCTCATGCCGCAGTGATCGGCATCAATGGTGAAGACATTGCAGGAGAGGCATTGAAAAGCATCCTTGAGCAGAAGGGTGTTGACTGCGCCGGCCTTTTCACCGAGAACAGGCCGACAACGGTCAAGACACGGGTCATTGCCCATAACCAGCAGGTGGTCAGGTTTGACCGTGAGGACAGCAAGTATGTTGACGGCAGGATATTGAAAGGCATCCTTTCCCATATCCACGGCATAGTCAATGACTTTGATGCAGTGATCATATCTGATTATAAAAAGGGTATGGTTACCGCAGAACTTGTCAAAGGCATCTTGAAGAAGACAAAACCAAAGAACATGTTCGTTGCGGTTGATCCGAAGGTCGGCCATTTTGATTTTTATAAAGGGGTGTCACTTATTACGCCGAACCTTATGGAGGCAGCGCTGGGCGCAGGCATGGAGATCAGTGATGACAGATCCCTGAACAAGGCAGGCCAGGCCCTCATGAAGAGGTTATCGCTCACTGCTGCGCTTATTACGAGAGGCGAACATGGCATGAGCCTTTTTGAGAAGAAAAAGGTCACGCATATCCCGACCGTTGCCCGCAAGGTCTATGACGTTACCGGCGCAGGCGACACGGTCATCTCTGCATTCACCCTTGCCACTGCATCAGGCGCAGGCCTTGAAGATTCTGCGGTGATCGCCAATCATGCGGCCGGCATTGTTGTTGCTGAGGTCGGCACTGCAGTTGCAACACCGGAACAGTTGTTGAAATCCTTCGAGTAACGAATCAGGAATATCGTTTAGACAACCATGGAAAACTCATCACCCATCACTCATCACCCATCACGTCCTGTAAAGGCAGTTGCCCTGTACTCAGGCGGTCTTGACAGCACGCTTGCGATCCTGACGGTGATGAGGCAGGGCATTGAGGTGAAGGCTGTAACCTTTCTGAACCATTTCGGCTGCGACATCACGGACAAGTCGTCCTGTTCGAAAAATCCCTTTGCTGCAGCGCAGCAGTTCGGGTTTGAAGTGAAGCTCTGCCATCTTTCTGACAAGTTCATCAATATCGTCAAAAATCCGAAGTTCGGCCACGGCAAGAACATGAACCCCTGCATGGATTGTAGAATTCTGATGCTCAGGGAAGCCAAAGAGTTCATGGACATAGTCAATGCAGATTTTATCATCACCGGCGAGGTGCTGGGACAGAGACCGATGAGCCAGCGCAGGGATGCACTCGATATCATTGACCGGGAAACAGGACTGCGCGGCCGTATCCTGAGGCCTCTTACCGCAAAGCTGCTCAAGCCGACCATTGCCGAGCAGGAGGGGCTTGTGAACCGCGAGCTGCTGTATGGGTTTGGCGGCCGCACAAGAAAGCCCCAGATGGCGCTTGCTGCAGAGTTCGGCTTGACTGATTACCCCCTTCCTGCCAGCGGCTGCCTTCTGACAGAGCCGAACTACTCCTATCGCTTGAGCGAATCGCTTGCCTATGATAAGGACCCTTCTGTTGACGACCTGAACCTGCTCCGCGCAGGCAGGCATTTCAGGTTGTCAGATACTTGCAAGGTTATTGTCGGACGAGATGAGGCAGAGAATAATGCGATTCTTCTGATCCTTGGGGAAAAGGGAACCTTTCTGAAGGCAGAGGACCATGCCAGCCCGATCACGGTGATCAGGGGCGATGCGGATGAAGCGATGACCAGGATCGCTGCCTCTCTCTGTGCGCGTTATTCAGACGGGAAACATCTGCCTGAGGTTAAAGTGAAGATATGGAACGGAGATGACGTCCGGTATCTCACCGTGCCGCCTGCCGATCAGACCATGATTGATCAATACAAGATAGAACGGAAAGACAAGAGCAAGGTGCCTCAGAAGGCATAGGTTATTTGAAGCGTATCTGTGTACTAATGCAAGGATATAATAAAGAGTGCAGATTGCAGTAACTTTTTCTATTAATTTCCCCGTTGTGTATTGTGCTAACTATTTCAGACCCGTTTTGAGTATGTTGCTATGGACTTCATTATATTGCTGAACTCAGACTGAGAGTCCAGGGCATCGAACAGGGATCTGGTGTCATTCATGAGACTGAGAGATCCTTTTATGGCTTTTTCAAAATCATTTACGGCATCTGTAGATATTCTCCCATGACCCGGATACATCTCACGTATTTTCATGTAGCTCAACTGCTGGAGCGTGCCGATATAATCGCTGATATTACCGGACGGGAAAATGCCTCCGAGGGTCCCGTTGGCAAAGATAGTGTCTCCGGTAAAAAGCAGTTGATGCTCGGGCTCATAAAGACATATTGCTCCTGAGCAGTGACCGGGGGTATGCAACACATGGAGCACATAGCCGCCAACATCTATCATAGTGCCATGGTGCAGGTGCAGATCAACGTGAAAGTCATCAGCCTTATGGCCAAAGGCCTTACTCATGAGCACAAATTCATCCTGCAGACCGATCTTATTTGCAGCCCGGGTATGTGCAGCCACAATTGCACCAGAGGGGAAATAAGGCACCCCGCCAATGTGATCAATATGTTCATGGGTCAGAACAATGATATGTATATCAGAAACTGATAGTCCGAGGGTGTTAAGCTGCTGCTCGAGGACCGCAAAATCCGAGGGCAGGCCTGAATCAACAAGCAGATTTTTCTTCGTACCTTTGACAAGATAGACCTTACATCCGCCCCCTCTCGCTCCGAGTTGATAAATGTTCTCTTTGAGTTCGATAACATCGTTTATCTTGCCATCAGGTGATTCTGTCATCTTATCCAGCAATAGTTCTCTCCGTCTCCATCTGGTTTCTAAGCCTAATACTGAGAGCCTTTAGCACGATTAGTGCAAAGGCGGGCTGCTGTCCAACGAGATAAACAAAATGCGCATGGTCTATCTCAATCACCCTGGTGTGATCTTCGGCGGCAACAGCCGCTGCTGAGCGGGGCAGGTTATCCACAAGTGCCATTTCACCAAAGATGTCACCTTTACGAAGCACACCGACGATACTCAAACTGCCATTCATTTCTTTGAGAATATTCACGCTTCCTGAATTAATGACATACATGTGCTGGCCAAAGCTGCCCTGAGCAAAAATGACCTCATCCTTTTTGTAGCTCCTGAGAAATTTGTCGGAAAAATTCAGTTCGTCCATAATGCACGTGATAATATCATCGGGTCACATTTTCTTCAAGGCGCCGAATGTTATCGAACAAACGCCGGCCAATTAACTGAAGCAAATGGAAACCGAACTTCGGATTTTGGAAATAGAGTTGTTTGACGTTCTGGTAAGTGATTGAAAACAGCTCGCCATCCTCGATGCATTCAAGGGTTGCAGTCCGCTTATTGTCCGGCGTAATCAGCCCAATTTCTCCGACAAGCTGTCCGGGGCCAAGCTCAATTCCAGTCTCGTTGAGTCGGTATCGACCGCTTACGGGATAGAACATTAGCCCGGAGGAGTCCCCCTTTCTAAACAGTATTTCTCCCTGTTTGACTGTGCGTCGGCTCATGAAGGGTTTGAGCCATTCAATCGAAAGATCTCCGTTTGCAGCCTCTGCCACTTTCTTTGTCAGGCTGATCATCTGGACGAGTCGAGCTATATTTAATGGCAGCAAGACTGAGTGAAGAATAAGCTGCGGATATACCGGGGCCAAAATTCCGTAAGTAATGAAGATGCAGTTCGCACAAATACCGCTGATGCGCAACGGAATCATGGTTTTCATTGAATACGTCCCGATGGTGAGCAACGCACCGAGATATCCAATTGCTTCAATCCAGAACAATTATATTATCTTTGAAAACGTATTCATGGGTGCTATATTGATTAACCTCCGCACGTCAGGGATATCGCTGGGGCTGTAAGGCAAGGGGTTTCGCCGTGACGGATAAATTATTGCAGTGAACCTCAGCGCAGAAAAAAACTGGAGAACATTAGCTTTTCCATTTTTTGAGAATAACACGACAAAATGTGATATATCAATGTATGTCACGCCCAGCCACTCTTAGGTGCAGTAGGCAGTATTTGTGTTTACGGTCGAAATGCCGGGGCACTCTTAATGACATATAATATGCACATTATATTGTATTATGATGCCGCGCTCAGTATCGTGGATAAATATATATCATATGAAGATGTGTAGAAAAATATATGAGATCATTTGATGCCGCAGAGAGATAAGCGAATTGATTCCATCAGAGGGATTCTTCTTGTCCTAATGACAATAAACCACTTTGGAGGACCTGTTTCAAGAGTTACATATCAGATATCAGGGTATGTGTCTGCAGCAGAAGGCTTTATCTTCTTGTCAGGTTTTGTCTTTTCAGTTGTTTACATGAGGCATATAAGCAACGCAGTTTTATTAATTAATAAAAGTCTCAGCAGGGCTTTTATAATTTACAAATATCATCTTGCGCTGGCAGTTATCCTGTTATTACTTTCTTATCTGCGTCCCAGTTTCAGGATCTATTGGTCAGGCTGGCTGGGGTCTTTTTACTATACAAATCCTTTTATATACATGAAGAATGTGATGCTCCTTCTTCATCAGCCCAATTACCTTGACATCCTACCGATGTATACTGTTTTCGTTATATTTTCCCCTGCCATATTAATCGCCTTAAAGAAAGGAATGGAGAAACTTGTGATTCTTGTGAGCCTTATATTTTGGCTGTTTGGACAGTATACAGATCCCATAAATTCATTATCGAATTTTGTCTGCCAGGAGTGCAGACCCGGTTATTTCAATATTATGTCATGGCAAATTATCTGGGTCATGGGAATATATCTTGGCTTTATGCGTTATTCCAATAAGTCCTTGCAAATCGTTAAGTATAGACTCTTCATTTACACGGCATGCACTATGACAGTTGTTCTATTTCTTAGCAGGCACAATGTTCTGCCTATTGGATTCGATACAATATCAGCAACGAATAGGGCCAATCTGGCATGGCTCAGATTGCTGAATTTCTTTGTGCTTGTGATAACGATATGGTTTTTAATAAGAAAAATACCTGTTGATAAAAGTATCCCATGGGTAGGGTTCATAGGGAAATATTCACTTCAGGTTTTCTCTTATCATATTTTATTGCTCTATATTCTGAGACCTGTTAGTTTGCGGTTGATTAATAGTGGCAGTCAAATTGGCTACGTGATTTATACAGTTCTGATCGTAATCAGTCTTACAATCCCAGCTGTTGTATACAAAGATTACCGGAATGCAGTTTCAGTTGAGGGGGTTTAAGAAAGATGATTTGATGCACCTTTGTCGTGATATTCAACACATTTTACGGCCTGCCAGTTGCGTTGAATGGTAGGGTATGCCGTGTATAAACGTATGACTTGCTGGTTAAAGTCCAGCCGTGGGAATTTGGTAGTTCACCCACGTAGCTTGAAGGAGGTGTAAGGGGTAACCCGAAGCACTGAGTTTCTTGACAAAGGCTCCGAAAGGGAGCTGAGCGAACTTGCGGGTTGTAGCGCAAGCGAACCCGGATGTAGCCTCGACAAAACGTAATGGAGTTGCCGACCCTGTCCTACATTGGGGAAGGCCGACGCATCTATCTTAACAATAACTGCCAAAACCGATAGATGGACTCCCGGGGTAACAGGGACGACACGCAGGGGAAGCCATACGACAATGAACGCGGGAGACCCGTATCGATGCCCACAGGGGGCAACTGGTGGATATAAGGAAACGAAATTCCATTGGGTTGGTGCGGGAGTCGGAGTTGCCCATACTACCGTTATCATCTCAAAGACAACACAACTTTGAGAGAGGGAAGGGGCAATGCCTTTATCACGTTTCTGAAGAAGAGAAGGAAAGGAGATTGCAGAAATGCTGAAAACTCCGGAAAAGATCCGGGAACTTCAGAGGGAACTATACCAGAAGGCCAAGCAGGAAAAGGAGTATCGCTTCTATCTTCTTTACGACAAGGTCTACAGGCAGGATATCCTGAGCCATGCCTATAAGCTTGTCAAAGCAAACAAAGGAGCGTCGGGTGTTGATGACGTAACCTTTGAAAGCATAGAGGAGAGGGAAGGAGGAGTCGAAGGTTATCTCGAAGCAATCGCCGGGGAACTGAAGCGGAAGGGATACAAGCCCCAGCCGGTAAGAAGGGTGTATATCCCTAAGACAGGAGGGGGCAAACGACCGCTTGGAATCCCGACGATAAAGGACAGAGTTGTGCAGATGGCAGCAAAGATAGTAATCGAACCCATATTTGAAGCAGACTTTCAGGACAACTCTTACGGATTCAGACCAAGGCGGAATGCCCATCAGGCGGTGGACGACGTGAAGGCCCATCTCCTTCAAGGCGAGATGAGCGTAATCGATGCCGACATATCCAAGTATTTCGACTCCATTGCCCATGACAAACTTATACGACTGGTAGCTAAGCGCATCGTAGATAAGAACATCCTGAAGCTGATCAGGATGTGGCTGAAAGCGCCAGTTGTGGAAGAACGGGAGGATGGGAAGAAGGATTACAAGGGAAATGACAAGGGGACGCCGCAGGGCGGCGTAATCTCTCCTCTTCTGGCAAACATCTACCTGAATGTATTGGATACGTTATGGAAAACCAAGAAGATACAGGAAAGGTTAGGTGCACGTCTCGTTCGCTATGCGGACGATGTTATCATACTTTGTGAGGGCAACACCGCGCGGATAATGAAGGGCTTGAAAACGGTGCTCAGTGACCTTCGTCTAACCCTGAATGAGGTAAAAACGAAAGTCGTTGATGCCCGGCGTGAAAGCTTTAACTTTTTGGGATTTCGCATTGTAATGCGGAATGGACGGAAAAGCGGTTACTTATTCCCCTTTACTGAACCATCGAAGAAGGCGATGAAACATATCCGTTCAGAAATCAAGCAATTGACCACTGAGCGGTATAGTGCGACGCCAACTGAGACGGTAATCCGAAGAGTTAATGAAGTCGTCAAAGGATGGGTTGGTTACTTCCACTATGGCAACTGCACGAAAGCGATGTCAGCTCTGAGATATTATCTGGGCTACAGGATGCGTGTGTATCTGCGCCGCAAACATCATTACCACAGCCTTGGCTACAAGGCGTTTCCGGACAGATATTACTACGAAACCCTTGGCCTCTATAAAGTGCCTACGACTGCTCCCAAGCTTCAACCTGCGAAAGCACTTGGAGGAAGATAATTGGTAAGCCGTATTCGGGAAAACTGAACGTACGGTTTGACGAGGGGGAACTGGAGATAGAACCACCCGGTTACTACGCCAGCTCTCTACTCTACTGCGTCCAAGAAAAAGGCCATGCGTCCTTCGGGATGTATGTTAGAATTATCGGCAGGTATGGTCAGCGGTTCTCTGTTCCTTTCTGAACTAAACGGTTAAAGGACCACCACAACTAGAGTTACTTCCTCTTGCAAATCATTAATAATAAATTAGCCATATACAGCAAAAATGTGGACCCTCCGATATTTCCTTTTATAACTTCATTTGTGAAATAATATTATATGGAAAATGAAGAAAAACTATTGCAATGGAACATAAGAATCAAGATGCTTTTCAACCCAATTTTATGGAAGAATTTCCTCGTTGTATTAGGAATACCTATTCTCTTGCTGGGCCTCGTTTTTAGTTTCACCGGCAGATTCAAAGAAACTTCATATCTGGCAGGTGGGCTCTTTGTTTTTTTTGGGTTTATATGGTTTATTGTCGGAGTCGTGATTGATCTGAGCGGAGGCTTCTTTGCCTCCTACTTGCTCACTTCCAAAGGGATTTACTTTTCATCAGGCAAGACGGAGAAAAGCATTGCTGACATTGCCGTAATCGCGGGCATACTGACCGGGTCTTCGTCGGCAACTGGAGCCGGATTATTGGCAAGAGCTGAGCAGACTTCATTCATTGAATGGGGGCAGATCAAAAAACTGAAAGTCCGGAGGGGCAGCCGCTATATATTCGCTCGGAAGGGTTTTGGTTCTAAACCTGTGGGTATCTATTGTACCAAAGAGAATTTCGAGAAAGTCCTCTCGCTCATTCAATCTAAATGCAAGGGGTAATCAATCCATGAAATACTGTTTAATGAAAGCATTCCTGGTCATGATAGCAGCTTTGTTTTTGATGTCCGGAGACGCTTTTTCTGTCAGGGATGAGTCCCTTCGTACCGGTGACAAGATCGAAACCAGCGGGCCCAATCCGGATCATGTCAACGCCATCAATACGATCGCAAATTATCTGGACAAGATGGGGCGCAAGGATGTAGGCGCAAAGCTGCGTGATGATTTCAAGAGCGGCAAGGTTTATATCGGCAAGCTTGAGAGCGGTGCCAACGCCGAGGTAAATCCGGGTGCTCTCGGGGCAGGAAGGACCATGGCGATCAACGAGACGATCATCAACCAGATGGGTTCAGGCAGGGTCAAGGCGTCTGGCGCTAATGTCGCAAACTGGTCTCTTACGGTTTTTCATGAATACGTCCACATGGGACAATGGCTGCCGATGGAGGATTCGTCGCACGAGACCCCAGCCTGGGCGGCGACACTCAGGGAAAACGGCCAATGGATACGAAAGACGCTTAATAATGTCGATCAGGCTGGGCAAGACAACTCTCTGACGCCGCAGGAGCGCGTAGAGCGTCTGAATGAGCTGCGCCAGACGTTGGCTGACCTGCAGGGCAGTTTTAATGTCACGCTGAATGAGCTGCGCGGCAAACTGGCAACGGGAGATCTCGATAGGGATTATAAATGGCAGGGGGTTCCGCCTGCTGGCGGTCTGGAAGCCACAGGCACCAGGCATATTGATGCTCTTGAAAAATACGCCAATGTGCAGGTGCAGGCCGGCGTCCAGGAGGCCAACCGATTGATTGAAAAGGCGAAAAAGGAAATTGCCGACATTACTGCCAAGACAGGCCCTCCTGCAACATCACCCGCTCCTGTATCTGCCAATACCGGCATTTCAGAGATCGTCGGGGTCTGGACAGGAAAATTCGGGAATGAGGAGGCTCAATTTGATCTGACCTTGACCTTTGGCGCCGACGGAACAATGAAGGTATCCGGGCCGCTGGAAAGATTACAGTTCCAGGATGGAATTAGCGACTCGGATAATAGTTTCAGCCATTCCTATGAAACGAAAAAGACGGTTCCCTATTCTTACAGCAGCAAAACAGTTTCTGTAGAAAAAACCCTTTTATCAACGGGCACGCATACCAGAAGAAGCGTCAAGAAAGGAACCTCTACCACTTGGGAGAATACTATATATTTTTCTTTAACGGGCTCCATTACCGGACGCGTGGCCAGCGGCAAGTGCACACTATCAGTGCCGAGACCCGGTAATAAATACGGGGATTATGTCTTGGTTTTTCCATGGCAGGCGACCAAGCGCTGAGAATAATCTCTCATTTTAAAATATAATTCATTATTAGCATTCTTTTTCACAGTCTATCAATTGTGCATCTTTGTGTCACAGAGAAAAACGGCAGCCTTCGGGATGAATGATTCAATCAAGAAATGCTATCTGCTCTGCGTGAGGGGAGAGATGCTCTTTTAGATCCTTATCGGGACGTTTCGTTCTCTGAGGTATTCTTTTGCTTCTCTTACCGAGTATTCCCTGAAATGAAAGATCGAGGCTGCAAGGGCTGCATCCGCCTTTCCTGCAGTAAGACCCTCGTAGATATGTTCGAGATTGCCGACGCCGCCTGAGGCAATGACCGGAATCGAGACCGCTTCGGAAATGGTCCTGGTCAGCTCAATATCATACCCGTCTTTGGTGCCGTCCTTGTCCATGGAGGTGAGCATGAACTCTCCAGCGCCTAACTCTTCCATCTTCTTTGCCCATTTCACGGCATTGATAAGCTTCATCTGACGGCCGCCATGGGTCGAGATCGCCCAGGTGAGCTTATCACCCTCTTTTGCATAGGCATCCATATCGAGTATTACGTCTTTCATCGAATCATCAGAAAACCAGTCTTCACCGGTTGCCTTGTCCATGTTGTCAGCGATCCTCTTTGCGTCGATCGCAACGACAATGCACTGGCTCCCGAACTTCTCTGCAGCGCGGCTGATGAAATGCGGGTCTTTCACTGCGGTTGTATTGATAGAAACCTTGTCGCAGCCTGAATTGAGCAGATTGCGGATGTCTTCAATGGTCTTGATGCCGCCGCCGACCGTCAGGGGCATGAATACATCCTCAGCGGTCTTTTCGACAATATCAAGAATGATCTTCCGTTTTTCATGGGAAGCGGTTATGTCGAGGAAGATGAGCTCGTCTGCGCCCTGTTCGTCGTAGAACTTAGCGTTCTCGACCGGATCTCCGGCATCGCGGAGGTTGACGAAGCTCACGCCTTTTACTACGCGGCCGTCCTTGACATCAAGGCAGGGGATTATGCGCTTAGCTAACATGGGAGAGACCGTAATGGGTGATGAGTAATGAGTAATGAGTAAGATCAAACATTTTTTCTGCCTCTTAAATATTTCATTAGTCCTAAAAGCATTTTTCTTATAATCTCTATGTCACTCAGCAAAGAATCATCATTGATGAATCGTAGTCTCTTTGCAAGCAATAACTGTGTCTCCGCTTCAGATAAAGACCCAAGTGAAATATACAGAAATTGCAGAAATTCTTTGTCAGAATTTCGTGCAGCACCTTCAGCTATATTACTTGGTATGGATACTACAGAGCGCCTGAGCTGAGCAGTTAAGCCGAATTGCTCTTCCTTCGGGAACTTTCCAGTGAGTAAATAGGTTTTTTCTGCAAAATCCATAGCATTTTTCCAAACATCCAGGTCCTTGTGGGTCTTGATCTCATTACTCATTACCCATCACTCATTACTTATTTTTATTGCTTCTTTAAGATCAAGGGAGCCGGCATAGATCGCTTTGCCGGTGATCGCACCCCAGAGGTTCGGGATCTTCAGAAGGTTCTTTATATCATCGATGTTTGCGATACCGCCCGAAGCAATGACAGGGATCTTTACGGTTTTTACCATCTCTTCCTGGGCAGGGATATTCGGCCCGGTCAGCATGCCGTCACGGGCGATGTCAGTATAGATAATGCCTCCCACGCCTACGGTCTCGACCCTTTTTGCAAGCTCGATCGCATCGATGGAACTCACCTCTTCCCAGCCCTTTACCGCCACTTTGCCGTTCTTGGCATCAATGCCGATGAATATCTTGCCGGGAAACTGCCTGCATGCCTCCATGAGAAAGGCGGGGTCTTCAATGGCTGACGTGCCGATGATCACTCGGTTAATGCCTGCGGAGATAAGCCTGTCCACAGTGACGATGTCCCTGATGCCGCCGCCCACCTCCATGATCATTTTGACATTTTTTCTGATGTCCATGATCTTGTTGAGGTTCTGCTGGCTGCCAGTGAAGGCACCGTCAAGATCTACCACATGGAGGACCTTTGCTCCCATCGCCTCCCATTTTTTCGCAGTCCCTGCAGCATCGCGGGAATAGACGGTGACAGCCTCTTTCCGCCCCTGTTCGAGCCTGACGCAGACGCCGTCCTTTAAATCTATTGCAGGAATAATAAGCATGTATTACTATACCAAAAACCTTTTCTTAATTATAGTTTTTACCTATTTATGCATATCATGAAGACAGAAGCTGAATATAGAGCAGCAGAAATGCAATCTCACCGGAAAATTGCTGCGGCAGGGGTTTATCTGGCCGCATGTGTTATCTGCATGTTGCTTCTGTTCCCTGCTGTTTCGTCTGCATTTTCGGTCCCGGAGAAGCTCATCTTTGATCTCACCTGGACAGGCGTGAAGGCAGGAACCGCTGTGCTTGAGGCGGTGGATGAAAAGGAGACGATACGGATAATATCTACGGCGAACTCTGCAAAGTGGGTGTCGGTATTCTACACGGTTGACGACAGGGTGGAGGCTTTGCTGACAAAAGGCAAATCCCAGATCTTTATTGGCCAGCCCAGGAATTTCAGGATAAAGATCAGGGAAGGTAAGCACAGAAGAGATAAAGAGATCGTTTTCGACCATCTTAAGCATACAGCCGTTTTTATCGATCATCTTGATAAGGACAAGGAGCGGAAAGAGTATCCTGTTCATGAAAATGTGTTTGACCCGCTTTCTGTCCTCTATTATGTGAGGACCATGAAGCTTGAGGTCGGAAAACCATCGTATGTGGATATTTTTGACAGCAAAAAGATCTGGAATGTCGAGGTTCAGGTCCTGAGGAAGGAAAAGATCAATACGGTTTTGGGAGATGTCGATACCATAGTTATTAAGCCTCTGATGAAATCGGAAGGTATCTTTAACCGGAAGGGCGAAATGCTTATCTGGCTGACTGACGACCAGAAGAGGATCCCTGTCAAAATGCAGACCAAAGTCGCTGTCGGAGCCATTACCGCCACGCTGGTCGGCGGCTCGTATTAAGCTTTATAACTCTCCGCATCCTTCGGTGCAATTCTTTTTTTATTGGTTTCTTATTGTTTATACTACGTCACTGTGAATACCGGCAGAAAAATAATAGACCTGACAAAACCTTACTGGCTGAGAATCCTCGCAGGCATTTTCCTGAGTTTTATTGTTTCCAGTTTGTCAGGGGCGATAGCGTGGTCAGTAAAACCGGCGCTTGATAAGATATTCATTGAGCGGAGATACGAGTATCTGCACTATCTTCCTTTTGGTGTCCTGTTTCTTTTTATTTTCAAGGGATCTGTCAGCTTTTGTCAGTCGTATCTGATGCGATCGGCAGGCGTGAAGCTTATCCGGGAGACTAGGAATAAACTTTTCGCCCACATCCTCTATCTGCCACTTTCCTATTTTCAGAAAGAGTCTTCCGGTGTCGTCATCTCACGGATCATGAATGATGTGAACAAAATGAGCCAGCTGGTCTCTGGAGTTATCAGGGATATGGTTGTTGAGATTCCCACAGTGATCATACTCCTGGGCGTTGCATTTTATCGGAGCTGGCAGCTCACGCTCGCAAGCCTTATGCTCGCGCCACTTATTGCCTTCAGCGCGCGAAAGTTTGGGAAGGGTCTCAAGAGGAAGACGAAAAAAGCACAGAAAAATGTTGCCTCACTTACCCAGAGGATTAATGAGGCGATATCGGGAAGCAGGATCATCAAAGTCTTTAACCGCGAAGAGATGCTTCGTCAAAAATTTCAGGAAGAGAATAAGCGGTTTTATCGGGAAGTGATGCGGGGCGTCAGAATGCGGCAGCTGAGCCTGATCGTAGTTGATTTTGTGACGGGCTCAGGCATTGCGTTCGTCCTGTGGTTCGGCGGGAATATGGTGGTTAAGGGTACTATCACTTCCGGCGATTTTGCATCGATCATCGTTGCCATCTATATGATCTTTTCGCCGCTCAAGAAGATCGGCGATGCCTATTCAGACCTTCAGGAATGCATGGCATCTGTCGAAAGAGTCGACGCGTTGCTTGCTGCTGATCAGGAGGAGCAGGGCGGGAAAAAGATTGCCGGCTTTCACCGGGATATACGCTTTGATGACGTGACCTTCATGTATCCCGAAGGCACGGTCCCGGTCCTCCAGAACCTGAAACTTGAGATACGGAGAGGAGAGGTCATTGCCGTGGTCGGCAGGAGCGGGGTTGGAAAATCTACGCTGGTCGATCTCATCCCCCGGTTCATAAAACCTTCAGCCGGCAGCATTACCCTTGATGGTGTGGATATCAATAGTGTTGATGTCCATTCCCTGCGGGATCTTATCGGTGTGGTGAGTCAGGATGTCATTCTTTTTAATGACTCGGTGAGAGAAAATATCGTATTTGGACGGCGTGATGCTAACGATGATGAAATTTGTGAAGCTGCGAGACTTTCTTTTGCGGAAGAGTTTATCAAGGAGTTGCCGGAGCAGTATCAGACGGTAATCGGCGAGCGCGGAACCAAGCTGTCCGGCGGGCAGCGGCAGAGACTTGCCATTGCGCGGGCAATACTCAAGAACCCTCCTATTCTGATACTCGACGAGGCCACCTCTGCACTTGATTCTGTATCTGAAGGCCTCGTGCAAAGGGCTCTGGAGACCCTGATGAAGGACCGGACAACGATCGTGATCGCTCACCGGTTGTCTACGGTCAGGAATGCGGACAGGATCGTTGTTCTCGACAGCGGAAGAATAAGGGCGATCGGCAGTCATGATGAACTTATTGCCGGCGATGATATCTACCAGAAGCTTTATAATACTTTTGCAGTTTCATAAGTCTATGCGTTTTGCTGAGCGCATCGGGAAGGGGAGATTGAAAAGCATCGTATCATGGAAAAAATAACCGTTCTTCATACTGAAGCATCGCTCGGCTGGGGCGGGCAGGAGATCAGGGTTATCCAGGAAGCGGTTCGATTTACGGAACTTGGGTGCCGGATGCTGATAGCCTGCCAGCAAGGAAGCAGGATTGCTGAACAGGCGAGATTGGCAGGACTGCCGGTATATATTGTACGTATGCGGTTTCCCTGCGATCCTTTAGCCATGGCTGATATATTGGGCATTGTCAGGGAAAAGGGTGTTGATCTCCTGCATACCCATAGTTCAAGGGACAGCTGGATTGCGGGAGCAGCTGGCCGTCTCTTTGGAATTCCTGTCATCCGGAGCCGGCATCTGTCGACACCGGTTCATCCGGGATGGTCTTCGACCTTTGTGTATCGATATCTTGCCGATCTTATCATTACTTCGGGAATTCATATCAAGGAAGCGTTGGAGAGGGATAATAAACTGCCTCCCGGAAAGATCGTCAGCATAGCGGCAGGGGCTGACAGTGAAAGATTTGCGCTGACGATCAGCGGCAAAAAAATCCGGGAGGAGTTAGGTCTTGAAAATGCCTTTCCCCTCGTGGGTGTTATAGCCATACTGCGGAGCTGGAAGGGTCACCAATATCTTCTGGAGGCGGTAAAGAACGTAGTCGCAGAATTTCCTGAGGCGCGGTTCCTCATTGTTGGTAATGGCCCGTGGGAGAGCAATCTCCGCAGTAAAATTACTGAGCTTGGCATTGAGCGGTATGTCATTATGACCGGATTCAGGGAAGATATTCCCGAGATCATGGCAGCCCTTGATATATTCGTGCTCCCCTCGACCGCTTCTGAGGCAACATCTCAGGTTATCCCTCAGGCGCTGTTGATGGGCAAACCGGTAATCGCAACCAATGTCGGAGGACTTCCTGAGCTTATCGAGAATGGCGTGACCGGGTTGTTGATACCTCCAGGAAATGCTGAAGCCCTTGGCGAGGCTGTCTTACAGATGGCGACCCGTCGCGATCAGGCTGCGGAAATGGCACGGAACGGCAGAAAAAAGATCCTGGAGGGCTATACGTTTGAGGTGATGATCAGACGTACGGCAGAGTGCTACGCGCAGGTTCTCAGGGCTAAGCGGGGAACGTGACGTGAAGGCTGATGGTTGTATATAGCTCTCCTGAGGTTGAAAATGATATGGATTGTGCCCTGAATGTTTAAGAGGTCGATTCCTGTTCTTATGTACCACCATGTTTCCCCGGTAGGCACTGAACTTTCTGTAACCCCTGAACTTTTCGAAGATCAACTGAGAAGTCTTCATGCAGAGGGTTGGAAGACTCTTTCTGGAGAAGAGTTTCTGTCCTGCATGCAGGCGAAATCCTTGCCCCGGAAATACCTGCTTCTCACCTTTGACGATGGGTTTGCAGACAACTATGTCTATGCCTATCCGCTCCTGAAAAAATATGGCATGAGGGCAATGCTTTTTGTGACGACCTCGCTCATACGTGATAGCATCGTTTCGAGAGAGAACTTTATGCCGAAGCCACACCGCGAGGCCTGGCAGCTTGCTGCTACGGAACAGGGGACTGAGGTGATGTGCACGTGGGCTGAGCTGAAAGAGATGGAAGAGAGCGGGGTCTTTGAAATGCAGGCACATGGCTTGACCCATGAAACGCCGGAGATGATAAAGGGAAAAAGATTTGAAGAGCTCGAAAAGGATCTCTCTGCAGGCAAACAGGAAATGGAGCTGAGACTGTCGAAAGAGGTGACTCACTTTGCGTGGCCAAAGGGTATGTATGACGACAGGGCATTGGATATCGCGCGGCGTATTGGGTTCAGAGCAGTCTATACGACCGTAAGGGGTATCAATAGACCTCAGGCCCTGAGTGAAATAAGGAGAATACCGGTAAAGAACCGCGACGGCAGGTGGCTTCAGAGAAAGCTTTGGATCTATTCGTCGGCGCTGCTTGGTTCCGTCTATCTTCGCCTGAGGACCGGATGGTAGTGGCTGCACCGTGTGAAAAGACGAATTTCTCGCCTGTTTTGCGGCCTGAATTGCGTTTGGCCTATCTGGAGCAGAGGGAATGACCGACATGACTGACAGTGTTCCACGCGCAAAGTTCAATGTCCTTCATGTTGTGAGTAAACTGCCTCTTGGAGGGGTTGAAAACATGCTCATGAAGGTCGTGAAGGGATATGACAGAAACCGGTTTGATCCGCGGGTATGCTGCATCAAAGAGGGTGGCGAAATAGCTGATGCATTAGTCAGATCAGGGTATCCTGTAGAGGTGCTTGGAAGAATGAAGAAGCACGGGTTTGACTGGGGAGCTGTGGCCGGGCTCGTTCGGGTGATAAAAGAGAATAATATTCATATCCTCAGGACACACCAGTATCATGCAAATCTCTACGGGCGGCTTGCCGGACTGCTGGCAGGTGTGCCGGTCATGATACCTTCTTTTCACAGCCGCTATGTTTCACCGCGTCAGCCCAAGCTCCATCGCAGAATAATTAACTATCTTCTCGGCCGGGTCAGCGATGCCATGGTTGCGGTGTCCCCATCTGTCCGGTCAGATGTTATCCGCTATGATGGGGTGTCTCCGGAAAAGATCCGGGTAATTTACAATGGCGTGAACCTGAGTGATTTCGATCCCAACAGAGACCCCGGGACATGCCGGGCGGCAATGAATCTCCCGCTCCACGATATTATCATTGGCACAGTCGGCAGACTCAAGGAAGAAAAGGGCCATCGTTTTCTGATAGAGGCTGCATCACAGGTAGAGGGCGTGACCGTGGCCTTTGCGGGCGGCGGACCGCTCAGGGAAGAGCTTCAGCGCCTGTCTCAAGCATGCGGCTGCCGCTGCCTCTTCCTGGATATGATACCGCCCGCGAAGATCCCTCTTTTCCTGGGATCTCTGGATATCTTCTGCTTTCCCTCTCTCTGGGAAGGATTTCCGACCTCTGTTATTGAGGCGATGGCCGCGGGGCTGCCGGTTGTTGCTTCTGACATACCCTCTATTGCAGAGATCGTCGGTGATGCAGGCATGCTTGTGGCTCCTGGTGACAGCAGTGCCCTTGCCCGATGCCTCCAGTCCCTCCGCAGTGATCAGGACCGGCGGAAGAACTTGGCCAGACAGGCTGTAGAGCAGATCCAGAAATTTGCTATTGAGAATACCGTTTCAGCCTATCAGGAACTATTTGAAGAGAACCTAAGGCGGAAGGGACTGTTGGTTTGAAATACAGGATCCTCCTCATAACGTCACTCAGCCATGCATGGGACAATGGGTGGTATTATCGTAAAGGGTTCGAACAAAACGGTCATGAGGTGATCCTCTTTGATCCTGCGGCGCACGCGGAGTCAGTGGAGCGGGTCAGGACTATCGTTCAGGAACTGAGGCCGGATTTTATACTCCATACCAAGAACGAGCTTCCGGCTGAGATATTTGAAGACCTGCGGCGTTTCACAAAAGTGATTCAATGGCATCCTGACCCTCTGATCCAGGACTGGCTGCCTCCCTATGTAAAGGCTGCTGATCTCTTCCTGACCATGTCAGAGGGACTTCTTGAAGATTTCAGGAAGATCAATCCCATGAGCTACTGGCTTTCACAGGCGTTTGAACCTTCCTGCTTCGAAACAGGGGAGATAACGCCTGAGGACAAGAAGATCTTCTCTTCAGATATCACCTTTGTGGGCAATCTCGGCTCGTTGAACCAATATCTTGTTCGCAGACAGTACCTCGAGCGGGTAATTGATCTCGGCGTGCAGTTCAAATGGTGGGGTCCCCGCATTCCAAGAAAATTCTCGACCATCCCACTGCTGATCGGCAGAATAGGAAGGTCTTACGGCGGCCGGTTTGTTTGGGGCCCGGAGTTTGCAAAGGTTGTTAAACTCTCGAAGATATTCCTTGCGTTTGATTCCATGCCCCAGGTCAGAAAATCTATGAGTGCCAGAATGTACACCGCGGTGGGAAACGGGGCTTTTTATATGTGTCAACATGTAGTCGGCATCGAGGATGTCCTTGAGCCGGACAAGGAGATCGTGACCTTTGCTTCAGCTGATGAGATGGCAGAAAAGATCAGGTTCTATCTGCCGCGGGAAGCTGAACGGCAGAAGATTGCTGCTGCGGGGAGGGCGCGCATCCTGGCCGAGCATACTTATGAGAAGAGGACCGGGCAGTTGATCTCCCTGGCAGCCGGCATTCTTCAATGACCGGGGAATTGGGCGTGGTTGACAATGAAGCCGGGGCTTGATTAGACTGACACGGCGCGTATGAGTGATCTGAAAACAGCGTTGCAGCAACCGGTATTTATTGTCTCTACAGGGCGGTGCGGTTCCACCATGCTGTCGCGGCTTTTGGCGCTCCATCCATCCCTGTTCGTTTTTAATCAATATCCTTCCTTGAGGACAGAGGCATTTGTAAACTGGCGATATCCCGGCAGGAGAGAAGGGATCAAAAAACGCATCCGAAAGAAAAGGGATGAACTTGTGGCTGCTGTCAGGAGAAACCGGTTCATCTATGTCGAGAACTCCACTTCTGCTGCATTTCTCATGAAAGAACTGCATGAACTGTTTGATGCAAAGTTCATCTTTCTCTTCAGAGATGGCCGGGATTTTGTGAGGAGCGGCATGTCACGAGACTGGTACAAACCTGATTCCATGATGAACCGTTTCAAGACGCTTCTGCGTCGAAGATTTCTGATCGCGACCGGCAGGGATACTGCAGATACGCTGCTTATTCCGCCGCCAGAATACAAAACAAGATTCGAAAAGATCGCCTGGCGATGGGTGGCGGTGAACAGGATAATCCTCGATCACTGTGTCTCATTGCCGGAAGGCAGGGTATTGTCATTAAAGGTGGAGGATCTTGGTCGTGAAAAGCTCATCGAACTGCATTCATTTCTCGGTATTGATGTTGACGAAACACTGATCGCCGAAATGCTTGATGTCGCCGGCACAAAGCCGAACAAAAGCCAGAACTATGCATTCCCGCCATACACTGACTGGTCCGTGAGCGATAGGGAGCGCTTTGGCGTAATTGCCGGAGACATGCTGAGGACGCTCGGTTATCAGCTTTAGTAAATAAAAGATGTGCCGGATGGTATTATATTCTCTCATGAGCAAGGGATACGATATATGTTGAACAGAGCGCCTATTTTCATGAATGGCTTTTCATTCGGCGGCACGAATCTGCTGATGAACCTGATAGCCTCTCACCCTGACGTTACCATGCTGAGCGGGGAGACACATGAGGTATTCTTCAGCAAGCCCAATAATTCGCTTCTTGACAAGGCCCTGCGCAGATCCGTCTATCTTCCCGTCAGGATTCTCTCCGGGCAGCATGTATTCGGAAAGTGGTGTTTTGATGAACGAAAAGAGCTGCCCGCTGCACTCAGGCATTATGTGGACCTTATTTTTTATATCGACAAGATAACGACCAGTAGAAATGAATACAAGTATGAGGATGTCAGATACTCGTCGGCCGAGATCCGGCAATCACGATTTTTTACCAAGAATATGAACGGCGTGGTCTTTGCCAGCAAACGCTTATCTCAAATATATCCTGATGCCACGTTTCTCTCGCTCGTACGAAACGGTCTGCCTTTGTGTGAAGGCTATGTCCGGCGCGGCTGGAAGGCTGAGGATGTCGGCAAGATGTATCAGACATGCTGCCAGAAGATGATCGAGGATGAGAAGTCCATACCGCGTTATCACATTGTCCGTTTTGAGGATATGGTTGCGGATCCTTTGGCATTCATGAAGCAGATCTATGCCTTTGCAGATCTTGACCTGGACAGGGTTCCGAAGGTGAGACTGCAGGCGAAAAGGTCCATGAACAAGGATGGAACACGGCAATACACGTTTGGCGGTGTTAAGGACCGGGAGGTCCATTGGTTCGATATCGCGGATATCGATAAATTTGTGCGCAAAGATGTGAATGAAAATCAGGCCGGACAATTGAGTCCTCAGGATGTGGATGCTTTTCTGCAGGCAGCCGGACCATCGCTGGAACATTTTGGCTACCGGTAGGCTCTGGCAGACTGTGGAACCTTGGATCACTCCATGAGTTATATCCTGAAGAAGACGAAGAAGATTGCAGCTTCTATCGCAAGACTTTTTGGGAAGAGAGAGGCCAGGCACGGGCGGGTGCAGATCCATATCATCTCTTACCCGAAGTGCGGAAGGACCTGGCTGCGGTTGTTGATAGGCAAAATACTCTGCGATACCTTTCGGCTTCCTGAAGCTATGATGCTCGATCCGTTTGCGCTGACGGAACAGGCAGGGTTGCGGCTTACCAAGTTCACCCACGATATCTCTTCCCTGGAGGCTGGCAGCGATTACAGGAAACTCAGAACGAAACGCAGCAGTTACAGGGGCAAAAAGGTCATCTTCCTCGCGAGAAATGTAAAAGACGTTCTTGTCTCTTCCTATTTCCATGCTACAAAAAGAAAAAATATTTTTCAGGGCACTATTTCTGAATTTGTCCGCAGCAACAGATATGGCGCAAAGAAGATTGTAGCGTTCTACAATATATGGCATGCCAACAGGAACGTGCCCGAGGACTTTCTTTTTATCACCTACGAAGACCTGCATATGAACACAAAGGAAGTATTGATAAAGGTGCTTAAATTCATGGGTCTTGAAAACGTTGATGACACGATCATAGAAAATGCTATTTCTTTTTCATCGTTCAAGAATATGAAGAAGATGGAGAAAGAAAAAGTTTTCAGTAATTCCAAGATGGCGTGCGGCGACGAGAACGATCAGGATAGTTATAAGGTCAGAAAAGGCACGGTTGGCGGTTATAAAGAATACCTGGATGACAGGGACATTATGTATATCAATAATGTTATCAAGGAACTGGGTTGTTCATTTTGTAGCGAATAAGTAAAATGCCCTCTACCTGTCAGTTTCCATCCGCCTGATCCAAGCCTTTTTGCCTGAGTATCGTAAGGTAGAGATTCTTATATTTTTCATAGGTTATGTCGATTGTGAAGTCAGCATAAACTCTTCTGCGGGCTGTTTCCCCCAGTTGTTTTGCCTTCTCCCCATTGTTTAGGATATGTCTGATCCCTTCGGCCAGGGCTGAAGGATCTTTGGGCGGTACCAGAACTGCCTGATCCGCAGATGCTATGATCTCTCTGACCGGCGGAATGTCTGACGCCACAACCGGCTTGCCGGCTGACATAGCCTCCAAAAGAGCATTGCTGAAACCTTCCCACAACGACGGAAAAACAAAGACTTCCATGGCAGCAAGAAGATCAGGCACGTCTCTGCGCAGTCCGGTAAATATTATGTTTTCCCTGATCCCAAGCCGGGTCGAGAGAGTCTCAAATTCCGCACGTAACGGCCCGTCGCCGACCATAATAAGCCTTATATCAGGGAAATCATTCTTCAGAATGGCGAGAGCCTCAATCAGAAAACGCTGTCCTTTCTGCGCGAACAGCCTGCCTACTGTGCCGATAATGCGGGCAGATGTGGGGATATCGAGATCATGTCTTGCATGATGACCGTTTGCGCTCATGAATCGATCTGCAGTGACACCATTATGGAGGACCATTATCTTCTCTTCCCGAACCCGGTCATGTTTCATGATGTCTTTTTTTACCGGCTCAGAGACTGCTATTACGCGGTCAGCGCAGAACGAAAGGAGCTTGTTTGTTACCCTTCTGTTAAGTTTTGCATCTCTGGGCATATAGATATTATGGTATGACGTAATCATGCACGGGACTTTTGCGATCAGGCCGGCCGGCACGCCGTGAAGAGCAGACCGGTATCCGTGGCATCTCAGGATATGCACCTTCTTTTCCTTCAAAAGTCCGTAAATCTGTTTGACCGCTCCGGGATAAAATCCTTTTCTGAAGTCCAGGCCGAGAGATACAACCTCGATGCCAAGGTTCTCAATTTCCCTGGCGAGAGGACCTTTCTCTCCCAAACAACAGACACAGGGAGCAAATGTCTCACGTTCATATTTCCTGAGAAGTGAGAGAAGCTGATTGCCGATGCCGCCACTGGCTGATAGCTTTGATACGATATGCAGTATAGAGAAGGGCCTCATGCTGGTAGAGGGCATCGTCTTCTGTCAGCCAAAGAGCTCTTCATAGGTCTTTAGCAATGTTTGTCTGTATCGTTGCCAAGTATACGGCTTAACTCGCTCAAGGGCACTCTTGCCCATAACTTCGACAGATTCTCTGTTCTCATACAGTTCGGTGATCTTATGCTGCAAGGCCGCGCTGTCACCGGCCGGGATAATAAAGCCATCAAGCGCGTCCCTGACAAGAGAACCGCTGTTTGGCGTGGTGATTACCGGGAGTCCGGATGCCATAGCCTCGTACGTGACCTTGGCGCTTCCCTCTTCAAGCGACGGGAAAACAAAAATATGCGCATCCCGGTATGCGGCTGCGGGATCTTTCAATAAGCCGGTGAATGTAATGCTGCTGTTGCCGGAATATTTCGCAATAAGGGGTTGTATCGTTTTGTCGATTGCGCCGGCCACAATAAGCTCTGCATTTCTGAGTTTAAGGTTATCCCACGCCTCCAGCAGATACCGTACCCCTTTTCTCAAAGAAACTCTTCCGACAAAAAGCACCTTGAAGGTCTCGTGCTGAGGATTTCCGGGCCTGAACCTGGTCAGATCAGCTCCCCGCTCGATGACAAAAAGCTGCTCAGGACTGAATCCTGCATCCACAAACGTCTTCTTGGCGAAGTCTGAGGGCACAAAGATATAATCAGCAAGGGCGAGTTCGTCGAAGGATGCCTTTCGGTAGGATTCAGTGCTGCGGTTGACCGCTATTCCGGTTCTGGCATACTCGTCGGCAATGATCGCATCCTTGTGCAGTTTATGGGTCGAGCCGGATTCGATAATGATCTTTGCTCCTACTTTTTTTGCTGCCTTGATGCTCCTGAGCGCCTGACCGTTCCATCCATGGAAAACGTTGCAGCCCTTTTTTAGGATGAACCGTGAGGTAACATAATCAAAAAAAACCTTTCTCAGGGGACGATAATAGCGTCTTGGCAGGAAGAAAAGGAGTTTGGCCGGATTGCCGTGAAGGGTCATTATTTTTGACTTTGGGATGTCTGATCTGTCGGCATAAGCGACCGCCAGTTTCAGGAGGTCTTTTTCATGCAACGCCTTAATTGCATTGTACGATACCGTCCCCAGTCCGGAACTTCCTATTTTTGTTGCTATTGAGTAGATGACGCTTTCTGATTCCATGGAGGCAATACAAACCCACGGTTATATTACCCTTTTATATCAAAAAAAGCATTATTCCTTATTGCCGCAGAAGCAGGAGATTAGGGCTGTTCTTCTCATTACCGACGACCATTCCGCGTCCTCGAAAATAAATATGTAATGTGGAACATAGACTGCAGGAATCATGATCAGCGCAGGTGGTATACTATACAGAAATATTTACAGGCATAATCTTATATCTAAGGCGGCAAACATTGAACGTTGCAGCATCAGTCAGCAGGATACGAAGAAAAGTAGTTGAAACTGGCTGGTATGCCGGCGGAGGACTGCACCATGGGCATTAATGCTAACGGTTTGCGATTTCTTCTCTATGCAAAGTCGTGTGGTGTTGATTTCACAAGAACCGCGACCATTGGCAGATTGGGCCTTCATCTGTCGCTCAGACAGTTCAGCAGGATTATCAGAGATGAGTTCAGGCATGCCCTTGATCCTGACGCCCTGAAAACAATGTATGACGAGAAATACTGTGATCGGCTTCTGGAATATTTGGGCGCAGCTGAGGTGCATTCCTTCGACTATTCCGACTACCAGGCCGCAACGTATATCCATGATTTCAATACTCCTATTCCCGATAAGTATTTCGGCCAATATACAGCGGTTATTGAGGGCGGAACGCTTGAGCATGTATTTAATTTTCCGGTCGCCATCAAAAACTGCATGCAGATGATCAGGGTCGGCGGTCATTACCTGAGCAGTACACCGACCAATAATTACATGGGCCACGGATTTTATCAGTTCAGCCCGGAACTGTTTTTCAGGATCTTCAGCGAAGAGAACGGATTTTGCACTGAGCAGATGATCATGCACGAGGGCAAGGAGAGCAAGCGATGGTATGCTGTTCCTGACCCGCGGAGCGTTAACCACCGGGTCGGCATGAGGAATGCTTCACAGACTCTTCTTCTGGTCCTTGCTAAGCGGATATCAGATGTCGAGATCTTTTCGACGTTGCCGCTGCAGTCCGGGTACGTTTCACAGTGGGACGGTAAAAAGAAGGCTGCGGTGAAACGGCGTGGGCTAAGGAACATCTTGCATCGCATCCGGTCTGTTTTCGGGCGCGGTCACATCCCGCCTTTCTTCACACCTTTCGATCCGTTCAAATAGAATAATCCTGGCATTGCCCATGGCGGAGGAGAGGGAAACGGATATTGTCCGGCGCAGCACCTTGCAAAGATATAAGGGGGTTAGTATAATTACGCTCATTCCCGGACATGAATCGGAAGTCACCAGCTGCATTCTTATGCGACCTCCTTTGAGTTAAGAATATGATTACATGGAACATTACAAAGAACAGGAATAAATTCCGCAAGAACGATATACTGGTCCTCTCCATCAAGAGCGGGCGGACCTGGTTCAGGGTACTCCTGAATAAATATTTGTCCCTGCATTACGGAGTTCCTTTCGAAGCGGGCAACCCGACGAAATATCACGAGGCTATTCCTTCTATCGGATTTACCCATGAGATGTGGAAGCACTGCAGCGCTGCCAGTTTGAGCCAGCGCATCCGCGGCAAATATCTGATACCGAAGGACATCCTGTTTAGCAAAAAAGTGATTCTTCTTTGCCGTGATCCACGAGATACGGTCGTATCCCTCTTTTTCCAGAAGACAAAAAGATCCGGCACCAGGGTCGAGTGCGATATCAGCACATTTATCAGAGACCCAAAATTGGGAATTCTTGGCATTATTCATGTCATGAACAGATGGCGCGAACGGCTCAGAAAACATCCGCACTTTCTTCGTGTCAGTTATGAGGAACTTAGGGGAGATACGCTCGGCACGTTGATAAAGGTGCTTGAGTTTATTGGTATCACTGATATTGACGTGTCGCGTGCAAAAGAGGCTGTTGATTTTGCCAGTTTCGAGAATATGAAGGCTATGGAGACCCGGGGTGATTTCAACAGGAGAAATCTGCAGCCGGGTGATCCGTCAGATGCCGATTCATTCAAGGTGAGGGAAGGAAAGGTCGGAGGATATAAACGTCATTTCGCCGAAGCTGACCTAAAATACATCAATACTGCCATGCATGAACTTGATACCTTTTATCCATACACTCCTGAAGACTAATATGATTAAAAAAAGCGGTGTCAGGCATGCCTGTACACGGAAACCGTATCCTGGGGACAACGCCTTCAGAGCATTGCAAAGAATATTAATGGCATCCGCGTGGCAGTATAGTTTTTTGACCTTTGCAAGGGGATACATGACGGCTGCTCCGAGGCATATTTATACGGAGGAAGGATGAGAACGTTTTTTCGATATTTTTTCGGTGTAACGATCCTGCTCGTAATAACGTTGCTTCTTCTGGAAGGAGTGCTGCGTGCATTCCCCAAAATTGTGCCTCCCGTTCTTTTGATCCACTTTCCCTCCAATATTCGCGGCCAGATTGCAAAGGGGAGGTTTCTTACATTAAGTGATACTTTTGATTATGACCGTGACGATTTCGGCCCACCTTTGCGGCTCATGAAACCTTACACTATGCTCAGCTGGCAGAGTGTTGATGAGCGCGGAGATAATCATACTGCCCAACTCGATGAAATGGGGTTCTGTAATTCTCCTCTAACATATAGCCAATCTTCTGTTGTGGACATAGTAACAATTGGAGACTCTTTTACCTGGTGCACTGCAGTGAAGCCGGAAGAAACATGGACAAGTCAACTTGGCAGACTGGCAGGTGCTAAGACCTTAAATCTGAGCCGCGGCGGTGTTGGTCCTTATGAGTATCTTCAGATGCTGAAAGGATATGGAATTCAGAAAAAACCAAGAATTGTAATACTCGCTATATACGAGGGGAATGATTTGCGGGATGCTCTCAAATACAAGAATTATAGAGACGATATCAAGAGGTCTCAAGATCAAAGTGCCATCCCACAAGAACGAAAAGGAAATATTATAAAGCGCTATAGTTATTCCTACAATTTAATGCGATCATTGCTGAAATATCTAAAAAAGAGTTCTTTGTTTGCCACCGATGAAACAGATTCCCGGGCTGACGGTGTTAACTTCCGATACAGCATCAATCTCTCCGGCCGATCAATTGAATTTAACGGAGAAAATACCGACCGCGATGAAGTGCATCATGCCAGAAGGCTGCAGGCAGGGGAAATAGATTTGCAGGTATTTACCGATGCATTAAGATCTTTTGTGCAGCTTGCGCGTCAGAACCAGTTTGTTCCGGTAATCGTATACGTTCCATCAGCGCATACAACGTACGCTGACAATGTCGCCTTTGCAGACAAGCGCCTGGGCAATCTGATGCCCTGGTTTAGCCTTGAGCAGCGCAATTTCTTCATGAGCCAGAGCAAGGGACTTGGATACAGATTTATCGACCTTACCTCTTCCCTGCAATCCGCCGCAAAGGTCTCAGGAGATCAAAAGTTACTTTACTATCGCCTCAACTTACATCTGACTGCTTACGGTCACGACATGGTTGCCGAAAAAGTCGGGCAGGAGTTGAGAAGTATGCGGCTTGTAAAGTAGGGCATTGAGCAGGAGGGAGCAACCGCAAATGAAGATATTGGGAATCTCAGCATTTTATCATGATTCTGCAGCGGCTCTGACCATTGACGGAGATATCATTGCTGCTGCTCAGGAAGAGCGGTTTACCAGAAAGAAACATGATGCTTCTTTTCCGCGGTCCGCGGTCAGATACTGTCTCGAGCATTCAGGATTAAGCCTTGGCGAACTCGATGCTGTTGTCTTCTACGATAAACCGCTTCTGAAATTCGAAAGACTGCTCGAAACGTATCTGCAATTTGCCCCCAAGGGCATAAGGGCCTTTCTGGCTGGTATTCCGGTCTGGCTCAAGGAAAAGATGTTTTTGAAAAGGCTCATCAGGGAGGAACTGACTAAGATCGACGAAGACCTCGATTTTTCAAAGATAAAACTCCTGTTTCCTGAACATCATCTCTCTCACGCTGCAAGTGCCTTTTTCCCCTCACCCTTCGAGAGGGCTGCTATTCTGACGATTGACGGCGTAGGCGAGTGGGCTACCGCCTCATTCTGCCTTGGCGAAAAGAACCGGATCCGCATAATAAAGGAGCTCAGGTTTCCGCATTCTCTCGGGCTTCTCTATTCAGCGTTCACGTATTTCCTTGGTTTTAAAGTCAACTCCGGAGAATATAAGCTGATGGGGCTTGCGCCCTATGGGAATGCTGCTTCTGAGGATATCGGCCGGTATATACAGATCATTAAGAAGCATCTCGTGGACATCATGCCGGACGGATCTATCCGGCTGGATCAGGACTATTTCGAATATGCCTATGGTCTGAAAATGGTCAATGATCAGAAATGGGCGCAGCTTTTTGGCTTCCCCAAAAGAAACTCGGAAGACGAACTCAAGCAGCACCACTGCAATCTGGGAGTGGCAATCCAGCAGGTCACTGAAGATGTCGTTATTTTGATGGCTAGGGAGGTTAAACGTCTGACAGGGGCCAAGGATCTCTGCCTTGCCGGTGGAGTTGCCTTGAACTGCGTTGCAAACGGGAAACTTATTAATGAGGGCATATTTGAGAATATTTTTGTGCAACCTGCCTCAGGAGATGCGGGTGGTGCACTTGGCGCAGCTTTGGCAGCGCACTATCTGTATTTTGATCAGCAACGGACACCGCAAAGTCCGGACGCCATGAAGGGCACTTATCTGGGGCCTGAGTTTTCCGATCTTGAAGTGGAAAGAGCAGCAAGGAAGTTCAAGGCAGTTTACCGCCGTGTGGAGAACTTTGACGTGCTTGCAGCTGACATTGCGAAGATTTTGGCGGCCGGAGATGTTGTCGGATGGTTTCAGGGACGCATGGAATTCGGCCCGCGGGCTCTGGGTAACAGATCCATAATCGCCGATGCGAGAAATACGGAAATGCAGAAGAAACTGAATCTGAAGATCAAATATCGGGAAAGCTTCAGGCCCTTCGCACCGGCTGTAATTGCTGAAGAGGCATCAGACTATTTTGAACTGAAGGGGACATCCCCGTATATGCTTGTTGTGCAGCCTGTGGTGGACAAGAGGAGAGCGGCGCTGCCTGCGGGGTACGATACGTTTTCTGTTAAGGACAAGTTATATTATAATCGCTCAGATATCCCGGCTGTCACGCATATAGATTTTTCGGCAAGGATCCAGACAGTCCACAGGGAGACGAACGAGCGTTTTTGGAAGCTGATCCATGCATTTAAAGAAGCGACGGGTTATGCCCTATTGGTCAACACCAGCTTTAATGTCAGGGGTGAGCCCATTGTCTGCACGCCGGAAGATGCGTATCGCTGTTTCATCAGGACAGAGATGGACTGCCTTGTTATGGGGAATTACGTCTTCGACAAGAAGTCTCAGCCGCCACGGGAGGAAAAGACGGATTGGCAGAAGGAGTTCGTGCTTGACTGAAGCGGAATGCAGAGAGTTATGCGGGGCGCTGATGACAGAAAAACCTGTAACGTGATAGTATTAGAACGTAATATAGTATAAGGAGTTTAAGGAGATAGGTAGCAGATGGACTTTCTTCGTGATCTTATCCGATTCGTGGCCGAGAGAAAGAAATGGTGGCTTTTGCCGATCATTATAGTTCTGCTGATAGTGGGCATTTTGATAGTGATTGGCGGCGGTTCTGCTGTTGCGCCGTTTATCTATACGCTCTTCTGATCTTTTTTATGCAACGGGAGAAAGTATTAGAGACAATTCTGGCAATCGTTGCAGGTCTCTTATTGCTTGCTCTGGTTTTATCGGTTCAAGCCCTTCATATCATAGCTCTTGCGCTGCTCGGCACAGCACTCGCTTTCCCTTTTCTTTCGGAAAAGATAGCCCTGCTCTGGCTGAAACTGGCAGAGGTCCTGGGGAAGATAAATTCGGTATTGCTGCTTTCCCTAATCTTTTATCTGGTGCTGACTCCCTGGGCCTTTATTTTCAGGTTTTTCCACCGTGATAACCTGTATATGATCAGAAAACAGGTCGGGAGTTACTATACGGAGAGGGACTACGAATACTCGGCCAGGGATTTTGATAATCCTTGGTAGCATAGCCATCCGTTTCTTTGCGCTGTCTTTCCCCAAAGTTCCGTTAATGCCAGTCTTTTGCAAAATACATGACATCGGCCAGGACTGACGTGCAGTTATGAAGATTGCGATTCTCCGTAAAAAATATGCCTTCCACGGCGGAGCAGAAGGCTTTTCAAAAGGGTTTATGGACCTCCTTGCCAAAGAGGGCCACGAGGTCCATATCTATGCCATCCAGTGGGAAAAAGGCGCAGTAAATGAAAATATAAATTTCCACCCTGTTCCTGCCGTTACCTTCAGTTCTTTATTGCGAGACTTTACCTTTGCGGTTTTATCCAAACAACAGCTTGAACAGGAACGCTATGATATCATTCAGAGCCATGACAAGACCTTGTATCAGGACGTCTATCGAGCAGGTGACGGCTGCCATATCGAGTGGCTTAAACAACGGTGGCGGCGGACAGGTTTTTTTGGCAGACTATCAATAGCACTCAATCCCTACCACTGGCTCATCCTCGGTCTGGAACGCAGCATCTTCCACCGGCACCGGTATAGAAAGATCATTGCCATCTCGGAGATGGTGAAACGGAACATTATGGATAATTATCCTGTATCCGCCGAAGATATTGCTGTTGTCTATAACCCTGTTGATCTTGAGAAATTCAATCCATCGAATCGGGAGAAGTTTCGCGCCAGGATACGCAAAGAATACGGTATTGGTATGAATGAAATCGTGTTCCTTTTTGTGGGGTCCGGCTTTGAACGGAAGGGTGTCAAATATCTGATCGAGGCATCTGAGCTTCTTGATGAGCATGTTACGATCATGGTCGTTGGAAAAGGGTCAGGGGAGAAGTTCCAAGACAGCATCAGGAAGCAGCGGGTTATATTCTGCGGTCCCCAGAAACATATTGAGCAGTATTATGCGGCAGCTGATGCTTTTGTCTTTCCGACGATCTATGAACCATTCGGCAATGTTCATCTTGAAGCACTTGCCGCTGGTCTGCCGGTGATCACGACAATAAACAGTGGGGCGGCAGAGATCATCGAAAACGGCAAGAGCGGATTTGTCGTATCAGAACCGGAAGATACAAAGGCTATTGCCGATGCTATGACTGAGCTTCAGAATCAGGATGTGCGTGAGCGCATGTCCAAAGAGGCCAGAGGAGTGGCTGAACAGTTTACCTTCGAGCGCCATGCCACGGAGATAATGCAGCTTTATTCCGATATAATAAAAGACAAAGCCATGCCTCAAAGGAGAACGCTTTGATCCCTGCTTCTGTCGTGATTGTTACCCATAACGAAGAGCGCAATATAGAAGATGCGCTGAAGAGCGCTGCTGATTTTAGTGAGATCATCGTTGTCGACTCATTTAGCGCTGACAGAACGATCGAGATCTGCAAAAGGTATACAAACAAGATTTTTCAGCATGAGTGGCCTGGATATGCGAGGCAGAAGCAGAGAGCGGTTGACTATGCTGTGAATCCCTGGGTGTTTATTCTCGACGCTGATGAACGCATTACAGAGGAATTGCGGGAAGAGATTGCCAGAACAGTAGAGCGGACCGATCACGACGGTTTCACTATGCCACGGAAGAACTTTTTTCTCGGCAGATGGATCCGGCACAGCGGCTGGTGGCCTGACCGCACGCTGAGACTCTTCCGGAAGGACAGAGGATCTCTTGAGGATCGCGAAGTCCATGAAAAGGTTGTGGTCACTGGCAGTGTCGGAAATCTCAACGGTTGTCTGGAGCATTACACCTACCGGACCATATCTGACTACCTCAGAAAGATGGAGACCTATGCGACTTTGGCTGCCTTGGAGATCCGCAAGAAATCCGACAGGCCCGGCATTATTTCCCTGCTGGTGAAGCCCTGCTTTACCTTCCTCAAAATGTATATTCTCAGATTTGGGTTCCTTGACGGTATGCATGGCCTTCTCCTTGCGGTGCTTTACGGGTATTACACCTTCCTGAAATATGCCAAGGCATGGGAACTGGAATAAAAAGCACGGCAAATTAGGTATAATATTTCTCGTAATATGAAGCAAGATTACACGGAGGTTTCATGCATATAGGAGTGATCGGCAGCGGATATGTAGGACTGGTGACCGGAGCGTGCTTTGCCGAGTTCGGCGTTGCCGTGACCTGCATTGACAAGGACGAAAAGAAGATCAGGGCACTGAAAAAAGGCGTAATCCCTTTTTATGAGCCAGGCCTGAGTGATCTTGTCAAGAAACATATCAAGAACGGCAGGCTCAAGTTCTCCACACGCATACAGGATGCTGTTGACCCCTGTCTCGTTATCTTTATTGCTGTTGGCACGCCTCCGCGCGGCGACGGTTCTGCGGACATGCGCTATGTAGAAGCTGTTGCAGAAGAGATAGCGCAGAACATCAGGGGATATAAGGTGATCGTTACCAAGAGCACGGTTCCGGTCGGCACAGGCGCGCGTCTCAGGAAGATCATCTCGAAAAGGCTGAGGGAGCAGGTGGACTTTGACATTGTGTCGAACCCGGAGTTCCTGAGAGAAGGTTCTGCGATCGAGGATTTCCTGCGGCCTAACCGCGTTATCATCGGCGCATCGAGCCAGCAGGCAATTGCGATCATGAAGGACCTGTACGCCCCGCTCTATCTTATCGAGACGCCCTTTGTTATTACGAACATAGAGACTGCGGAATTGATCAAGTATGCTTCGAATTCGTTCCTGGCCGTAAAAATATCGTTCATCAATGAAATTGCCGGTCTCTGCGACAGGGTCGGAGCGGATGTCCATATGGTAGCCAAAGGCATGGGACTCGACCAGCGGATCGGCGCCAAATTTCTCCACCCGGGGCCGGGCTATGGCGGGTCCTGTTTCCCAAAGGACACGCGGGCTCTGCTGACCATAGCGAAGAACAACGACATGAAACTCGATATTGTGGAGTCGGCTGTAGCGGTAAATGAGCATCAGAAGAAAATTGCCTTCGAAAAGATTCATGACGGGCTCGGGAAGCTTGCAGGAAAGACCGTGGCAATACTCGGTCTTTCCTTTAAACCGAACACGAATGACATGCGCGAGGCACCATCCATTTACCTTATCGAACAGCTGCTCAAAGCAAAGGCAAAAGTGAGGGCGTACGATCCCATTGCCATGGATGATGCAAAAACGATATTCAGGAAGACGATAAGCTATGCAAAGAATCCCTATGACTGCATGAAGGGTGCTGATGCGGTTGTGATCGTGACGGAATGGAATGAATTCAGAAGCCTTGAACTCATGAAGGTCAAGGCCTTGCTGAAGACACCGTATTTCTTCGACCTCAGAAACATCTATGAGCCATCGAAGATGAAGAAGCTTGGTTTTAAGTATTTCTGCATCGGCAGGAATTAGGCGGTTGCTTTATACTGGTTAGGCTTCACGCATTATCCGCCTTGGCGGACCCGCCTGTGGCGGGCGCATTACGGCCTCACGGGCGATTAGCTCAGCGGGAGAGCACTCCCTTCACACGGGAGGGGTCGGCAGTTCGATCCTGCCATTGCCCACCATCTAACAGCAGGGAGTTAGTCTTAAAGGACAGACTCCCTGCTGTTTTTTATTCTGGCATGATTAACGGTGATGCAGATAATCTTTTGTGTGATACAATCATGGCAAGCAGGAAACAACCTGTCAGGCAAGGGAAAAGTAGTCGCCCCATGGAAGGAATTCATATCATCCTTAAGGATCATTCAAGATGAAGGCAGCATGGAAGACAGAGCTGGGTCATGTCAGAAATAATAATGAAGATGCTCTTCTGATCGACGAGGAGAGGGGCATCTTTCTGCTTGCAGACGGCATGGGCGGGCACAATGCCGGAGAAGTTGCCAGCGATGTTGCGGTGAAAGAGGCCTATACGTTTCTTCTGGAAAGAATAGATCAGGCAGGAGATGAACGTGCAGTACTCAATATCATGGAAGAGGCCCTGTACCGGGCACACCGTGCCGTGCAGGCCAGGGCTGCGTCTGATGATGCGCTCTATGGCATGGGAACAACGCTCGTTGAGCTGTATATCAGAGGCGGAAATGCATTTTTCTGCCATGCCGGTGACAGCCGGGCCTATCTGTTCCGGAATACCTTACAGAGAATTACCCGGGACCATACTTTTGGCGATGCGTGTGCTGAGCGTGGTTCCCGGGAGAGTGAAAAGGTGCCTCGCCGCATGTGGCATGCTCTTACGCAGGCGGTCGGACCTCGTGCATGTCCAGTTCCGGACACAAAAGCCATCGAATTGCTCAGCAATGATATTCTGCTTTTGTGTTCTGATGGACTGACAGACATGATGGGCGATGATGATATTCAGAGCCTTATTGCAGGAAACAGCGGGGAACTGAGCGATGTGGTAGATGCTTTGGTAAACAGTGCCAATAATAAAGGCGGTAAGGATAATATCTCTCTGATTGCGGTGATGCCTTAACCATGAATAATGAAGCGAAGCCCGGAACTGCTGTTCCTGAATCGGTGATTATCGCCTGCAGAAGCTGCCAGGTGAAAAACAGGGTGCTGAGGTCAAGATTGCCCGAAAGCCCGAAATGCGGGAAATGCGGGTCTTTGCTGAATGATGTCCGCAAGCCTGAAAAACCTCGAACTGAATCCCGCCAGGAAAGCCCTGCTTTATCTGCCCAAAGGGAGCAAAGCTATAAGGTCGATGATGTGATCGGCGCAAGATATCAGGTCCAGGAAATATGCGGCGGTGAAGGCAAAAGCGCCATGGGCATTGTCTATGTCTGTTATGACCGCGAGCACCAGAGATCGCTGGCACTCAAGACATTGCAGAGCAGATATCTTGACTCGAAAAAGACCATGGACAGCTTCAAGAAAGAGGCTCTTGCCTGGATATACCTCGAAAAACATCCCTATATCGTGAGGGCTTACTGGGCCCGCGAAATCGATCATCATATGTTCATCGGCTGTGAGTATATATCCCCTGACGGTTTAGGCAGAAACACGATCACGCCGTATCTGAAGAGCCCATTTTCCCTTAAGCAGACATTGAAATGGGCAATTCAGTTCTGTTACGGCATGGAATACGCCTGCTCAAAGGGTGTCACGCCTCACCGTGATATAAAGCCGGACAATATTATGATCACCATGGACGGTGACGTGAAGATCACTGATTTTGGTCTTGTCGGGCTCTGGAACAAGGCTGAACGGACAGAAGAGATCAAGGACCTGATAGAGAAGAACCAACAGGGGCTGACCTTTCTGACGACCTATAATAACAGGATAGTTGCGGGTTCTCCCCCATGGATGGCCCCGGAGCAGTTTTATGGCGTTTCTGAGGTGAAAAGTGATATCTACGGTTTTGGCATCATTCTGTTCCAGTTGGTCAATAATGGAGAACTTCCGTTTCAGCCGAGGAAAGGGGATACCTGGAGGCATGCACACAAGGACTATGCGATCCCGCGGGTGCCCAGCAAGGGGAAGGTGCTTGCTGACGTTATAACGAAATGTCTGCAGAAAAGGCGCGACAAGAGGTACGAGGATTTCCAGGCTCTGAGGGTGGACCTTGAAAAGATTTATCACCGGGAGATCACAAAGAAGACAGGAGATAAACCTCCGGAACCGCCGCATAGAGAGGAGCTCAAGGATGGCGAACTCATTAATAAGGGTATGTCTTTGACCAATCTTGGGCTTGTTGAAGAAGGGATCAGAAACTATAGAGAGAGCATAAGACTGAATCCAAAAAATGCGGATGCACACTATAATCTTGGCAATGCGTTGGCACAAGAAGGTCTGTTAAAAGAGGCGATCCTCTCTTATCGCGAAGCTCTCCGCTTAGATAGTGACCTGAACGCTGTGCACTTCAATCTTGGGATAGCATTGTTTAATAATAAACAGATCGACGAAGCAATTACGGAATACAGAGAGGCAATACGATCCAATCCCGAATTCGATGCAGCCTATGTAAATCTTGGCGTTGCTCTGTATAAAAAAGGATTGACTGATCAGGCAATTGCCGCGTACAAAGAAGCGGTAAGGATCAATCCGTTTTTTGCCGAAGCCTTTTATAAGCTCGGCATTACCTATCTTGCAAAAAATAATCTTGATGATGCGATACAGGCGTTCAGAGATGCTGTGCGAATTGCTCCCCAGTATGCAGAGGCCCATAACAATCTCGGCACATCCTATATGAGGAAGGGGCAGGTCGATGATGCTATCAGTGCTTATGGAAAAGCGGTTGTAAAAAAAGCGGGGTTCGCAGATGCCTATCACAATCTGGGCAGCGCCTTCATCAAGAAAAACATGTATCGTGAGGCCTTAGGCGCTTACGAGGAATTTGTGAGACATACCCGTCCGCAGGACAGTCGCCTGGAAAAGGCAAAAGAACTGATTGGAAAATTGGAAGCTCACCTGCATAAAAGTCGAAGGTGATCGAACAGAATTGCCAGACGATGATGAGCGGGAGGCTGCCTGTTTTTAGGGTAAGGCTTTCCAGTTTATATTGGAATCGTTGTCCGGCCAGGTGCTCCAGGCCCGGTACTGCTTGCCCTGAATCTCCCATATCACATAGGCTGTTCCGTCAAAGGAACATTCTGATTTGATGATCTTGCCCTTAGTCTGAAGGATATGATGTTTGAGCCGGTCTATGGGGTGTTCGAACGAAATAGATGCAAACTGGTCCATCGTATCTCTTTCTGTTTCAAAATTCTCAACTGCCTTTGGTTTAATACCCATTTGTCCCCCCTGATAATAATTCTACGTATTATTTGTCCGGTATTAAGATACAATATTTTCTATGGTTCAGACCAGCCTGATTATGCATTTCTTTTTTCCAACAGGGTATAATTGCATTGAATTCCTTGCCGCAATTTCCAGAGAAGTCATAATAAGGACCAAAACATATCTTTGAGCTGGGAGTAAAGGCCGGATAATACGTAATGGCAATGAAATATATGCTTACTATAAAAAGATTATTTGTCCTGGCTGCATTTGCTATGCTCCTAAGCGGAGCTATGGTATTTGGGCAGGAAAGCGGGCCTGAGATCGAACTGCGGAGTTCTCTCCTGCCCGCCCAGATCAAACAGGGCGAGCCAATGACCGTGACCGCCAGCGTTGTAAAAGCCCAATTGATTCTGAACAGCCCTGAAGTGGCAAGGTATCTTAAGATGTCAGCTTATGTAAAACAGCCTGACGGAAGCGCCTTTCTCAAGGCGCTCTTTGACAATGGCATGGATGGAGATATGAAGGCGGGTGACGGCGTCTATACCTGCAGATTCACCGCAGCACAGGCAGGCGGCTATGCAATCAGTATTCTTGCTGAGGGCAAGGGATTCAGGCATGTACAGGAGCATTCCTTTAAGGCACTGCCGTCTGGCAAATCTGCAGAAGCCCCGGGCGAGATTCCGGGCCAGATAGAAAATATCAAGGCCAAGGCTGAGGTCAAGCATGACGTTAACGTCGAGGCTGAGGTGAAGAATAAGCCTGAGGCAGGAGCTCAGCCCCCGCAGAAATTTCCCTGGATCACATTTGGCATAATCAATGCAGTTGCTGCCGCCCTCTGGATCGCTGGTTTTATGGTTCTCTATCTTCGTATCCGAAGGCAAGGGCCGATCAAGGTCGAGAAAAAGGTGACAGAGTTTGGAAAGTTCATCCGGTCGCACGCAGAAGAAAAGTTGAAACAGCTTGCGTCTGATGAAAAGAAAGGGCAGGAAGGTGCAACAGTCGACTCTAAGGTGATACATGAGCTTCAGGCCGCAAGGCTTCTGTTCCTGAAGGGCCTCATGGAGGTGCCAAAAAAGGCAGGGGAAGAGATGCCTGCTCTTTGGCATCAGATCTATAAAAGTCTTGATGACGCGCTTAAGCTGGTGCTGAAGGGCAAAAAGACAGCCCTTGATGAGATTGACGTGCTTCAGGAGAAGGTGGAGGAGATTGGCAGCATCAGCGAAGAGCTCAAGGGTGCTCAGGCACTTGCTGATGCCCAGGCAAAGAAGATTGCCTTTCTTATGAGCTTCAAGGATGTGATTGCAGAGTCCCAGCAGAAGTTCGACTCCCTTAAGAAGAAGAACAAGGATCTTGAAAAGAAGCTCTTCGATGCAGCACATGAGGCTGGGGCAGGGGAGGCTATGAAGGCCCCTCTTGCTGAATTTCAGGAGAATTACAAACAGCTTGAGCTTTGTGTTGCAACTCTCGAGAATGAAAATGAGCGCCTTGTTGATGAAGTCGGCAGATGGCAGAAGGAACTTGACCAGATAAAGAAGAAGGGACCGGTGATAATCAGTGAAACACCTGCTGAGGTCCTGAAGGAGAACGAGGACCTCAAGGAGATGGTCAGGGAGCTTGAGGAATCGATCAGGACAAAGGAGAAGGAACTTACCGACGCCTTCCAGCGCTTTGAATCACTCGAATCAGAGTATATGGTCCTCTATCAGGAGAAGCAGGCTGCCCAGTCGCAGCCTGATATTTAGCCTCCCCCTGCATTGTTGCGGTTATATGTTCAGTAATGCCTTACTTTCCTTGAAATGAAAATCAGCACTTTTATATAATAAACGACGGCATGCGGCTAACGTATGGGCGTCTTATGCCAGAGTACCGGCAGAGACGCTTTTTTTGCCTATTCTTAAAGAACAGAAGGTAGAGGTAACAGACATGTGCAGACTTGCCGCGATTACATCAAAAGAATACATCTCGCCCATGGAGCCTGTCCTTGCCCTTGAGACCATGAAAGAAGGCCATGATGGTTCAGGGCTTGGTCTAACGCTCAAGGACCTTGGGGGTGAGTTCGAGAAACTGAAGAAGTATCCGGTTCTTTCGGGCATCTGTTCCAGTGGCGGCAGAAAGACCCTTGACGATTACATGAAGGGACATGGCTTCAAGCTCAAACATGAGTGGAAGCCTAAGACGCGGCCTGTTGACGGCATCATCAGCCGCGGCTACTATTTTGCCCGTGCCTATGATTACCCCGAGGCTTTCAAAAACAAGCCCATGAAGGACAAGGAAGACCTCCTTATGCATACACGGCTTGCTCTGCGGACGTTGGGAGAGTCTGACGGATCGATATTTGCCTTCTCTTTTTATCCTGATGTGATCACGATCAAAGAGGTTGGCGATCCGCTTCAGGTTGCAGAATTCTTCGGTCTGGACAAGGACAGCCTGAAGGCAAAGATCATCTTTGCCCAGGGACGGCAGAACACCAACTATGCTATTTATCTTTATGCCTGTCACCCCTTTTTCATTCAGGGATTTTGTTCCATGACAAATGGCGAGAACACTGCATTTGTGCCGATCAGGGAATATCTTTCGAGCAGGGGTTTTGCCGGGTACACAGGATACAACAGTGACAGCGAGGTCTTTACGCATATCCTTCACTACACAGTCAGGCAGCTTGGATTTCCGCTTCATTATTACAAGGATGTCATTACTCCTCTCAAATCGTCTGAGATGGCGAACAGGTCTGATGCTGATGCCGTGGGGTTGATGAAGCAGTCCATGCGGCAGCTCTGTATTGACGGTCCGAATATGGTGATAGGGTTCACGCCTGATGGCAGGGTATTCATGGTGCAGGACGCGAAGAAGCTCAGGCCCGGTGTTATAGGCGGCGTGAAGGGCAGATACGCTCTCATGTCAGAAGAATGCGGAGTTGACAGCGCTGTCCCCAAGAGAGACAGGACAAAAGATATTTTTCCGATGAAATACGATATGGTGATCATTTCGCCGGATGCACAGGAGGTAACGGTATGGAACCAGCTGCACGGTTAGACCATAATCACAAGCTCTCGCTCAGAGAGTTCCCCTATATCATCCGCTGGAGGGATGACCGCTGCAAGCGCTGCGGCAGATGCACGGCAGTATGCCCGGTAAAGGCTATCGAGCCGGCAGTAAAGATTATGCGTGTTGTCAGATCAGAAGGCCCTGTACCAACGCCGAATTCTGTTCGGCAGGTTGTCCAGATCATTGAGCAGGTGAAGGACATGGAGCGGTACTGCACAGGCTGCGGCTCCTGCACGCTGGTATGCCCGAATGAGGCTATCGAACCAGAACTTAATCCCCAGTCCAAGTTCCTCCACTACAAGAACAAGGGCGGCGATGGCTATAAAAGAGGCGGAAGAAGGAACGATCCGACTGTATCAACGCTTGACAGACTGAAGTTCACCAGAATATCTATGCTCACTGACCCTGCGCTCGATGCAGGAAGGCATGAGTTCCGGATCAGGACATTGTTGGGCCGGGTAATATCACCTGAGCAGATGCCGCTCTCGGTAGTAGGCGACAGGCTCCAGATGGATCGGAAGAGCGATATCTTCATCCCGCCGGTTCGGGAGATATATCCGATCATGATCGGCTCCATGTCCATTGGTGCGCTTTCTCCTCCGATGTGGGAAGGTCTTGCCATGGGAGTGGCATACCTTAATGAAGTTGAGGGCATGCCTGTTGTGATGTGTTCAGGAGAGGGCGGCATGCCGCCCCGGCTGCTCAGGTCGCGGTACCTGAAATATTTCATCATCCAGATAGCCTCAGGCTATTTCGGTTGGGACGAGATTGTGAGATCGATCCCGCATATGATCGAAGATCCTGCTGCCATAGAGATCAAATACGGGCAGGGAGCAAAACCCGGTGACGGAGGACTGCTCATGGCAGCAAAGGTGCTGAAGCTGATCTCAAAGATCCGAGGTGTGCCGCAGTTTGTTGACCTTGCATCGCCGCCGACCCATCAGACAAAGTATTCCATCGAAGAGGCGGTCGCAAAGATGATCCAGTCCATGTCCATGGCCTGGGGCTTCAGGGTGCCGGTCTATCCCAAGATCTCCGGGTCCAAAACGGCAAAGGCAGTCCTGAACAATCTGGCAAGAAACCCTTATGCCGCAGGCCTCTGCATTGATGGTGAGGATGGCGGCACAGGCGCAGCGTACAACGTTTCCATGGACAAAATGGGACATCCCATCGCATCGAACATCAGAGAGTGCTACCTTGACCTGGTAAAGCAGGGCAAGCAGAACGAGCTGCCGCTCATTGCCGCAGGTGGTGTGGGCAAAAAGGGTAATCTTGCTGCAAACGCTGCTGCACTGATCATGCTTGGCGCATCAGGTGTGGCGATCGGTAAATATATCATGCAGGCTGCAGCAGACTGCTTTGGCGACGAATACAACCGCTGCAACCTCTGCAATGTTGGCAAATGTCCGCGCGGCATCACAACGCAGGATCCGAAGCTTTACCGCAGACTTGATCCTGACAAGGTAGCAGAGCGCGTTGTTGAGGTCTTTAAGGCAGCTGATACTGAACTGAAAAAGATCTTTGCTCCCCTGGGCAGGTCAACAGAGCTGCCGATCGGCATGTCTGACGGCTTGAGTGTTGACGACAAAGCCATTGCAGAGAGGTTAGGGATAAGCTATGCGTGCTAAGAAAGAAAGCGTAAAGCGTAAAGCGTCAGGCGTGAAGAGTAAGAAGGACGTAAGGGGTAAGGAGTCAGGGGTCAGGAGTAAACAGCCTTTACACCTCACACCTCATACCTCACACCTCACGATACAGGGTAATGTGAAGGGCAACCGCGTTCCCTCCAGGATACTTGAGGAGCAGATTCAGGAGGCTGTGAAGGGCGGTGTTCGCGAACTGCGCGTGATCGCTGAAGGTCAGCATGGCATTGGCGGCCGCATCTGGCCCACGGGCGAGACCATAAAGATCACAGTTGAAGGCACTACAGGCCAGCGCGTCGGCAGCATGGGCATGGATGGGACTGAGATCCTGGTCAAGGGCAGTGCTTCCGATGATGCAGGCTGGATCAACTGCGGAGCAAAGATCACGGTCCTCGGCGATGTTACCAACGGTGCTTTCAACGCCGCTGCGCAGGGCATTCTTTATGTGCAGGGCGGGGGCGGTGCACGATGCGACACTATGACCAAACGCAATCCGCGTTTTGAGCCGCCCCAGTCCTGGTATTTCAGGAATGTCGGCGACTCGTTTGCAGAGTTTAAGGCAGGAGGCATTGCGGTCGTCTGCGGCGTAGATTCCCGTAATGCCGAGAACGTATTGGGGTACCGTCCCTGCGTTGGCATGGTCGGCGGGACCATATATTTCCGCGGCCCGATCCAGGGATACAGCGAAAAAGATGTGAAGCTTCTTGACCTTACGGACCAGGACTGGGAATGGCTCACCACAAATATGAAGCCTTATCTCGAGGCAATTGACCGTATGGCCTATTACCAAGAGCTCATCAGTTCTGTTTCTGACTGGAAGAAACTCATGGCGTTCACTCCTCAGGAGAAGAAGACGAAGAAGCCGTTCAAGATGTCAGCGGCCGACTTCCGCAAGAACCACTGGGACAAGGCTGTGGGCCAGGGCGGGATCTTTGCCGAGTACCTCGACCATGACCTTACCGTGCTTCCTTACATTACGACCGGCAAAGAGAGAAGGAATAAGCCGATCTGGGCGAATGAGAAATATAACCCTCCCTGTGCATATGCCTGCCCTACACTTATTCCTTCGCACAAAAGGGCAACACTTATCAGGCAGGGCCTGCTTCAGGAATCGCTGGAACTGGTGCTCAGATACAGCCCGCTTCCAGCAACGGTCTGCGGTCAGATATGTCCGAACCTCTGCATGACAGGCTGTACCAGAGGCCTCATTGACAAGCCTCTTGCGATAGACAAACTCGGCAGTCTGGCGCTTAATCTGCCTGCTCCTAAGAAGGAGAAGCCGACCAATCATAAGATAGCGGTCATCGGTGGAGGACCTGGCGGACTCAGTGCTGCCTGGCAGTTGGCCCTTAAAGGTCACAGCGTTGATCTTTATGAGGCATCAGGAAAGCTCGGCGGAAAGATCGAGCATTGCATACCGCGCGAGCGTCTTCCGCACCAGATTCTTGAAAAGGAACTTTCGAGATTCAGCGAACTTGGTGTAAACGTGCAGCTCAATGCAGAGATCGACCGGAAGAAATATGGCGAGATTTATAAAGACCATGAGATAGTGATCGTGGCTGTGGGTGCCCAGAAGGGCAGGGCAATTCCATTCCCCGGCTCAGAGTATGTGGCGACTGCATACGATTTTCTGAAGCAGACGAACAGCGGCAAAATCCATGATCTGAAGGGCAAGAAGGTTGTGGTAATCGGTGCCGGCAATGTCGGCATGGACGTGGCATCCGAGGCTTACAACTTTGGCGCAGAGTCGGTCATTGCTGTTGATATCCAGAAGCCAGCTGCATTCGGCAAGGAAGTTGAGGCTGCAACGTCAAAAGGCACGCAGATACTTTACCCGAAGATCACCGAACGGTATGACCATGCAGGGAAGAAGATCTATTTTAAGGATGGCTCATCTCTCGATGCTGATGTGGTGCTCATCTCTGTCGGCGACGTGCCGGTCCTTGATTTTCTGCCATCTGATGTTCATACAGAGCGCGGCTGGATAGCAGTCAACGATATCAACCAGACCTCTGATGTGAAGGTCTTTGCAATCGGTGATGTGACGGGACTTGGACTGGTAACGCATGCGATTGGCCAGGGAAGGCTTGTTGCTGAGACTGTGCATTATCAGCTCATGCATGCACCGCGTGCGCCTGAGAACAAACAGGTCATTTCCTACGATAAGATCAAGCGGGAATACTATGAGGCAAGCACCGGAGATTTTACGGTCGAAAAAGAAGGGCATAAATGTCTGTCCTGTGCGTCCTGCCGTGACTGTCATATGTGCGATGCGACCTGTTACTGGGGTGCGATCAGCAGGATAGAGCTTGAAGGCGGCGCGTTTGAGTATGTGGTTGATGAGGAAAAATGCATCGGTTGCGGTTTCTGCGCAGGCATCTGCCCGACCGGCGTCTGGGAGATGGTCGAGAACGTCTAGAACTTATGAGGTAAGATCTCGTAAAAAGGCCCCGATAATCTCGGGGTTTTTTTATTTTCAGATGGGCTTGTCAGACATTGCGAAGGAGCGCTTGAAGAACGCTGAGCCTTGTGATAGCTTTAAGCATGATTGTATAATCTAACCGTTACGCAAGTCGTCCGCATTCCGGACTGAATGGTATTCTGTTAAATGGAGGCAATGTATGAATATGTCAAATCTGAAAGCTTTCACGATCATCTTGCTGGGAACTCTGTTATCGAGTTGTGCTTTTACGAATGACAATGTGAAGATCGACTACACACCATCGAATTTTGCTGTCTCAACAAGTTCCAGTAAAGCTATACAGATCGCTCCGTTAAAAGATGTCAGGGGTGTTGCTCCGAACTTGATCTCATACAAAGGTGTGCAGGGGAAGACGGGCGGGCAATACCTGAATGATATCGAAATTTCCCAATACCTGACCGATTCACTTAAGAACATGTTTGTAAAAATGGGTTACAATTTAAACTCGTCGGAGAGCCCCATTGCCATTACTGGTGAAGTCCTTAAATTTGATTCTTACTGCATTATGGGATTTTGGAGTGGATCTGTCGAGGCTGCCATACAGATTAACTTAAAGCTTATCAACAATAAGACTAAGGCCATTATATGGAATGAGGTTGTGAGCGGGAACGGGAAGGAGACCGGCATACAGATCGATCACTGGGAGAACCGGAAGATTGCGATCGACAGGGCGCTCGAAGTTCTCATGCGGAATATTGCTACCTCCGACTCCCTTCGAAGTGCGATAGAAAGCAACTAAGGAGCAAGCCTGCGCATAGCATATGCGCAGGCTTGCATGAAAATCGCCTAGATTTCGTTAGGTCTTTACAGCGTTTCAGAAGAGTTTGCTTACCGGTTTTTCCTTGCCTAAAATTCTGCAGATCGCCTGGGCAAGATCTTTTTCTACCGAGAAGGCCCCTTCGACATGCAGTTCAAGAATAAAATCAACCTTGTCAATGAGGCGCTTCATGTTTTTGATGCATCCGGTTATCTGTATGATCTGGACGTTTTTCATATCCATCAGTCTGCTGATCTGTGCATACTCATCAGGGCTTCTGCCGTACACCTCATCAATGATCAGGACAACCGGCTGGGTGATAGTTAAGAAACCCTCAATATCCTCAATGATCTTGATGTCCCGTTTGAGTGAATTGATATACGTGAGGTATTTTTCATAGCTTCCGGGCCGCATCTTACCTTCATAGTCAAGAGGATTGCCCAGATAATACACATTGGTAGCATTTTTTACCGCCTGGACCGTATTCGTGATCTTTCCAACGCCCTCGACACCGCAGATCAGGATATTCTTGCCATGAGCGATCGCCTTTCGAATGTTGTCAATGTTATCTGCGGTGAAGGTGTCCTGGATCTGCTGTTCTGTATTTTCTTTTTTCATATGTATGCAATGGTGATATGTGATTGGATACATTTTAGCATATTCCATGGATCAGGCTCTCAGTTCGTTCCCCGGCATTTGTGAATGCCAAGTGCAAAAAGACTATAATAGATGACTTCAGCTGTTTCCTGAGGACTGTAGAGCGAACAAGGAAATGAGAAAGGTTTTGAACATTCTATCGTGAGCATATTCAAAGATAAAAGGGTCAGAAAAATTGCCTGGCCGCTTCTGCTGATACTGGTGGGCGGGGTTGCAGGGTTTATTGTCAGAGGTCTTCTTGACGCCAGAGGTAATGGAAGCCGGGAGCTTGAAAAACGCGAAGGCGGCTTTGATTTTATTAATCCCCTGCTTGAATGCGATACTGCAGAGGATGTATGGAAGAATAGGGAACTTCAGCCGTTCAAAAAGACCGTTGAGGAATTCATAAACAAAAGGCTCGATAAGACCTGGGCTGACAGCGTGACCGTTTATTTCAGGGAGCTGAATGACGGCATCTGGTTTAGTATAGGAGAAACAGAACATTTTACGCCGGCAAGTCTTCGGAAGGTCCCGATGATGATCGCACTTCTGAAACAGGCTGAACATACCTCAGGGTTCCTTGAGAAGAAGATTCTGTTTCCCGGAAAGCGCGATTACACGGCGGCCCAGAACATCCAGCCATCATCAGCACTTCAGCCAGGCCAGTCATATGCAATCGGCGAACTTATCTCCCGCATGATCGCCTATTCAGACAACAATGCCTTCACCCTCCTTGCCGGTATTGTTGATGAAAAAGAGCTTGAGAAGGTATATCAGGCGTTGAATGTCAGACCTCCTGGTAAGGAACATGGGTCGGAGGATTTTCAGTCGGTGTACACGTATGCTTCATTTTTTCGGGTTCTATACAATGCCACCTATCTGAGCAGGGAAATGTCAGAAAAAGCGCTAGATGCCCTTTCAAGGACCGATTTCCGGTCCGGCTTGGTCAAGGGAGTGCCGCAGACCGTTGCGGTTGCGCATAAATTCGGCGAAAATTCCGATGAGGCAACACAGAATAAGCAGCTGCATGACTGCGGAATCGTCTATTACTCGGAGCACCCTTATCTCCTCTGTGTCATGTCAAAAGGAAAGAGCTTTGAGTATCTCGATGATACTATTGCAGCCGTTTCACAGATCGTCTATGAACAGGTCGATATGCAGCACCGTAGCGGGCATTGATGATGAGCGCATAATTGGTGGCTATGAATCACCGGGAAGATCGAAAGGAGTTTTATCACCATGCATCAATTAAACAGAATTCGCTATTACCACTTCATTGCAGGCGTGCTTGCAAACCAGCAGCATGACCCTCTTTGCAGTAATTGCAAAGCATTTACGAACAGTGTGCGTGATATCAGGGAACGGGTGACTGAGTTTCTCCATGCCCATGCAGCCGATTTACCGGCCCTTCCGGAACAGGACTCGATCATGCTGGCTGACATCAAGATGATGCTCGCTGATCTTCATCCTTTGGCTGACGCTGTTGGTCAGAAAAAGGCAGGAAACTGTAAACTGCCGCAGGGTGTCTGCTTTGTGAAATCATCCAAGGCACTTATTGAAGGTATCAGTTCCTGAGCATATGAAGACTTTCCTGTCTTCTGTCTTCAGCAGAAAGCTGATCAGGTGGTCATGCATCGGGATTAGTTTGATACTGCTCCTCAGTGCTGCGGCCGCGTTTTTTCTACCGCGGCTTATCAACAAGGAAATGGTCAGGGCGAAGATCGTGCATCTCCTCTCGCTGAAGATCGCCGGCACGGTCACGTTTGAAGACGCTGACATATCCCTGTTTCCTCTTCCGCGCGTCATTATCCGGAATGCGTCCCTGACCATTCCCGAAAAAATGAACGGAACGATCGGGACCGTAACGGTCTTTCCCGAATTGAGACCTCTTTTTGTCGGACAGGTAAAAATTTCCAAGATACAGATCAATCAGCCTTCCTTTACCCTTCGCATTCCACCAAAAACAGATGACAACCCAAAGTCTCTTGATGAGATAGCCGCATCACTGCGTTCACTCACCCTCGGCTCTGCAGATATCAGGCTCAGCATTGACCATGGAAGCCTTGTTCTTGAGAAGAGCGGACAATCTCCTGTTTCTGTGAAGGAGATCGGACTGCGCGTGCAACTGGCAAGCACTAATGACGATATTGTGCTCACTATCGACCGGCTGAGCAGCAAAGACCCCGGCGTCTTTCTGTCAGGTGCGTTCAGGGTTAACCCTGCTGCCAATATGATCAGCCTTGAGGCAAAAGGAAAAGGTCTGGATATCTCTTCAATCAGAAACGCAGCCCTTGGCCTGGCAGGGGATGTACTGATCGTGCAGAAGATTATTGATATTCTAAGGAGCGGGACAGTAGAGCAGATCTCTTTTGAGTCCAGAGGCAGCGCTGCTGCTGATCTCGGGAAAACAGCGAATATTAAGATCAAAGGGAGGCTGAACAAGGGCAATGTCGTAATCTCCCGTCTTGAGCTTGATTTCGGGAACGTCAGCGGAGACTGTGATATAACAGGCGGCATTCTGACAGGCAGCGACCTCAAGGGGCAGATTATGCATTCGCGGATCAGCGACGGGAAACTCAGGATCGGCCTGAAAGGAAAGGATGCATTGTTTCAGGCTGATGCTGCGGTGTCTGCCGACCTGAAGGACATTCATGTTGTCCTAAGCCGCCTTGTTAAGAATCCGGAGTTTCATCAGGAACTCGGCCATATACAGGCAATAGATGGCAATGCAGAAGGAAGACTTGCCTTGGGCGACAGCCTGGCATCAGTCAGGGCAAAGGTGGAGATAGCAAAAATGAAATTCTCGGCCAGCTATGACAGGGTTCCTTTACCCTTAGCCGTGGAGCAGGGAAGTTTTTCCTATGAAGGAAAAGGGGTTGCTGTGAAGAACCTCGCTGGGACCATAGGGAAGTCTGCGCTTTCAGGGTTGTCTGCACGGCTGCAGACAGGAGAGAGGGCCTTTCTCGATATTCAGTCCGGGAAGGGAAATATTGATACAAAAGAGGTGCATGCCTGGCTTACCTCGTATGAAAAGCTGAAAGAACCGCTCCGCAAGATAGAGTCGCTTAGCGGCAGGCTCAATCTGTCTTCCCTCATGTTTCAGGGGCTGGTAATGAATTCGAAAGACTGGGACTTTAAGGTATCAGGTTCAGCCGAAAGACTGATGATCAAGACTTCACTGCTCCCCGGCGCGCTGAACGTGAACAGCGGCAGATTTGAAACTCAGACAGGAAAGCTTACTATTGCCGATGCCGGCATCAGCTTTCTTGATGCCTCTTCTGTGATCTCGGGTTCTCTCAATACATCACTTGAGAGCGTGAGTAAGGGAGATATAAGGTTTTCAGGAACATTTGGGCCAAAGGCGTTACATTGGTTACAGACTGCCTTCAGTATTCCTGAATACGTTCGGACTGATCAGACCATTTCTGCTTCAGAGGCGCGGCTGACATGGCAGGACAAAGGTGAGGCAACATTTCAGGCTGCATTGAAAACAGAGTTTGGACAGTCTGTTGCGATAGGTCTTACAAAGGGCCGTGATCGTCTGGTGATCAGCAGGCTCGATATATCTGATACGGTATCAAAGGCTTTGTTAAGTTTTGATCTTCAGGAAAATAGAAAAGAGCTGAACTTTAAAGGCAGACTCGATACATCTACAGCTGCTGGTCTAATCACTACCCCTCAGGTACAGGGCGGCATGGTTAAAGGAGAGATTACCGCAGATTACAGTGAAGGCGATGTTGCAGGTATCATTGCCCAGGGAAGGCTTCAAGGTGAAAAGATCGTTCTGCCCTGGAAAAAAGAGATGCCGCTGAGGATCGATTCATTGGACATGAGCGCTGAGAAGGGAAGCATCACCATCAGTTCTGCACGTCTTATGCTCAACGACAATGCTATTTTTTTGAAGGGGAACATTGCATCAAAGACTGTCGGTCTGGTCGTGGATATGGATATATCATCTGACCGCATTGTATGGGATGCTATTGCGAAACCGGACGGCGACAGCTTGAAGGAGCAGCAACAGGGAAAGAAGAAAAAGCCGGTGACAGTTCAGGGTGTTGTCAGGCTTAAGGCCGCCATCTTTGAGTATGGAGGAATCCAGGCAGCACCGTTCAATGCCGACATTGTGATGAGCGCAAAGAAGACCGACATCAAGGTCGGAAGATCTGGCCTCTGCGGTATCAACATGACCGGGGATATCAGCCTTTCAGCAGGGGAAGCGAACGGTGAAATTGCGTTAGATATACGTTTCGATGCTGCAAACCAGGAACTGAAGCCCACTGTTCTTTGCCTTTCCAAATCGAGAAGTGATGCTACTGGCCATTTTACGGTCAAGGGCCAGGTGAAGGGGCGAGGCAGGGCCGAGGATCTGAAAAAGGTCGTTGAGGGGAAGATCGATTTTTCTGCAGATCATGGGACTGTCTATCGTTATAAGACATTGGATACGGTCTTTGATTTCCTGAATAAAGGTGAGGAATTCAAGGGGCAGTTGCCAGATCTTGACAAGAGTGAGCTGTCCTATGAACTCTTCAAGATCAATGCTTCGGTCGGCAATGGGTCCCTCATTGTCGAGGAAGCCATCTTTGACAGCGCGCTTATTGAGGTCGTTGCCCAGGGATCGCTGAATCTCATCGACAACCAACTCGACCTGAACGTTATGGTAGCTCCGCTTAGGCAAGTGAATAAACTGATCGGAAAGGTGCCCATTGTCGGCACGGTGTTCGGCGGTTCGGTGATAACAGTACCGGTCAGGGTGACCGGGACACCAGCGGATCCGCAGGTAACGTATCTCTCTCCATCAGCTGTTGCATCCGGCCTTGTTGGCATGATGAAGCGCACACTGAACCTGCCGGTGAGCATACTGTCGCCCCTGTTCCCCAAGGAAAAACAAGAGTAGGGGGTTGTTGGCAATACCCTAATACAGCAGATATCTCGAGCGCAGGTCAACAAATTGTGCAAGTCTGCTCTGCCACTGAAGCGCTATTGATCCCGGATCAAGGCCGTCCTTGAAATCCTGCAACACTCTCTTCGAGCCTATCATCCCGAGGATCTTATCGATCTGGAAATCCGCAGGATACAGTTTATGGAGTGCACTGACAATTTCGATACCCATATCCGCAACGTTCAGCGCCTTTCTGTCCGTAAGAGTTATCCTGACGCCCTGGCAGGCCTTATTCTTATATGCATCGCTCGCTGGTGTGAACCTGACAGGTGCGAAGCTTACGCCCGGGATATTCCGGCTGTTCAGATACGCGGTGAGTCTTTCAGCATTGATCCACGGCGCGCCGAGTAGTTCAAAAGGCGTATCAGTTCCCCGGCCTACGCTCAGGTTAGAGCCTTCAACCAGTGCAACCCCGGGATAGAGAATGGTTTCCGTAAGACTGCGCAGGTTCGGTGAAGGATTGACCCATTTCAGTACTGTCTCGTCGAACCAGGACTTGCGGTCATACCCTGATAATTTTATGACATGCAGTTTTGCCCCGATCCTGTTTTCAGTATTAAACATCTTTGCAAGTTCTCCTACGGTCATGCCGTGGCGCAACGGTAGCGGGAAATACCCGGTAAACGACAGCAGTTCCCTGTCCAGAACAGGCCCCTGTACCGCTGAGGCATTGAGGGGATTCGGCCTGTCGAGCACATAAAAGTCGATCCCCTTTTTCGCAGCAGCTTCCATCGCGTATCCCATGGTGCTGATGTACGTATAGAAACGCACGCCAGCATCCTGGATATCGAAAACCAGTGCGTCGAGGTCTTTGAGCATTTCGTCTGTCGGTCTTCTGGTGCTGCTGTACAAGCTGTGCACAGGAAGTCCAGTGGCAGAATCTGTTGTGGAGTTCACGCGCTGATCATCCTTGCCTGACAGGCCGTGTTCTGGGCTGAAGACGGCATTCAGCTGCAGGCCAGGAGCGCTGCGGAGCAGATCGATCGTGCGCTGTCCTTTGGAATCAAGGCCGGTATGATTGGTTATAAGGCCTACGCGCAAGCCTTTGAGAGACAGAAAGTTTTCTGCAGACAGGACATCGATGCCGGTCATCACTTTTCTGCTTGTCGGGCTGCTCTGGGTCTCTTTCTTGACGCAATGATAACGACCTGAAAGCGCAGGTTGTTTTTTCAGAACCTCGCCGCACGAAACAGTTCCGAAAGCCTCGGCAACGATCTTCTTGATGTCTGCGCGTAATTCTTTCACATCTCCCTTGCCATCCGGATAAACGCGGTTTGTCAGGACAATAATATAGGTATCTGTGACAGGATCTATCCAGAGTGCAGTCCCGGTATAACCAAGATGTCCGTATGCACCGAGGGGAGACAGGTCTTCACGGTTGGAGAAGAAAGGAGCCTCAAGATCCCAGCCAAAGCCCCGAACTCTTTTCATCCCGGGAGGTGACTGGGGAATGGTCATCAGTTCAACCGACTTTGGGCTGAGGATCTTCCTGCCTTGGTAAGTTCCCTTGTTCAGGAGCATCTGGGCGAAAACAGCGAGATCGTCTGCTGTAGAAAACAGCCCTGCATGTCCTGCTACACCGCCCATATTGAAGCATGACGGGTCGTGGGCTTCTCCGCAACGCTGCTTCTGCGGGGTATAGAGCGTTGGCGCGATCCGGTTACGCAGGGAGAGCGGCGGATTGAAGCCTGTGTCGCGCATGCCCAGAGGTTTGAAGATATGTTCAGCACAGTATCTGTCCAATGGCTGACCGCTGACCCTGTGCACGAGTTCTCCCAAAACTTCAAAGTTGATATCGCTATAAATGAATCCGCTGTTCGGAGAAATCTCCGGTCTCTCGGCTACGATCTTTGCCATAGCTTTTTTATAGCCTGACCACTTGGGCTGAAGATTAAGATCAGGTCTGAGCCCGGAATAATGCGTGAGGAGCTGCCGCACTGTAATAGCACCTTTACCGTTCTTCTTGAATGCTGGCCAATAGCGGGTAACCAGCGCCTCGATATTTAGCTTCTTCTGCTCGACCAGTTGCATAACTGCAGTGGTTGTTGCTATTGCTTTTGTGAGAGAGGCCAGGTCGAAGATCGTCTCTTCGGTCATCCTGATCTTCTCCGGCACGAGCGAACGGTATCCGAAGGAGCGGCGGTAAACAACTTCCCCCTGATTTCCGATCAGCAGAACAGCACCGGGCGTTTTGTTTTCGCGTATCGCTTTTTCAACACTATCAGCGATGGATTCGAGTTTTGAAGACTCCAACTTGAAAGCAGGGCTTATTGCTGTCTGTTGCGGACCTGTGACTGCTGCACATTGCGTATAGAGGAGGCAGACTGCTGTAAGACAGAGAAAGGTTCTTTTCATAGTTCTGTTTCTCTCTTCCTCAGTTTGTCGAGCTTACCTTCTTTATATTATTCTTCGAAAGCGGTTCTCTTTTCAATCCCTCAGACGTATAAACGTTCCTCGGATTCCAGAGCATCCAGCCGCCAGAGCCAAATTCCTCGGCAGCCCTGATCTGGCTGCTGATCTCAAGCTCCCGGAAATGCCTCCTGTCAAAGGCATAATCCCTGAATGCCTGAAGCCAGGGTCTGAAACGGAGTGGCGAAATCGCAGTTCGCTCCTGGGCTTTTTTCAGGGAGAGGGAGACGATCTCATAGGGATGTGCAACAGGATTCCTGTAACCCGGGATGCCGAACTGAAAGCCGGATGGGTAAAGCATCAGAGAAATATAATCAACATGAGGCACGATAGCATCAAGCCTCTGGCCGATCTGTGTATCGTCAAGATTCCAGGATGCGTACCCAAAGATGTCGGCAGCGACGAATACGTTATACGGCGCAAGCGCTTTACTTGCGGCAGAGAGGAACCCGGAGATGTGCTTGACCCTCTCTTCTTCAGTATTCGGCACCGAGAATTTCAGACCTTTTTTATCAGGAAAACGCACATAGTCGAACTGTATTTCGTCAAAGCCGTACTGCGCTGCTTCGACAGCGAGGCTGATGTTATAGTCCCAGACCTCTTTTCTGGAAGGGTCAACCCAGATAAGGCGCTCCCTGTCGAGGAAGGTCTTTCCGTCCTGTGTCTTTACTGTCAGGTCTGGGCGGGCAGTACCGAGGACATTATCCTTAAAGACCACTATTCTCGCTATGGTGTAAACGCCTTGCTCCCGCAAGGAGCGTATCAGGCCGAGTACGTCCTTTATGATCACCTGTTTTTGAGCGCCTACTTCAGCGACACGGGGGACATTACTTTTGTATGTGAGGATGCCCCTGTCACCTTTAACGTCAATGACAAGGGCGTTGATATCGGTCTCCTTCATGAGATCCAGCGCAGAATTGCGAATATGCCTGTCGCCGATGCCGTAGTACGTAAGATAAAGTGCCTTTGGAACAAAAGGTTTGAGGTATATATCGATGGGAGACCTGGGCTTGGAGGCAGTCAGTGTTATTTCTCCCCGAGCATATCCATAGGCCCTGATGCCGATCTTTCCTGCCGAGTTCTTAAGGGTGAACTGGCCGTTGATGTCAGTGCGGACTATCTCGTTATTGCCGGTGACTATGGCCTCTTTGATCGGCTTTCGGGTCACGTGATCAATAATCTTGCCGCTCACAAAATCCGCTGCAAATGCCTGCCCTGACAGGAACGCAGCTGAAAGGAATACCACGTACAACAGGAAATATATTCTGCTTCTTTTCATTTATTAGTCCTTTTTGCCGGCGGTGTGCCGAGTATGAGCTCAAATGCTTTGCCCTTATCCGAATTCTGCATCAGGTAACGCGGGACCTTCATGACAAGGTCACTGCTGACCGCGTGCCGCCTCTCGATGCTAAATGCGGCTTTATATCCCGCATCCGCTGCTTTCTTGATCAGTTCATCGTCGTAAATCCCAAAGGGCCACGCCAGCATGTCTATGCTGACATTAAGTTCCTTATTCACCCGTTCCTTCGATTTCCTCAACTGCATATCCACAAACTTGTCGTATTCAATAGCCGAAAGCCGCTTCTTTTCTTTCTTGAAGTTAGGATGCCAGAAGGTGTGGCCCTGAATATCGAAGTATCCAGTCTTTTTGACCTCCCGCAATTGATCCCATGTCATTGCATATGAAGCGTTTGATATTGCCGAAGGATATACGAAAAGGGTCACCGGGATCTTATAATCCTTCACCAGAGGGAGCATATCCGTGTACACAGACTTGTGCGCGTCGTCAGCAACGATCACAACCGAACCCGGCAAAGGCTGTGGACCCTTGCCCAGATAGTAATCGATTAGCTGCTTAAGAGGTATGATGGTAAAACCATTTTGTTTGAGGTAATCAAGATGGGACCTGAAGACAGGCGTTGTCACGGTCATGCTGTCCGCTACAGAAGGACCGAAGCGGTGATAGAGGAGGATCGGTACCCTCAGCTCCTGGGGCGAGGCTTTTGGGGGCATAGCTCCAGCTTCTGTTGAAGGGACCCAAAGAAGAAAAAGCAGGCCTGTGATCAGAATCACAGACTTCAATAAAGACTTCAAATTTCCTGACCTTATATAAATTGCAATATCCGTCTTCTTGTATTCAAACGGAACTGCCTAATAAACGTAATGAATTATAACACATATTTTGAGACCCGTTGCGGTGACGGAGAGACTAAAAGGTCCGAGCATGACCATGTGGTCTTGCCGGGTTCATGGACACGATCCTTAAGATAACCGGTAGATTCTGCCCCTATCTTAGTGGTTAGGCAATCGGATCGCGGACATCGAGAAACGTGAATTTTCGAAAATTGCGGTCATGGCTATACAGTTTCTTCACGCCATGCTGCCGCAGGATGGCGGCGAGGTGTGCATCAGGCACGAGGTTGCCTCGCGTCGGAACTTCTGAGGTCATCTCCCGATATACATCCCAGAACCCTTCTTCTTCTGAAAGGAAGCGAATATGCGGCAAACTCAGCAGCATACTGATGTTTGCCATCGCCTCATCAGGGGTTAATGGTTGGCTGAAAATCGAGGGGTGGGTTGCGATTCGCAGATAACCCATTACCGTCGGCCAGGCCAGGAAGAAGAGCTTATCCTGCTTTATGCAATCGTCCAGAAAGGACTTGGCGCGCTTATGGTTTGAACAGTCAGCATCAGAGGCATAAAGAAGGATATTTACATCAACAGCAAAACTCATGGAGTGGCAGTTCTTTTTCCGGCAGGAGTCTGCCGCTCCATAGCAGAGTAAAGGGCTTCTTTGTCTTCCAGGTCGATGCGTGCACCCATACCTCTGGATATCCAGCTGGAGGGTTTGGATTTCTGTCTGGCGGGTTTGCGCTCCCGAAGAGCCAGTGCAAGCAGGTCGGAGACGAGCTGTCCAAGGGATTTGCCCTCGGTTTTTTGAAGTTTCTTTACCTCTTTGAGGATGGGGTCGTCAATGTCTATCGTCGTTCTCATGATGTATTGATGATAAATTAATGCGCATCAGATGTCAATAATGAATACTGCTAATGGTTTGCCGAATGGATTATTGTGTTTTGATTTCTGCTATACTTCCTTTTACAAATCTGTCTGAGGAGCGCAAAGACAGGGCAGATAAAGCATCTTCGGGAGGGGATAATGCCGCAGATTAGCAGGATATGGAAATGAACAAGTTAACTAATTCAACACTAAAAGGGGTCACTGTCGAAATATGTGCCTTAATGTATGAGCCTGGCACATCCTTAGATAGCCCATGCTAAACCCGAGACAGCGACTTTCAATCATGCTTTCTTTTGTGTCCATAATCGCTTCGCTAATTGCATGTAGCGATATGACTACTTCTGTATCGTTTGAGAAAGTCGAAGCTGAGCGCGCTAAATTAATTAATGGAATCGAAAGCTATCAAAATATTGATGACTTTAAAAGAGCACTGAGTAATAGCGCGTTGCAATGGGAGCTAATAGAGGACAATAGAGCATTACGCAAAGGAATTCCGCCATCTAATATCTATGTGATTGCCATTAAGAAATATAATCATCTTAACGCGATAGGTGAACTCAGAGTTATTTTTTTTAACGGTAGATTGGTTTCTACTGCTTTTTATCCCGGTGACATAAACAACTATATTGGCTTGCTCGAGAAAACTGGGATTAGATTTGCGGCAGATGATAGTGTGATTTCGCAACATACGCGCATTCGTTTAGCTGAAGATTATAGAGGCCTTCGCTATGTTATTTGGCAGGATATGAGGCTCGATAAAGAAATGAAGCTTTGGCTTGAACGTTATTCTTAAAAGAATTACATTTAGGGGACGTTGGTGAATTAGTTGACTTTTAGCCAAGAAGATAGTGTCAAGAATCTTTCGCACATTTGATCTGGTGTCCTCATCTGGTTTT